>CAYQMF010000055.1:0-38763 GCA_964418595.1 uncultured candidatus Brocadiaceae bacterium
CGGCGAGGGCTTCGTCAACCGAGTTGTCGACGACCTCCCACACCAGATGGTGCAGGCCGCGGGGACCGGTGTCGCCGATGTACATCGCCGGACGCTTGCGCACGGCGTCGAGGCCCTCGAGCACCTTGATCGAGCTGGCGTCGTAGTTGGTCTTCTTGGTTGTCACTTTGTTCTCAGACATGAGCTGTTCCTCCCATCCGGAACAGGATCGAGACCACCTCGGGTCGTCCCAGCGCCTCGTTGATCCGGTGCCGGATCTCCTCGGCGCGGAAGCCTCGGAGTTCGGCGAACAACGGCGCCGAGCCCACCTCGACGACCAGCCGGCCGGCGCGGAAACCCGCAACGTGGCAACTGGGCGCCGCGGCCGGACCGACCGCGCTCGCCAAGGCGTCCTCGAACACCTGGCGCCGACGCTTCTGCCCGGTCTCCCGCAGGATGCCAGCAAGCAGATCCGAAACGGGGCGCGGCTCGATCATCCGCTGATGGGCATCAACACATAGGTGAAGGCTTCGCCCAGCGTGAACTTGGCGGGCGTCGACTCGTCGGTGAGATCGATCCGGACCACCTCCACGTCGCTGACCCGCAGCGCATCGAGGACGAAGTCCGGGTTGAACGATACGGAGCAACCGGGCCCCTTCACGTCGACGTCGAGCGCGACGTCGCCGCGACCGACCGAGGAGTTCTCGGCGGACAACTCGAGGGCCGAACTCGAGAACGCGAACCGCACCTGACGCACATCACCTCCGGTGAGCACGGACACGCGACGGAGGTTGCTCTCGAGGAGCGACCGCGACAGCTCGACCGTGGTCTCCGCGACCTTGGGGATCACCGACTCGTACTCGGGAAAGCTCTGGTCGAGGAGGCGGCTGATCAGGGTCGCCTTGCCCAGCCCGACGACCATCTGGGTGGCGCCGAGGGTGATTTCCACGTCGCCATCGGCGTCACCGAGGACCCGCAGCAGCGCCTGAACGGTCACCAGGGGCAGGATGGCGCGCGCCGACTCCGGCGCCGCATCGAGGTTCTCGTAGTTCATCGCGAGCCGACGGCTGTCGGTCGCCACGAGCCGCAGGCAGCCCTTCTGGCAGTCCCACAGGACCCCGCTGACCGCGTAGCGGCTCTCCTCGCGTGTGGACGCAAACACCGTCTTGCGCAGCATGTCGGCCAGGCGCCGAGCGCCGAGGCGCAGCTTCTTGCCCTCCTCGAGCCTGGGTTCCGGGGGAAACTCATCCGGGTCGCCGCCGAGCAGGATGAACGAGCCGCCGCCGCACTCGAGCGTGGTGCGGTTGTCGGACGACTTGAGGGTGACCGTCGGGTCCGACAACTCGCGCAGGAGCGCCATCGTCTCCCGCGCCGGAAGCAGGATCTCGCCCGGCACCTCCACCTTCACGGCGTCGACCGTGATCCGCGCCGACATCTGGAAGTCGGTGGCGAAGAGCACGAGGCCGTCGCTGCCGGCGCGGGCGCGCACGTTCTGGGCGATGGGCTTGGGGCTCTTCTGCGGGGCGATACCCGCGACGACACTGAACGCGTCGGTCAACTCCTGTCGGTCGCAGAGGAGGCGCATCTGGGCAGGCTCGAGCAGGTGGTTTCTGGGTCTAGGAAGAGAGGATGATTCTTCTCTTCCATCTCTCTCCGTACGTGACGGATCAAGTCTGCAAAGGATAGCCACGCGACCCTTCAGGATCGATGTCTTGGGCTGGTTTCTCTGCGTTCCTCGGCGTTGTGCCGGGTCGTGGAAAACGCCCGCGTAGGGACGGCTTGGGCGCGGGAGAACCGTGCGCTGGATGACCACAACGCGACCTCGGCGGTCGACTCCCGACAAGCTGTGGTGAGCTTTGCTCACGTTGCCCGCAAGTTGTCCAGAGGTCCCTTTGCGCTTGCGAGGACGACCTGTCTGCACCGATGCACACGGCGACCCACAAGGGCGTCAAGAGATGGGGCGGCGGAGCGGGCGAGGGGATCGCGGGGGGCGCGGCCGCGGGACGGATGCGGGGCGCGGAGTGCCCTCGCTCATCCGTCGAATGTGCCAGTGGGAGACGACCCCACGGCTGAGGCCGTGGGCCAGCAGGGGATCAGGCCAGCAGGGGATCAGCTCTTGAGCGGCGAACTCAGGAGCCGCGCGCTCATCCGATCCATGAGGGCCAGGAACGGCTGGTCCTCGGCGCAGCGCTTCTTGATCTTGCCGACCGCGTAGATCACGGTGGTGTGATCGCGGTTGCCGAAGAACCGGCCGACCTCCTCGAGACTGTGGTCGGTGTGGCTCCGGCTCAGGAACATCCCGACCTGCCGGGTGAGGCTGATGTGCTGCACGCGGCTCTTGCCCACGATGTCGCGCGGCGAGAGCGAGAACTCGCGGGAGATCAGCGCCATGACGCTCTCGAGGGTCACCCGGCGTGAACTCGGTGCCCGGATCCCGTGCATCGCCTCGCGGGCGAGGTCTTCGTCGATGGTCCGCTCCGTCAGCGCAGCCAGGCCGAGCAGCTTGATGATCGCACCCTCGAGCTCACGGATGTTGGTGTCGATCGTTTCGGCCACGCAGCGCGCGACGTCGTCGGACAGTTCCACACCACGCATGCGCGCCTTGCGCTGCACGATGGCGTAGCGGGTCTCGAAGCACGGTGCCTCGAGCTGGGTGACGAGCCCCCACTTGAACCGGGACACCAGCCGCTCCTCCAGCGTCGGGATCTCGAACGGAGCGCAGTCCGACGACATCACGACCTGCTTGTGGTCGTTGTAGAGAGCGTTGAACGTGTGGAAGAACTCGTCCTGCGTCCGGTCCTTGTTCGCGAGGAACTGCACGTCGTCGACCACGAGCACGTCGACCGACCGGAAGTAGTCGCGGAACGTGTCGAGCCGCGAACTCTGGACCGAGTTGATGAACTGGTTCGTGAACTGTTCGCAGCTCAGGTACGCGACCCGCTTGCCGCTGAACCGCCGACCCACCGCGTGGCAGATGGCCTGCAGGAGATGCGTCTTGCCGAGCCCGACGCTGCCATGGATGAACAGCGGGTTGTACGCGCGACCCGGGCTCTCGCCGATCGCGAGGGCGGCGGCGTGTCCGAGCCGGTTGCAGGGGCCGAGCACGAACGCCTCGAACGTGTAGTTGCTGTTGAGACCGTTCGTGCGGCGGTTGCCACCACCGGAGTCGGGCGGAAGGGTGTCGGTGTTGGTCGGCGGCGGCGGCGCCTTGCCGCCGCCGCGACGACGCTCCGCCTCGTACGAGGTGAGCGGCGGTGGCTGGCCGCCAGCGAGAGCCATCGTCTCCTCGATGCCGGCGCGTCGTGCCGTGTCGGGTGCGGCCCGCGCCGCTTCGGCATCGACCGGACGGGCTTCGACGACGATCTTGACCACGCGCGAGGGCGAAGCCGCTCCGGCTGCACCAGCGCTGGCCGCCGCGGGTTTTCCCGCGGCGAGTGTCGCCTTCCGGAGATCAGCCAGATAGTGACGCGTCAGCCAGTCGCGCACGAAACCGCTCGGAACGGCGTACACCGCCTCCGCGTCGGTCAGGCGGGCGAGCGTGACCTCGCGGAACCAGGTGTCGTACTGCTCCTTGCGCATGCGGCGCAGGAGCTCCTCGCTGACCCGAGCGAAGAAGGCAGCTTGCTCGTTGGCGGAGACGTCGGCATGGCTGGCGACACGACACTCCCTTTCCGTGGACATGACCTCGGACGCATCGCTGGTGGGGACGGACGAGACGGGGACGATCACTCGCGAGGCGGGCGCGAGTGCTCAACGCGTGTTCCTTGATACCAACTCGAAGTGTGAATGCAACGCGCGTGGAAGCGGATCTTGTCGACACGCGACGCGATCTTCGTGCGCGCGTCGCACGCGCACATCGCAAGCGCTTGTCCAACACGAGTTCGCGTGCGCGGCGCGCTCAGCTCGTCGACGCGAGATGTCGCACGACTTTCTCGACGATTCTGCTCGCGGCCGTCGCCTCCGCGATGGTCGTGCGGTGGCTGAAGCTGAAACGGACGCAGCGGCGAGCCACGGCGGGATCGAGACCCATCGCCAGCAGCACGCGCGGCGGCTGTGCTGATCCGGACGAACACGCGGAGCCGTGCGAGGCCTCGACTCCGGCGAGGTCGAGTGATGGCAACAGGATACGTCCGTCGCGCACCTCGTCGAAGCACAGCATGAGCGTGTTCGCCAGCGCATGCCGTGGCGTGATCCGGCGAGTACGGACCGTGCCGAGCCCTGCTTCGAACGTGTCGCGCGCGGCGGACATCGCTGCCGCTCGTTCGATCCACTCGCGTTGCGCGAGTTCGATGGTCAGCGCGGCCGCGGCGGCGAGCGCGGGGCTCACGGTGCCGGCTCGCAGGTTGCGCTCCTGATTCCCGCCGTGCAGGAACGGGCGCAGATCACGGCTGCGGGCCACCAGCACGCCGATCCCCTTCGGACCACAGGCCTTGTGTGGCGAGAGGACGAACGTGTCCGCCAGCGCGGCGACCGGACGCAGGTCGACGCGCCCGAGCGTCTGGCTTGCGTCGACGTGGATCGGGACTCGATGTTCGCGGGCGAACTCAGCGGCTTCGGCGACCGGCTGGATGGTACCGATCTCACTCTGCCCATGGACGATCGCGAGCAGTCCCACCGCCATTCGTGGCGGTGTCAAAAGAACGCGACCCTCGGCGTCGAGCGGCAACTCGACCAGACCGCGCTCGGCGCACGCTTCGAGCACCGAAGGATGCTCGGCCGCGCTGGCGAGTACCGGGAGATCCGGGTTGCCGAGGCCATGGACGACGGTGTTGTTTCCCTCGGTTCCGCCGGAGACGAACAACACATCCTGCGGGGAAACCCCGAGCGTGTCGGCGATCGTGGCACGCGCGTCTTCGACGATCGTCCGCGCCCGGCGTCCCGCCGCGTGTGGACTCGCGGGGTTCGCCACGCCGGTGCCTTCGATCTCCACGTAGCGCGCCAGCACCCGCGGGTCGATGGGAGTCGTCGCGTTGTGATCGAGGTAGACCGGCATCAGCTCTCGAGCGCGGTCCGATACACCTCGAGGTAGCGCGGGACGACCTGGCGTTCGGCGTACTCCTCGACTGCGCGGGCCCGGCTGCGCCGGCTGTGATCCTGGTGGAGGTCCGGATTCGTGAGCAGGCGCAGCGCCGCGCGCGCGATCGCCGGCGCGTCGCCGAGGGGCGCGAGCAATCCGGTATCGCCGAGTGTGTCGGCGACGCCGCCCACGTTCGTGCTGACGCACGGCACGCCACAGCTCATCGCCTCGAGGAGGGCGAGGCCGAAGCTCTCGGTCTCGGAGGTGAGGATCTCGAGGTCGGCGTTGGCGAGCAGCGCCGGCATGTCGGTGACGTTGCCGGCCAGCTCGATCCGGTTGCGGCAGCCGAGGTCGGCCGCGACGGCGAGGCAGTGTTCGAGATCCGGACCCTCTCCGGCCAGCACCAGCCGGGCGGGGACCTCCGCCGCGATGAGTGCGAACGCCCGCACGAGATCGGCGACCCGCTTCACCGGACGGAAGTTGCTCGCGTGCACGATGATCCGCTCCTCGTCCGCGCGCTCGTAGTAGCGGCCCTTCGTGCCCGGCTTGTAGCGATCGACGTCGACGAAGTTGGGCACGATGTGGATCGGCGTGCGCCCGCCGAACATCAGCGCCGTCTCGTCGGCCAGGAACCGGCTCACCGCGGTGACCGCGTTCGACTGCTCGAGCGCAAACCGCGTCGGCCGCGCGTAGGCGCGATCGGCCCCGACGATCGTGATGTCGGTGCCGTGCAACGTGGTGACGAACTTGATCGGCTCCCGGCTCATCGACCGCGCCAGGAAGGCGCTGATCGCGTGCGGGATCGCGTAGTGCACGTGGAAGAGATCGATCCGGTGCTCCTCATGCACTTCGAGCATCCGCGTGGCCAGCGCGAGGTCGTAGGGAGGGAAGCGGAACAACGGGTAGGCGGAGACATCCACCGCGTGGTAGCGCAGGCCGCTCACCCCGGGGCGCAAGCGGCTCGGCCGGCCGTAGCTGAGGATGTGCACGTCGTGCCCGAGGGTCGCCAGGTGGGTTGCCATCTCGGTTGCGACGACGCCGCTTCCGCCCACGGTTGGATAGCACACGATGCCCACGCGCAGCTGCATGGCCGCATGGTAACCGCGGAGGTGTGCGGACCTGTCGCGTGTGAACCGCGCGCGCGGGACCCCGTTCTCCTCGTCCATCACGATCGGGTCGCCGGCGCCCGAAGACGACAGCCCCCCTGCTTCTTCAGGAGTCCGACGAGTGTCCACATCCTCCGATGCCGTGGCCGGGATCCGTACCCGCGTCACCCACCCATCAAACGAGCCCGCGTTCGAAGAGATCATGCGCGAGCACCTGAGCCGCGCGCCGTGGCTCCTGCTCTCGATCGCACTGCATGCCGTCGCCATCGCGCTGCTGCTGCTCATCCCCGCCGATGCTGCGCCGCCTCCCCCACCGGTGACCACGGTCCTCGCCCCTCCGGAGAAGGAGAGGATCGAAGAGATCGAGAAGCCGATCGAGAAGCCGGAGGTCGAACCCACGGACCCGACCGATCTCGTGGAGCTGGCGCCGGCCGCGGAGGACCGGCCGGACGCGCCGAGCGAGATCGACACGGTCTCCTTCGAACCAGCGTCGTCGTTCGACGCCGCGCTCACCAACGCCGTCGGTCTCGGCAGCTCCGGCCCCGCGGGCTACGCGGGACGCCGGCCCGGTGGTCGCCCGCGCGGCGGCGCCGGCTGGCACGAGCACATGGAGAAGGCGCTGAACTGGCTGCGCGATCACCAAGACCCCGATGGGCGGTGGGACTGCGATGGCTTCATGAAGCACGACGCGAAAGGGGCGCCCTGCGATGGACGCGGCGACGCGCTGCACGACGTCGGCGTCACCGGGCTCGCGCTCCTGGCGTTCCTCGGCGATGGCAACACGCTGCGCGAAGGTCGCTACCGCGACACGGTGCGCGCCGGCGTGAACTGGCTGCGCCTGCAGCAGGACCAGGACACCGGGTTGATCGGCACGACCGGTTCGCACGCGTTCATCTACGACCACACGATCGCGACGCTTGCCCTGTGCGAAGCCCAGGGCCTCTCGCAGTACCGCACGCTGAAGGGGCCCGCGCAGGCTGCCATCCGGTACCTGCAGGCGCACCGCAACCCGTACGGCGTGTGGCGCTACCAGCCGCGCAGCGGCGACCAGGACATGTCGATCACCGGCTGGGCGTACCTCGCACTGGCGGCGGCGGCTGGGTTCGGGCTCGAGGTCGACAGGAGCAACTTCGTCCTCATCGACTCGTTCATCGCCGAGATGACCGACGAGACCGGTCGGGTCGGATACAGCCAGCGCGGCGGGTTGTCGTCGCGCCACGCAGGCGCGCACGAGCTGCGCTTCCCGGCGGATCGCAACGAGTGCATGACCGCGACCGCGCTGCTGTGCCAGGCGCTGCGCAAGGACGTGACCGTCGACGACGCGATGCGCCGGAAGGCCGCGCTGGTCGCGCGACGCCCGCCGGTCTGGCACACGGACGCCAAGGGTTCGTCGCTCGACTTCTACGCCTGGTACTACGCGACCTACGCGATGTACCAGCTCGGCGAGCCGCACTGGACGGCGTGGTCGAAGGCGATCGGGACGGCGGTGCTCGGCCACCAGCGCGCCGACGGCAACTTCGCGGGCTCGTGGGATCCGGTGGACGCGTGGGGCGAGGCGGGCGGCCGCGTCTACTCGACCGCGATCCTCGCGCTCACGCTTCAGGCGTACTACCGGTACGCGCGCACCATCAGCGGGCGGTAGCAGATCAGCGGCCCGGGAACGCGACCGTCCGCTCGCCGGCCTCCGCGCGAGGTCCGGCGACGAGGCCGGTGAGGCTCAGGCTGTCTGGGTGATCGCGTCCCAGCCGGACCGTGTACTTCCCGGGCGCGAAGACCGTGGGCTGGAACGTCGTACCGCGGATGCGTCGCGTGGAGACGATCTCGCCGTCGGACTCCGCGACGACCTGGAGGACAGGGTCGCTGCCGCCCTCGACGCGCAGCATCGGCAACCAGGCCGAGGGCTTGCGCCCGTCGTTGTCATCGATCCGCACGGTGATGGGCCAGCCCGCGAACTGCGCCGCGTCGCCATCGCCGACGCGCGCGAAGCGCGGCCAGCACTCGAAGGTGACCCGGTCGTGGGCCTTGTCGAAGCGCGCGATCCCGAAGCCGTCGCCGCGCTGCTGCTCGTCCTGGATCGCGGGCGGGTTGGCGTAGGCCAGCACGCTGATCCGGTTGCCGAGGCCATCGAGGAAGTCGCCCGTCCATGGCAGCGGACTGCCCGCGACGGCGTTGGGCCCTGCCTTGCCGTCCGCGGGTCGCCACCACCGGCCGTAGATCGTGTTGACGAGGGCGGGGCTCGTGAACCCGTAGGGTCCGTCGCCGAACGCCTCGATGCCGTGCTTGACGACGGCCGCGAGATGCTGGTCGCCACAGAGGTGCGTCGCCCGCACGCGGCGAAGCTCGGCGAGTGCCAGGTTGCGTCCGGTCTGCGGCCAGCCGTTGCAGTCGAGGTCGGCGAGGAGGCGCTCGTTCTCGCTGCCGTGCATGTGCACTGCGCCGCAGAACGCGGTCTGCGACAGGACGACCTTGGTCGTCGCGCCCGTCCAGTCCGCGCCCCATTCGCGCAGGAAGCGCAGTTGCCGCGGACCGAGGAGTTCGAGCCCGGGCAGGTCGATGCTGCGCGGGTCGTACGAGGCATCGACGATGTGGTCGGGCCGCGGACCCTGCTGCGGGATCTTCCCCTGCGGGCCGGACTTCCACTTGCGGTCCTCGAGGATCGCGAAGTCGATGCCGCCGACGCGCAGGCGGGTGAAGTAGACGCTGATGCCGCGCTCGACCGGCGCCGGGTCGACGGGGTCGGGCAGGTGCCAGGTCTGCTGGCGCTGCACGAGGTTGACGTACTCGACCGGATAGAAGTAGCCGCCGTCGGAGTTGTCGCGGCGCGTCGACCGCTTGCCGTTCTCGCCCCAGAGGTTGGGATGACCGACGTCGTGGTCGTCCGGGATGGTGATCGTGGGCCGATCACGGATGACGTCGCGGAACTGCAGGCCGAACTCGATCCAGCCGGCGGTGTGTTCCGTGTGCCGGTAGGTCTGGTCGCCCGCGAAGAAGAGGAGGTCGGGATCCTTGGCGAGGAGGTTGTCGATGATCTCCGGGCGCGGACCGGTCGTTCGGCTCGAGTTGCACGACATGCTGGCGACGACGATGGTCGTCTTGTCGATGGGGTCGCGACGCACGCGGCCTTCGAAGGTCGCACGCTCGCCATGCCGCACGCGGTAGCGCACGTCGCGGCTCGCGTCCCATGCTTCGATCCGGAAGTGGGCGCTCCATCCCGGATAGAGCACGGTCGCCCGCGCTGTTTCGTGCCAGCCACCGTCGCGCTCGAAGTCGAGCGTCGCTTCGCGTGGTTCGCCGGGCTTCAGGGGGAACAGCTGCGCGGTGAGCTTCAGCACGCCGTGGTCGTGCGTGTACAACGCGAACGCGATCACCTGGTCGCGCGGCACGTCGAGGTTCGGCGGCGCGTTCGCGCCACGGGCCTGTTTGGTCCACCACTCCCCCACGGCCAGGGAGTCGAGGTTCTTGAACTCGGTGCCGAAAGGTTGCGGCGACTCCGCCGGGGGCTGCGCGACGGCGGCCAGAGCGAGGAGCAGGGAGGCGGGGGCGAGCATCCAGACAGCGTGGCGCGGCGACGCGTCCGCCGTCAACAAGACGTCAGGCCTCGGCCTCCGCCGCGGCGGGCGGCGTGGTCGTCGTCGAGGCGACGGCCGCCGTCGGCTCCTTCTCGCCGAGCAGCTCGGCGGCGAACGCCAGATAGTCCCTGGCACCGTGGCTGTCGGGCGCGTGCTCGAAGATCGTCTTGCCGAAGCTCGGCGCCTCCGCGAGCTTGACGTTGGCGCGGATGAAGCTCTTGGCCATGTGCACACCGAAGTGACGCTCGATCTCGGCGACGACCTCGGCGGACAAGTTGGTGCGCAGGTCGACCATGCACGGCAGGATCGCGGCGACGCGCAGCGTCGGGTTGAGGCGACGCTTCACCAGCTCGACGACCTCGAAGAGCTTGGCCATGCCCTGCAGCGCGAAGTACTCCGTCTGCACGGGCACGAGGACCGAGTCGGCTGCGACCAGGGCGTTGGCCGACAACACACCGAGCGAAGGCGGGCAATCGACGAGGACGAGGTCGGGGTCGATGCCGCCGCGCGCGAGCGCATCGAAGGCCTCGCGCAGGATGGTCTCGCGGCCGATCCGGTTGGCGAGCACCTGCTCGACACCGGCGAGGCTCGTGTCGGCCGGCACGAGATCGAGGCCGGGGATCGACGTGGCGACGATCGTCTCCGCAATGGGCACGTCGTCGACCAGGACCTGCGTCATCGATCTGGCCTCGAGGTCGGGCCGCCGATCGAGGTGCAGCGTGAGGTTCGCCTGCGGGTCCATGTCGAGCAGGAGCACGCGCTTGCCCTTCATGGCGAGTGCCGCGCCCAGGTTCGCGGTGGTCGTGGTCTTGCCGACCCCACCCTTCTGGTTGATGACTGCGATCTTGTGCATTCGAGTACCGCCCTCGGGCGCACTCTACGACGTCACCGGATGGTCGCCACATCCTTCCGGGCTGGTTGACAGTTCTTCACGCGCCGCGGCGACTTGTCCGCCAACGACGGCTGCGCTACCAGCGCGCCCTCGTAATCTCTTCCGTCTTCTTCCTGACGCCTCGCCCGCGCGCAGGCGTCCTGACCCCTCCCCAGAAGGAACCTTCGATGATCCGCTCCGCCTCCCTCGCTTCGCTTCTCGCCCTCGCTTTCGCCGCTGCCCCCGTCGCGCAGGTCCAGGTCTTCGGCGGCGACTCGCCGCGCATGTCGTCGACCAAGATGATCTTCAACTCGTCGTTCGAGATGCTCGGTGCGGTGTGCATCCAGTACGGCCAGCCCACCTGGAAGGCCGAGTACGAAGGCATGGCCGATCAGGCCAAGGGCAAGTCCCTCCGTCTGGGCAAGGACTTCTGGACGACCATGAACACGACCGTCGCCTTCACGATGGGTGGTGTGAAGGTCGCGCCCGGCGCCTACTACCTGGGCCTCAAGTGCGACGACAAGGGCGCCTTCTCGCTGCTCGTCATCGACGCCAAGAAGTCGGACAAGAACGGCTGGACGCCCTTCGGCGCGGATGCCTGGGAGGCCGACTTCACGGTGCCGCTCACCAAGGGCACGACCAAGGAGACCGTCGAGAAGCTGACCATCAGCGTCACCGGTAGCACGCCCGAGGCTCTCGAGCTGAAGATCGCGTGGGGTACGCACGCGTTGACGGCAGCGACGTCGGCCAACATCGCGGGCGGCAAGGACGAGAAGCCCGCCAAGCCCGCCAAGCCGGGCAAGCAGGACTGAGCTGCCGCTATCCGGGGCGACGGTCGAGGTCGATCGTGCCCCGGAACACTTCGCGCGCCGGGCCTTCCATCACGACCCGACCATCCGCCACGTGGATGGTGAGTTCCCCGCCGCGCAGCCGCACCTTGATGCTCGGGCCCGGCACGCGCCCGGTGCGGAGCGCGGCCAGCGCGGCGACGGTCGCGCCGCTGCCACACGCGAGGGTCTCGCCGCTGCCGCGCTCCCAGGTGCGCTGCACCAACGTGCCGTCGGGTGCGATGCGTACGAACTCGACGTTGACGCCGTCCGTGAAGGGCGGTGTGCGCTGGAAGGCCCGACCGATGGCTTCGACCGGCAGGTGTGCCGGGTCTTCGCTCACGAAGACGACCGCGTGTGGATTGCCGGCGTCGCCGACGAGGAACGGGTAGGACCGGCCGTCGACGGAGAGAGTGCGCGACGTCGTTTCGACGCGGACCTCACCCATGTCGACGCGCGCCCCCACCACCGTTTCCGCCGCGAACACGAGGTCGATGCCGCGGATGCCACCCTCGGTCTCGACGCGGACGCGATCGCCCGTGACGAGGCCTTCGTCGTGGGCGAGCTTCGCGACGCAGCGGATCCCGTTGCCGCACATTCCGCCGCGCGAGCCGTCGGCGTTCCACATCACCATGCGTACGTCAGCGCGCGAGCTCGGGGCCAGCAGGATGACGCCGTCGCCACCGACGCCGAAATGACGATCGGCCAGACGGACGACGAGGTCGACGGGGGCGTCGAGGGGGAACGCCTCGACGAAGCCGTTGACGTACACATAGTCGTTCCCGGCTCCCTCCATCTTGACGAAGCGAAGCAGCTTCACGTCAGTTCCTCGCCAGCTTGTCGGTGTTCTTGAAGTGCAGCTTGGCAACCGTCGCCAACAGCTTCGCGCCGCCGATGGCCCACACGCGCGCCGCCGCGGCATCGGCGGGTGGACCCGCGCCCTTGGCCAGCTCCGTGCCGCACGCGTCGCTGCACGCGGCGAGATCGTCGAGGAAGCGGGCGCGGGCGAGCACGGAGGCGGCGGCGACGGCAGGGTGCCGTTCGCCGCGCGGCGTCTGCATCAACGCGGGATGCCGAGAAACCTGCCGGGCCAGGGCGCGGGCGACGAGGCCCTCGTGGCCGAACTGGTCGACGACGATCGCAGCAGCGTCGGAGCACCGCGCGAGCAGGCGAGCGATGGCGCGCGCGTGCATGTCGGCCAGCAGCACGTTCACATTGCCGGCGCGGGCGTAGGCCTCGTTGTAGAGCGTGGGCGGCAGGACGGAGAATTCGTGCCGGACCTCGACCTCGAGGAGGCCCGACAGCGAGCGAGCGCGCTGATCGGACAGCTTCTTCGAATCCGCGACGCCGGCGGCGCGAAGACGGTCGACCTGACCGGGCTCGACGCACGCCGCGGCGACGACCAGCGGCCCGAAGTAGTCACCCTTCCCCGTCTCGTCGGAACCGATCGTGATACCGGTGACGGGCAGCTCGTCTGTCGCACGTTCCGTGTGCGCACCGAGGGTGAGGGCGAGATGGCGGGCGACGAACCCATCGAGGTCGCGCCCCTGCAGGAGGAGCTTGCCGCTCTGGTAGCACGTCACCACGACGTCTTCGGCCTTCAGCGAAAACCTCGCGTGCGGCACCGTTCGCCACTCCGCCAGCGGGAGCCCCGCGTCGAGTGCGGCGCGGATGGCGTCCGCAGCGTCCGCATCGATGCCCTGGAAGACGCGGGTCTCCTGCGTCACCAGTCCACCGTGACGGAACGTGTACAGACGGTGAGCGGGGCGAGCAGGCCGGAGAGGATGAAGTCGGAGAGACCGAACCACGTGGTCACCGCGAAGCTCGGCTTCCCCTGGAGCTCGCGCTGCGCGTCGATCTCGTTCAAGCGCATCAAGCCGAAGAACAGGTAGTACTGCCGGTACGCGGCGTGACCCACGCCGGCCGGGCCGGCACCGACGCGGTGCTCGTGGGTCATGCAGCCCGTCAGACCGGTGAGGAGCAGCAGGGTCGAGGCGGTGAGCAGGCGGCGCGGGCGGATCACGGCGGCGTTGTACCGCGGGCCACGGCATCGGGGGAGCGCGTTCCGTCTGCTCCGCCGGGGCGTCGCGACCAGCGGGGCAGGCGCGCGCTGGTGAGTCCGGCCTGGGCGGCGCGCTCCGCGTCGACGAGGCGACGTTCGAGTTCTGCCGCGAGCGCGGAGCGCAGCTCGGCGTCCGTATCGCGCGGCACGCGCATCGGCTCGCCGAAGTGGAGGATCACGCGCGCGAACGGCGCGGGCACTCCGAAGCGATCCCAGGAGCGGAAGCGCCAGCCGCGCGAGAACGCGACGCCGAACGGATAGATGGCGCGCCCATCCAGCGCCGCGAGCAGGATCACGCCGGGGTGGACTCGCCCGCGCGGGCCACGCGGGCCGTCCGGCGTGATGCCCCACGGGCGGTGGGCTTCGCGGCGCGCCATCTCGAGGAACGCCCGCGCACCACCGCGGCTGGACGAACCGCGCACCGCGACGTGGCCGAGCCGGCGCGCGACGCGCGCGATGAGTTCGCCGTCGCCGTGCAGACTGATCATCACCGCCCCATCCATGCCACGGAACGCGTACGCCGCGGTCAGGATGTCACCGTGCAGGAAGGCGAGGAGGATCCGCCAGTCGGGTGGCTTCGCTCCCGACGAGCGGATGCGCCAGGTGAACCCGAGCAGGCGGACGAGCGCGGCTCCCAGCAAGGAGAGCCATCGGGCGCGGCGCGGGGTGATCTTCATGGTGCGTCTCCCCGCTCGGGGTCGGCGTCGGTCTCTGGCGGGAGCGACTCCTGCACCGCCAGCTCCTGGACCTCGAGCCGACGCCGATGCGCCCGATCGCGTCGTCGCCGCCGCACGACCGCGATGGTCAAGAGAGGGACACCGAGCACCATCAGGAATGAAAAGCAGTTGCGCTGCAGGAAGCGAGCGATCGCCCCGGAGCTGTAGAGGACGTACTCCTCCCACTCCTGCTGCAGAACGGACTGGGAGATACCGACGATCTCCCAAAGGGCGACGGGGAAGGTCACGTCGGCGCGACAGTTCCGCGTGGCATCGAGGACCGCACGGACGCCCACCCGGTCGATGAGGAACTCCACGAACGACTGGCTCTGCGCGTAGGCGAGCTGACTCTCGTCGTCGTGCAGGGGGAAGTTCTCGGCGAGATCCACGAACCGCGGGAGCGTGCGCGCGTGGATCCCGAACATCAGCGACTCCTCGGAGATGGCGTGGAGCGAGGATCCGGTCAGCGCCTGCGCGAGTCCCTCGTGCACCCAGCGCGGGATGAACGCGCGACCCTCGCCCGCCCATTGGTCGAGCAGCACGTGCACGAGTTCGTGCCCGATGATCGAACGCAGGTTGGTGCCCGGCTGCGTCCCCGACTCCTCCAGGAGGATGTGGAACTCGTCGGCGCCCAGGCGGGCGAAGCCGGCGAAGTGACCGGGCAGGCCCTCCAGCGTGTGTTCCCCCACCGTCGTCTGGTCGACGTGCACGACCATGCGGATGGGCGCGGTCGGCGTGCCGTCGAACGTAGGGCCGAGCTTCGTGAGAGAGTCGCGCGCGATCGTCGCGCACTGCGTCAGGGTCGTCGCCGGTACGCGGTGATCCGCGCTGACGACCTCGACTCCATGCTGGCCCGGCAAGGCGAGGCCCAAGACGAGGGTCCATGGAAGGAAGCGCACGACGGCTTGTGGGACGGCCGAGGCTATGGCGCGACGGGCCAGCCTTCGAATCGCGCAACGGTGTCGCGAAACACCGCTGGCACCGGCATCGGTTGGAACTGCGCGTCGATGGCGCAGTGCGTCGTGTAGCCCTGGGCGATGACCCGGTTCTCCTTCTTGTGGCGGATCTTGAAGTCGAACGTGAAGCTCGAGGTCCTGATCTCGCGCACGCGCACGTCCACGACCAGCGGATCGTCGAGGCGCGCCGGCGACTTGAAGTCGAGGTGAGCGGCGACGACCACGTTGTCGAAGTCGCGGATGGGCCGGATGCCCTCGGCGAGGCCGAGGTTGCGCAGGTAGTCGACGCGACCGACTTCGAGGTAGATGAAGAAGTTGCCGTGGAACACGATGCCCATCGCGTCCGTTTCCGGCAGACGCACGCGGACCTCGGTGTGGAAATGAAATCGCGCGTCGTTGCTCATCTGCAGGTGGCGTGGAGGCTCACCGACGGAGCGCGCGAGCGCAAGCGCGACGCGTGATCGTCGACGATCAGCGGACTCGGGGCGACGCGACGAGGTTGGCGAACAGGCGGATGGCTCCCGGGTGGAACTTCTTCAACTGCCGGAAGAGGGCGAGCGCACAGTAGACGTACTCGCCTTCGCCGTACCGGGCATGGAGGAGACCACCACGAAGCTCCGGTTCACCGCGGTCCGCCATGGCGAGCAGTTCTTCGAAGCGGCTGTCGTAGTCCTTCGCGAAATACAGCCCGCGTTCCTGCGCCCAGCCGTCCCAGTCCTGCGACTGGAGGCGGTTGGGGACGCGCATGAGCCGATGTTCGGGCAGGAGGACGCGGACCGGCGCGTCCTCCTGCGTCACGCGGTCTCGGCCGATCTGCATCGGATACGGTGCGCCCTGGAAGCCCGGACTCTCCCACTCCATGTCCTTGTGGTAGAGCACGAGCAGGCGACCACCCTTGCGCACGAACTCGAGGAGGCGATCGAACGCCGCGCGCGCGGTGTCCTGCACCCGCAGCGCGCGGATGTCGACGACGACCGTGTGCAGGGTCTCGAGTTCGAAGGTCGCCACGTCGTCGCCATCGAGCACGTGGAGCTGGACACCGAAATCCTCGAGCACGCGGCGAGAGGTGTCGTCGACGCCGGGAATGAGACCGACGCGCAGCCCGGCGGGAACACTCACGTCCACGGCGTGCACGGTGAACTCGGCGGCGGCGGGTCCGAACTGGAAGCGCAGCGAGTGCACGCCCGCGCGCAACCCGGCCGGCACGTCGATGGAGAACATGTAGACGCGCGTGGCGCCCGACGGCAGCGTCAACTCGACGGACTCCGGGCTCGCGCGCATCGGCACGGGGGCCCGAGCCAGCAGGAGGCCCGCGTGGTCGTTCGAGCCGTTGTTGCGCAGGCGGACTGCCACGCGCAGCGCCGATCGTCCGTTGGGCAGCAGGACGGACGGCTGCGTCGTCTCGATCTCGAGGGACGGGCGGACGTCGATCGGCACTGGGATGGGCCACTCGATCACTTGCTCGGCGAGGCGGAGTTCGGCGATGACCGAGACCTCCGGCGCGTACGTGGGCGCCAGCAGGGCGCGAACCGGAGGGGCGATCAGTTCGATGGGCAGGGTCGTCGCGCCGCTGGCGGACAACGAGCCGCCGTCGATGGTCGCGATGTCGTGCGCAAGCCTGCCTCGCAGGGTCAATGCATCGAGCGAACGCACGCCGCCGTTCTGGATGGTGAGTGCCACGGGAACCGTGGCGCCGGGGCAGGTCGCTTGCTCCGCGAGCGTCGGCGACCAGCAGATCCCCAGCGCGTGCACGATGACGCGATCGAGCGCGTGCAGACGACGGGCCTTGCGATCGGTGAGGTCGGGCCCGGTCCCCGCGGTCGCGAGAAGGAGGGCTCGCGCGTCGAGCGCGAACGCGAGAAGCGCCGGTCGATCGCCGAGCCTGGCGGCTCGAAGCGCCTTGAACGCCTCGCGCAACGGAGTGCTGGTCCCTGCCGGCAGGCCGGCGAGCAGGTCCGTGGGAGTCAACGGTTCGGGGGCTGCCGGCGAGCCGTTGATCGGCAGGGAACGGAGCTCGAGCGTAGTGGGGAAGACTTCGTCGATCGGGCGATGCGGCGCCTGACTTCGATGCTCGGCGAGAGCCAAGTAGGCGAGCCTGCGCAGCGTGTCGCCGCGAACTGCGTCGACGAAATCGCCCGGCAGGGTCAGTTCGGCGGGTTCACCCGGCGCGCAACTTCGCAGGAGAGCGTGGACGCGGTGTGGCGGCAGAGAATCGAATGCGTAGGTGGGCGATCCGGCACGTTCGACGGCGTCGGGCAGGATCTGCAGGAGAGCCAGGTCGTGACCGTGATCCTCCGCGGGATGGTGCGTGGTCCACACGACGTCCGGGCGCAGCGTGCGGATCAACCGCGCGAGGTCGTTGCTCGTGCGGACTCGTCCCCAGAGCTGCAAGGTCTCGTCGGCGCCGCGACAGAAACCCCGATCGGGACAGTCCAGGTGGAACACGTCGATTCCGAGGCGCGCCGCGCATCGCTCCGTTTCCATGGTCCGACGCCGGGCCAGGGCATCCCCCACTTCCGGGCCGGAGATGTTCTGGCCGCCTTCGCCACGGGTCAGGAGCGCCACGGCGACGCGCCATCCGTAGCGGAAGCGCGCGATCGCCGCCGGCTGGATGTACTGGTCGTCGGGATGCGAGGCCACGAACAGCACGAGTTGGTCCGACGCGGCATCGAGCAGTGCCTGATGCAGGGCCACCTCGCCACGGTCGCGCAGCCCTTCCGTCGGGTTCTGGGCGCGCGCGGTGCTGGCGACCAGCATGGCAGCGACGGTTGCCGCGGCGGCGGCAGCCCACATCCGCACGGGGATCATTGGCGCGGCCAGGTGGAGTGCGCCGCGGGCCGCGCCGATCCCGACCACCTCACCTGCGGCGCGTGCTCGCCATCGTGCCGGCGACGCCGGCGCCGACGGCCACACCGGTGATCAGGATGGCGGCGACCTCCGGCCCGAACGGGCTGACCGTCGTGCTGGAGAACCCGTTCCCGTCGGTGTGCGAGTAGCCGATCGAGGGGAACAGGTGCTGCGAGAGGAACTTGCCCTCGTCGGGCAGCTCCTTCGCGTCGAGGGGGATGTTGTCCGGGATCAGGTAGCTGAACCCGTAGACGGTCTGATAGATGCTGTCGAAGCTCGCGCTGAGGTCGGAGAACGAGACCGACGTGAGGCGCTCGGTCTTCAGTCCGCTGAGCATCTTGGCGAACGCAGGGTTGCCGCTGATCGAGTCCTCGGCGTCCGGCTTGCGCATGCGCTCGACGGTCCGACGCACGTCGGACTTGGAGAAGCCGAGCACCATGTAGCCGGCCTCGAAGGCGAACACCGGCGTGATCATGTCGAACGGGTTGATCGGCAGGTTCGCCGGCGCGGGCGCGTTGATCTGCAGGAAGTAGGTCGTCATCTCGTTGCGGGTGTTGTCACCCAGCTCGACCATGCCGTCCGACATCTTGGTGAGCGCGCGGAGACTCTTCAGCAGCCGCTCCTGGTCCTTGACGCTGACGAGGTAGACACCGCTGAGGAGCTGGCCACCGCTGAGCCCGGGGATCCCTTGCATCGGCATGCCCCACGAGGCGTACTGGTTGCCGAAGGAGCCGAACAGATCGTCGTGGATCGAGAACCCGATCTGCTCCTCCACCCGGGCGAGCTGGCCCAGCGCCATGTCGGTCATGTCCGGGTCATAGGCTCGCGCCGCGCCGACCAGGGCATCCCAGATCGCATTCATGTCGAACGTGCTGGCCGCGCACGACGTGGCCTTCTTGGGCACGTGCTTGAGCAGATCCAGGTTCAGGTCGTACGCGCCGCCGGCGACGAGGCCCTTGCGTTCGGGCGCGGGCGACAACACGTACGACTTGGTCACGCACTTGTTGCCCTGGTAGGAAGACGTCAGGCCCAGGGCCTTGATGCTCTTGAGACCGAAGGCGTCCAGCGCGGTGTCGAGCTTGGTGACATCGAGCTCCGGAGGGAAGTTCGGCGCGTTCTCCTTCGCGGTGTTCAGCAGATCGAACACCGTCGAATAGATGTTCTGGACGCTGACGAAGAGTTCGAACTCGTTGTCCGCCAGATCGAGGTTGCTGGCCACGGTCTTGTAGGCGGCGCCGTCGGTGAGGGTTCCCTTGCCCTTGACGGCCGCCACCACCGCGCTGACATCGCGCTGCAGCGTGCCGAACACCACGCCATCGGCAACCCAGGCCAGGTGCAGACCCATCGAGCCCTCCGGCGGCATCCACGACGTGATCGTGGTGTTGCCCACCTTGGCCTCGGACTTCGTGAGCATGCCCTCGGCCTGGGCTTCGAGCTGCAAGAGGCCGAAGTCGATCATCTTCTTCCAGGTGGCACCGGACGCGCCGAAGTCGAGGTGCACGAGGACGCCGAGCTCGGGCATCGGTCGCTGGTTCTCCACCACAGCCTTGAAGCCGGTGAGGGCGGCGGTGGCGCTGCGGATGCGGAGCGTCAACAGGTCGGCCGGCGGGAACGGCAGCATGCCTTGTTCGTGCGCGGCGTTCGCCTGCGCAAGGCCCTGCTCCCAGTGGGTCGCGGCCTCCTTCAGTGCCGGCGCGAGGAAGCCCTGGATCTCCTTCTGACGCCACATCCGCATGAGCGGCATGTCCATCAGTTCGTGCACCGACTTGTCGAGGTCGGGGAAGGTGAAGAACGCCAACGTCGACGCCGGGAGCGAGGACTTGATCGAACCTTGTTGGGCGGACGCAGGGAGGGCAAGTGCCAAGGCACCGGCCGCGAGGAGCAGGAAGCGAGGATGTTGCATCGGTAGTTCGAGAGTCAGTGCAGTTTCGGAGGGGCGCAGGAAGCCTCGGGGAGACCCCGGAATCTAGTCACATCCCCCGACTGGGGAAAGGGAGCCGCTTGGCTGCTGTCCGAACCGATTATTTGCGACCGGTGTCTCGGGGACAGGCCTTCAGCCTTGGGTCAGCGTCTTCAAGTACGCGCGCACCGCGTCGGCGTTCTTGGTCAACAAGGCCTCGAGGTCGCGGATCGATGCGGTGATCGCTGCGTTGTCGGCAGCCGCGAGCGCTGCGCCTACGGCATCGAGGTGCTTGCGTGCGGCATCGTCACCACCGTGGCGGCAGTAGGCGATCATCAACCCGGCCTGGAACAAGTGTCGCCCGATCGTCGGGTGATCCATGTCGCCGTTGATCCCGAAGGTCTCGAACCATCCACCCAGCTCGGTCAGCCCGCCGGCGGCGAGGTACTGCTTGCCGAACCAGTTCGCGATGTCCTGGTTGTAGAAGCGCTCGGTGTACGAGCCGATGCCGGCTACCATCCAGCCGGGGAGTGATCCCCCACCAACCGCATGCGCGAACGCGGCGCCGACCGCGTGCTTGAGGTAGTAGACGCCCCAATTCGCGTCGAGCAGGGCCACCGCCGGGCGCTGCACGCCGAGACCCGGAAGGCTGACGCCGCCGTCGGCCAGGAACCCGCCGTAGGCGGAGCTCGCGCCGCCGATCTGGGTGCCCAGGTCGCGGAAGCGGTCGGGGGAATCGACGAGCATCACCACCGGCTTCTGCGCCGGCGTGAGCCTGGCGCCGAACACGTTGGTGGCCATCGCCACGGCGTCGTCCACGTATTGGTGCGCCTGGCCCTCGATGTCCTTGAGCGCCATGTTGCTCACGAGCAGGCACGTCTTGGTGCGCACGATCCACGGCGTCGCGGTCCGGGCATGCAGCCGGTTCGCTTCGGCTTCGTCGATCCACGCACCGTCGCTGCCCGGGAACAGGTTGTTCTGGGCCTTCTCGATGTGCTCGGCGTCGATCAGCTCGCCAGTGCGCGGGTGCCGCTTGCGACCCGCGGCAAGGGCAGCGAACTCGTCGCGCGTCACGACATCGCCGCCGAAACGGAAGATGCCAGCGCGCGCGTCTTCGGCATCGGCTTCGGGGACCCACACGCCACGCACCGACACGAGACCCTTGCTGGTCTTCTCCAGGATCTCGGCCTTCTGCGGCGACATCCACCGGCCGTCGTATTTCACGTTGCCGACGGCCGTGTTCGCGCGCTGGTGGTTGGCATCCATCGCGATCGCGCGAGTGAGCAGCCGCCGCCAATCGGTCGTGAGACCGTGCTGGCGGGCGAAGTCAGCCGCGTCGCACAGCGCATCGGCGGTCTTGGCGGCCTTCTCCTTCGCGGCGAGCTCGACGGTCGGGTCGTCCTTGGTCTGCGCGCTGAGGACACTGACGAGAAGAGAAACGAGAAGGGCGGTCTTGATGCGCATGGCGTGGCGGGCTCCGCAGGCAAGTCTTGAGGTGGCCGGCGCCGAACGCAACCGTTCGCGCAAAATGCCCGTGCCCGGGGCGCGGGAGCGGTCGACCAGAACTAGATCGCGGTCTCCCGGTCTCCCAGGAAGCGGTGCCAGGAGGGTAGCAGGCGCTCGGCGGTCACGCTGAGGTACGGCGTCCATCGCGGCCGGCGCGGCGTCCGGCGCAAGCTCAGACTCGCCTCGCGAGGAGTGCGATCGGCCTTTCGCGTGTTGCAGCGGACGCACGCCAGCACGCAGTTGTCCCAGGTGGTCTTGCCGCCGCGGGAACGAGGTCGAACGTGGTCGATGCTGAGTCGATCGGCCGGGTACCGCGCTCCGCAGTACTGGCAGGTGTAGTTGTCGCGCTGGTAGAGGCTGCGTCGCGTGAACGGGGCCTCATAGCAGGGGACGCGGTCGTAGCGCGTGAGGTGGATCACCTCCGGGGCCGGCACCATGAACGAGGCGCCCCGGATCCACCGTGAGGCCGGTGGGTTGGCGAGGCCGATCCACGTGTCGAACGTGTGGATCTCGAGGGTGTCGGGGGCGACCACGCGCGCCGCGTCCTGATAGACGAGACACACCGCCCGCCGTACGGTGGTCACGTGGACGGGGATCCAGGACCGGTTCAACACCAGAACCGGCTGGCAGAGCACGCGGTGGTTGACGATCCCTGTACGGTCCATGGCGGTTTTCAACCGAGACCCTGGAGAATGGGCGAGAGTCTAGCAACGGCCCCGAATCGCACCAGAAGAGGGGCCTGAGCGTCGTTGCGTCGAGAAGCCACGCAGCTAGACTGCGGGGCTCGAAACACCATCCAGAGGAAGCCCAGCATGCTCCGACTCACGCTTGCGCTGCTCTGCGCCCTGCCCGCCTGCACCCCCGTCAGCCTGCTCGAACGCCGCATCACCGTCACGGCGGACCAGTTCCAGGACCTGCCGGTGCCGTTGGGCTTCAGGCTCAACGACAGACATCACGAGAGCCATTCCCTGAGCGTCGGGAGCTACCGCTACGGTAGCTTCCTGTACACGGGCAGGCTCTCCGTGCCAGAGGTCTCGACCTACCTCCTCGAGCGGATGCCACAGCACGCCTGGGCGCTCTCGAGCCGGGACGGCGTCTCGACCGACGCGCAGCGACTGGTGTTTCACCGCGACGACTACACGGTCGACTATCGGATCGAGCGCGTGGAGTCGCTGACCCGCATCCGGGTCGAAGTCCGAACCACCGCGGCGCCGATCGCCCAGCGCTGAACCCCCTCCCAACCCCCTCCCCAATGTCTGTCGGCCAGATCCAAGCTCCTTCCGCCATCGAGATGTGGTGGGTCAAGAACCGCAAGCCTGTGCTTGCGACCTTTGGCCTGCTAGCCGTCGCCCTCTTCGCATATTACGGCCTAAGGTATTATCAGCGAGCCGCAATCGACCGAGAGTGGGGATCCTTCGCAGCAAATGCGGGACTACAAAAGGGTTACGTCGAGGAAGGCGCATTTGCGGACCTTGTTCGGCAGAACCCACAGAACGGTCAGTACCTGTCCTTCTACCTGGGGATGCTGAAGTCGGACATGGTCGCCAAGCTCGGCGACCATGTACGTGATCTCGATGGCCCGGCGCTCGACCAGGCCATCCAGGCCGCGGCAGGCACGGACCGGCAGCCGCTCCTCCTTTGGGTGGCCGCGAACCGCGCGTACGGCACCCGGGACTTCGATGGTGCCCTGCGCCACCTCGATCGTCTCGCCAAAGAGCACGCCCGCCACTTCCTCTGCCGGTCCTCGAATTACCCCCCACAGTACCGGAGAGACCTGAACGAGGACAATGACAAGCCCAAGACGCCGGACACCAAGCCGCTGGAGCCCGAACTAGCAGACCCCGTTGCGGGGAGCATCGTGGGGCTGATGCGCGACCGCATCACCCGGCAGAAGGAGTTCTTCGCGGCCAATCCGCGGCTGTACGAAGCCCCGGAGCCCGACAGCAAGCAGGTGGCGGTCTTCAAGACCGATGCGGGTGAGTTCAAGGTCGCGTTCTACGCCACCGCGGCACCCAAGCACTTCTCGAGCTTCGTCGACCTGGCGAAGCGGAATCACTTCGACGGTCTCGCCATCGATCAGATCCGACGCCGCCCGCGAGCGATGCAAGGCGACTCCCCGCAGGAGATGCACCTCGGGTTACCCGCGACCCGGCAAGACGATCGCACCAAGTGGACGGAGGAGCGCGCGAAACTCGACGGCGACACCGTGACCGCAATCGACTTCGAGGCGAGCGGGGTGAGCAACTTCCCCTTCGTCGTAGCGGCGACCCCGGGCAAGGATGGCAAGTCCCTCCCCGGCCGGATCTGGATCACCTGCTCCGACGCCGCAGCGACCCAGGACGGGGCGCGGGTCGTGTTTGGCCGCGTGATCGAGGGGCAGGACATCGTCCGGCGGATGATCGAGGATACGCCCTACTCGACCGAAGACGAGGCGAGTCAGGGTCTGGGCGCGCCACGCGACAACATCCGCGTGAACAAGGTCGAGATCGTCGACCGCTAGTCCGCCGATCAGATTTCGGTCGTGGGCGTCGGTTTGGGCTGAATGTCCCCGTTGGTCACGGGGTCTCGACAGCCTTGAGCATCTCGTACACGCGCTCGAAGTCCTCGCGCCCGCGGCACTCGATGGAGATCGTGGCTCGCTTGCGGCCGTAGCGCACGTGCACCGCGGCGCCGAGCGTGTCGGCGAGGGTGTCCTCGATCTCGTTCAGCCAGACCGGGCGGGTGCCCTTCTTCTTCTTGCCGGCGGCCGGCGTGGGTGCCGCGGCAGCCCCCTTGAGGTGCTGCGCCTTGGCCTCGATCTCCCGCACCGACCAACGGTCGCGGATCGCCTGTTCCGCGAGGCGAAGCTGGGCGTCCGCGTCGAGCCCCAATAGCGCCCGGGCGTGGCCCATGGTCAAGGTTCCACGTGAAACAAACGCCTGCACCGGCGGGCTCAGGTCGAGCAGGCGGATGAAGTTCGCCAAGGTTGAGCGGTCGAACCCGATGCGTCGGGCCAGCTCCTCCTGCGAAGCCTTGGTCATCTCGAGCAGCTTCGAGAACCCCAGCGCCTTGTCGATCGGGTTCAGGTCGGCGCGCTGGACGTTCTCGACGAGGGCGAAGACCGCCGCCTGCTCGTCAGTGATCTCGCGCACCACTGCCGGGATGCGCTCCATGCCGAGGAGCTTGGCCGCTCGCCAACGCCGTTCACCTGCGACGATCTGAAGAGCCCCGGCGGGGGTCTTTCGCACCAGGATCGGCTGAAGCACCCCGTTCGCGCGGATCGAGTCGGCCAGTTCCTTGAGGTTGTCCTCCGAGAACTCACGTCGGGGCTGGAAGGGGTTGGCGACGAGCGCCGCCACGTCCACCTCGTGGATCTCGGGAGTCACGTCCTTCGCGGCGCTGCCGCGCGACAAGAAGAAGTCCAAGCCTCGGCCAAGTCGCCTCTCACCCATGGTCAGTCTCCAGCAGCGGTTTCACGTGAAACACTCCAACGTCGGGACACTTCGCGCGCCAGGTCCACGTAGCAGCGGACGCCTTTGGCGAAGAGGTTGTGCTCGATCAGGGTCCGCCCGTGGCTGGCGGCTTCGATGAACTGCGGGTCGCGGACCACCACGGCGTCGAGGACCAGCTCACCCAGGTTGGCGCGCAGGTCCGACAGCACCTCGCAGGCGATCTGCTCGCGATGGTCGAACATCGTGACGAAGACCCCGAGGAGCGCCCCGTGCCCGCCGAACTCGGCTTGGGCTCGAGCCAGGGTGTCCATCATCTGGGTCAAGCCGTGCATGGCGAAGAACTCGGCCTGCACCGGGACCAGGACGTGCTCGCAGAGTCGCAACCCGGCCCAGCCCCACGAGTCCATGCGCGGCGGGCAGTCGACGAGCAGCACGTCGATCCGATCCTCCATGGTCTGCAGGTGCGCCTCCAGGCGGTCGACGTCGAGCTCCTCGGACGGCTGGAGGTTTCGATCCGCGCCGACCGACGGGAGCACCCAGAACCGCTCCCCGGCCGCCGTGAACGGGCCCATGTCCTCGGAGGCTCGACGACCCAGCATCCCCTGGACGGCGAGGGTGGCGTTCCCCTGGGGGTCGAGGTCGATCAGGGCCACTCGCCGGCCGGACAGGGCCAGGGCGTGCGCGAGGTGCACGGCGGAAGTGGTCTTTCCGACTCCGCCCTTCTGGTTGGCCAGCGCGATCGACCGCACGCGTATTCGTCCTGAAACCGCCCTGCGAGCGATGCACTCGCGGGCGTGACAATACCGGCGTCCGAGGATAAAGGAAGGACGTTGCACCTGGCCCCGCGACGGATTGGCGCGCTCGTTCGGCTCTCTTGGGCGGAGGGAGTGTTCCTGCTCTGGCCGTGGGGCGCCGTCGCCGTGCTGGTCGTTGCGTCCCTAGCCTGCCTCACCGACTACCTCAGTCCGCCGTTCTGGTTTGTCGAGAGGGGAGAACTGGCTGCCTCCCAAGGGGGGGCCGCCGTCGTGTTGGTGATGTCATGCCTGCTTCTGGGTTGGGTGTGGGCCCGCCATCGGGGGCTCCGTTCGGACTGGCTTGCCCGGGTGGATTCGTCGCCCGGCGTGATTGGTGCGGAGGCCATCGGCCTTGCGGCTGCCACCCTGTGCGCTTCCCTGGCAGCGGCGGTGGCGAGCTACCCGTCCCTAATTCAATACGGTTTACCGCATACATCGTCGCGGGCTGGCGCGACCGCCTTGTCGTTCCTCGGCCTCGCCGCGCTCGCACCGGGGCTGGCCCGTCTTCCAGTGACGAAGCCTCACCTCGTGCTCGCCTGCGGGGCGCTGCTCGCCGGCCAACTGGGTTTCCTCTCGCCGGTCTTCCCGCTCCGGACCGCTAGATTGTGGACTCGACCGGAGCCCATCTTCACGATCCAACCGCGCGCGGCCGCACCGGATGTCCTCGTGGCCTTGGCCGGGCTGTTCGTGTCCTTTGGCGTCGCCCGAACGGTTCGGCGCGGCTCGTGACCTCATGCGCATAGGTATTCTCGGAGACGTTCACAGCAACCTCGAGGCTTTGACCGCGGTGGTTGCTGCGATGCGCGCCGATGGGGTGGAGCACTGGGTGCAGGTGGGGGACATCGTCGGCTACGGCCCCGATCCCTGCGCCTGCATCGACGTGATCCGCGAGCTGGGCGCGACGGTCTGCATGGGCAACCACGACGCCGCCGTCGTCGGAAGCCTCGAGACCGACTACTTCAACGCGTACGCCCGCATGGCGATCGAGTGGACGCGCACGCAGCTTCGCCGAAGTGATCTCGAGTATCTCGGGAGTCTTCCGTACACGGTCGTGCGGCCGGATCTGGACTACACGGTGGTCCACGGCAGCCTGCACATGCCCAAGCAATTCGGCTACGTGCTGACAATGGTCGAAGCCATCGAATCGATGCGCCATCAAGAGACGCTGACGTGCTTCGTCGGTCACTCGCACGTCCCTGCGGTGTACATCGTTCCCGAACAGGACCACGGCATGCGCGCCGTACACGCCCCACCGTTCGAACTCAACCTCGGCGGCGCGAGCCGGGTGCTGGTCAACGTCGGCAGCGTGGGCCAACCGCGCGACGAGAATCGCAACGCCGCCTACTCGATCTTCGACACCGCGAGCTGCGAGTTGGCGATCAAGCGCGTGCCGTACGACATCGCCAAGGTCCAGGCCAAGATCCGCAGCGCGGGCTTGCCTGGCGTGCTGGCAGATCGACTGGCGATCGGCCTGTGAGGCAGCGCCAGCGGCCCGCGGGCGACGCTGCTCAGGCGTCGGTGAAACAAGGAGACCGGCCTACGCCGACGGCGCGTCGGAAGGGACGCTTGCGCGCGGAGTGAGGGCCGCCAGGGCGGCTGCGACGGCGTCGCGCAGGGGCCGAGCCGACGGGGCAACGAGACTCGCGACCTGCTCGCGGTTCAGCGCGCCGTCGAGATCGCCGTCCGCAGCCTCCGGAAACAGGACGGGCTCCTCGGACGCTTGGAACGCCAACGCCGGAAGGTCACTGCGCAACGTCGGCGACTGGGCCTTCTCGATCAACTCGCGGACGTTGATCCCACGCAGCTGCAACAGCAGCCAGGGCTTCTCGTCCAGTCGGCGCGCCAGCAATTCGTGAAGGGCGAGCACATGCCGGCACGGAGCTTCCGGCTGCCCGCATGTGCAGGAGAACGTCACGCGGCGGCTCTCCGGCAGGACCGTCTCTCCGCCGATGCGTGCCACGAGTCGGTCGAAGGCCAGCGGCACCCGACCATCCTGCAGGGCCTCCATCATCTTGGTCGAACGCCGCAGGACCCGGGCGACGTTATCCCATATCTTCCCAGGGAGCGGCGGCACGCGGACGCTGACCTCGTGGATGGAGCCCATCGCTCCCTCGAGCTCGGCGGTGATGGCGCCGACGCCGATGCGGACGAAGGGCTGACGGATCGAAGGCAGCGCCTGCAGCGCGAGCTCCAGACGCTTCTCGTCGATCCCGCGCGTGACCTCACGTCGCCAACGATCCCCCAGGCTGGTAGCCCGAACCTCCCTCACGCCAGTGCCTCCATGCGATCCAACGTGAGCAGGCGCCGCAGCTCGTCGTTGCTCAACTCGGTGAGCCAGTTCTCGCCCGCGGCCAACAGGTCCTCGGCGACCTGCCGCTTGCGTTCGAGCATCGCCTGGATGCGCTCCTCGAGCGTGCCAGCGCACACGAACTTGTGCACGAAGACGTTGCGCTGCTGGCCGATCCGGAACGCGCGATCGGTGGCCTGATCCTCGACCGCCGGATTCCACCAGCGATCGAAATGGAACACGCGATTCGCGGCCGTGAGATTGAGTCCGGTGCCGCCTGCCTTGAGCGAAAGCACGAACACGCGCGGGCTGTCGTCGGTGTTGCTCTGGAACTCGGCGACCATGCTCTCGCGCTCCTTCTGCGGCACACCGCCGTGCAGGAACAGGACCTTGGTCCGGCCCAAGGCCTCGAGGTGCGTCTTGAGCAGCGTGCCCATCTCCTTGAACTGCGTGAAGATCAGGCAGCGATCGCCCTCCTCGAGCGCCTCCTCGACCATCTCGGTGAGGAGATCCAGCTTGCCGGATCGGCTCGGCAACGACGATGCATCACCGAGGTAGTGGGCGGGGTGGTTGCAGATCTGCTTGAGCCGGAGCAGGGTCGTGAGAATGGCGCCGCGGCGCTGCATGCCCTCGCTCTGGTCGAGATCCTCCAGACCCTTGCGCACGACGTTCTCGTACAGGACCGCCTGCTCCTGGGTCAGCGTTGCGCTGACGACCTGCTCGGACTTCTCCGGCAGGTCATTGACGATCTCCGGGTCGGTCTTGAGACGGCGCAGCACGAAGGGACGGACGAGCCTCGCCAGGACACCCATCTGGCCCCGGCTGCGCTGCTTCACGATGGGGTGTTCGAGCGTCTGCACGAACTGCGTTCGCGTGCCGAGCAAGCCCTCGTTGAGGAAGTCCATGATCGACCAGAGGTCGAGGGGCCTGTTCTCCAGGGGCGTGCCAGTGAGAACCATCCGGAACCCACCGCGCAACGCCCGGGCCGCGCGCGATTGGCGGGTGGTGGGGTTCTTGATGTTCTGCGCCTCGTCGAGGATCACGCCCTGGTAGGTCTGGCCCAGCAGGATCTCGCGATCGCGTTGCAGGAGGTTGTAGCTGGTCAACACGACCTCGTGCTCGGCCATCACCTTGGCGAAGTCCTCGGCCGTGTTCGCCCGCGCCTTGCCGTGGTGCAGGACGACGCGCATGGCCGGGCCGAAGCGATGGATCTCGCGGCGCCAGTTGCCGAGCACGCTCACCGGACAGACGACCAGGATCGGGCCGATCCGCTTCTTGGCGAGGAACCAATCGAGCATCAGCGCGATGGCCTGCACCGTCTTGCCGAGACCCATGTCGTCGGCAAGGCACACACCGAACCCCTGGTCGACCAGGTAGTACGCCCACGACAGCCCGCGCACCTGGTATGGGCGCAGCTCGCCCGCAAAGCCCGGGGGCAACGCCCGCATCTCGATCGCGCGCGCCTTCTCTAGGTTCGCGATCAACTGGTCGAGCAGAGGCGCGCTCGCGATCGACTCGATCGCGAGGCCATGGAGATGCGATGCGCCGCCGAGTCGGAGGCGGAGCGCCTCGAAGAAAGAGACCTTCCGGCCCTCGGTGCCTTCGCGGCGATGGAAACGCTGCAGGGCCTCGCGATCCTTGGGGGACAACAGCACGGGCCTGTTGCCGAGCATCACCAGGGGTGCCGACGAGTCGACGAGTTGCTCGAACTCGGACTTGGAGAGTTCCTTGTTGCCGAGCGCCACGCTCCATCGGAACTCGAACCAGGGCCGCTCTCCGCCCCCGGGCGCCTCCACGAGCGTGACACGCGCTGCCAGGCGCTGGGTCTCTGCCTTGCCATCCACGCGGATGACGAAGCCTTCGGTCTCGAGCAGCGCCAGGTGATCGAGCACGCTGTCCAGTTCGGCGCGCGTGAGCGACGCACGACCGTCGCCCATGTTCATGGCGCGCCGCAGCACCGGAATCCGACCCGCGATGTCCTCGAGCGTCACGCGAACCCGCCGCAGCGCTTCGCGATCGTGCGCGTCTGGGAACATGCGTGCGCGCTCGCGCTCGGCGAGTTGTTCCAGCGACCGCTCCACGGGCACTGCGGCCGTGGGGCGGAACAGGAGCTGGATGGAGAACGGCACGCCTTCCTCGAGCTCACGATCCGGCACCTGGATCTCCAGGACCGGGGTCAGCGGGCTGTGCCAGAAGTCGCGCGTGAGCGGCTCTACGGGCGAAGTCGCGTCGCTCGGCTGGTAGTCCGGGGCGAGCGTGTCGAGCGCATGGCCGACCAGGCTGACCGTGAGGTTGCGGTAGGTCACCGCGTACACCGGTTCCTCGTGCGCGGGCAACCGCGCGGTCTGCAGTGCCTCCGGCGCAAGGAGGCACACGGCGCGCAGTGCGGCCGTCGTATCCGGTTGCCACCTCGGCACGAAGCGAAGCAGCTTGTGGTCGGCCCGCGCGGGCGCGAAGTCGCCCCGACGGAGCATCTCCATCACCAACCGGGATGCGGCGCGCAGGTACCCAAGCCCCGCGGCGTCTTCCGCGAGCTGCGCGTCCTCAGCGAGGAACGGAATCGCGACCGGCAAGGGCAGCGCCAACGCCGGCACGTGCCACAGCGCCGGCACGATGCGCTCTTCGCTCTCGCCGTTGCGGCCGACGTCGTCGGCGAGCAAGGGTCGCAGACTCGTCTCCTCCGTCGGCAGGAGGATCTCGATCTCCGTGCGCTCCGCCTGGGGTCGCAGGCTCTCCGGAAGCCACGCCGACACCGAGTCGGTGCCGTCACGCCCGAAGAAGACGATGCGGGCGTCCGCGGGATAGCGGGCGTGCAGGTATGCGGCGTCCACGCGGGGATCCGTTACGGCCAGGAGACGAACACGGGCGCCGGAGGGCGATCCTCCGGCAGGAGAAACCAGTCGTCGGTCAGTGCGCGGTGGATGTCACCGGCGCCCTGCGCACGAGTTCCGGGCTCACCGCACCTCGCGTCGAGTGATCGGCCAGGGTGAACAGGAAGAGCAGCGACAGGAACAGGAACGACGACAGGATGAACAGGATGTTCACGGCCGTGTCGTGACGCAGGTGCATGAACCACGTCAACACGAGCCCCATCTTGATGGAAGCGATCAGCATCGCGATGGCGAGGTTGGCGGAGCCGAAGTCGACGCGCGAGACCGCGACGGTGATGATCGTGAGGACCAGCAGGCTGAGCAGCACCTTGAGGAGCGTGCCCGCCGACGAGATGTGGGAAACGTGCATCCCGGGCGCGTGGCCGGCGTGATCCGAAGCGGCGTGGGCGGACATCAGGGCACCAGGTACAGGAGGGGGAAGAGGAAGATCCAGATGATGTCGACGATGTGCCAGTAGAGACCGACGAGGTCGATGGGGAGGTAGTGGCCACTGTGGTAGCGGCCCTTGGCGACGCCGATCGCGTAGTAGGTGATGACGATCATCCCCACGAGCACGTGGATGCCGTGGATGCCGGTCATCGTGAAGTAGATGCTGAAGAACATGCTCGGGTGCTCCAGGGTCGCGAGGATCGCGGCCTCCGGCCCGTGCGGATGGAACCACCGCGTGGGCAGCGTCCCGTGCTCGATCTTGGCGCTGTACTCGAAGTACTTGACCACCATGAAGATGCCTCCGCAGATCACGGTCGCCATCAGGTAGTTGAAGCACGCCTTGCGCTCGCTCCGTTGCGCGGAGCGCACACCCATGGCCATGGTCCACGACGACAGCAGGAGCACCGTCGTGTTGAGCGCGCCGAGCTTCCAGCTCAGCATCCGGCCGCACTCACGGAAGGTCTCCGGATAGACGCCGTGGTAGTAGATGTAGGCGGCGAACAGCCCACCGAAGAGCAGGATCTCGGTGGCCAGGAACAGCCAGAACCCGAACTTGGCAGCTTGGAACTCCTGCTCCCAGTTCTTGAAGTGGTGCGCGACGTGGTGCGGGACGAAGCCCGCTGGCGTCGGCGTGGCGTGCAGCTCGTGTGCGTCGTGACTCATGCGACCGTCGGGATGGAGAGTCTCAGCTCTTGGTGTTGAGGACGCTGTAGTCGTAGACCTCGCGGGTCACGACCGGGTCCTTCTCGAAGTTGTAGAGCGGCGGCGGCGAGGGCGAGTCCCACTCGAGGGTCACGCCGCCCCACTGGTTGGCCTTGGCCGGCTTGCCGCCGAACAGCGAGTGCACGAAGTAGAAGACCATCATCCCCACGCCGACGGCGAGGATCATCGCGCCGATGGTCGAGGCCTGGTGGTAGCCCGTCCACTTCTCCAGGTAGGTCGCGTAGCGACGCGGCATGCCCTGGCTGCCCATGACGAACTGGGGCAGGAAAGTCGCGTTGAACCCGATGAAGATCAGCGTGCCGGCGATCTTGGCCCAGAACTCGGAGTACATCTTGCCGGTGAACTTCGGCCACCAGTGGTGCACGCCGGCGAAGAACGCGATCGCCGTCGAACCCATCATCACGTAGTGGAAGTGGGCCACGACGAAGTAGGTGTCGTGCAGGTGGATGTCGAGCGACAGCGCGCCGAGGAAGATGCCGGTGAGCCCGCCGATCGCGAAGATGATGAGGAACGCCACCGCATACAGCATCGGCGCGGTCATCGCGATCGAACCCTTCCAGACCGTGGCGACCCAGTTGAACTCCTTGATCGCCGAGGGGATGCCCACGAAGAAGGTCAGGAACGAGAACGCCATCATCGCGAACTCGGACTGCCCCGACGTGTACATGTGGTGTCCCCACACCAGGAAGCTGATGACCGCGATCGCCAGCGACGAGTAGGCCACCATGCGGTAGCCGAACACCGGCTTGCGCGCGTGCACCGAGAGGACGTCGCTGATGACGCCCATCGCCGGCAGGATCATGATGTAGACGGCGGGGTGGCTGTAGAACCAGAAGAAGTGCTGGAACAGCACCGGGTCGCCACCGTACTCGGGCATGAAGATCCCGATCTGGTAGACGCGCTCGAACACCAGCAGCAGCAGCGTGATGCCGAGTACCGGCGTGGCCAGCACCTGCAGCAGGGCCGTCGCGTAGAGGGCCCACACGAGCAGCGGCATCCGGAACCAGGTCATTCCCGGCGCGCGCATCTTGTGGACAGTGACCACGAAGTTGAGGCCGGTGAAGATCGAGCTGAATCCGAGGATGAAGACGCCGGTGCCGACGGCGATCACCGGGGTGTTCGACTGCACGCTGTATGGCGTGTAGAAGGTCCAACCGGTGTCGACCGCGCCGACCACCAGGGACACCACGATGCAGGTGGTCCCGATGAGCCAGAGGTAGAAGCTCGCCAGGTTGAGCTTCGGCAGCGCCACATCGGGCGCGCCGAGCATCCCCGGCAAGGCGAGGTTGCCCAACGCCGCGGGGATCGCGGGGATGATGAACACGAACACCATGAACACGCCGTGCAGCGTGAACATCTGGTTGTAGGTAGCCGGATCGAAGAGCGAGCCGGTGTGCGTCCAGAGGTGCGTGCGCACCAACAACGCGAACAGGCCTCCGACGAGGAACGCGAGGCTCACGCCCACGAGGTACATCAGCCCGATGCGCTTGTGGTCGAGCGTGCCCGCCCACGACCAGAAGCCCTTGGTGACGTTCAGGTAGTGGACGGGAGTCAGCGTGGGGGTGGTGACGGCGGTGGCGGTCATGGTGCTTCCCTCACTTCAGGGTCTCGATGTAGGCGGCGATCTTCTTCGCCTCGTCTTCGGTGACGTTCTGCGGCGGCATCTGCCCGGCGACGAAGCCCTTCACGATCTTGGCGCTGGGGTTCAGGATCGACTCCACGATGTAGGTCGCATCGACGCGGACCTTGCTGCCGTCGATCATCTCCTCCTCCTTGCCCCACAGGCCCTTGAAGGTCGGGCCGACGAGCTTGTTGCCGTCGACGGTGTGGCAGGACCCGCAGTTGCGCATCCCGTAGTACGCCTTGCCCTGGACGTCGAGCGGCGCGTTGGGGTCGATCTGCGGCTGGAAGCGCTTCTCGCGGAGGCCAGCCTCGAACTCGTCCTGCTCGACCACGTGGATCTCGCCGATCATCAGCGAGTGGTTGTCGCCGCAGTACTCGGTGCACAACAACGGGAACGTGCCCGTCTGCGTCGGCTCACACCAGACGATCTGATACCGGCCGGGCAGGACGTCGCGCTTCACGCGCATCGCCGGCAGGAAGAAGCTGTGCAGGACGTCGGCCGACGACATCACGAACTTGACCGGGCGACCTTTCGGGACCCAGATCTCGTTGGTCAGTGGCTCAGTGTGGTTCGGATGCGTGATCGACCACGACCACTTCTGCGCCCGGACCGTGTAGGTGAGCGCGTCGGGCGGCGCCATCGTCATGTCGAGGCTGCCCCGCCAACCCCACGCGAAGATCACCATCACGATGATCAGGGGGATCACCGTCCAGGTCACCTCGAGCGGCGTGTTGTGCGTCTCGTTGCTCGCGGCCGGCTGGTCGGGGGTCTTGCGTCGCCACTTGACCAGCGAGAACACCAGGATCCCGGTGATGAGGACGAAGAAGAACACCGACACCCAGAAGCACAGCGCGTAGAGGTTGTCGATGCTCTCGGCGAAGGTGGAGACCTGTGGCGGCATCCCGAGCCCGGTGTCGGGCAGGGTCGATCGGGGCTGCTGCTGCGGCGACTGCTGGAGGAACAGGATCACGATGGTTACTCGATGTGGGCGGCGCCCTCAGGGCGTCGCCGCCTTGACGATGCGGCGCTCGCGGCGCCACAGCAGGAAGACCAGACCGACGAGACCGGCGAGGACGGCGGTGCCGCCGACCCGCATCACGGCCCACGCCACGACGGCGTAGGTGCGCGCGTTGGGATCGTAGGCGTAGCAGGAGAGGAGGAAGCGCTCGGCGAAGCTGCCGACCCGGCCTTCCGCGGCCTCGAGGATGGCGAAGCGGAGGTCCCGCTGCGGGTACTCGACGCCGTAAAGGTAGCGGGCGACCTTGCCCTCCGGCGACAGGAACATCACGGCCGCGGAGTGGTCGAAGTCCTTCGTGTGTTCGTTCCACGCGAAGCCGAAGCCCACCGCGGAGGTCAGCCTCTCGACTTGTTCCTTCGTGCCGGTGTACAGGTGCCAGTTCGCGGCGAGGGCGAGCTGCGGGAAGCCCTGGACGTAGGACTCCTTCTTCTGCAGTGCGGCCGCCGGGGTCTCGCGCGGGTCGATGCTGATGGTCACCAGTTCGTACTCCTGGCCGGGCTGCATCGGTAGCTCGGCCAGGCCTTTGGTGAGTCCGTTGAGCACCACGCCGCACATAGCCGGGCAACCGAAGTAACCGATGTTCAGGACGATCGGCCGTTTGCCAGCAAACCAAGTGCTGGTCTCGACGAGGACGCCGTCCTCGCGGGTGAGCGTGATGTCCCCAGGCACCATCTGCCCGAGCTTCTCCTGCACGACGATCTTGCCGTCGAGCACGCCGAGCCCGCCGCCGATGCCCTGCGCCGGCACGCTCGTCATGGCGACGAGGCTTGCGGCGCAGGCGGTCGCCAACGCGACGAGCGTCGCGTGCCGACCGACCGGGTTCTCGGGAGAGGGGCGCATGAGGATGCTACTTGGCGGAGAGCCGCTTGATGGCTTCGTCGATCGAGATGCGCTGCACGCCACTGCCCAGATCCTCGGTCTTGGCCAACTCGGCTTGCTCCATCGCGCGCAGGGCGTTCAGCTCGATCGTTTCGCGGTTCGCGACCTTCACGTCGTACTCCTGGTCGAGGATGAACACGAACAAGATGTGCAGGAGCCACATGCTCACGAAGACGATGGCGAAGCCGACGAAGGTGTACGTCACGGTCCGCTTGCCGTCGACGTCGTGCAGCGGATCGATCGGGGCGACGTCGACCAGGTCGTGTGCGGGTGCGGTTGGGTGTCCCATGGCGCTGCTCAGATGTTGTGGAAGTGGAGGGACTCGGCCAGGCGCGGGTCGCGCTCCGGCAGGAGCGGCGCCTTGCGCAGGCTCGTGACCGTGAGGCCCGCGATCAGTGCCGCGAAGCCGAACAGGCAGGTGAAGTCGACGAGCGTCCAGTGCATGCCCGGCTCATGATGCTCACCGGAGCCGTGGTAGTTCGGCATGATCAGGAAGATCATGTCGATCCAGTGCATGACCAGCATGAACGTGGCGCCCAGCGCCAGGGTCATGCGGTTGCGCTTGATGTGTCGCGACATGAGGAACGCGAACGGCACGAGGAAGTGTCCGATCACGAGCGCCGCGCCCATCGTGTGCCAGCTGCCGTCCTGCCGGTGCAGGTAGAAGGCGGTCTCCTCCGGCAGGTTCGCATACCAGATGAGGATGTACTGCGAGAAGTTCGTGTAGGCCCAGAAGACCATGAACGCGAACAGCAGCTTGCCCATGTCGTGGTAGTGCTCCGTGGTGATGGCGTCGGCCAGCAGGCCACGCTTGCTCAGCCACAGGCTCAACAGCGTCAGCGTCGCCATGCAGGCCATGAAGCCGCCGGCGAAGTAGCACACCCCGAAGATCGTCGAGAACCAGTGCGGGTCCAGCGACATGATCCAGTCGATCGCGGCGAAGGTGATCGACAGGGCGAACAACAGGAGGGACGGCGCGCCGAGGCGCGCCAGCCGCAGCGAGATGGCCGGATCGCCGCTCTCGTCCTGACGCCGCGACGCCTTGTTGAAGATCCGCGCCAGCGCGATCCAGATCACGAAGTAGGCGATCGCGCGCGCGAACCAGAAGCCGGCGTTGAGATAGCCGGCCTTGCCCGCGAGGACCGTGTCGCCTTCCGCCGGATGCGCCCAGTGATGGTAGAGGTCGCCGTAGAAGGCACCGATCGGCACGAACAGCAGCGCCATCACGGGGATGGTCCCGGCGACGTGCTCCGCGATGCGGCGCACCACCACCGACCACCCGGCGCGCGTGACGTGCTGGACGATGACGAAGAAGAGCGCGCCGAGCACGATCGCGAGCGCCCACATGTAGGCGGTCAGGTAGGCGTGCAGGAAGCGCGTGCGATCCGTGGCGAAGCCGATCGCGAGACTGGCGACGAGGGCGACTGCGCCGGCGCCGGTCCAGACCTTGGCCTGACCGGCGAGCGCGCCGGCGGGCAGGCGGGAGACCAGCTTGGGCGCGATCTTCTCGAGGGGTGGAGCGACGGCGGTCATCTCAGTTCTTCGGGGCCTTCATCCGGTACTGGAGCGCGTGGACGTAGAGGGCGATCGCCCAGCGGTCCTCCCACGCCACCTGGTGCGCGTAGGAAGGCATCGTGTTGAAGCCCTCGGTGATCGCCTTGACGACGCGACCGAGGGGCATGTCCGCGCGTTCGGCGGCATAGAACGACGGCACGGCGACCGGCCAGCGCTTGGCGACGAGGCCCTGACCCGAGCCGGTGCGGTCGTGGCACGGCGCGCAGTGAACGTTGAACATCGCGCGGCCGCGCTCGTACACCGCCGCCGTCGCCTTGATCGGGCTCTGCGTCACGAAGGCACCGTCGGCCTGCAGGAAGGCCTGGAGCTGCGTGTCCGGCAGCGTCCCCCGCGCGACTGTGCCCGCCGGCGCGACCTGCATGGCCATGCCGTTCGGCAGGAAAGCGGACGGACCCTGGGCGCGGTACTTCGGCTGGACATCCATGTCCGGCACGAGGTGCACCGGCGGCTTCTTGGAGACGCCGCCGCGACAGCCGGCGAACGGTGCCGCGACCAGCACGAGGGCGAGCGCGCCCAACAAGTAGCGAGGGTGCATGTTCAGACGTCCTCCAGCAGTTCGACGTGCTTGCCGCCCACGCTCTGCAGGTGCTCGACCGTCCGGACCTGGTCGAACTTGGGGTCGACCGCCTCGATCGACAGGAAGAACCGGTCGTCGGTCGCGCGGTGGATGGTGGAGTGGTTGAAGATCGGGTTGTGCAGCCGCGGCAGCTTGTTGATGCCGAGCATGCCGAACACCGCGCCGAACGACGCGAGCAGCACCATGCACTCGAACGTGATCGGGATGGTCGACGGCCACGCGTAGGGCTGCTTGCCGCTGACCCAGATCGGGTAGTCGACGGCGTTCATCCACCACATCATCAACTGCGCGCCCGCGATGCCCACGAGGCCCATGCCCGCGCAGATCCAGCCGACGTGGCTCGAGCCCTGCTTGAGCACGCGCTCGAGGCCGTGGACCGGGAACGGCGTGTGCGCGTCGACCTTGGCGTAGCCGAGGTCCATGATCTTCTTGGCGGCGGCGTGGATCGCGCTGGCCGAGTCGAACTCGGCGACGACACCCCATTTGCGGGCGCTCATGCGTGGGCCTCCTCGTGGACGTGCGTGCCGTGCGGCGAACCGTGGTGGGGATTGGCGATCTTCATGGTGCCCTTCAGCTCGCTGATCGCGAAGATCGGCAGGAAGCGGGCGAACAGCAGGAACAGGGTGAAGAAGAGGCCGAAGCTGCCCGCCAGCGTCAGGATGTCGATCACCGTGGGGCGGAAGTAACCCCAGCTCGACGGCATGAAGTCGCGGTGCAGCGACGTGATGGTGATCACGAAGCGCTCGAACCACATGCCGATGTTCACGAAGATCGACATGACGAACAGGAACCACGGGTTGCGACGCAGGCTGCGCACCCAGAAGAACTGGGGCGAGATCACGTTGCACGACACCATCGTCCAGTACGCCCACCAGTAGGGGCCGAACGCGCGGTTGATGAACGCGTAGCGCTCGTATTCGACACCGCTGTACCACGCGATGAAGAACTCCATCGCGTACGCGTAGCCGACCATCGTGCCCGTGACCAAGATGATCTTGGCCATGTTGTCGAGCGTGTTCAGCGTCACGAGGCTCTGCAGCCCGAGCCACTGGCGCGCCGGCACGAGCAGCGTGATCACCATCGCGAAGCCGGAGAAGATGGCGCCGGCGACGAAGTACGGCGGGAAGATCGTCGTGTGCCAGCCGGGGACGATCGACACCGCGAAGTCGAACGACACGA
>CAYQMF010000056.1:0-38192 GCA_964418595.1 uncultured candidatus Brocadiaceae bacterium
TCCACGTCGGCGCCCCCTCCGCTTCTCCCCTCGGCGGTATGAGGTCGCTCGCTACAGCTAGACGACCTCGTCCTCATCGCCCTCGTCGTCACCGTCGTCGTCCTCGACATCCACGGACATGGCGTTCACGTAGTCCCGCCTGACGGACTTGAGCGAACGCCGCGTCACCGGATCGACCAGGAAGAACGACCAGCCGTTGACCGGACCCCCTACGAGCTTCTTCGCGGCCTCGGTTGGACTCTGGAACGCTACGCCGTCGACTTCGATCTGCCCGTCCGGGAGCAGAGTTGCCAGGGTGTCGCGGTGCTTCTTCGACCTGGGCATCAACGTCATCCCCGCGGACAGCGCGCCGCCCGTGACCAGATCGGAGAGGGTCAATCGCCGCCGCATGGTCGGGCGATCCTGCGAGAAGCCCGACTTGTGGCCTGCCGGCACGGGCCAGATCGCGAGGATGATCGCGGTGAGATCTCGCGTGCGCGCTCGGATCGTCTCCTCCGTCCACTGATCGGCGGCTCGCTTGATGAGCTCACGGTTCAACAGCAGCACATCGTGGGCTTCGAGGCCCGCCCGCTTGCCAGGCTCGCCGAGCCACGGTCCGTTCGACACCTTCGAGTTCAGCTTGCCCGTCAGCAGGGTCAGGTTGCCGATCTGATGGATCACGCGGTCTCGCTCGGTCTCGCCGACGCCGCCGTCGTGAAGGGGCCAGTGGGTGGCCCACTTCCGCGGCATCACGTGTTCGATGGCAAACTTGCCCCTTGCGACCCGTTCCTCGCCGAGGCCGGCCTTGCCCCTGTGCCACCCTCGCTGGTGATCCTCGATGGCTTCGAGCACCATGCGGAGGCGCCCGCGCCCCAGCCGGCGATAGGCCTGTAGCTCTGCAAGCTCGTCCCGAACCTCTGCGTCGTCCGGCCAGTATCGGCTGCCGCTCGATTGGCCGGCGAAGTACCGCTCGATGACGTCCCCAGCGGCCACGCGGTCTCCCGCCTGAAGCTGCGCGACGACCTCCGCCACGACCTGGTTGTAGTTCTTCGTCGTTGCACGGACGAGCATCCGGCGAACCATCCAGCTCTCCACCACGTCGAGGGCCTTCACCAGCTGCGCCTCCGGGATCTTCGGCTGCTCCGGATCGAGCAGGCACAGCACGAGCGGCTTGATGACCTCGCTCTCCAACACGCCGGTCCGGTAGCCGAACAAGCCCAGGCGATCGACAGGGCCCACTTGCTCGGCTGCTGCGGTCACGAAGCTCCGATACACGCGAGAGGCGTTGTCGACCTGACTCAGCACCTGCGTCATGGGCAGTCCGGATTCGTGGTCGGCGAACAGCTTGAAGTCATCGAACACCTCGCGAGCCAGGACCTCCTTGCCGGTGCGTGCGATCAGCCAGTGGTTGAGGAAGATCGACGATCGCGGGTAGCGCACGCGCCCCACGCTGATCTCCTTCTCCCAGAAGCCGGTCTCGAACTCCTGCCAGTGCTGTCGGTACGCCGCCTCGACATCGGTGCCGAGTTCGAGCAGGCGCTGGAAGATGAAGTTCTTGATCAGGTCGGCCGCCGTGAGCTGTGCGCCGCGGGCGTTGAGCGTCTCGAAGATCTCCTGTGCGTTCTCGTCCACACCGAGATCGATGACGACCAACTGCAGCAGGTCGCGCACTGCAGTCTCCACCGCCACGGCCCGCTTCTGAACGTCGTCCGCGCCGTTGGCCTGCAGCCACTCGCGTGCTCTCTCGGCGAAGTAGCGGTGCGCCTCGACCATTCGCTCGCCACCATGGCCGACCGCGCCGTAGTCCACGGGAGGACTGGCGCTCATCACGGCCTGGAACGATGGGCGATCTCGGTTCGTGGGCCAGACCTTGAAGCGGTCCTCAGGCTTCGCCCGAAACGGGTCGGCGTTCGTCACGAGCGGTTCGATGCGCAGCGCAGGCGGCAGGGCCTCGACCTGCAGTAGCTCGGCGTGCAGGGCATCGAGCAGCAGCTGCAGCGTCGTGAGGCGCTGTTGCCCATCGATGATCGTGCGCTCCTGCATGTGCCCCGTCTGCCTGCGCCCTGGCTCGCCGAGTGAGCGTTCTGTGAAGGTACGCTGTCCAGGTGGACCGCCTCGTGTCGCCGGGCCCCCTGTGGTACGCGGTCTTGATCCAGCTCGTGACGGATTCCGGCGTGATGGTTCTGGTGCTTGCCATGACATCCTCCTCGGGACACAGCGACCGAGTGTCGCTTCCGCGATCATGTCGTACCGCGTGGGGCGGGCAAGTTCCGAGCCGGAGGAGGGCCTCTGCCCGGACTGGCGGACCTTGCGTCGGCCTCGTCAAGCCACGAAGAGTTGTGGAGCCGATCCACGGTTCTGCTCTCTACCGACCCACCAGAACACCTTGTCCACGAGCTTCGGGAGGCCACGCACGCGAGCGTGATCCGGGCCCCGAGCCGTGAGCTCATCGATGGATAACAGGTGACGGAGCAAGTCGGTGTTCACCGCGCCGAGACGGTGGATAACCGTCAGGTACCCCGAGTACCACGCCGCCATACCGCGATGGTCCAGGCTACTCGTGGTCGACCACGACGGCGTGCCCAGCTGGTGATGCAGCAGATCGGCGGCGAACGTGTCGACAGGGATGAAGGTCGCCGGCGCACCGAAGTGGAGGGCCTTGGCGGCGAGGCTACGGGCTTGCGCCGCGTGCCCGGCTTCAGGAAGTAGGCGATCAGGGATTGAACGACCTCGGCCGCGGGGACGGCCTCCTGGAGGGACGAGACGCTCAACAACCGTCGCCACGTGTCGAACTCGCGCTCGATCCTGGCGGCGATCATGTCGAGGTCCGTATTGATGGAGCGCGTGCTGTAGGCCGCGTTCAGCGCGCCGAGCTGCGCCCGCACTTGTCCACGTTTGAAGCCGGCACCCAGGGCCGAGAAGGCTCTGCGCTCCTGCGCTTGCACGGTGGCGTCGCTGTTGTACGCGCGGACGGCACACTCGGCGGCATCGGTGTCGATCCGGAGTGCGGAGTCGGGGCACGTCCCGCGCGGCGAACGCCGTCGTTCCGCGGCGAACGGGAACGCGCGCGGGCAGCGGCGCTGAGACGGTCGGCACAGGCGGCGTGCTCGGCTGGGACCGGTCGCTGAGGCTGTCCGTGCTCGCCCCGGGTCGGAGGCCGACGAAGCGGTACCGCCTCCCGTGATCCCATTCCAGGAAGCGTGGGTACCTCTGGTTGCCCTTGTTATCTCGGTTGAAGCAGTAGTCGCTCGGGATGATCGAGCCGAGGTTCTGGCGTGGATACAAGGCGCGGTACCGGTCGACGAATCGCGCCTTGTCGAACCACCCTGCGAGAGCCCGCGCCACCTCGTAGTGTTCGCGGTCGCGCTCGTTGAGGTCGTCGGGACCCTTGAACTTCGGGTTTCGCTGCGTGAATCGCATGGCTACTCCATGTTCACCATCTCCCTGCACCGTCACTCCGCCATCCCCTCGTCCTCGTCACGTTCTTCCTGGTTCGCTTCCCGCTCGTAGTCTCGCGATACGCCGCGGAGAGTAGCCGCGAGCCGGATCCAACCCCTGGCTTCGGCTGCCTGAGCTTGCTCAGCGAACCCGGCGGCGAGTGCTCGCTCCTCCTTGCCACCGGACGGCGAGTAGACGCCCCGGTTGTTGTGCAGTTGGATCGCGAATCCTTTGCGCATGCGATCGGCGTCTTTCGCATCCAAGGCCGTTGCGACCTCCGGCAACGTGGTCATCCAGTCATCGGAAACCGCAACTCGCCCGAGCAGCTGTCCGACCTGAGAGAACGCCGACTCCAGATGACCGGTCTCGGCCGCGTTCTGCCCAACCTCGGACACCCAGGCGTTGAACACCCCTCCGTCGAAGGACCCGTCGGCGCGGCGCCCTGGGAGAGCACTCATCTCGCTGAGGACCCGGAAGGCAGCCCGGGCGGCGAGTCGGACCTGCTCGGTCTGCTCAAGCTGCTCCTCCTCCGAGTCGGAGCGGAAGACGAGTCGCACGGCCTCGCAGAACAGCTTCGCGCTGCTTGCGAACCTACTTTCGATGGTCTTGGGCCCAGGGCCCTGCGACCTGTCCAGTAGGCCAAGGTAGCCCCACTCGAGGTCGAAGAGCACGTCCCGGTCGAGATCGTCGCGCTGCTGAAGCCAGTAGATCGCCTCCCGTGCCGACTCGTAGTCGAATCGCTCGTCAGACCCGGTGTGCTGCAGGCAAGCGCGAAGCGTGCGCACCAGCAGGTCCGGACTCGGCGGCGGCTCCTGACGCATCGCCCGGCCACACATCTCCAGAGCTGCCCTCGGCCTTTCCGTGTGCAGGAAGCGTTCGGCGGCGTCGGTGGCGGCGGAATCGCAAGGGCGCGCGGGCACTACGCGCCAGTAGGTCGACGCGTTCGCGTCGAGCCGACGGTCTACACGCTGCCAGGTGTCCGGCGTGAAGGGCAGGTAGGTGAACAGCGTTGCCACCTGGTGTGGCCCCCATGAACTCGTGTCGAGAGCGTCGACCCAGGTCCAGCCGTCCCTGCACCAACGACCCCACACGAAGCCGGCAACGAAGTCGCGTTCGTGGTTGGATTCGCAGTCGAGCATCGCGGGCAGGATCTGCGCGTCGTCGTTCGGTCGCGGCAAGCTCCCAAGCGACTTGCCAAGCTGCCCCGGCTTCTTCACCCTCGCGACCATCGCCAGGACGGGGGTGACACTGTCTTTCGTCAGCACCTCCTGCAGGGCTTCGGCCTGCGTAGTGGCGATCCGGGCTTCCTGCTCCCGCCATGGTCGCTCCGCGCGCGGAAGGATCTCCCAATCCCCGAACAGCCTCCGGTGCCGGAGCGCAGGGTCCGTCGGCTCGACGAGCGCCGCCACCTTGTCGAGCTCGCCTATCATCGCTTCGGGCATGGCCCAGTCTGCGTCCGGGAAGGCGCGATGCCGCTCAACGAGCCTACAGATTGCCTCCCACACCGTGAGTGCCTCCTCCGGGGCGGCGTCCCGCATCGCCGGGATGACGTCATCCAGCAGGAGTCTCCACGTTTTCTCCGGCAGGTTGGGCAGGCGCGCCACGAGTTCCGCGAGACGACCCGTGTCGCGCCTGGCCATGTCGACCGCGAGGTCCGCAAACGCCTCAACACTCTCCACGTACGCGCGCTCGGAGACCCGCGGCTCCCAGCCCTCCATGAGTGCCGCTCGCCAGGTTGGCTTCCTGCACGCGAAGGACGAACGCTGGCCGCCGGGCAGCAGGGACAGCAGCACCTTCCACGCCACCGAGGGAAACTCCTTGGCTGCAGCGCCCAGGGCAGCAGCACGCCGGCTCGAAGCGACGGAGGTCTGCGGCAGCCAGGGGAGCAGGATCGTGCTCAGGGAGTGGTCTGGACGATTCATCCACTTGCCACCGGGATCAACCGAAGCCAACGCCGCCAGGACCAGCACGACCCGAGAGAAGTAGTCGGGGTGCCACGCCAGGGTCTCCAAGCCCCAAAGCAGGCCGGTCGTGTAGGAACGCCCCATGAACCCGCCGCTCTCCTCGGCGAACAAGCTGGGGAACGGCGAAGCGGCAGGGTCCTGCAACGCCCGCTCCAACGCACGGAGGAACTCGTCGGGGGATGCTTCCGCGAGCAAGGGCAGCAGACCCTGGATGCTCAACCAGCGGGTGGCTTCCGCGCCATCGAGCAACTCCCGCACGGCGCGCTCGGCAACCCGACTCACGACCTCTGGTGCCAGTCCCGAACCAACCTGCTCTGGGCGGGAGCCGAGCAGTGCCAGCGTCTCGGCCAGACCGGTCCGAAGCTGCGGTGAGTAGCGGGGCGCTCTGCCGTACACGGCTGCCGCCAAGCGTTGCTCGGGAGGCAGGTCGAGGGATGGGTCCGACTCCCCCAAGACCTGCACGGCCTGGTCGCGCAGCCGATGGAGGTCCTCGATCACGATCTCCCGCCCCAGCGCCACCCATACCTCGCCACGCGCCATGACCCGCCAGCGGCCATCGCGTTGCACGAGCGGAGCACCCTGACGACGCATGTCGTTCTGGACGCGCACCCGCCATTCCGCGAACGGCACACCCACGATGTTCGACACGGCCCCCAGGTCGGCGTCGTTCGTCTCCAGCCAGCCGCCGATGAGACCGGCGAGTGCCAGATCGCGCTTGGTCGACCACCTCTGGTAGGCGGCGAGCAGGGGGCTGCCGGCGATCCGGCCCTTCAGGACCGCCAACGACGTGAACCCCCCCGAGATCAGGCCTGCCACCCGCTCGCGCGTCCATCCGGCCTCGACCAGGGCCTTCTCGGCGTGGCGAGGCGATGGTTGCGGCAGGCGCCGAACTCTGTCTGTGGGGACGAGGTCGGAACGCAACGGGACGACCACGGCGTGTCCCGCCCTCACCGCCTGTTTCCACAGCGTCTCATCCTCATCGACGCCGAGCCTCTCGCCCGCGACGAGCACATGGCGGGTGCGCAGCCGGACCATGGCGGCCCACGCCTCGCGGCTGTCGATGAGCACGCACCGCATCGACCAGTCCTCCCCGGTGGCAGTGTGGTGGGCCTTCACCACCGCCGCCGTGAAGTCCCACGCATCGACCCCACTCTCGACGCCAAGCCACACGATCGATGCGGTGCCCTCGAATGCCCTCCGCAGCTCCTCGACCGCCTCGGCCCGACGGGCCAGGAACAGGGTCGGCGGGATCTCTGGATCACCGGTCCGTCTTGCGGTCTGCAGCGCAGTCCAGTGTTCCGGAAGGGTGTGCAAGCCGGCGATGCCGCTCGCCAGCCCCATCTCGGTCAGCAGCCACCGAGCGACAGCCGGCCAGTTCGACAGCCAGTCCGCGAGTTGCGTTGCATCGAGGACCAGGAGGTCGCGGAACCCGAGATCCTTGTGCCGGGCCCGCCACTCGCGCTGCTTGGGCCACCGACGGAACGTCGCGAACACGAAGGCTGCCCGCTCGCTCCCGGCCGCGGCCGCGCGCTCGGTGACGACCTTGTCGGCCTTCTTCTGGATGGTCCGCTGGTTGCTTGTCTCCCACCAGCTCTCACCAGGGGGAACGAATGGCATCGCTCCCGCCTGGGTCACCACGACTCCGTCAAGCCCGGGCTGATTCGTGTCATCGAGCCCTGGGATGCGACACAGGGTGAAATCCCGGCATGACTGCTGGATCAACCGCCTGATGAGCTCAGGCAGCACCTCCTGTCCGCGGGTCGTCTCCGCGAAGCGCAGCAGGTCTGCCACCGTGACGATCCTGGCGTGATTCAAGGTCATCGCCTCCTCACCCGCAGGGCCCGGTCGATGCTCAAGCCGGACGCTCCAAGTTGCGGGGACTCCGGCGACTCATGGTGCCCACGACGGCCCTCGGCGTGTCCACGCGCTCGAACGCCGCAGATGGCCCCGCATATTGCGACCAACGGAGCTCGTACGGGCCGCGCTCGAGCAAGTGCAGGTCGTCGGTCTCTCCCTCCGAACCCTCGTCCAGACCCGTGCCCACAGACACTCCGCCCAGGTCGGTCAGGACGTATCGGTTGTGCAGCTTCTCTCCACCTGCGCGCTGCCTCCACCGACAGAACTCGATGGTGAGTCCGACCGGCAGCCACGCCGCCATGCGGGCTGCCTCCTCCTCGAAGAAGGCCAGCGGTGGTGCTGCACGGCAGTGGATTCGCACAAGGTCTGGAGGGCGGTCTCGACCTGCCATCGCGCTGACGACCGCCTTGAGAGTCCGGATGCTCTCCGGCCGCTCCGGACCGAAGTACGGGTCGATCAGATGCAACAACCTGCAGTTGAGCAGCATCGGCGCCAACGTCGCCGCGATTGCCTGAGCGGACCTGCGTGGCGTGGCGCTGCGGTCGCAGTCCCATCGCCGGGCCTTGGGAGCTCCTAGGTCTTGCCCAAGGACGACCGCTGCGTGCCCTCGCGGGTTCTCGCTTGCCACGATCGCTCGGAACTCTCTCCGGTGATGCTCTTTCTCGGCACTCTCCAGCCACGTCAACGCGGCGTCGTACAACGATTCTGCCCGCCGGCAGCGATGCTCGCTGAAGAGCTTGAACAGCTCCTCAAGCCTCTTCCACTCTCGAACTGTCGGATCGTGTGCAGCGGCTGCAGACCACACCGCGTCCTTCCATTCACCGAAGGCCGGCAGCTCCAGGAGGACTCGTGGCGTGCCCAAGCCGAACTTGTCACGGAAAAAACGAAAGCCCTCCCCGATCACCCACGTCGCGACGAACTGCGGCTCGAGCGCGAAGGCGTGAATCAAAGCAGCTCCTCCATGCGCTCGGCGAAGAAGCCCTTGGGCCAACGGTCCTTGAACTCGCCCTGCTCGTCGACACGCAGGCGCCGGATCGTCACGCCGCCCGGTCCGTTGTCAACATGGACAACGCTGATCTTGTCGGGGGCGAGCGCCGTCGCGTCCTCGGGCAGCTGGCCCTCGGTCGTCTCTCGGATGCGACGCAGCAAGCGCAGGATCAGGTGCTCGCTGTGGGTCTCGATGACCAGGGTGCGGCGAGCACCGTCGCGCAGCGCAGCGTCGATGAGCAGGTCGCCAAGTCCGACCTGCACCGCGGGGTGCACGTGGATCTCCGGCTGTTCCATGAGGCAGAGCTCACCTGCCCCGGCCAGCGCCGCGACGACGACCGGGATGACTTGAGACACTCCAGCTCCGACCTCCGAAGGCAGGACGAATGATCCGGTACCCGTGTCCAGCAACAACCGTCGGACTGTCCGATCTACATGGCCGACCGAAAGCTTCTCGGCTTCCGCGGTGCGGTCGAAGAGCTGCTGCACCACGATGTGGCAACCGATACCGAGCTTGCGCAGCCAACCGTTGGTGCGCTCCACCAAGTCAGCGCGATCGGCAAGGAGGAGGTCCCAGGCGGCGAGGCCGTCGCCCCAACTCGTCACTCGGCCCCGGCGCTCGTAGAGGAAGCCCCTCGGCGGGATCGAACGCAGCGGGCCGACGTACGGCACATCCCGCAGCGCCGTCAAGAGCTGGGACGTGGTTCCGATGACCAACATCTCGAGCAGGGTCCGCACCTGCGACGCGGCCAGGTCCTTATCGGGGGAGTTGTCACCGAAGGGAACGACGCGCAGCGGGTCGCCCGCCGCGGGAAGGGCTGAGAGTCGCCCCCGCACAACCGCGAACACGGGCAGCGATCGTGCATCGCCAAAGCCCGAGCCGTCAACTAGTCCCGCCCCGTCCCCTGCACCGTCTCCGTAGCCATCTCCGTCTTCCTCTCGCCCGCCTCGTAGGGCCTCCACGGGCACTGCGATGTCTTCCCAGGCTTGCGTCACTTCGTAAGGAGCATGGGGGATGGCGAACTCCCGTTCGGCGAGGGTGAGATCCCGACCCTCGGTAGCCAGCACGGGATGCCCGAGGTTCACACGCGCGTGAAGCGCTTCGCCGTCCCGCAAGGATGCTCCGGTCTCCAACCACACCACGGGCTCGGCATCACCGTTCACGCCGATCACCGCTCGGTCGACGACGGGCCCGCGGAAGGTGGCTTGTGTCCGGAAGCGCACCGTCAGCTCCAGCCACGCACGCTCAACTTCGTCGTCGAGGTCCGGAAACGGGAAGTCCGTCAGGTCCCTGCCGAAACGCTCCAGACTCTGGGGCGTGGTGAACTCGGCCCGCAGCTTGATGGAGCGGCTCGTGTCGTGCTGATGCACCAAGCGCGCGAAGCCGCCGAGCTCGAGCACGTTGCCACCCAGCTCGGTGCGGTCGACGTCGGCGGAGCCACGCTCCAGGATCTCATGCAGGTAGAGCAGCGCCTGCAGGATCGTGCTCTTGCCCGCGCTGTTGGCGCCGAACAGCAACGTGAGCGGCGCGAAGTCGATGCGCTGTCGGGTGGCGATGCCCTTGAAGTTCTCGAGTTCGAGGGAGATTAGCATGCTCCCTCCGCATTCGCGGTCCCCGAGAACGCACGGCTGACGAGGCTCGCGAACAACCGCTCCGCCTCCCGAAGGAAGGTGTCGCCAGCTTCGCGTAGCGCGCGGGCACGATCACATACTCGCGTGAAGCGCGCCTGCACCGACGCCTCCGGCACTGGAAGCGCCAAAGGGAAGAGGTCTTTCTTGTTGAGCTGCGGAACCGCACTTCCATTGCTTAGTCGTGCTAGGTCGATGCCCTCGAACCACTGGCGGAGGTAGTCGAGAGTGACGAGTCTCGTTGGGGCAATCGCCATTAGGTTCGGGTCGAGTGCTGCAGGCCGCGTCAGCACCCTCTTCTTGTTCGTGGCAATCGCTCCACCCCTCTTCGGGATCACAACCGCTCCAGCCGGAGCCACAACGGCAGCCGAAGGCACGACGGATGCCCATGCTCGCGCCGCGATGATTTCGGATTCGTTGCCGGGCGTGTTCATGTCGCCGACTTTCAACAACAAGTAGCCCCCTCGCTGCCCGGTGAACTCAAGTCCTGTTGGGAGGGTCGTCCCTGCATGCAGGTCAGCTGCCTCGCCCAGCGGAGTTACTGGCCACCCCTTCGGGTTCGTCACCGGGTCGCCGAACATGTCCAAGAAGGCCGAGCGCAGCAGCTCCTCGGTGAGGGCGATGGCCTGCTTGCGCTTGCGGCGGATGGCATCGGCCTTGTCGAGGATGTCGGCGATGCGGCGCTGTTCGGAGAGTCCGGGAACGGGCACCCCAAAGCTTGCGAGGTCCTTGGGACTCAGGCGTGGCAGGTTCGCACCTGCGCAGCGCATCACCGCCTGCTCGACGGTCCTCGGATGCCGAAGGAAGTGGAATAGGTAGTCTCGATCAACCCGGGGGCCTGGGAGGATCGGAACGATGTCGGTGCTGCAGACCCCTTCGAAGTCCGGGCGTGCCGTCTTCCGAAGGTACGGGCGCAGCTTGCCGAACAAGATGTGGCGTGGGCCGAACCGGAACTTGTTACTGGCGAGTTCACCCGCGCTGACGGGTCGAACGCCAACGAAGACGCCATCAGAGTCGATGTTCTCCAACCCGACGTAGGTCGTCCCATGCTTGATCGCACTGGCCGCGACCCCTTCACGATCGATTGTCGCGACTTGGTCAAGCCGGCACACGTCAGGGGCTAACTCCGACGCCGTCACAGCATCGCCTCCAACTCGCCGAGGTCCTTCGCGATCTCCGCCTCAAGCTTGCGAAGCTTCGCGATGATCTGCTTCGGCGGGTCGTACCGCACTACCTCGTGCTTCGCCTCCTTGTAGCGGTTGATCGAAAGGTCGAAGTCCTTCGCCTCGATCTCCGCCGCCGGCACCATGAAGTGCTTCGCCGTGCGCTCGGTGTCCTGCTTCGCACTGCGCTTTCGCCAACAGGCCAGCGCCTCGGGCAGATCGTTCTCGCGCACCGGGTCCCGCTTGTCGTCAAGCGAGAAGCCGTCCGCCTCGACGTCGTAGAAGAACACGTGGTCGGTCTTGCCGCCCTTGCTGAACACCAGGATCGCCGTCGACACCCCCGCGTACGGCTTGAACACACCCGACGGCAGCGAGATCACCGCGTCGAGCTGGTTGTCTTTCACCAGCATCGTGCGCAGCGCCTTGTGCGCCTTCGACGAACCGAACAACACACCATCCGGTACGACCGTCGCACTGCGTCCGCTCTTGTTCAGCATGCGCAGGATCAGCGCCACAAACAGCAGCTCGGTCTTCTTGGTCTTCACCGACTGCGTCAGCGTCGGGTGCACGTCACCCTCGTCGAGGCTGCCCTTGAACGGCGGGTTCGCGAGGATCACGTCGAAGCCGTTCGTCGCCTGCTGCGCGAACTTCTCGGGGAACGAGTTGGACAGCGTGTCCTGGTAGTGGATGCCAGGGTTGTCGACGCCGTGCAGCATCAGGTTCATCGACGCGATGCGCAGCATCGTCGAGTCGAAGTCGAAGCCGTGGAACATGCCGCCCTGGATGTGCGCGCGGTACGGCTCCAGCAAGTCCCCGGTGTAGATCGTCTCGCCGTTCTCGCCCTTCAGTTTGCCCTTGGGCGAGGTGTACCTCTCCAGCAGGTACTGCATCGCCACGACGAGGAAGCCCGCGGTGCCGCACGCCGGGTCGCCGATCGTCTCGTCCGGCTTCGGCTCCAGCATCTCCACCATGAACCGGATGATGTGCCGCGGCGTGCGGAACTGACCGTTGATGCCGGCGGTGGTCAGCTTGCCGAGCAGGTACTCGTAGAGGTCGCCCTTGGCGTCGCCTTCGGTGATCGGCAGCTTGTCGACCATGTTGACGGCGGAGACGAGCAGGCTCGGCTTCTGCACCATCAACTGCGCGTCCTGCATGTACTCGCCAAACGTCGTGCCGCCGTTGAGCTTGCGGAAGTGCGGGAACACCTCGTCGCGCACGACCTGCAGCATGCTCTTCCGGTCCTTCTTGGCATCCTCGTCCGTCACGGTGGCCGGCAGGTGCTTGAAGTTCTTCCAGCGGCGCAGGTCGTCGGGGCCGGCGAAACGGCCCTGGAACGGCTTCTTGGTGCGCTCCGCCTTGCGCTCCCCGGTCGTCTCCATGACGTCGAGCAGCCGCGCGAACATCAGGAACGAAATCTGCTCGATCACCGTCAACGGGTTGGTGATGCCGCCGGTCCAGAACTCCTCCCAGAGCTTGTCGATGGCGGACTTCTGCTGCGTGGTCAGGGTGCTCATGAGGCCTTGGTCTTGGGCTCGAAGGCCGCAAGGATGGCGAGGATCTCGTCGACGTCACCGGGCTCGGTGAAGATGCCGTCGACGCTCTCGGCGTGGATGGTGGTGAAGGGCGGCTCGTAGAGGCGCTCGAGCTCGATGCCGCCGTTCTGCGCGATGTGATTCTTGAGCATTCGCAGGAACAGCAACTGCTGTGGCGTGAGTCTCGGATTGTGAGAGAACGAGGCGAAGGCCCGCTCAACGGCCTCGGCATCCAGGCCGACCAGGCCGCGAAAGATCGTCAGCAGCGAACGCCGGGTCTCGGGATCGCGACCGGCGAGATGCTTGACGTTGGCCTTGTCGTCGACCTGCAGCACGAGGCGCACGAGTTCTTCGAGCTCGGCTTCCTGCACGGGTTTGCCGGCACGGATGCGCTGCAGCACCGAGTGCTCGGCGAAGCGCTGCTTGAGCACGCTTTCGACGCGGCGCCGGTACTCGAGCAGGTCGAGCCCTTCGAGCCGCGGGATGTAGGCCTCGCTCGCGAAGTCGGCGTCGGTCACGTCGAACACCAGCGGGGCCACGCGCGCCGTCCGCGGATGCTGCTGGTACTTCATGATGCCGCGCAGGTCCCGGCGCAGGCCTTCGAGATGGTGCACTTCGACAGCTGCCCAGAAGTCCTTGTTGCGTACCCGCTGGATCGAGTCGGAGTGGGCCTTGACCGGGTTCTGGTTCTTGGCTAGCAGCTCCACGGCTTCTTCGACGCGGGCGCGCAGGTCCTGGACGCGCGGCGCGTCCCGGCCGCCGCGGACCAGTTCGACCTGGAGACGGGTCATCAGCAGGTCGAACCGGTAGGCATCCTCATCGCCGCGGATGCTCCGGAGGCGCTGCAGGGGTGCGGCGATCGACAGCAGGTCGGCCTTGGTCGCTGCGGCGAACTGCTCGTTGCGCTCGGCGTCGGCGAGGGTCTCGAGTTCGCGCCATCGGTCCTTCGCGTCGATCGCGTTGGTGCCGATCACGGCGCGCACGTCGCCGCTGAACAGCTTCACTGCCGCGCTGAACGTCAGCTGGTCCATCCTGTCGAGCGCGGCCTCCGCGAGCTCGAGACGCGCCTCGAACAGGTTCTGGAGCAGCGACTTCTGCGGTGCTGGCTGCTTCTCCTGGTACCTCTCGTCGAAGAACCAGAAGTTGCGCCAGAAGTCGAAGATCAGGAACTCGGTCTTGTGGCGGCCCGGCCCGAAGAGGTCCCTTCGCAGGCGGGTGCCGCGGCCGATCATCTGCCAGAACTTGACGTACGAGCGGATCGGCTTGGCGAAGACGAGGTTGACGACCTCGGGCACGTCGATGCCGGTGTCGAGCATGTCGACCGAGATCGCGATGGTCAGTTCGTGGTCCGGGTTCTTGAAGTCGTCGATGAGCTGCTCGGCTTTCGGCTCCTTGTTGTCGATGACGCGGCAGAAGGTCGAGCCGTGCTGCGGGTACAGCTCAGAGAAGATCTCCGCGAGGTGGACCGCGTGGTCGTGGTTCCGCGCGAAGACGATCGTCTTGCCGACGTGGCTACCGGTCGCCTCGCGCAGGCCGTCCTGCATCAGTGAGCGCCAGAGGAAGCGGGTGCTGTCGCGGTTGAAGATCTGCTTGTCGACCTCGTTGGCGTCGTAGTCGACCTGCTGGGCGTCTTCGTCCTGGTCTTGTAGCTGCTCCCGCTGCTCCTGGTTCATGTCGCGGTAGCGGAAGCCGTCGCGCCGGAACTGGCTGGTGACGTTGAGCACGCGGAACGGCACCAGGTAGGGCGGGACCGAGTTGATCGCTTCCTGGAAGTCGAAGGCCGACGTGGGGTTTCCTTCCTCGCAGTCGAACAGCCGGTAGGTGTTTCGGTGGATGAGTCCGACCGGCGTGGCTGTGAGGCCAACCTGCAGCGCATCGAAGTAGCGAAGTAGCGTGCGGTAGTCCCCGTAGAGACTTCGGTGCGACTCGTCAGCGATGATGAGGTCGAAGAAGCCGACGTCGAAGTCCTCGAAGCACCTCAGCATCGCCGGGTGGGTGGCGAGGTAGATGCGCTTGTCGCGGTCGCTCGATGTCGCACGGCTGACGACGACCCGCGGCTCGCCGGGCAGGAAGTCCTTGAAGACGCGGTCGGCCTGCTTGCGCAGTTCGCGCCGGTCGCAGAGGAACAGGATGCGCTTGACCCAGCCGGCGCGCATCAGCGCGTCGCAGAGCGAGATCGCAACGCGGGTCTTCCCGGTGCCGGTGGCCTGCACGAGCAGGGCTTTCCTGAAGTTGGTCGAGAACCGCTCGCAGACGCGCTTCACCGCCTCCAGCTGGTACATGCGGTCGGCGATCGCGATGCTGGGTTCGACGTTGGCGATGTTCGCCTTGTTGGCGCGTTGGTGGACGAGGTACTCGAGGCTGTCCTTGGAGTAGTACCCGTAGACCTTGCGCCACGGGTAACCCTGTGCATCGTCCCACAGGAAGACGTCGATGCCGTTGGTGAAGAAGATGACGGGGCGCACGCCGGTTTCGCGCTCGAGGCAGTCGGCGTAGATCTGGGCCTGCTTCGCCCCTTCGCGGGAGTCCTTGGCGGTCTTCTTGGCCTCCACCACGGCGAGCGGCTTGCCATCGTCGCCGTAGAGCACGTAGTCGGCGAAGCCCTCGCCGGAGTCCGTCGGCATGGTGGTGAGCCGGACCTCTTGGCGCACCTGTTCGGTGTCCTTGCGGTTGGCACCGACGTTCCAGCCGGCGAGCAGCAGGGTCTGGTCGATCAGGCGGTGGCGGGTCGTCGCCTCGTTGAACTCGAGGATCGACGCGACCTTCTCCCCCTGCTGCTGGAGCTGCTCCTGTGCGGCTTTGGTTGCGTGTTCGACTGCGGAACGCTCGGCCGCGAGACGTTTCTTGGACTCGTCTTCGAGAGCCTTGAGTACCGACTCGTACTTGGCTTCGGCGAGGCGCAGCCTCTCGAGCGCATCCTTGGTCTTCGCCGCTGGCTCCGGCTCGGGCGGCGGCGGCGCGTAGGCCGGCGCACTCTGGCGGTCGCCACTGTCGACCTGCACGTGGAACCACCGCGCGATGTCGAACAGCTCGGCGAGGCAGGTGAGCGACTGTTGCCTTGTGATCGGACGGCGCGGGTGAGCGGCCTGGTTGCCTGCCTTGCGCACCAGGTGCAGCTTGTCCAGCACCACGCGCGGGACCGCCTGCTGGAAGGCGTCTTCGATCAGCAGGTCGTGGAGGTTGTCCGAGTCCGGCGGCATCAGCCGGTAGGCGTCGTAGATCGCCAGTACAGCATGCTCGACGAAGCTGCGCTGCTTGATCAGGGAGCTCGTCGGATCGGAGTGCGCGTAGTGTTCGGCGAAGCCCGCCAGGTCCGCCAGGGAGGACCGCTTCCCGCGCAGGAACTCGAAGTTCTGCGACTTCATCGGGGAGACGGCCTGGAGGGACATGGGCGGCGCGAGAACAACAAGCGTGCCATCATCCACCCACCTCGTACTTGCCCAGCCAGTTGCTGAGCGTCTGGTAGCTCGCCAACCCCACGAGGCTCGCGGCCTTGGTCTTGTTGCCGCCGGCCTCGGTGATGGCACGCTTCAGGTAGTGCCGAGCCACGTCCCGCATCAGATCCGGGAGACTGAAGCCGCTTCCCAGAGTCCGGCCAAGCACTTCCTGTGCGTTCGCCGGGCGACTCGGGAGCAGCGCGTCCCGCAGGTCTTCGACCGAGATCGTCGGTCCATCGCTCCAGATGAGGGCGCGGCGCAGGGTGTTCTGCAGTTCTCGCACGTTGCCGGGCCAGGGGTGCGAGAGCAGAAGCTGCCTTGCGCCAGCAGTAAGCCTCTTCTCCTTGAACCCGGGTTCCCCTGCTGCCTCGGCGTTGGCGGCAGCCAGCAGGCGGTCGATCAGCAGGCCGACGTCGTCGGCCCGGTCGCGCAGGGAGGGGATCTTCAGGACCGCGACGGCGAGCCGGTAGAAGAGGTCCTCGCGGAAGCGACCTGCGGCGACCTCGTGGGTGAGGACACGGTTGGTGGCAGCGACAACACGCACGTCCACTTTGGTCGGCCTCGTGGCGCCGAGGCGCAGGATCTCGTGCTCCTGGAGGACGCGCAACAGCTTGACCTGGGCCATGGTCGGCAGTTCGCCGATCTCGTCCAGGAACAGCGTGCCGCCGCTGGCCGCCTCGAAGAAGCCCTTCCGTGCCTCCTTGGCGTCGGTGAACGCACCCTTCTCGTGCCCGAAGAGCTGGGACTCGATGAGCTCGTGGGGAATGGCACCGCAGTTGACCGCGATGAACTCGCGATCCCGTCGAGGACTCGCCTTGTGGATGGCGCGGGCAAGCATCTCCTTGCCGGTGCCGGATTCGCCCTCGATCAGGACGGGCACCGAGCGCACCGCGACGCGACGGGCTCGTTGGATCAGGCGTGCCATCGGGCGACCGCGGTGCACGATGTCGGAGAACTCCGGCGCATCCGGGGGCAGTGCGGCGCTCGACTGCCGTAGCCGTTCGTCGTGCTCACGCAGGAGGTCCGGCAGGAAGTCCACCGAGAGGTCGAAGGGCACGGACGCGGTGCGCACTCCGTGGTCCCGGGACGACTCGATCAGCTCGGCCGGGAATCGGGTCTTGCCGAGTAGGATCCACACCGCAGCCATCGCGGGTGTGCCAGGGCTGAGGTGAAACGTGAGTTCGGCAGGTCCGGGATGGGCCGCGAGCGCCTTGTCGACTCCCCGGATCGCAGCTTCCCAGATCTCGCCGAACTGCGTGGGGCCGGTGAGGCGCTCGGGCAAGACCAGGATGCGCGTGGAGGTTCGACCCTTCAACCACTTCACGTAGGCGGCGACGTCCGTCTTCGGGTAGTCGGCGAGGAGCCACAGCTCATCGAACGCGCGCGCATCCAAAGCCTGGGCGATCGGGCCGAGCCCGACTTGGTCGGACTCGGTAGGAGCCCTGAGGTCCGTCTTCCCAACCCAGGCCAGGAGGAGCTTGCGCACGGGTGCGGACGATACAAGATTTCTTGCAGGAGAAGAACAAGGTTTACGCGGCGGGGCCGCTGTGGGCCTGGCGGGGCTCTGCTGGCCACGAAACGATGCGGCCACGAGGTCGGCACGCTAGTTGAAAAGGCGGGCGCATGACCCGATTTCAAAACGGCCCCATGGCCCTGGCCAGCGTGAGCGTCGACGGCGACGCGCTCCGCATCGAACTCCACGACCCTAGACCAGATGCCGTCGCCTTCTTCGAGCGCCTCGACGAGAGTGAGCGCCCACTGTACGCGGCGGAGGCGTGGACCATCGGCCTGCGGGCGCTTCGGAATGCGCAGGCGGCCGCCGAGGAGTCCCGGCTGAAGGACATCGGCGGCAGCCTCGTCGAAGCGCTGGACGCGCAACTTAAGGCTCACGTCGAGGCGCAGCAGAGGCAGATCACGAGCGTGCTCAGCCGCTTCTTCGACGCGAAGGACGGTGAGGTGGTGCAGCGCCTCGGGGCCTTCTTGGCCGATGAGGGAGTGCTGGCTCGGCTCCTCGACAAGTACCTGGCGCCGAAGAACAGCGTGCTGGCCCACACGCTCGCTCAGCAGGTCGGTGAGAGTAGCCCGCTGTTCCGGAAGCTTAGCCCCACGGAGAGCGAGGGTTTGGTCAAGGTGCTCGAGGGGCAGCTCCGGGTCGTGATGGGTGCCGGACACCAGGAGCTTGTCCGAGCTCTCGACCCGCTGGCCGAGGACGGCGCGGTCGCGCGCTTCCTGCGCAAGCTTCGTGAGGAACTCCAGGGGGCGGACCAGGACCGGGCCAAGCAACTCTCCGCGGCGCTGGCGGCACTGGATGCCAACGACGAAGCCTCGCTCCTGAGTCGCCTGGTGCGCGAGACCAACCAGGCACGGCAGGAGGTTCTCGCGGCGGTCAACCCCGACCGGCCGGGGTCACCGCTGGAGGTGCTCAAGTCGAGCTTGACGAAGCTGCTCAAGGAGCAGGGGGCGGAGCAGGCCTCCCTCGCGAAGCTGCAGCAGGAGCGGCAGGTCGCCTTCGAGAAGGAGATTCGAGAGACGCTGGCCCGGCTCGAAACCAGGCGCGCGAGCGAGGAGAAGTCGCCGCGAGGCGGGATGGACTTCGAGGACGCGGTCGTCGCCTTCCTGGTGGCTGCGACGGAGGGTGCGCCATGCGTGCTCGAAGCGACCGGCAGCACTGCGGGGACCGGTCGGTGCAAGAAGGGCGACGCGGTGCTCACGTTCGGGGGTGAGAGCGCTTTCGCGGGCGCCGCTGTCGTGTTCGAGGCGAAGCGCGACGCGTCCTTCACGGTGCAGAGGGCGTTGGATGCCCTGGATGCTGCGAGGAAGAACCGAGGAGCAGGGGTCGGCGTGTTCGTCATGGCGAGGTCGCATGCCGGGGACGCGTTCCCGCGATTCGCTCGCCACGGCAACAACGTGTTGGTCACGTGGGATGACCAGGACCCATCGACCGATCCCTGCCTGCACGCGGCGGTGTTGTTGGGCATGGCGCTGGTGAGCCGCAGCCGTGCATCCGGCGATGCCGGCGATATCGCGGCACTCAAGGACATCGAGACCCGGATCGAGGGCGAACTTTCTCGTCTGGAGCGGATGGAGCGGAACAACGACGCCATCAGGAAGAACTCGGACGGCATCGGCGACGAGGTCCGCAAGGCGAAGCGGGCACTCGACGTGCTCCTGGAGCAGGGACGGAGTGTGTTGCGGGCGCTGAAGGTGGAGGTCGGCGACGAGGGGCTTGAACGCAAGTCTCCGATCACGCTGCCACCCGACTCGATGAGCCGCGGGAGTGATGCTGCCCGTTCCGATGGTGAGGCTGCTTGAGCGGACGGAGTGTGCGGTCGTCCGGCGGTGAGCCGAGCGCCAGCAACTTCGACGTCGCATCCGTCTGTCGCGCGTAGCGCCACCTGTCGGTAGCACGTGGTTTGGGCCGAAGCGGTAGTCGCCGAGGCCCTCAATGGACTGGGCGCCAAGGTAGTCTCGACGGACGCGACCGTGGCGGTCACGCCGCAAAGAGAGTCCAATCGAGCGCATGCAACTCACCCCGTTTGAGCGCGCCGTCCTCGAGTGGATCGCGCGGCGGACACCGGGGCTGGCCGTCCGGCTGCGCAGCGCGGCGCCGGTGCAACGGGAGCACACCGGCGCCGGGTTCTACCTGCGCCTGGTCCCGGACGGCGACGCCGGGTGGGATCGTCCACCGGTGGACGGGCCGACCATCGAGAGTCCGTCGCTGCCCTCGGGTGGGGGTAGCCTGCTGTGGCTGGTCGGCGGTGAGCCCGCCTGTCTGGAGGTGTACTCCCACGGTGATGCGTTCCCCGAGATGCTGGACCGGTTCCGGTTGACGGCCACGTGAGATGGGCACCCTCGCCTTCGCGATCTCGCAGGGGCACAAGTCGCAGCTCTGGGACCACGGCTGGCTCGACGTCACGCGCTTCGAGGTGCGCGGATCCGACCCCGACTACGACGCGCTCACCGTGGCGGCGGCCTGGTTCCGCGATCCCCTCAGCCGGCGGTGCTTCTGCTCGCCGCGCGCCTGGGGCGGGGACATCGACCGGCATGGCCCGTGGCTCATCGACGGGTTCGACGCGGGCTGGCTGGTCCCGGTCGCCATGGGTGAGCTGCGGCGACGCGTGGCGACCGCCCTTCAGCTGGAGGGCTGGGAGGGAGAACCGGTCCTGCCGACGGCCGAGCAGATGCGGGCGGTGGACGCGTGGTTGGCGGCCGTCGAGGAGCGCGGCGACGAGGTGCTCGCGCTCGAAGGCCCGGCGGAGGCGGCCTGGGAGAAGTGGGCGGGGCTCTGGGACGTGTTCGCCGAGTTCCTGTGCGTGGCGCGCGATCAGCGCACGCTGACGGTGGCGGTCATCGGGCAGGACTGAACGGCGCGGCCGCGAGCCGACGGGGGCGATCACCCCGCCTCGCCTCTCACCGCAGGTCGATCACGCGCTCCGCGCCGTCCGCCCCGCGCACCGTCAGCTCCACGCTCTCCCCAGCCTGCAACCACAGCGCGCGATTCCAGCTCCACGCCGGGGCGCCGGCGCAGGCGCGCCCGGCGATCGCCACCAGCCGCTCGCCGGCGACGAGGCCGGCCGCCGCGGCGCGCGAGCCGGGGGCGACCTCGGCGATCTGCGGGAAGGCGTGCTCGCCGCGGCCGACGGTGGCGGGCGAGCCCACGGCGAGGCCGAGCGGCACGCCGGGCGACGGCGCGCGCCACGTGCCGTCCGCGTCGCGCGGCACGCCGGCCTCGAACTCGAGCTCCACGCGCTGGCGGCGGTCGTCCAGGCCGACGCGGCGGAAGGGCACCAGGGCGCCGCAGCCGACGATCGCGCGAGGTGGGGCGGGCGACGGCGCGAAGGAGATCTGCGCCACCGGACGCTCGTACACGACGGACCCGAGCCGGAACGACGGGAGCACGGCGTGCAGGTCGTCGCTGACGCCGCCGCCGGCCCCGACCAGCGTGGTGGGCACGGCGCCGCGCGCGAGCCAGGCGGTGCGCTCGACCGGGAGGCCGAAGTGCGCGAGCGCCTCGACGCTGAGGCTCTCCGGGGCAGGATGGCCGGTGTCGAAGAGGGCGGGCAGGCGCTTGCCGTCGATCTCGACCTCCACCTCGAAGGTGTCGCCGCCGCGGCGGGGCGCGGCGAAGGGGAGGGTGACGACCCGCGCGCTCGCCTCCGCGGCGGGGGCGTCGCTGCCGGCGAAGCGGGCCAGCTCGGTCACCGGTGCACCGCGCAGCCAGAAGCGTCCGGCCGCGAGGTCGAACACGGGGGAGCCTTCGAACAGCTCGGCGCCGCCGAGGAGGAAGCCCGGCGCCTGGTCCGGCGGGAGCGCGAAGATCGCCGGCAGCGCGAGGCACGACGCCGGGAGCTGCCAGACGCGGTGCGCGCCGAACGCGACCTCGTCGATCCAGGCGCGCCGGGTCTCGACCACGCCGGTGGCGGTGCGCAGGCGGTGGCGGCCGAGCGGCAGGAGGCGGAGCGCGTCGGCGAGGCGGGGCACGACCGCGCAGGCATCGGCGCCGGTGTCGACCAGCATCACGACGCCGGGCTGCGCGCCCACGCGCATGTCGGTCACCGCCAGGTGCGCCATGCCGGGGACGGTGTGGGGCAGGAGGCGCAGCGGCCCGGCGTCGAGCGCCGGCGGCAGCGCTGGCGCGGGCGCGCCGGCGAAGAGCGCGTCGGGGTGGGCGGGCACGATGCGCACGTCGTCGAGCTCGAGCACGTCGAGGTCGGGCTGCGCGCGCGCGTCGTAGCGGCCGGCCACGCGCAGCGACGGTAGGCGCAGGGAGCCGAACTGCTTCCAGCGGCCGAAGCGCACGAACCAGGCCGGCTCGACCTCGGGCTGGGCGATCTCGAGCAGGCGGCCGTCCGCGGCGTCGAACTGGAGGAGGAGGAGCGTGCCGGCGGGGGTGGTGACGTGCACCTGCTGCACCTCGACGTCGCGCTCGATGTCCGGCGGCAGGTCGCGGGGGGTCTTCAGGCGGTAGGTGTCGTCGTAGTTGGCTTTGCCGCGCAGCATCGCGGGGTCGAGGTACAGAAGGCCCTCGCAGAGGGCGTGCTCGAGCACGGTCACCGCGCCCGGCCCGGCGAGGAGCGCGCCGGGGGTGACGGGATCACCGAGGCGGTGCGTCGGCGTCCACGCGTGCCGGCCGTCGCTGACGAAGACCTTGCCCTCGCCTTGCAGCGGCAGCCACACCTCGCGGTAGGCGAACGGGCGGCGGCGGATCAGGATGCGCAGGCGGTACTGCTGGCCGCCGGCGGTCGCCCGCGCCCAGACGTAGAGGTCGGCGCCGCGCATCGCGGCGACGTCGCCGAAGGATTCGCCGTGGCGGCGCAGGATGCCGGCGAGCTCGGGGCGCGGGGCGACCTGGGCCGGGGCGGGGCAGCCCAGGGCGAGGGCCAGGGCGAGGAGCGCGCGCATGGGGGGATCATGCGCGGGAGGGAAGCTGGGACGGATGACGAGTTCGCCGGGGCCGGCGATGAGGTCTTCGATCGATGCCGCGGGCGAGCTGTTGCTTGGCGGCGGCGACGTAGGCGTTGCCGGGGCCCCAGAGGATGTCGCACGAAGGGACCGCGACGCCGAAGGTCATGGCGGCGAGGGCTTGGGCGCCGCCAGCCGCGAGGAAGACGTCGGTGTCGGTGAGGGAGGCGGCCGCTCCCGAGGCACGCGCTCGCCGCGGCACCGCCGGCCGGAAGAGATGAAGAACGAAGGCGTTAGGACAAATGCGCAAGGTTGGATGTGACCGCGCCCGATCTTTGGAGGAGCGTTTATCGGTCTTGCAACGCGCAAGCACCGCGCTACCGTTCCCTCCCATGGCACCCCCTAGATTCGACGCCACCCTGATGGCCACGCTGCTCGACGCGGTCGGCGCGCACCTCGAGGCCGGGGGTGCGGCGGTTTCGATCGTCATCGTCGGCGGGGCCGCGCTGGCGCTGCGCGGCTGGGTGCCGCGCACGACCCAGGACGTGGACGTGATCGCGCTGGCGGACAGGCGCGGTGCGCTCGCGCCGCCGCGCTTTCCCGAGGCGTTGACCCACGCGGCGGAACGGGTGGCGCGCGACTTCAACCTGCCGGCGCACTGGCTGAACTCGGTGGTCGGAGCGCAGTGGCGCACGGGTCTCCCCGAGGGGCTCGCGGACGACTTGGAGTGGCGGACGTTTCGCGCGCTGCGCGTGGGCCTGGCGGGCCGCTCCGCGCTGATCGCGCTCAAGCTGTTCGCGGCCGTCGACAAGGGTCCCGCGAGCGTGCACGCGCAGGATCTGATCGTGCTCGCGCCCGCGGACGACGAACTCGCGCGCGCGAGCGCGTGGGTCACAACGCAGGACATCGCCCCGGAGTGGCCAAGGCTCGTGCAGGAGGTCGTGGATCATGTCCGCGCTCGCAGACCAACTCGCTAACCGCGCCGCGGCCTGTGCGGCCGACGTGTGCTGGCGGCAGTGGCGGTCGCTGGCCGCGGCGGGTCTGTCGATCGGCACGCGGCCGGTCGCTTCGATCATCGACCCGGAAGCGCTCGTGCTGCTCTCGCTCAGCGTGCGCCAGCACGAACGACGGCTCGACGATCAACTCCTGTGGTGGGCGGGCGCGGGCTCGTGGCTGATGAGCGTGCAGCGCACGCGTACGCTGCTCGGCGACTTCCCCCCGCGGGTGCGCGCGGAGCTTTCGTGGTTTGCGGCGCTGGCGGTGGCCGGTGGCGACCCGCGCTGGAAGGTGTTCGTCGACGGCGGCGCGAAGAGCGGCGGCCGTCCGGGCAAGGGGCCGCGCGAGCTGCAGTTCCTGGAGGCGTCGACGCTGATGCTGCGCTTGCGCGCGGGTCTCGGGGTCGGGGCGAAGGCCGACATGCTCGCGTTCCTCATCGGCGCCGCGAGCCGGTCGGGGGAGCGGGCGGTGGCGGCGACGGTCGAAGTGATCGCCAAGGCGATCTCGTACTCGGTGGCGGCCACGCGCCGTGCGGCGAACGAGATGGTGGTCGCGCGGCTGGTGCGCGCGAGCGAGGAGCGGCCGGCGGTGCATTCGGCCGACGCATCGGCGTGGGCGAGGGTGTTGCGGCTGCACGAGGCGTCGCAGGTGGCCGAGGCCGGCGGAAGGGGCTGGAGCGAACGTGCGGAGGTGCCGCCGTGGCGGTTCTGGGCGCAGATGTTCGCGTTGCTCGCCGCGTGTGTGGAGCTGGGTGAGGATGCGCGCTTCGCGGCGATGGCGCCGGTAGTGCAGGCGTCGCGGCTGCGGGATGTCGCGGAACGCTTCCGGCGACCGCTGGGGTGGAATGGGATCGAGTGGCTCGACCCGCGGATGTTCCCGGGGGAGAGGTACGCGGAGGCGTTCGAGCGGATGCTGACGACGGTGGTGGGGTGGGTCGGGGAGAAGGCGTAGGTCAGGTTCGCGGGGGACACGGTGCGCGGCGGCGCGGGCGTGGCTTCGAGCCCCGTGGTGCGAACGGCGACTGCCTCGAGGGGCGGCGGGTGTCGACCTCCTGCAAAAGCGCATGAGAACCGGCCCATCCGTTTCCCTGACGGTTGATGAGTCGAGGCGCGAGGAACCCCGGGTTCGAGCGACGCGAGGCGGCGCCACGGCTCGGGCGATCGCCAGCTTTTTCCTGTCCTGGACGGCATCGCCAAGTGGCTGCGCCAACCGCGTGTTCGAGATCAACGAGTCCTGGTGAACGCTCCCGGCAGGCGGACACCGCATCCGTAAGCTACGACCATGCTCCGAGTCGACGTGAACCCCGACCTCCTCCGCTGGGCGCGCGAGCGCTCCGGCCTGGAGATCGCCGCGCTCGAGCACCGTTTCCCGAAACTCGAGGCATGGGAGCGCCGCGAGGCCCAGCCGACCTTCAAGCAGCTCGAGGCCTTCGCCCATGCCACGCACACGCCGATCGGCTTCCTGTTCCTGCAGGAGCCGCCCGTCGAGCGCGTGCCCATCCCAGACTTCCGCACCGTCGCCGGAGCGCGCTTCGACCGACCGAGCCCTGACCTGCTCGAGACCATCTACCTCTGCCAACACCGGCAGGACTGGTACCGCGAGTTCGTCCGCACCAACGGCGAGCAATCGCTGTCCTTCGTGGGGTCCGCGCAACGCACCGACGATGTCGTCCGCGTTGCCGGGCGCATGCGCACGGCGCTGGGCCTCGATGTCGACGAGCGCGAAGGTTTGCGGACCTGGGAGGAGGCGCTCCGGCTCCTGATCGAGCAAGCCGAGACCATCGGCGTGCTCGTGATGGTGAGTGGCATCGTCGGCAGCAACACGCATCGCGCGCTCGACCCCGAGGAGTTCCGAGGCTTCGCACTGTCCGATCCCTTGGCACCGCTCGTGTTCGTGAACGGCGCCGACAGCAAGGCCGCGCAGATGTTCACCCTGGCCCACGAACTCGCCCACATCTGGCTCGGCGAGACCGCGGTGTCCGATGCCGATGCCGCAGAGCCGCCTGCGCAGGAGGTCGAGCGGTGGTGCAACCAGGCCGCCGCCGAGGTCCTGGTGCCCCTCGATCTGGTTCGGCAGGAGCACGACCGGGCATCGCCGCTGCTCCATGAGGCGCAGCGCCTCGCCCGTCGCTTCAAGGTCAGCACCCTGGTCGTTCTGCGCCGGATCCACGAAACGGGAGCCATCGAGGCCAAGACCTTCTGGGCCGCCTATCGCGCCGAGCGCGATCGCTTGCTTGCGGTGCCCAAGGCACAGAAGGGCGGCGGCGACTTCTTCGCGACGCTCGGCGTTCGGGTCGGCAAGTCTCTGGCACACGCGTTGGTCGTGAGCGCCCTCGAGAGCCGCACCCCGTTCCCCGAGGCGTTCCGGCTGTTGGGCATCAAGAAGCTGTCGACATTCGACGCGTTGGCCCGGCGCCTCGGAGTCGAGCGCACGTGAGCTACCTCCTCGACGCCAACGTGTTGATCGCGGCCAAGCGGCTCCACTACGGCTTCGACTTCTGCCCCGCGTTCTGGGACTGGCTCGTCCAACAGAACGGCTGCGGCTACGGCATCCCGCTCGGGGCACGGGGCAAGCGAGTGACGGGCGACGCGGATTGGCGACCGTCGTCGGCCGCCGGACTGAATCAGACGCTACCTCTACTGAAGCTGCACGCGTCGTTGCATCTCCAGGTGGACCACAAGGATCCGCCTGGCTTGCACCTCGAGAAGCTCCCCTGCACCAAGCTCGAGGAGACGCCGAAGTTCACGATCATTCCGCCGGAGTCGAACAAGCCCTACGACCAAGGAATCTTCAAGCAGTTGTGGAAGCGCGCGTCAATCGCCATCGGTCGCGCATCGTCGAGGGTTCGGATCGGCTACTCGTTGCCACCAACGGATCTGCACGCGACGGCCTCGTTTCGCACCTCGGTGAAGTCGCAGGGCCCGCGCTCGTTGGTGATCGTCAACCCCGATCAGGAGGCGCGCCGGCGGAGACGCGAGGTACTCCTGCGAGGACTGTCCATGGAGACGCGCGTACCCTCGTTCAACACGCTTGCGGAGTTCCTGGCTCCACCCACGAGTGTCTGGCGACCTCCCGCCTCGCCCGCATCGCGGCAGAGTCCACCACGGCGACCAGGATCGTCGGCCGCGGAGGTCGATGGCGACATGCCCGATGTGCTGGAGAGCGGGGAGACCTCGGATCGTGACTCGGCAGATCGTCAGGAGCCCTACGTTGCGAGAGGGCCTTCGGAGCCGTGAGCGCGGCCCTGATCAACCGCGAGAAGGCCCTGATCTTCCGGATCACGCACGTCGCCAACGTGCCCTGGATCCTGGCGAACGGCGTCTGCAGCCGCAGCAGTTCCAGGTTCGACCCGAGCTTCCGGCCCATCGGCAGTCCAGACCTCATCGAGAAGCGGGCGCAGCGTCGCATCTTGGTGGGATCCGGCGGCACCCTCGCTGACTACGTCCCCTTCTACTTCACGCCCTGGTCGCCGATGCTCCTCAACATCAAGACCGGGAAGGGCGTTGCCGCGGTGCCCATGCCCGAGATCGTGTTCCTCGTCAGTTCGGTCCCCACCCTGGCGCAACGACGCCTGTCCTTCGTGATCAGCGACCGGCACGCCTACCTGGAGACCGCTCGGCTCGCGACCGACGTGGAGGGGCTGGGCCTGATCGATTGGCCCCTGCTCCAGGCGCGGGACTTCCGGAAGGACCGCGACGACCCGGGGCGCTTCGAGCGGTACCAGGCCGAGACCCTGGTCCACTCAGTCCTGCCGATCGACGCGCTCGTGGGCATCGCCTGCCACGGTCAGGCGCAGAAACATGAGCTGGACGGGCAGTTGAAGCGTTGTGGCGTGGACTGCACACTGGCTGTGCGTCCGGAGTGGTACTTCGAATGATGCTACGGTTCACGCAAGGCAACCTGCTCGACGCGGATGCAGAAGCTCTCGTCAACACCGTGAACGAGGTTGGCGTCATGGGCAAGGGCATCGCGCTGATGTTCAAGGATCGCTACCCCGAAAGTGCGGCGGTCTACGTGGAGGCCTGCAAGCAGAAAGGAGTGCAGGTGGGGCGCGTGCTGGTGACTCCGGCCCAACACCTGGACGGTCCGCGCTGGATCATCCACTTCCCGACCAAGAAGCACTGGCGGCACCCGTCGCGCATGGAGTGGATCCGCGAGGGGCTTCGCAATCTTGTCGCCGAGGTCCGGGGTAGAGGGATCCGTTCCCTCGCGCTCCCACCGCTTGGATGTGGCAGCGGGGGGCTGGAGTGGGAGCAGGTGCGCAAGGAGATCGAGGCGGCGTTCGCCTCCGCCCCGCAGGTGGAGGTCGTGGTCTACGAGCCGACGGCGGAGTACCAGAACGCTCCGAAGCGGCAGGGCGTCGAAGAGCTGACGCCCGCCCGCGCGTTGGTCGCCGAGTTGGTGCGTCGGTACTCGGTTCTCGGAATCGAGTGCGCGCTGATCGAGGTGCAGAAGCTGGTCTGGTTCCTGCACCGGATCATCGCCAGTCGGGGTCTGCCTGATCCGTTGCGGCTCACCTTCACCGCGAACAGGTTCGGACCGTACGACGATCACCTTCGTCACTTGCTGGATCGACTGGACGGCAGCTACCTCCATTGCGAGAAGCGCCTCGGAGACGCCGGACCATTCGATCCGATCTGGTTCGAGCCGACGCGGCAGGCCGCGGTCGCCGCGTTCCTCGCTGCCGAGGCGAAGGAGTTCCTGCCAGCGTTGGAGCAGACCGCCGCGATCATCGACGGCTTCGAGTCACCGCTGGGGATGGAACTGCTGGCGACCGTGGATTGGTTGCTGGCGCGAGCCGGGTGCGAAGCAACCGTCCCTGGCCTCCGGCACGGGTTGGAGGGTTGGCCTGGCGGGCGCTCGGCCGCCCGGCGGAAGTTGCAGATCTTCGATGATCGGCTGTTGGAGCTGGCGCTGCGGCGTTTGACGGAGGTCCCTGTGGCTGGCGAGTCGAACTGACGGCTGATGGCCTAGAACCCCATCTGTCTCGAGGCGAGCTGCGCGAACTGGCCCGGCATGGGAGGGATCAACCGATCAGCCGATGCGGCCCCGCTCACCGGTGCAGCCACGTCCACTCCGGCAGGAGCTCCTCCGCGAACTGCGCCAGGTCCTTCGGCACCGGGCTACGGCCGCTTCCAGCCCGGCGTCCTCGAGACCGACCGAGCGCGCCGATCGGAGTATCTGTGAGCTCGGACAGGCCATCCGGAATCCAGGCCACGACCTCCGACTGGTCGCACCGTTCGGCGCGATACAGCCCGAGCAGGACTCCTCGGCACACCTCGAGTGCCGCCTCGTGGAGCCCCATCGCTGCGCACCGTTCGATCCTGTCCACGAACGGCTCGATCACCTCCTCGATCATCGCTCCGGCCGCTTCTCCCGGACCCACGTAGCCGAAGGGCTGGCGGCCGCTGCGCTTGCCCATGTCGAGGATCTCGAGGTTCGCGATCCCCTCGAGGACCGCATCGGCGACGCGTTCGAACGACATCGACCCGAGGACCTCTTCGACCAGCTCGGCAACCTCGGAGACCAGCTCTGGATGGCGGGCGACGAGGGCGATCAAGACTTGCTTGCCATCCTCGGCACCCAGGTAGCCGAGCCTCCTGGCTTCCTTCTCGTCATGCCCCCGAGCCCTGGACCGGGCCCGCTTGCTCGAAGCCTGTGTCGGCGCGCTGCCCGCGGCTGACTTCCTGGTGCGCTTCGTTGCCATGCGTCAGAGCGACTCGCCCTCGGTCGCGCCGGGTCCGTCGTCGTACTCGATGACGTAGCTGCTCGCCTTCGAAGGCTCGTCACGACCGCGAGCATCGGCGACCTGGTAGCCCATCGCCCGGTAACCGGCCAAGCGCTTGTCGAACATCCTCGCAAGCATCGGGACGCGGCGGTCCACGTAGTCGAAGATCCGGACATCGACCTTGCCGTGGTGGCTGCGGTGTAGCCGGCCGGAGTACTGCACCAGCGTGCCTCGCCACGACACCGGCATCGCCAGGAAGAGCGTGTCGAGCCTGGCGTCATCGAACCCTTCGCCGATGAAGCGGCCGGTCGCGAGCAGGAGCCGCTCCTCGTCCTCGTGGATGGTCGCCAACTGCCCCGCGACCTCGCGCCTCTGCTTGACGCCCATCCCGCCGCGGAGCACGACCAGGTTCCGGGCAACGCCGCGCAACTGGTCCTCGAAGAACTCCAGATGGTCGCGCCGCTCGGTCAGGAGGATCGGCGAGCGGTGTTCCTCGAGCGCCTGCACGACATCGTCCACGATCATCCGGTTGCGCTCTGCGTCGACGGCGAGGCGACGGTAGAGGTCCTGGATGCGGGGCCGGTCTGCGCTCGCCTCCAGGGCCCAGCTCGTCTCGCGCACGAAGAGGCGATGCTCGAACCGACGCCGGCCGGCCTGGCTCTTCGGATCGATCCGGTGCCGCAGCGGCCCGAGCTGGAACTCCAGGATGGGGTGGTGGCCGTCGCGGCGCTGCGGTGTCGCGGTGAGCCCGAGGACGTGCCGCGCCCGCACTTCGCGCATCACCCGCTCGAACGACACCGCCGGCACGTGATGGCACTCGTCGACGACGAACTGGCCGTAGCTTCCGACGATGTCGTCGACCTGGTCTCGGCGCACCAGGCTCTGGATCATCGCGACGTCGAGGCGGCTGGTGACCTTGCGCTTGCCGCCGCCGATCTGTCCGACGTCCCGGAGCGGGAGGTCCAGGAACAGGGCGAGCTGGCTCCGCCACTGGTCGAGGAGCTGGGTGCGATGGACCAGAACGAGGGCACTGCGACCGCGCGCCGCGATCACGTGGGCTCCCACGACGGTCTTCCCGGAGCCCGGCGGCGCCACGAAGACCCCGGCGTCGTGACCGAGCAGATCGGCGGCAGCCCTCTGCTGCACCGCGGTGAGCTCGCCGTGGAAAGCCACCTCCAGGGGCTCCCCGTCGGTCCGTTCGTCCTGGACCACGAGCGCGATGCCGTGCGAGCGCAGCAGCTCCTCCAGGTCGGCGCGACACCCCCGCGGCAGCCCGATGTGCAGGACCGTCTCCTCCGCGCAGCCGATCACGCGGGGCGTGCGCGCCGTCGACAAGCGCATCGCCTGCTTCTCGTAGAACTCCGGATTCTGGAACGCCGCCAGTCGCTTGATCTGGTTCAGCAGCGGGGAAGGCAGGCCGCGCTTCTCGACGAAGATCTGCTGCCCGAGGACTGCGCGAACCTGCGCGGGAACCGGACCGGCGATCGCCGGGACCCGCGCCTTGCGCGAGGGTTTCCGGAGCCATGGCTTCGCTTCTTCCTCCCCGAGTTCGCCCGACGAGCGCACCCCGAGCACCTGTCCGCGCTCACTCGCGTCGCGGGCGAGGTCGTGGACACGGGCTGCCGGGATTCGTGGGTGGGAGGCGAGAAACGACCACTGGTCTTCGATCGGCTCGAACCGCTCGTTCACGAAGACGGTGTTGCCGACCTGTCGAGCGTGGTACTGGAGCGGCAGCGCGATCAGGTTGCCGAAGCCTCCCCGCGGCGTCGTGTCCTGGTTGGGGAACAGCCGGTCGTAGGACGTCATCCGCAGCTCGTGCCGCGAGGACATCGTCGCCGTGATCAGGGAGCAGCCCATCCGGCGCGCTGCGCCGGCATCGACGGGCGTTTCGAAGAAGAACCAGACGTGGGCGCCGTTCCCGGATCGCGACCGCTCCACGGCCGCCGGCAGCTCGAACGCCGCGCAGGCCTGGGCGAAGGCCGCAACGTCCTCCTTCCAACCATCCTTGTCGAAGTCCACCGCCAGGAACCAGCACGTGTCGTCCTCGAGCAGCGGGTAGACACCGAGCACGTGGCGGCCCTGGAGGTGGTCCTGGATCACGTGATCGTCGACCGCGAGGAACGCCTGGTTGGGACACTCGCCGCACTTGACGCGGGGCTTCTCGCACAAGCCGCGGACCCACTCGTTGGCGCACGCCGGCGCGTAGCCCTGCTTGCGCTTCTTCGCGTTGGCCCAGAACCGAGGGAAGACATCGCCGCGACCACGGAACAGGCTCCGAAACAACCGGATCTTGTCGGCCGGCGTGGGGGGTTGGGTCGCCTCGCCAACTGGAGAACGGGGCGAGGACGAAACCTCGCCGCCGTCATCGGCGGCATCGCGGCGCAGCCGTTCGAGCCGTGCTCGAAGCTCCGCCTCCTCGCGCTTCAGCTCGGCCAACCGGGCTTCGCTTCGGGCGATCTCGGCTTCGGGATCGGTGGTCACATCGGCGGTGAGCGTAGCTCGTTCCCTGCGAGAATGCCGCGCGCCGGGTCGCGCCGAGCCGGCCGGGTCACTGGTGGACCTGCCTGGGCAGGCCGTGCAGACTTCTGTGAGCGCGTTCGCGGCGGGGGCACTTCCTTCCATGGCGCAATCGAGGACCACTCATGCTCGGCAGTGAGATAGTTCACCAAGGAAGACGAGATCGAAGCGGAGAGGATGTTCCGCAAGCACTTCGAGAACCGGACAGAGGCGGAGACGGACTGAGGAGGGGGTCGCTCGCATGACACGGAGGAACCGGGCAGCGCCACGCATCCCCAAGGCGCGGATTGCCGAGATGATCGAGGAGGCGATCGTCGACGCCCACGATGAGTCCGAGCAGACCATGGGCTGGTTCACGATGATCGACGAGCAACTGCCGGTACCCTTCGAGACCACCGTGCTCGGGGTTCCGGTCACGGTCGAACGGGTGGATCTGAGCGCCAGCGAACAGATCGTGGCCATCTGCCGACGCGGCCGCAGCCGACAAGCGATCCCGATCCTCGATCTCCCGCTGCCGTCACCCCCGCCCGAGGGCACGGAGTGGATCGAGGCGTATCGCCAGTGGCGCGGGGACGGGTGGTGAAACATGGGCAGGAAGGCTCTCCCGCAGCATCTCCAGGACTGGGTCGAGGCGCGGACACGCCACGGGCTGTCGCACGCCCACGTGCAGATGGCGCGCGAACTCGGGATGAACCCGCGGAAACTCGGCAAGCTCGACAACCACGATCAGGCGCACTGGAAGGCGCCGCTGCCGCAGTTCATCGAGCACCTCTACTACCAGAGGTTCGGCCGGGAGCGGCCGGAGGTCGTGATGTCGGTCGAGGCACGGGCGCGCGCACAGCGGGCGAAGAAGCAGTTGCGCAAGGAAGCGAGCCGGCAGTCCCGGGCCGACGCAAGCGATCGTCTACCCGGCGACGTGCGGTGAGCGGGCACCGGTACCACGAGTCCTCAGGCCAGCGACCACCGCTCACCGCCGGGGAGAGCTGGAGAGAAACGTCGACATCGTGACGGGGACGTCGATCCGCGAAGCGGCGCCGCCCGGGCGGTTCGGATCACCCGGCGACGGATGGGAATCGCTGCACGTAGGTCCGGGTCGGGGAACCTCGCACGAGTGCAGGTCACACGGCCAGCCACTCGTAGCAGTTGCGAAGTTCCAGAGCTGTCGCCGACCGCGTCACGCCGCCCGTCGGCGGTGCGCGCTTCGGGCCGAAGCGGTAGTCGCCAAACATCTCGGCGGATTGTGCGCCGAGCAAGACAGTCGCCAGCGATCGCTGTTTCGCTACCATCCCGCCCGCCTTCCGCCACGGGACGAACCACTGCCATCGAACCACTGCCATCCACTCCCGCTGCCGCGCTGCCCGAAGCGCTCGGTCTCGCGCTCTCACCGCAGGGCAGGCTGCATCTCGGCCCGACCCCACCGTCTGAGGCCTCGGTCTCCGGCCCCGTAGCCGCGCGGATCGGCGCGGCGTTCGCCAAGGGCCAGGGTCACGGCGTGCTGCATCTCGGGGCGGCAGAGATCGGCACCGTGCTGCCGCCGAGCTTCCAGTTCTTTCGCGACGTCGGCAGCATGCTGGTGGCGCGGCTCTGCAGCCTGCCCGACATCGAACAGCAGCGCGAGGGTGCAGACGTGGCGGCGCCGCGCGACGAACTGCAAGCGCTCGCCGCCGCCGTGCCTCCGTTCGTCGGCGCCGAGTACCTGAGTGCGGAGGTGTTGGCGACGCTGTGGGCCGACGCGCTGGCCGCGTTCCGCCAGCAGATCGCGCGCGAGAAGACCACGGTCGAGGAGTTCCTGCGCCGGCGCAGCCCGATCTGGCACCTCGTCGGTCGCGTGCACTTCCACCTCGCCGAGCGCAAGGACGACCCGCGCCGACCGTTCGCCTTCCTCGCCACCTACACGACGCGGGTCGGGCCAGCGACGAAGCTGCAACACCGGCCGCTCGGTCGCGCCGTCGCCGAGTCGGCGGACGCGCGCGACAAGCAGGCGCTGCTCGCGCTGCTGCAACCGGTGCAGCGCGCGGCGGACCAGAGCCCGCTGGTGGCGGCCATGCTCGAGGACGGCGCGATCTTCCAGACGTTGGCTTGGAGCGCGGACGAAGCCTGGCACTTCCTGCAGGCGATCCCGGCGTGCGAGGCCGCGGGCGTGGTCGTGCGCGTGCCAGACTGGTGGCGGGCGAAGGCCCCACCGCGTCCACAGATGACGGTGACGGTCGGCGGCAAGGCGCCGTCGACGCTCGGGCTCGACGCGATGCTCGACTTCGACGCGACCCTCACGCTGGCGGGCGAACCGCTGACCGCGCGCGAGATCGAGCAACTGTTGGCAGGCGCCGATGGCCTCGTGCGCTTGCGCGGGCAGTGGGTCGAGATCGATCGCGCGCGGCTGCGCGAGGTGTTGCAGCACTGGCAGGAGGTCGAACGCCGGGCTGGCCGCGCCGGGCTCACTTTCCTCGAGGGCATGCGGCTCCTCGCCGGCACGCCGATCGGTGCCACGGCGAGCGAACCGCCGCTCGATGCGCCGCGCTGGTCGGAGGTGCACGCGGGCGCGTGGCTCGAGGCGACGCTGGCGATGCTGCGCGACCCGCACACGACCGCCGCGAGCAAGCCGGGCAAGGAACTCGCGGCGACGCTGCGGCCGTACCAGGAGACTGGCGTCGAGTGGCTCGCGCTGCTCACGCGCCTGGGGCTCGGCGCGTGCCTCGCCGACGACATGGGGCTCGGCAAGACGATCCAGGTGCTCGCGCTCTTGCTGCGGTTGCAGCGAGAAGGCAAGGGCCGCCCGAGCCTGCTGGTCGCGCCGGCCTCGCTGCTCGCCAACTGGCAGGCGGAGATCGAGCGCTTCGCCCCGGGGCTCGTCACGTTCCTCGCCCACCCGGCGTCGACCGCACCCGAAGTGCTCGCGCGCGTCAAGGCGGCGGACCTCGCCGGCACCGACCTCGTGCTCACGACCTACGGCACCGTGGTGCGTCTGCCCTGGCTCACCAAGGTCCCGTTCGACCTGGCGGTGCTCGACGAGGCGCAAGCGATCAAGAACCCCGGCGCAAAGCAGACGCGCGCCGTCAAGGCCGTGCAGGCGCGCGCGCGGATCGCGCTCACCGGCACGCCGATCGAGAACCGCCTCGGCGACCTCTGGTCGCTGTTCGACTTCCTCAACCCGGGCTTGCTGGGTTCGCCCGCGGAGTTCACGAAGTTCGCGAAGTCCCTCGAGCGGCGCGAGCCGCCGGACTTCGGTCCGCTGCGCCGGCTCGTCTCGCCCTACATCCTGCGCCGCATGAAGACCGACCGGAGCGTCATCCGCGACCTGCCGGACAAGACCGAGGTCAAGGCCTTCTGCAACCTGACGCGGACCCAGGCCGCGCTCTACCAGGACGCGGTGCTTGCCCTGGCCCGGCAGCTCGACGCGAAACAGGGCCTCGACGGGATCGCGCGCCGCGGCGTCGTGCTGGCGTTCCTGCTGCGCTTCAAGCAGATCTGCAATCACCCGTCGCACTGGCTCGGTGAGGCGGCCTTCGACCCGGCGGCGAGCGGCAAGTTCGCGCGCCTCACCGAGATCTGCGAGTCGATCGGCAGCCGGCGCGAGAAGGCCCTCGTGTTCACGCAGTTCAAGGAGATGACGGACCCGCTGGCGGCGCATCTGGCGAGCGTGTTCGGGCAGCCCGGCCTCGTGCTGCACGGCGCGACGCCGTTGGCGGAACGTCGGCGGCGCGTGGAGAGGTTCCAGACCGACGATGCGGTGCCGTGGTTCGTGCTGTCGGTCAAGGCCGGAGGCACCGGCCTCAACCTGACCGCGGCCACCCACGTGATCCACTTCGACCGCTGGTGGAACCCGGCCGTCGAGGACCAGGCCACCGACCGCGCCTACCGCATCGGCCAGCGCCGCAACGTGCTGGTGCACAAGTTCGTCTGCCGCGGCACGATCGAGGAGAAGATCGACGCGTTGATCGAGGGCAAGCGGCAGCTCGCCGGCGAGATCCTCGGTGCGGATGGGGGCAGGATGCTCACGGAGATGAGCAACGCGGAGCTGTTGGAGTTCGTCGCGCTGGACCTGGTGCGTGCGACCGGCGATTCTTGAACCGATGCGTTACGAGAGGTACCGGCGGTGGCGGCGCTACGTTCCGCTCGGGTCGCGGCGGGCGAATGCGAAACGACGCGCGAAGGAGTTGGCCAAGGACGGCGTGGCCATGCAGCCGGTCGTGATCGCCGGCCGCAAGATCGCCAGATCGTTCTGGGGCAAGGCGTGGTGTGACAACCTCGAGCGCTACAGCGACTACAGCAACCGCCTGCCGCGCGGCCGCACCTATGCCCGCAACGGCTCGGTGATCGACCTGAGGATCGGAGGGGGCAACGTCGATGCGCTGGTGAGCGGCTCGGAGATCTACACGGTTGCCGTGAAGATCAGGAGTCTCGCCGCCGCCCGCTGGCGCACGTTGGTCGCCGAGTGCTCCGGACGCATCGGCTCGCTCCTCGACCTGCTGCAGGGTCGCTTCTCCGACGCGGTCATGCAGGTGCTGGCGCGGGCCGAGGCCGGCCTGTTCCCGGCGCCGAGAGAGATCGAGTTCACCTGCTCGTGCCCCGACTACGCCTCGATGTGCAAGCACGTGGCCGCGGTGCTGTATGGCGTGGGCGCGCGCTTCGACGCCGAGCCCGAGCTGTTCTTCACGCTGCGACAGGTCGACAGCAAGGACCTGATCGCGGCCGCGGCGGGGGCTGAGGGGTTCGCTGGCGCCGCACCGAGTCGCGTCGGCAACGCTCTCGAGGATGCCGACCTGGGGGGGATTTTCGGCATCGAACTCGAAGTGGGGGAGGCGGCCTCCGGGCGAGCGGCGCCCACGGTGGTCAGGCCAGCCGCGACCGAGCGCCCTGCGAGGAAGGTGCCAGCCAGGAAGGTGCCAGCGAGGAAGGGACCCGCCGAGGTGGTCTCACTGCGCAAGCCTCGCCGAGCGCGCGCCGTCGCCGTCGACGACGACGGCTTCGGTGACGTGTTCGGGCCCGACCTCGAGGTCACGCCGGCGCTGCTGATCGGTTTTGGTGTGCCACGGACGACCTTCGCCAACTGGATCCATGCGGGTGTGTTGGAGCGCACGACGGCGCGCGGCGTGTATCGGACGACCGCGGCCACCCTCGATCGGGTCCGGATCGCCTACGCCCGCAGCCTCAGGAAGGCCTGAGCGGTTCGGGGCTCGGGAGGACATCGGGTCGCCGAGCTCCGCGTGCGTCCCCTGCTCCACGACCCTGCTCTGCCGCGGGACGAGGATCGAGTCGGCGGGGCGAACCGTCGACAAACGAGGCAACCTGCTGATCGTGACCAACGCACCAACGCGTTCAGCTACTCGATGTACCGCGTCATCGCCAAGCCGCTGGCGATGCGGTACCCGCCGCTCGTGCTGATTGCGTGGGTGTTCGCGCTGTCGACTTGGACGGTGCCGTTCTTCGCGCGGGACGCGTCGTTCGTCCCGCCGCCCGCGGACTGCGACGCCTGGCTCTCGCTCGCCTACGTGCTCGTCTTCCCGACGATGCTCGCGTATCTGCTCAACTGTCGCGCTGGCGCGCGTGGCGGCGTCGACCACGGCCTTCTACATCTTCCTGCAACCGTTCATCGCCGCCGCGGCCGGCTGGATCGGGCTCGGCGAGACGCTCGATGTGACGTTTGCGTTGGCCGCGAGCCTCGTGCTCGCCGGGCTGTGGTGTGTGGTGCGGCGGCCGGTGCAGCGCGCAGCGATGTGAGGTCAGAAGCCATAGGTCGGTGGGTCCCGTGTCGGGCCGGTCGCGGCTTCCGTCTGGTGGTATGTGTTCTGGAACAACACCCTGCCCACCCTGCCTGCTGCCCCTTGACAGGTGGTCACCCGCACGGCACGCTCCTCGCGCAATGGAGACCCAGATGGAGACACGCGTCGTGAGTTCGGCACTCGGTTTGCTCCTTCCTTCCTTCTGGCTCTGACGGCGTTGTCTGTCGTTGCCCCAGTCACGGGGCAGGAAGGAGCGGTTCGGCAGGCGTTGCCAGCGGGAAGCCCTGGATCTCCAGGAAGTAGCGGGGCAGAACTGAAGGGCGGAGGGCGGAGCTGGGGTCCGGCGCTGGAGGACGTTGCGAACGTCACGCCGGGTCGTGGCGATCTCGGCAGCGAGGACAACCAGGACGGCGCGTTCTGCGACAAGCTGCAGGTGCCGGTCTTTGCGACCTTCCCTGCGGGAATGCCCCCCGCCGCCAACTACGCGCGGATCGGCCCGCGGCCGCACGACCTCGGCGCGCTGATCCGCGGCGGCGCGTCGGTCCCGGCACCCGGCGACGATGGCGGCGCCGCGCTCCAGGGATTCGCGTTGGCCGGGACGCCCTTCGCGCACCCGCACGGCCACGGCGTGTCGTTCGCGCTGGGTGCCGAGGGCACGGTCGCACCGGCTACGGGGGCCTTCCTCCACCCGTTCACGCTGCTGTCGCTGCCCTCGTACGCGCCGCGCATGGGGCTCCTCTTGCAGATGGAGTACCTGAGCAATGCGCAGCACCCGACGGCGGATGCGTTGCCGTTCGGCCACGGCTTCGTGCTGACCGGGCACGACTTCCTGGTGGAGACCAG
>CAYQMF010000057.1:0-37395 GCA_964418595.1 uncultured candidatus Brocadiaceae bacterium
ATGGCGACTCCTGCGAGGCTCCCTCGAGCGCTCCATCGTCCGCGGGCTTTGGGCGCTCTCAGCCCTTGCCCGGATGCACAGGTCTGTTGTCGTCAGCGCGCAGGTGTAGTTGTCGCTGAGCACCCCCCAACCGCCTCGCGGCCTGCAACGCGCTCGCCCCCGAGCACCTTGAGGTCATGCTCGAAGACCCCGACGCCGCGCGCCCACATCTCCACCACGCCGGCGCGCTCTTCCTCGGCGCACGGAGGGAATGCTCGATCGCGATCAGGCTTGGGCACGCACGGGCACGGCAAGCCTCGCACGCACCGACTCCTGAATGTCTACTTCGACCGGCTCCGCGATCTCGAGCGTGATGGCCAAGCCGTAGGGCACGCGCTCGGAGAGAACCGGGGCGTCTTCGGCGCAGTTCACCTGGATCGCCAGCTGAGCGTCCTCCATCAGAACGAGACGCTTCTCCGATTCCCGCACGAGATGCGCGACCGTGCCGCGGCCCGCCAAGCTGTCGTCTGCCTGGTTCGTGGCTTCGAACCACTCTCCGAGTGACTCACCGCTCAGGAACAGGTTCGCCTTGCGATACCTGCGAGTCGCGATGTTGATCGGCGTCATCCAAGCCAATGTCGTCACGAGACGGCGACGCCAGTCCACGCCACCCATCTCAGCCGGCATCGGAATGGAGTAGCGATGTGCCTGACCCTTGCCGAGGAAACCGCCGCCGACCAGAACGACCCGGCGCTCCGTCGCAAACAGCGCGAGGTCAGGGTCAACTTGTCCGTAGCCAAGGAGCTGTGCTGCTTTCCGGCGCTCCTCCGACCAGTGCTCCGCGATCGTCAGTTCGTCGAGCACTTCGAGAGGATCCGTCCATCTCGCGGCATGCACCAGCAACGCCTTCACGACCGACGGCATGAGCGACTCGTCGAAGTACGCCGCCTGCGCGATCAGGCTCTGCACAGAGACGAGGATGCGCGACGCCAAGCGAGAGGCAAGAGCAGCGGCGACGCTGGTCCCACGAGTGTGCGCACTGCTCGACAGCGATCCCGCTTGGCCGGGAGCGGCAACCCGGGTCCCGGGCGGGTTCGAGGTGCGGATCGGCTCGAACCGGGAGGTCTCCGCACTCCCAGCGATTCGTGGCCGATACAGCTGGCGACCGCCCGGCATGAAGATCTCCGGCTTCACGCTCCCGCCGTAGCCCGGTCCGTTGCGACTCGCGGGACTCGGGTAGCTGTGGCCACTGAGGATGTCCCCATCGAAAGGCGCTTGCGATGCGTCCTCGTGCAGCGCGCCGACGGTCACTGCGTTCAGCGATTCGGCCGGCGAGATCAGCCGTCGCCGCCCTTGAGCGTTCTGGAAGAAGCGCAGGACCGCTTGCACTCGATCTCTGTCGGGGAGTGCCTCGATGGCCTCCCGCGAGAGCGGGATGTCGACCGAGTCTTCGTAGTTGCCGGCGCTCACCACGAAGACGACCTTGTGTTCCCACGCCAGCCAGTCGAGCAACCTCGCCAGCGGACTTATCTCCCGCGCGAACGGCCGCGAGGGGTTGCCGAGTGAGAGGTTGATGATCCGCACCGTGGGAGCAGTCGCAGCTACCGTGTCGTCGCCGACGAGCATGCGGCGCACTGCTCGATGTAGGAGATCCACGAACAGGCGATCGCTGGGGAACTCCTCTCGCCCGTTGTCGGGATGGGGGACCATCACCGGGCGCACATGCACCGGATGCGGCAGGTGCGGTTCCTCGGCCGCCAAGTCGCCGTGGACCAGGACCGACGCCATCGAGGTCCCGTGGATCTGCTGCTCAGGACGATATGCGGACGCGAAGTCGTCCGGGTCATCGATCTCGATGAGACCATCGAGTGCGTGGTGCCGCTCCAGAGGCAGGCCATCGAGTAGGGCCACGACGGGGTCGCCAGTGACGGTGGCCCCCCTCTTCGCGGTTGCCGGCTCGACCTCGTCGGTCGAACTGAGAACCCCGGCCTGTGCCCGTGGACGAAGGAACATGACCTCATCGCAGATGAGCAGCGAAGTAAGACCGTCGCGCCGACCAGATTCGAGACGCTTGATCGCCTCGATAGCAGTCACGACGAAATCGCGAGAGCACTCCACGAGCAAGCCGTGATAGCGAATGGCCTCCAGCGAGCACTCGCCGACAACGCGCCCTCCGTTCTCGGACAAGGCGCGGGTGACCTCGGCGGACGCCGCGTCACGTCGCGAATCATCGTGCCGAAACCACAGCTCCACCTCGAACCGCATGGTCTTGGCTCGCAGTCGCAGGTTCTCACGCCAGTCTTCGAGGATTCCGGTATCCAGGATCCGATCACGAGCATCCCACCGTCGCAGGTCACGCAGTGTGCGAAAGAGGTTCTTGAAGGGGCCGAAGCCACTTGCCGCCCTCTTGCCGGGTTCACGCTGCCATTCGTTCCACAAACCGATCAGCCGATCGATGGCCACTTGGTTGCTGCTGAGTGCGAAGAGCCGCAGCGGGATCAGGTCGTCGGGCTTGTCGTCGATCCTGAAGTCCGCATCCTGCTCGGCGCCCGGAAGGTCCCACTCGGCGAGCCACTCCAGCCCGAGCACGTTGGATGCCGCCTTCGCGACGTTCTCGATCGAGTCGCTCGCCTCGAAGACGACCACGAACTCGGGCTCAAGTCCCTCTACCGCCGCTGCGAGCTGTGTGAATCCCTCCCGGATGCGCTCGAACTTCCTCCCAAGTCGCTCTCCCTGCCGGCCGGGCGACGGGAACGTGATGTCGGGGCCGCCGCCTCTCCGCCTCGGCGGTGTCGCTGCGGCCGCCTCAGGCAGAATCAGTAGTGGCCTTTGCTCCATCGTTCTCCCCCTCCTGAGATCGACTTGTCGGTCGCCCGGCGCGCACCTTCCACTGCGCGAGTCGGGTCTTCGTGATCTGAGCTCCCCTCGCTCCTGGCGATGAGAGCACTCGTTGCCGAGCAACATCGAGCACGAACTCCTCAAGCTCGGCGCAGCTCAGCCCCTTCAGATAGTCGGCGAGAGTGCGCGGCGAGTATCCAAGGTCGAATCCCACGCGCTCGCACAGCTTCGCCAGCAGCGCCGTGGCTCGGTCGCGAGTCGGCGGGTTCAGCGCGAGCCGGACTTGGAACCGTCGCCACACGGCACGATCCAGAAGCTCATCATGGTTGGTGGCCGTCACAAGGCAGACGTGCGGCGGGAGCGCATCCACCTGCGTCAAGAGCGAGCTGACGACGCGCTTGATCTCGCCGGTCTCGTGTGTGTCGCCGCGCTCCTTGCCGAGCGTGTCGAACTCATCGAAGAACAGCACCGATGGCCGAGTTCGGACGATGTCGAAGAGCCTGCCGAGTCTCGACGCCGTCTCGCCGAGGTAGCTGCCGATCACCGATTCGTAGCGGACGACGAGCAGCGGCACCATCAGCTCACCAGCCAACGCCTCTGCGAGGGAGGTCTTGCCGTTGCCCGGCGGCCCGAGCAGGAGAATGCGGTTTCGCGGCGTGAGGTTGTGGGACCGCAGCAGATCTCCTCGCCGCTGCTCCTCGATCACTTCCTGGATCGTCGAGGCGACCTCGGGCTCGAGGACCAAATCGTGAAGGCGGCGCTGCGGGGTCAACTCCAGCAGCCAGTCCTGGACGCGAGGGCCGGCCAGGACAGAGCCGTTCGGGGCCTGCGTGTGGTTCAGTAGCTCTTGCGACAACTGCTCGGCCAGGACGTCGTGTCGCTTCGACCGCTCCTCGGCGATAACCGCCTCGGCTGCCTTGCGAAACAAGGTCCGGTTTCCCGCTGCACCAGCACGAACCATCGCCAGCAGAAGATCAGATCGTGCCATCGCGGCCACCTCTCTCCCGAGCGTAGCAGACCGGGAGCGACGACTCCCAAGGCTGAGGCGCGACCAACAGGATCGAGCGGTCTCGTTTGACTGGCCGTCGCATGGCCTACAGAATGTGCACCGACCACTCCAAGTGCAAGCACAAGTCGATGCCACGAACCCGAGCCGCCGCGAAGCTGAGGAAGGCCGTCAACGCCTTGACGGCCACGAAGCTCAACCCTCGATCGAGACGATCCGAGTCGATCAAGCTCCGAGTCACGCCGGAGCAGAAGGCGCGGGTGCAAGACGTCGCCGACGAACTGGGGATGACCGTTTCCGATCTCGTGGTGCAGGTCGTGGAGCACGCGCTTCCGAAGCTGGAGAGCCAGGGAGGGACGTGAGGAGTGGCTCCGCGAGGGCTCGACCCGCGTGGCTCGTCGCGCCACTTCCGTCCTCCGGCGTCGCGAGGAGCCTTGACTACTTCGATCGCACCAAGGCGGAGGCCTCCTTCCGCCGGCTTGCCGATGTCCGGACCGGAGCACGGTGGAGCCTGCCCGGTCTCTTCGCCCGCGCGGGCGCGGGCGCGTCCCTACTCCCCGAAGGCAGCTGATGGCTGACTTCCAGATCGATCTGAGGGCGCCCAACCTCTTCGGCAATGATGCGGCGGAAGACGAGGATCTTGAGGTCTTTCGGGCCTACGCGATCGATCGCCCGGAAGTGCCCGTGTTCACCGACCCGAACAGGCCGATCTGCATCGCACGCGCGTTCAAGGGCGAGGGCAAGTCGGCCTTGCTGCGACTGGTCGCGACGCGGCTGCGTGCCGACGAATCCCCACTACTCATCGAGGCCCGTGGGAAGCAGCTGTCACCCGCACTCCAGGCAACTGACACCGACAGTTGGGTTCGTGCGTGGAAGGGGAGCATGCTTCAGCTACTCGCCTCGAAGATTGGCGAGAGCATCGGCATGGCTTGGTCTGACGACAGCATGTCCTTGGTCGAGGAGGCGAGAGAGGCGGCTACAGATCTCGTGGGTTCGTCTCGGCGGTTCTCGATCGCCTGAAGTTCTCCGACTCGCCGGTGCAGCCCACCGACGCCAAACCCCGTAACCCCGAGGGGCTCGTCCGGCGCTGGGCGGAGAGGAATGACGCGATCTGGCTCTTCGACGACGACGTCGACGAGAACTTCAAGAACGACTTGACGCACAAAGCGAAGGTCAGCTCCTTCTCATCGCCGCGCGAGAACTTGTGCTCTGCGTCCCGCAGTTGAGAATGCGGTTGGCAGTTCGACCGAACACCTGGGTCACGATCAGTTTCGAAGATGAGGCGCTATCCAAGGTGAGTCAGTATTGTGTCGACCTTCGGTGGTCCGGGGACGACATGCGCGAGTTGCTCGCCGCGAGAATCCGGGGCTACCTCACGCGCGTCACCGGGGCTCGCGGGGTGCGAGGTTCAGATCGGGATCAGATCATCTCGATGGTGTTCGAGTCGCCGATGATCTGGGGTGGTCGTCCTCGTGAGGCATCGGTTCCCTTGACGACGCTGTCCCGGCGTCGCCCGCGCTGGTTGATCGAGCTGTGCCGGGAGGCAGCGACGCTCGCGGTGGGCGCGAGACGAGTTCGCATCACGCAGAACGACGTATTCGCGTGCCTGGAGCCGTTCGGACGTCGGCGCATCGCCGACACGGTGGCTGAGTTTCGGCCTCAGTGTGCTGAAATCGAAGAGCTGATGTCCGCCTTCCAAGGTCAGTCAGAGGAATACGCGACCGATGAGCTGATGAAGCTCATCAGCCGCCGGGTTCTTCAGGGCGTGAATCCTCGAATCCACGGCGTGGTCGTCGTGGCTGGCCCAGTGGATGTTGCCAGCTTTCTCTTCCAGATCGGGTTCCTGACGGCCAGGAGACAGCTTGTGGGCAACGAGTACGAGCACCTCTCCTTTGTGGATGCCCCCGATCTCTTGAGGACTCGCACGAACAGGGATGGTGGCGTTACGTGGGAGATCCATCCGGTTTTCCGGCAGGCTCTCGATCTTCGAGATGCCGCGGGTCGGCAGCTTCGCAAGCCCCCGTCGGACAAGCGCGGACGATGAGCGGCGAGCACTTCAACGAAACCGAGACCTGCATGGTTCGCATCACGCCTGCTCTGACCGGAGCGGGATGAATGTCACACGTTGAGCCATCCCAAGCCCATAGGTCATCTCGCAGAGAAGCGGTGGACTGGCCACCGAAGAGGAGGGTGACGCCCCGGGCCGAGTCGTGCGCCATGGCGTGCCGGTAGCGCCGCATCACCTGCGGGACCTCACTCCAGGTGGTTTGGGGGGCTGGCAACGTGGGAGCCAGGACGCACGAGAGTAGGGGGGTGATCATGACGCAGTTGGAAAGAACCAGCCCGTGCGCTGGGGCCTGTCGGTGCTCGGTGCCCTCGGTGCCGCGGCGCTGTGCGCTCGAGAACGTGCGATGCATCGTAGCGAGGAAGAACCGCACGCGTGGTGCCCTCAGCGAGGACGCGGCGGTCCCACGCGGGTGAACCGAAGGACCGCCAAGCTTGCGTCAGACGGGGAGTTCCACCGCCGCTGAACACTCCCTCACCGACGCCGAGCAGGCGGAGGTGATCGCGTGGGTGCTGGCACACTTCGGCGGGTAGGCGAGAGTCGGGAGGAGGGCGCGCGCCCCTGCCTCGGCGAGGCCCTGATGCCACCGGGCCGCCCGTCCCGGGCCGGGAGGATCCCACCCGCCCCCCGTGCGGGACTCAGGCCGCGCGGTAAGCTCGTGCGCTCCCGGCTTCGATCGCCCGGCGCGCTCGCGCCCGCCGGCCCTTCCTCCGCGAGTCTCTCCTCCATGCGTGATCTCGTCCGTTCGGCCTCTCTTCTCCTCGGTGTCATCGCGACGTCGTTCGCGCCAGCCCTGGCCCAGCCCGGCGCCCACCCGGGCGTCGACGTGAGCCTCGGCATCCTCGGCCCGGAACTCGCCTACCAGGGCCGCACCGGCGCCGTGGGCAGCGGCTACGTCGGCATGTCGATGGCGACGACGTCGTGCAACCCCGGGACCATCAACGTGCCGTGGCGGCAGGCGATGGATCCGCGGCACCCGTTCATCGCCTTCATGGCGGTGCGCGAACTCAACGGCCGGCTCTACCAGATCTCCGACCGCAGCTACGTGAAGCACGGCTTCTACGCGCTGAGCAGCAGCCAGTGCTTCTCGTGCAGCTATCCCAGCGACGGCACGTGGCTCGGCATCCGCTGCTCCGACACCTACTCCACGGGGAACAACGGCTCGAACTACGGGCTCGCGCCGCCGGACGAGATCGATCCCTGGACGGGCGTGTGGACGGTCAACTGCTCACTCTTCGACCGCGGCTTCCCAACGGTGCCGCCGCCGCAGGATTGCGACGGGGCCGAGAGCCTGCGCTTCCCCCCGAGCGGCGCCGGCTGGCGCGTGCGCATCAACGACAGCGAACTCGTGGGCGGCGGCGCGTACTTCTACGCGGCCGAGTACGTCATCGCGAGCTGGACGCAGACCTCCGTCGGTTCGAACGGCCAGCCCTGCCCGCAGCCGAACGGCAGCCCGCTCGGGCTCCTCAATGAGCCGGACGCCAACCGCGGCAACAACATCGCGTCGCGACCCATGAACGTGTCCTTCGCCGGCAACGGCACCGCGTCGTTCAGCGACGCCGGCGGGCAGCTCCAGGGCACCGTGCTGCAGCGCTGGATCGGCGCGAGCATCGACTCGAACGCCAACGGCGTGGCCGACGGCCGCGTCTACGTCGCGGTCAAGGTGACCGGGCCGGTGAACGGCGTGTGGCACTACGAGTACGCCGCGCACAACCGCGACAATGCCGGCGGCATCAAGTCGTTCCGCGTGCCGGTGTGCAGCTCCGCGCGCGTGCTCAACGCCGGGTTCCACGACACCGACGTGCCCCTCGACGCGAGCAACGACTGGACGTTCGCGGTGAACGGCGGCGAGATCGCGTGGACGTCGCCTTCCGGCAACGCGCTGCGCTGGAACGGGCTCTACAACTTCTGGTTCGACTGCGACTCCGGCCCCGCGACCGCGGCGGTGACGCTGCACCAGGACACGGTCCTGCGCGGCGGCGCGGCGAGTTTCACGGTGCCGAGCCAGGCGCCGGTCGGGCTCTACAACATGTATCTCGGTGCCGGCTGCGGGATCCCGACCGCGCCGACGCTGTATGCGATCGGCTCGCCGGCGCGCGCGACCATCGGCAACGCGACCTTCGGGCTGCGCAGTGCGGGCAACGCCGCCAGCGCGGCATGCCTGCTGTATGGCAGCGCCGTCAATGGCACGCTTTCGCTGCCGCCGTGCTCGCTGTACCTCGGGCCGAACCTCAATGCGGCAGTGCCCATGCTCGGCGTGAACGCCGACCTCTCCGGGATCGCGACGTACCCGCTGGCGATCCCCGCGGACGCCGCGCTCGAGGGCTCGGCGATCAACTTCCAGCACATCGAGGCGCAGGCGGGCGGTGCGCTGCTCGGCGTCGTCGACCTGTCGAACGGTCTGCGCGTGCGCATCGGCAACTCGCTGGCGGGCTGCCCGCAGTAGGCCCGTGTCGGCGGCGGCCGAGCGCCTGTCGTCGGCGGCGCCGCTCTCGCGCTACGAGGATCAGGCCGCCGCGCTCCTCGCCGGGCATCGCGCCGGCGAGGCGCGGGCGCTCGTGACCTTCCACCAGCACCACCCGCGGTTCCTCGACCCGGTGGTGAAGTGGAAGCCCCTGCCGCTCTCGGCTGGCGAGATCGCTGCGGCGTCGCTCGATCTCGACGACGCGCGGCTCGCCCTCGCGCGGGGCTACAGCTTCCGCGACTGGAAGGCGTTGGCCGGACACGTGGCCGCGATGACCACACGCGAGTCGCCGACGCAGACCTTCGAGACCGCGGTGGATGCGGTGATCGGCGGGGAGCTCGCGGGGCTCACCCGCATGCTGCGCGGCAACCCGGCGCTCGTGCGCGCGCGCTCGACGCGCATCACCTGCCACGACCCGCCGGTGCACGGCGCGACCCTGCTGCACTACCTGGGCTGCAACGGCGTGGAAGGCTATCGCCAGCGATCGCCGGCCAACGCGGTCGACATCGCGCGGCTGCTCCTGAAGAGCGGCGCGGAGGTCGACGCGCTGGCCGCGATGTACGGCGCGGAGAGTCCGCTCCTCAGCATGCTGGCGTCGAGCACGCCGCCCGCGGAGGCGGGTGTGCAGGTGCCGTTGATCCACCTGCTGCTCGACTCCGGCGCGGCCATCGAGGGCTGCGGGTCGGGCCCGTGGCTGTCGCCGCTGCGCACGGCCCTGGTGTTCGGCTTCGTGCCCGCCGCCGAGGCGCTCGCCGCGCGTGGCGCGCGTGTCGACACGTTGGTCGTCGCCGCCGGCCTCGGTCGCGTCGCCGACGTGGCTCGGATGCTTCCCACGTCGGACACCGAGGAGCGCCACGGCGCGCTCGCGCTCGCCGCGCAGCTCGGCCACGCACAGATCGTGCGCATGCTGCTCGCGGCCGGCGGGGATCCCGATCGGTTCAATCCCGCGGGCATGCACGCGCACGCCACCCCCCTGCACCACGCGGCCCTCCACGGCCACCTCGACGTGGTCCGCGCGTTCGTCGAGCACGGCGCGCGCCTCGATATCGAGGACACGCTGTGGCGGGGCACGCCGCTCCGTTGGGCGAAGCACGGTGGCCGCACGGAAGTCGCCGCCTACCTCGCGACGCACGGCGGCGAGCAGACCTGATCTCCCCATCCTTCGGGCGGGGGTGCGCCCGTCCGTGCGAGGTCGCTACGCTGTGCCCCTCGCACATGCACGCCATCGTCGCCCTGGCCTTCTCGCTCACCGCCGGCGCCCTCCTCGCGCAGGAGCCCTACCGCCGGCCGCCCGAGCCCATCCCGACCGTCGTCCTCGCCGAGGATCCGCCGAGCGTCAACCTGTGCCCCGACAAGGTGCACATGCTGGTCGTGCGGCGTGAGAACGCGCCGACGATCGCGACCGTGGCGCGCCCGCACTTGAAGCTCGGCGGCAGCCGCATCGATCCGCTGACCTACGGCCCGCAACTGGGCACGCGGATCACGAGCCTGGGTCTGCGCACGCTCACCGACCCGACCGTCAAACCGATCACGATCCCGGGTGCCGAGTACCTGAGCCCGCCCTCCTTCAGCGCCGACGGCGCGCGCTTCGCGCTCACCAACACGACCGACGAAGGCATCCAGCTCTGGGTGGGGGAGACCGCGACGCGCGCCGTGAAGCGCGTGGACGGCGTGCTCCTCAACGCGGCCGGCATGGCGCCGCTGCGCTGGATGCCCGACCAGCAGACGCTGCTCTGCGCGCTGCGCGTGGCGGGTGCGCCGCCGGCGGCGCCGCGCGCGCCGAACGGCCCCGTGGTGTCGACGACCGCTGGCAAGAAGGCGACGGTGCGGACCTACCAGGACCTGTTGCAGGACGCGCACGACATCGCGCTCTTCGAGCACTACGGGATGGTGCAACTCGCGGCGGTGGACGCGGTGAGTGGCAACGTGCGCACGATCGGCGAGAAGGGGCTCTACACCGGCGCCTCGCCGTCGCCCGACGGGCGCTTCCTCCTCATCGAGCGCGTGCACGCGCCCTACTCGTTCCTGGTGCCGGCGCGGCAGTTCCCGCAGGAGACCTCGGTGTGGACGGCGAACGGCGAGAAGGTCACCGTCGTCGCCGACCAGCCGCTGCTCGACTCGGTGCCCATCGGCGGCGTGCCGGTCGGGCGGCGCGGCGTCGGCTGGCTCGCCAGCGAGGACCACACCCTGCACTGGACGGAGGCGCTCGATGGCGGCGATCCCAAGCAGAAGGCCGACAAGCGCGACCGCGTCGTGTTGCTGACGGAGCCCGCCGGAACGCCGTCGACGTGGTTCGAGACCGAGTTCCGGTTCCAGGGCGTGCAGGTCGGCGAGGACGGCGCGCTCGTGCTGGCGAGCGAGTTCGACCGCGACCACCGTCGAGTGCGCACCTGGCGGCGCGACCTGAAGGACAAGGCTGCGGCGCCGGTGCTCCTGCTCGACCGCTCGATGCAGGACGCCTACGGCGATCCGGGGCGGCCGGTGACGCGCGTCGACGCGCGCGGCCGCGCGCTCCTGCGCCAGGACGGGACCGCGCTGTTCATGTCGGGGCAGGGTGCGTCGCGTACCGGCAACCGGCCGTTCCTCGATCGCTGGGATCTCGCCGCCGGCACGACGAAGCGCCTCTTCGAGTGCGTCGAGAACCGCTACGAGACCTTCGGCGGCTTCGTCGACGACGCGGGCACGAAGATCCTGATCGAGAGCGAGGCGAAGGACACGCCGCCGAACACCTGGCTCGTGTCGCTCGCCGACGGGGCGCGCACCGCGGTCACCAACGACGCGGACCCCGCACAGAAGTACCTCGCCGGTGTGAAGCGCGAGTTGATCCACTACACCCGCTCCGACGGGATCCCGCTGAGCGGCCAGCTCTACCTGCCGCCCGACTACAAGGCCGGCGAGCGCCGGCCGGCGTTCGTGTGGGCGTACCCCCGCGAGTTCAACTCCGCCGACGACGCGGGTCAGGTGCGCGGCTCCCCGCACCGCTACGTGCGCATGGGCGGCACGTCGCACCTGTTCCTGCTGCTCGCTGGCTACGTCGTGCTCGACGAGGCGTCGATGCCGATCGTGGGGCCGGTCGAGACCGCGAACGACACGTTCCTGGCGCAGCTCGTGGCGAACGGGCAGGCCGCGGTCGATGCGCTGGTGGAGCGCGGGGTTGCCGATCGCGATCGGGTCGGCGTGGGCGGCCACTCGTACGGCGCATTCATGACCGCGAACCTGCTCGCGCACTGCGACGTGTTCCGCGCCGGCATCGCGCGCAGCGGCGCCTACAACCGCACGCTCACCCCGTTCGGCTTCCAGAACGAGGAGCGCACGTTGTGGCAGGCGCCGGGTCTGTACGCGGAGATGTCACCGTTCATGCACGCCGACAAGATCGACGAGCCGCTGTTGCTCATCCACGGCGAGGACGACAACAACCCCGGCACCTTCCCCATCCAGTCGCAGCGGCTGTTCCATGCGATCGCGGGGCATGGTGGGACCGCGCGCCTCGTGATGCTCCCGTTCGAGAGCCATGGGTATCGCGCGCAGGAGTCGGCGTTGCACACGTTGGCGGAGATGGTGGAGTGGATGGACAGGTACGTGAAGAACGCGAAACCGAAGGCGGAGGCGGCGTCGGAGGCTTCGACGACGCGGCGGAAGTAGGGGGGGGGTTGGTCGACAGCGCGCACGGCGCTGGGTCGCAGATGACTCGGGTGAGGCGACGCGCGTGGGGGAAGCGGTTCGGGCACGGGCTCGGCGGCGCGGTTGCGCCGCGCCGCCTGGCACGGGCGCGTTCACGACGGGTACGGGCGGGAGCGGGAGACGAGGCACAGGATTGCCGTGCCGCTCTCTTCTTCGGCGTACCGACCTTGGTGTGTCGGGCGTGAACGTGCCCGTGCCAGCCAAGCGGCTCTGCCGCTTGGCGAGCCCGTGCCCGAACGTCCCCCGTCAGTCCGACCCGACGCCACAAGGGTGATCCGCGCGCCTCACGCGCGCGCCGCGAGCGCTCTGACGAAACCACCGTACTCACTGGTGCCCATCCCCTCGTGCAGGGTTCGCATCAGCCCCGGGCCGTCGCCTGCCATGAGCGCCGGGACCGTGAGCCACAGCCCGGGGAAGACCTCGCTGCGTACGACGCCGTGAGCGTCGAGGGGCAGAGGCACGTACTCCCCCTCGCGAAGCACCAACCAGTCGAGCGCGCGGTCATCGACCCGCCAGACCACGTACTCCTGCACCCCGCTGCGCCGATACACTCGCAGCTTGTCGTGGAGGTCGTAGCTCACGCTGCTGGCGGCGATCTCCGCCACGAGTTCGGGCGGACCCTCCACATAGCCGTCGACGTCGAGACGAGAGCGGCCACCGAGTTCGCCGGCCACGCGCAACAGGAGGTCCGGTTGCGGTTCGTTGTCGAGGTCGAGGCGGACCGTCGAGTTGTCGGCGCACTCGACGCCCGGCGTCGCGAGTGCGTAGGTTCCCATCCAGGTCGCGAGCACTGCGTGCGGCGCGCCATGGCGCACATGACTCACCGGTGAAGGCACGTAGACCACTCCTTCGATGAGCTCCGCCTTCTTGCACTCTGGCATAGCGGCGTAGCGCCGCTCGAACTCGGCGCGCGACAAGCGATCGCCGGCGGTCAGGGGAGGAGTGCGCTGGCTGGCGGCCATGGTGGGAGCCATCGAAGGGAGTGAAACGACGATGGCGACTTGTAGCACGGAATCCGAGGGTTGGTGGCGTGGGCCGGGGGTCGAGGATTCGCGTGAGGCGGCGGGCCGTGTGCGCGCCCGAAAACGCGCTCCCGGCCAGTCCAACCCCACGCCACTACCCCAACACCGCGCCGACTCGTCCCAGCGCCCACTCCAGATCCTTCTTCTCCACCACCAGCGGCGGCGCGATCCGGATCGTGTGCCCGTGCGTGTCCTTGCACAGCATGCCCTCGGCCATCAACCGCTCGCAGTACGGCCGCGCCTTCCCCGCCGCGGCCGTGATCTCCACACCGATCCACAGGCCGCGCGCGCGGACTTCCTTCACCTTCGCCGACTTCAGCGCGCGCAGGCCGTCCGCGAACATCGCGCCCAACTCGCGCGAGCGCGCGCACAGGTCTTCGTCGTGCAGCACGTCGAGCGCCGCTTCCGCCACCGCGCACGCGAGCGGATTGCCGCCGTAGGTCGATCCGTGCGAGCCTGGCGTGAACACCGACATCACTGCGTCGTCGGCGACGAACGCCGACACCGGGTAGAGCCCACCGGACAGCGCCTTGCCGAGCAGGACCGCGTCGGCGCGCACGCCGTCCGCCGCGCTGCAGAGCCAGGCACCGGCGCGGCCGAGGCCGGACTGGATCTCGTCGCAGATGAGCAGCGCCCTGCGCTCGTCGCACAGCTTGCGCAGCCCTTGCAGGAAACCGGCGGGCGGGATGATCACGCCGCCTTCGCCCTGGATCGGTTCGACGAGCACCGCCACCGTGTTCGCATTCATCGCCGCCGCGGCCGCGGCGAGGTCGCCGTACGGCACGCGCTTGAACCCAGGCGTGAACGGTCCGTACCCGGCGCGCGCGTCTTCGTCGTTGGAGAAGCCCACGATCGTCGTCGTGCGCCCGTGGAAGTTGCCGTCGAAGACCACGATCTCCGCGCGGTCGGCCGGCACCTTCTTCCTCTCGTAGCCCCACCGCCGCGCCGCCTTGATCGCCGTCTCCACCGCCTCCGCGCCGGTGTTCATCAGCAGGACCTTCTCGTAGCCCAGCAGCCTCGCGAGCTTCTTGCACAGCGGTCCGAAGCGATCGTTGTGGAACGCCCGCGACGTGAGCGCCAATCGCTGCGCCTGTTCCACGAGCGCGGCCACGATGCGCGGGTGGTTGTGCCCCTGGTTCACCGCCGAGTAGGCGGCGAGGCAGTCGAGGTAGCGCTTGCACTCGACGTCCCACACGAACGCGCCCTGCCCGCGGGTGAGCACGACAGGGAGCGGCTTGTAGTTGTGGGCGGCGTAGTGAGCCTCCAGCTCGAGGAAGGTGGCGGCGGCGTCGGTGTGGGCGGGCGACATGGCTCCTTCTATATCGCGAGAAACACCCTCCCGACTCCAGACCTCGCCTGTCCCGCTCCCCCTCGCCAGCGCCCTCACTCCGTCCCGCTGTCCCTCTGTCTCCCTTCTCCGTTCCGTGCTTCCGTCCTTCCGTGCTTCGCGCGGCGCAACGCGCCGCGCCCTGTCTTCGCTCTCCACTCCTCACCACATCGGTTCCCAGCGCTTCCACTGGTACGGATCCTGCCGGATCGCCCACTCGAACTCGCGAGCCAGATGGTCCGCGGCGGCCTGCAGGTCGGCGTTGCGATCGGCGGTGCGCGCGACGCGGAACGGCGCGCGCGCCACGGCGCGGTAGTGCCGTCGCCCGGCGCGGAACAGGAACGTCGGCACGATGGCGACCTCCGCCGCCCGCGCCAGCGCCACCGGCCCCGCGGGGAAGACCATCGGCCGGTCGAACATCCGTACGGGCAGCGTGACCATGCCGGCCTTGGCGCGATCGCCGGCCAGCGTCACCGCGTCGCCGCGGCGCAGCGCGCCCAGCAGCGTCGCGCCGAGCGCAGCGTCGTCGTCGAGGAAGTGGGTGACGATGCTGGCGTGCGGATGCGCGGCGAGCTGCTCGGCGATCACCTTCTGCGTGCCCGCGTGCTCCTCGCGTTCGCGCACCACGTGCAGCCGCCGATCGCCGTCGACCACCGGCAGCAACTGCCCCATCTCCCAGAGCCCGACGTGCGCGGTGCACACGATGAAGCCTTCCTTTCCCTTCGGCCACCCCTCGCCGATCATCTCGACCTTCGGATCGAAGTCGGGCCGGAACTGTTCGAAGCGCTCGACGAGACACCACGCGTGTTCGCGGAAGAAGCGGTAGATGCGTCGCTGCCGCTCGAAGAACCCGCACGGCCCGAGCAGCACGTCGAGATGGCGCGTGACGATCCGGCGCGGGCGACGCAGCAGGAAGAAGAAGATCCCTGCCCACAGCCAGACCATGCTCGTGGCGCGCACGTTCGACCCGCGCGACACCCACATCACCGCGCGCAGCCAGAACACGCCGGTGATGTGCATGCGGCCGAGCAGGCGCCGCGCCCACGTGTCGCCGCGGGCGGCACCCACCGGTTCCTGGGCGCGGGTGGGGGCTCGGTCCAGGGCGGTCACGCGCGCATGTTGCGAGGGGAAGCGCTGCGAATAAAGCGTCTGGCCGGCTCGCTCATCGCTGCACGTTCGGCCCCACCCATGCCCGGCGCCGCGCGTCCCATCGCAGCGGCGCCACGGTCGCCTGGTTGTCGCGGATGAAGTCGGCCTTGTCCTTCAGCAACTGGTCCCACTCCTTGCGGCCGACCCACTCGACGCGCGCCCTTGGGCTCACGAACGCCCAGATCGCCGGCGGGAAGGCGTTCTGGCACACGTACGCCGGTCCCACGCGCTGCGGCAGCTCGTTGGTGAGCACGAACGCGCTCTTGCCCGCGGCCACGATGCGGAGGTCGTCGACGATGCGCGCCGACAGCGCCGCTGCCTTGCTCCACGGCTCGAGCGTGCGCCGCAGGCCGAGCCCGCTGGTCGAAAGCAGCGCCAACACACCGAGCCCGGTGAGCCAGCGGGCGCGCAGATGCCGTCCGCCGGCGTCGACCAGGAACGCGAGCCCCGCCGCGGTGAACGCGAGGCTCGGATAGAGGAAGCGCGAGCCCGCGGTGTCCGCCTCGAGCGAACCCCACGCCGCGGCCGGCACCGTGCTCAGCACGAACGCCACCACCAGCGCGGCGGCGGGACGCGCGAGGCGTTGGCCCGCGCCCGCGAGCAGCGCGGCGAGGGTGATCGCGACCCACGCGACGCCGCTGCCGAGGCGCAGCGCGTCGGGTGCCGGCCACGCCGACCGGTCGCCGGGCATCACCGCGCAGTGCACGGCGTCCAGGAGGTAGCGCATCTGGTTGGCGAGCGCACCGGCGAGCCCTCCGGGGCGCGCCGCGTAGCCGGTGAGGTTGCCGATCAGCCACCAGCGCAGCAGCAGGTAGGCGACCACCATGGCGCCCAGGGCGCCGACGCCCACGATCGCGCGTCGCCAGCCGCCGTCCCGCCGTCGCACGAAGGCCAGCGCCAGCGCGAGCCCGGGCAGGGTCGCGGCCATCTCCTTCGACGCGAGGGCGGCGGCGAAGGCGAGCGCGCACCAGAGCAACGTGAAGCCGCGCCCACCTTCGAGCCAGCGCAGCCAGAGCACCAGCGCGCCGAGCATGAAGGTCGTCACCATCAGGTCGGCGCGTGCCGCGATCCACACGACGGCCTCCGGGTGCACGGGGTGCAGGGCGAACGCCGCGCTGGCGAGCGCCGCCGCGAGCAGGCCGGCGCCGAGCGCGTGCGCGAGCAGCGCGACGAGGAGCGCGTTGAGCGCGTGCAGGCCGAACGCGACCGCGTGGTAGCCGTGCGGCGAGAGCCCCGACCACGCGTGGTCGCACCACATGCTCAGGGTCACGAGCGGGCGCAGCAGCGCCGCGGGCAGGCTGGCATCGGGGATGACCTCGCGCACGAGCTGCTCGCGGAACGCGCCCCGCACGTCGAGCGCTTCGCCGAGGGTCTGCGCGCGGCTCGCGACGAACACGCCGCTGAAGTCGTCGGCGACGAAGAAGTCGCGCACGTGGGCGCCGAACGCCCAGGCCACCAGCGCCGCGAGCCCGATCGCCAACGCGAGCCAGGGGCGTAGCGGTCGGCGCACGGTGGGGGCGGGCATGGGAGGCGGACACTATCTCGGGCGCGTGGCGAAGGGCAACGCATCGCTGCGTTCGCAGGCGCGCACTTGGAGCGCGTGTGCTCGCGGCTACGCTGGCGCGCGCCGCCGCATGCCGCCGTCCCCACCGCCCTCGCTCCCTTCGCCGCAGCTCGAGGCGATCTTCGCGCACGGCCTGCGCGTGTGGCAGCAGCGGCAAGACCTCGCCGCGCGCTTTTCGTCGCCGGCGTCGCTCGGCTACTGGTCGTGGCTGATGGCGGAGCAGTGGCCGCGGGATCCGGAGCTGCAGGCGCTTCTGCCGACGCCGCCGCAGGCGTTCATCGGCCGTGTGAGCGGCGCGCACTCGACGGCTGCGAAGTTCCACGAGTCGGGGCTCTCCGACGCGCAGACCTTCTACGAGATGTTCGTCGCCGCCGGGCTCGACCTGCGCGCACGACCCGCGATCCTCGACCACGGCTGCGGGTTCGGCCGCGTCCTGCGCTGCCTCGCCCGCCTCGGCGATGCCGCCGAGCTGCACGGCGCCGACGTCGACGCCGAGGCCGTGGCGTGGTGTCGCGCGCACCTGACCTTCGCCACCTTCGCGACGATCCCGGTCCGCCCGCCCACGCGCTACCCCGACGGTCGCTTCGCCGCCGCCTACGGCTTCTCGGTGTTCACGCACCTGCCGGAAGACCTGCACCTCGCGTGGCTCGCCGAACTCGCGCGCATCCTCGCGCCCGGTGGTCTCCTCATCCTCACCACGCACGGCCAGCGCTGCGTCGACGACTTCGCGGCCGGCAAGGTGCCGGGCTTCCGCTTCCCCACCGCGGAGCAGATGCGCGAGGACCTACCGGAGCTGACCCGCACGGGGTTCTCGTACTACCCGTACCCCGCGTCGTTCAACGCGTCGTTGCCGGAGGCCGACCGCGACGCCGGTCTGCACGGCATGACCTACATCCTGCCGGCGTACGTGCGCGCGCGCTGGCTGACGCACTTCGAACTGGTCCGGCACGCGGAGGCGCCCAAGGAGTGGCAGGACTTCGTGGTGCTGCGCAGGAAGCGCTGAGCTACTCGACGATGGTCGGCGTGAGCTCGGCGCCGCAGAGGAGCACGAGAGGACGGCGACCCTAAACCACTGCTCTGAGCCACCTTAGGTTACGAAGTCCAAGAGTAACGCTGCGCCAGAAGGCGAATTTCGATCGGACTTCGCCTTGTCATAAGGCTAAAACCGTCTAGGTTTCGCCTTCCTGAAAGTCGAAACTAGGCGCATGTCGGATGACCTGACCTCGCGCCTGCAGGCGCGGCTGACGTCGCGGCTGGCGGACTCCTTGACGGGCCCCCTGCCGCAGGGAACGCCACGCCAGGTCCACGGAACGATCGCACTGCCCGGCAAGGCCACCGCGGTGATCGGCATGCGCCGCGCCGGCAAGACGATGCTGCTGCACCAACTGCGCCGCGAGCGGTTGGCCCTCGGCATCGCGCGTACCCGCCTCCCCTACGTCAACTTCGAGGACGAGCAGCTTCTCGGGCTCCGGGGCGAGCACCTCCACCTGCTCTTGGAGGCGTTCTATCGCCAGCAACCCGATCTGCGGGGCAGCCAGGTCGTGACCTGGTGCCTCGACGAGATCCAGGTCGTGCCAGGTTGGGAGCGATTCGTGCGCAGGGTGCTCGACACCGAGAAGGTCGAGATCTTCCTGAGCGGGTCCTCGGCGGCGCTCCTCAGCCGCGAGGTCGCCACTGCCATGCGCGGCCGCGGCTGGGAGGTCGTCCTGCACCCCTTCGGATTCGGGGAGTACCTGGCACATCATGGCCAGCCAGCGCCGGCCGACGCGAATGCCGTCGACTCGCGACAGCGCTCGGCCATCGAGCACGCGTTCCTGGCCTGGCTCACCGCCGGAGGTTTCCCAGAGGCCCAAGGGCTCGATCCGGGCACCAGGCACCAACTGCTCCAAGACTACGTGGATGTCGCGATGCTGCGCGACGTGATCGAGCGGCACGGCGTGACCAACGTCACCGGCCTGCGGTGGCTGGTCCGGCACCTGCTCGGCAATGCCGCGGGCTCCTTCAGCGTGCAGAAGTTCTACGACGCCTGCCGCAGCCAGGGCCTGAGCATCGCCCGGGACACCGTGCACCAGATGGCGCAGCACCTCGACGACTGTTTCCTGGTGCGCACGGTGTGGCTCGAGTCCGACTCGGAACGTCGGCGCATGGTCAACCCGCGGAAGGTGTACCCGGTGGATCCGGGGCTGATCCCGGTGTTCGATCGCACCGGCCGGGCCAACGTCGGCCACGCGCTGGAGACGGCGGTGCTGCTGGAACTGGAACGCCGCCGGTGCGAGGTCACCTACGTGAAGACCCAGGAAGGGCACGAGGTGGACTTCCTGGCCCGGCATCCGGGTGGTGGGCTGGAACTGGTGCAGGTGTGCGCCGATGCTCTGGACGACGGGACCGCCCAACGGGAACTGCGAGGCCTGGTCGAAGGCGGTCGGAAGTGGCCCAGGGCCGTGAAGCGGTTGCTGGTGCTGACCCACGACCGGGTGCCGCGGGCGGTGCCGAAGGGGGTGGTGGCGCAACCAGCGTGGGAGTGGTTGCTGGTCGGCGGCGCCGCCGATGGCTGAGTCACTCGACGATGGTCAGCGTGAGTTCGGCGCCGTAGAGGAGCACGATGCCCACGAGCAGGAGCGCGCGCAGCACGCCGTTGCGGCCCAGCGCGAGGAGCGCCAGCGCGAGCATGGGCAGGAAGAGCGAGCCGGCGATCGCGTAGGCCTTCTGCATCGAGGCGAAGCCCACGAGCAATCCGAGCAGGGGTACCAGCGCGAGCGCCGCCTGGTAGCCGCGATAACCACGCGACGCGCGCAGGCTCGCCGCATCGACGCGCGTGCCGCGCGCGGCGGCCAGCGCGTCGGCGAAGAGGTACGGCACGCTCTGCCACACGCCGAGCAGGCTGCTCGCCACGGCACCGAACGCGCCGGCCACGAACAGCCAGCGTCCCACGCTGCCCAACGCCGGATCGAGCGCGTCGGCGAGCTTCACCATGAGGGTCGCGCCGCCGCTGCCGGCGAGCGACACGCGGCTGCCGATCATCACCATGCCGAGGCCGAACACCGCGGTGACCGCGTACGCGGCGGCGAGGTCGATACGGCACACCCGCAGGTCGGCGAGCGAGCGACGGCCGCGCTCTTCGATCCAGTAGCCGTAGCACAGCACGGTCACCGTGCCGCCGATCCCGCCGATGAGCGCGAGCGTCCAGCTCCGGCCTTCGCCGGCGGGGATGCGCGGGATCGAGATGCCGGCGGCGACCGCGCCCCAGTCGGGGTCCAACGCGATCGCGCCGTACAGCACCGACGCGACCATCACTCCGGTGCACAGCGCCATGCCGCGCTCGAACCACGCGAGCCCGCCGCGCGCGGCGAGGGCCCAGCCGAGGAGACTGGCGACGACCCCGTAGGCGATCTTGTCGCTCACCGCGTCGCCGAGCGGCAGGATCGCGTGTGCGACGACGCCGCAGGCGCTGGTGAGCGCGGCCCCGACGAGGAAGCTCCAGGTCACGAAGTACGCGAGCAGCAGCCAGCGCAGCGCGCGCGGCGCGCGCCGGATCACCGCGAAGAGCAGGGTTTCGTCGTGCTCGAGCTGGTAGCGCGCGACGCCCTCGTTGAGCAGGAACTTGACCGCGCAGCCGGCCAGCACCGCCCACAGGATCGTCACGCCCAGCCGGCTGCCGGTGAGCGCCGACGTGGCGAGGTCGCCGGCGCCGACGCCGGTCGCCGCGACCAGGAGGCCGGGGATCAGCAGGCGCCAGGTCGCGCCCTTCACTTGCCGCCGGCGGTGAGCGCGCGCGCCGCGGGATCGTCCTGCACCGGTTGCTCGAAGCGCACGGCGACGTTGGCCAGCCGGTCCGCGGCGGGCGGGCCGTCCTCCCAGGCGAGATACGGGATCACGCGCAGGGGGCCGTCGCTGGTCAGGCCGCGCGCGGCCACGAACGCCGCGAGCGCCGCCGGCGCCTCGCGCATCGCGTCACCGAGGTCGCCCTTGCCACGGTAGATCACCGCCGCGAAGTGGCGGGGCCGGCGCCGCACGTCCTGGTCCTTCCGCGCCGTGAACGGGCGATGGCCGCTCGCGTCGTCGGGCTCGAAGGGCACGCCGAGGCGCGGCGTGCCGCCGTCGTCGAACGTGAACGGCAGGCCTTGGCCGACCTGGCCCTGCTGTTCGAGCACCTCGCCCGCGGCCTGGATCGCGGTCGCGCGGCCGGCCCAGTCGCCGGGATCGGCGAGCGCCAGCACGAGCGTGGCGTCCAGGACCTCGACCTGCGGCTGGAGCGGCCGTGCCTCACGATTCACGACGCGCGTCATGTCGAGGCCCCGCCGTAGGCCCGCCGCCGGACGCGCCGTGGGATCCTGGAACACGTAGTCGTCGAAGAGCACGTCCGTGGCGACGAAGCGCACGCGCCGTTCGCCAACGTCGCCGAGACGGACCTGCGCGGGCAGGTTGCTCACCGGTGTGGTGAGGAAGGCGGTGAACAGGACCTCGCCGCCCGGCCCGGTCACGCTGCGCGGTCGCTGCGTCGGCAGGTCGAGTTCGAGTCGCCACGTGGTGCCGTCGGCCGCTTCGATCGCGATCACTTCCGGGCCACGCCAGCTCGCGGCCTTGGGCTTCTCGAGCGGCGTGAGCAGCATGGCGCGCAGCAGATCCGGCCAGCGCGCGACGCGATCTGCGTCGGGGTCGGTCAGGCGTAGGGGTTGCGCTCCCGCCCGGCAGCGCCACGCGCCGTCGGGCCCACCGATGTCGGTGCTGCCGTCCTGGTAGTCGATGCGGATGCGCCGGCCGCTCAGCGCGATGGTCTCGGTGGCGGGTCCGGTCGCGTCGCTGCGCAGTTCGACCAGCACGTGTTCCATGCCGCCGCGCGTCGGTCCGTGCGCGTGCGTGAGCACCACATCGAGGGCCCCGGAAGCGTCGCTCGGCAGCGGTGGGCGCGTGACCGCAGGTTCGCAAGCCGCGAGCGCGAGCACCGACGCGATGGACCACACGGCATGTCGTGCGGGATCCGACGGTCGCCGCGCCTCGATGTCTCGGCTCACGCGATCACGTCGTATTCGCGGCGGTCGTCGCCGGCAAGCTCCCGCAGGCCTTCGCCGGAGCGATCGCAGCGCCGCGGCCGGCCGGCGTGCCAGCCGTCGTCGATCGTCGTCGACACCCCTCGTGGATGGAGTCCCGCGCAGCCTTACCGCTCGTCTCCCGGGCGGCTCGATCCGGGCCTGCGGCGCGAGGCCGCGGACGCCTGGTGGCCCTCTGGCCCGACCACCCGGTGGCGCCGTACTACGCGGGGAAGTGCCTGCATCCGATCGACGCTCCGCCGCGGTGGCGTCGATCGAGCGCGCGCTCGCGCGCGGGCTCGACGATCGCTACGGCCACTACAACGTCGCGGCATCGCTGATGCGATGCGGGCGCAGAGCCGAGGCCGTGGCACCGATGCGCGCAGCCTGCACCGCGAATCCTGGCAACGCCGAGTTCCGGCGACAGCTCGTCGAGCTGTTGCAGGATCGCGAGGACCCCGCCGCGATGCTCGCGGAGATGGAGCAGCTGGGCCGGCGCGCTGGTCGACGGTGCGGAGGCGGGGCGATGTTCGCGCGCGGTGTCTTCGCCGTGCAGCGTGCGGATCTCTACGCGCGCGCAGTGCACGCAGCCGAACGCGCCGACTACCTCGCGCGGGGCGAGAACGCTGCGTATCGCGCGCTGTTGGCCGATGCCCTCGAACACAACGGCGATGCGGCAGACGCGGCGAGCCTGCGCGCGCGCATGGCGAAGTGAGTGCGCGCGGCTCGGCACCATGGATCCCGACTCACCACATCGCTAGATTCGGACTCCAGCCGTACCCGCCCATCCCAGGAGCGGCCGGTGCCCGATGCACCTGTCCATCACCGACGTCGCCAGCGCGCTGGGAGTCACCGAAGGCGAGGTACGCCGTTGGATCCGCAGCGGCGGCCTGCCTGCTGCGCGCTGGAACGAACAGTTCCGCATCAACAGCCTCGACCTGATCAGTTGGGCGCAGGATCGTCAGATCCGGCTGCCAGAGGCGATCACGGTACCCGCCGGTCGGACCAGCGCCGACCGGCGTGAGCCGTTGGCCCCGGCGGTGGCGGCGGGCGGCATCCACCGCGACCTGGAAGGCGACACGCCGGCGGCCGTGGTGCAGGCTGCCCTGACGCGGCTGCGGTTGCCTCAGAGCGTGGACCGTGCGCTGCTCGCCAGCATGCTGGCCGCGCGCGCCGGCAAGGGCACCACCGCCATGGGCGACGGCATCGCGATGCCGCACGCGCGGTTTCCCATCGTCGCGACCGTGCCGGCGACCCTTGGCCTCTTCGTGCTGCGCCGTCCGGTCGCCTGGGACGCACCCGACGGCCGCGCCGTCGATATCGTCGCCCTGGTGGTCTCGCCGACGCCGCACGTGCATCTCGGGCTGCTCGCCGCGGCGGCGCGGACCTTCAGCGCGGGACTCGCGGACCGGCTGCGCCGCGGCGACGGCGACCGCGCACTGATGGCCTGGATCCAGGAAGTCGACCGCGGCGGGCCGGCCGGCCCATGAAGCACACGCCATGACCACCGCACTGACGTTGGTGCTCGTTGCGTCGGGGCTCTGGGCGGCGAGCGGGCTCCCCACCCTCGTGGCGCGACATCGGTGGCTGCCGGCGCTGCTCGGCGCACTCGCCTCGGCCATCGGCCTGACCGGCGCGCTGCTTGCGTTGCTCGGCGGCGCCGTCACCGCGACTGCGGCGTGGACCGTTCCCTTCGGCAATCTCAGCCTCGGCCTCGACGGGATCACAGCGTGGTTCCTGCTGCCGGTGTTCGCGGTGCCGGCGATCGCCGCCGTCTACGGCGTCGGCTACTGGCGACCTGCGGTCGGCGCGCCCGGCCAGCGCCTGCCCCTCGTGTTCGGCCTGCTGGTGGCGAGCCTCGTGCTGCTGCTGGTCGCGCGCAACGCCATCCTCTTCCTGTTCGGGTGGGAAGGCATGGCGGTGTGCGCCTTCCTGCTGGTCGGCACCGAACACCGTGACCCGGCGTGCCGGCGCGCGGCCTGGGTCTACCTCGTCGCCACGCACCTGGGCACGCTCTGCCTGTGCGCTGCGTTCGCCCTGTTGCCGGCCACTGCTGGCCGGCTCGACTGGTCGGCGCAGGCCTTCGCCGGGCTGACCCCGAGTCACACGCTCCTCGTCTTCGGCCTCGCGCTCGCCGGCTTCGGCCTCAAGGCCGGCCTCATGCCGCTGCACTTCTGGTTGCCGGCGGCGCACGCCAACGCGCCGAGCCACATCTCGGCCCTGATGTCCGGCGTGATGATCAAGATGGGCGTCTATGGGGTCGTCCGGATGCTGTTGCTGCTGCCGCCGTTGCCCGAGTGGTGCGGGCTCGTGCTGCTGGGCCTCGGTCTCCTCTCCGCCCTCGCGGCGGTGGCCGCCACGCTCGGCCAGGACGACCTCAAGCGTCTGCTCGCCTACAGCAGCATCGAGAACATCGGCATCATCTTCATGGCGATGGGTCTCGCGGCGACGGCGCGCGCCACCGGTCAGGCGGGTCTCGTCGCGCTCGGCCTGGGCGCGGCACTGCTGCACACTCTGAACCACAGCCTGTTCAAGTCGCTGCTGTTCTGCGCCGCCGGTGCCGTGATCCACGGCACCAGCACACGGCGCCTGGACGCACTCGGCGGGCTGGCGGCCGCGATGCCTCGCACGGCATTCGCCTTCGCGATGGGCGCAGCCGCGGTCGCCGGCCTGCCGCTGTGGAACGGGTTCCCTGCCGAGTACCTGGTCTATCGCGGCCTGTTCGAAGCGGTCGCGCGTCCCGATGCTCCCACCGCCGGCGCGCTCGCCGTGGCCGCGGTGGCAGGGCTCGCCATCGTGGGTGGACTGGCGGCCGTCGCGTTCGTCCGCTGCACCGGCGCCGTGTTCCTCGGTCGCCCGCGCAGCGCCGCGGCCCTGCACGCACACGAAGCGCCAGCCTCGATGACGCGCGGCATGCTCGTGCTCGCGACCCTGTGCGTGGCAGTGGGCGTCGGCCCGGTGCTGTTGCGACCGCTGCTGCACGGTGCGGTGGTCGGCCAGATGGGCCTGTCAGCCGGGACCGTCGCATCGGCCTTCGCCACGCTCACGCCGTTCAGCGCGATCGCCGGGGCGTGCCTTGTCGTGCTGGTCGGACTCGCGACATGGCTGCGTCGTCGTGCGCCCGTGGCACGCCCGGTCGGGACCTGGGACTGTGGCTACGCGGACGCCGCCGGACCGCGCCTGCAGTACACGGCGGGCTCGCTGGCGCAGTTCTCGGCGCAGATGCTGCGTTGGTTCGTCCGGGACACGCGTCGCGACCCGGATGTGGCCGGGCTGTTCCCGCAGCCCGCGCGCTTCGAGCGCACGCCGCGCGAGCTGCTCCTCGACGGCGTGCTCTTCCCGGGTCTGCGCCGCGTCGCCGACTGGTGCGCCGCGTTGCGCATCCTGCAGCGCGGCAAGCTGCAGATCTATCTTCTCTACATCCTGCTCGTGCTGCTGTCGCTCCTCCTGTGGGCCACGATCACCTCGTGGAGGATGCAATGAGCACCGCGCTGGCGATCGCAGCGGCATTGCTGGCGACCGGGAGCGGACTGCCGGCGCTGCTCGGTCAGCGGCAGGGCAACGGCGGTCAGCGCACCGCGGATGCCTTGTTGTGCATCGCCTGTGTGCTCGGCTTCGTGGCTGGAGTCGGCGGCCTCGCGGGCAGCGACGACAGCGTGTCGTTCGCGCTCGGCGCGCTGCTGCCGGACCTCCGGGTCGGCCTCGATCCACTCGCCGCGGCGTTCCTGCTCCCGGTGTGCGCGCTCGGCCTCTGCGCCGCCGTCTATGACCTCGGCTACTGGCCGCAGCACGCGCACTCGCGCGGCGGGCGGCAGCTCCGACTGTTCCTCGGCCCGACGCTCGGCGGGATGATCGCGCTGCTCCTGGCGCAGGACGGCCTGTCGTTCCTCATGGCGTGGGAAGTCATGGCGCTGTCGGCCTTCTTCTTGGTGGGCGTGGAGTCGCAGCACGCATCGGTGCGGGCCGCGAGCTGGATCTACCTCGCTGCCACGCACCTCGCCACGCTGTTGCTGGTGGCCTTCTTCGCACTGTGGTGGAACGCGAGCGGCTCCTTGTCCTTGGCGACGCCGGCTGCCGGCATCGGCGAGGGCCCGCGCAATGCGCTGTTCCTGCTGGCGCTGTGCGGCTTCGGCATCAAGGCCGGCATCGTGCCGCTGCACTTCTGGTTGCCGCCGGCCCACGCCAGCGCGCCGAGTCACGTCTCCGCGCTCATGTCGGGCGCGCTGATCAAGATGGGCGTGTATGGCGTGCTGCGCGTGCTGTCGCTGCTGCCGGCGCCACCGCCGTGGTGGGGGACGCTGCTGCTCGGCATCGGTGCCACCTCGGCTGTCGTGGGCGTGGCGCTGGCGATCGGCCAGCACGACATCAAGCGGCTGCTCGCGTACCACAGCATCGAGAACATCGGCATCATCTTCCTCGGCGTCGGTCTGGTCGCCGCGGGGCGTGCGCTCGACCGGCCCGGCCTCGTCGCCCTCGGCATCACCGGCGCGGTGTTGCACGTCTGGAACCACGCGCTGTTCAAGGGCCTGCTGTTCCTTGCGGCGGGTGCCGTCGTGCACGCGGTCGGCACGCGCAATCTCGACAGGCTCGGCGGACTCACGCGGAGGATGCCGTGGACGACCGCGGCCTTCGCGATCGGCGCCGTCGCGATCTGCGCGCTGCCACCGCTGAACGGTCTGGTCAGCGAGCTGCTGGTCTACCTCGGGTTGTTCCAGGCCCTCGATAGCGCTCACGTCGCCGCGGTCGCCATCGCCATCCCGGCCCTGGCCACGGCCGGTGCCTTGGCCCTCCTCTGCTTCGTCAAGGTGCTGGGCACCGCGTTCCTCGGGCAGCCACGCACACCCGCGGCAGAGCGCGCCGTCGAGTGCGGCCCCAGCATGCGGCTGCCGATGCTGCTCCTCGCCGTCGCCTGCGCTGGTGTCGGGGTGCTGCCCGGCGCGGTCCTGCCCGCGTTCGCAGGCCTGCTCCGCCAGTGGCTGCCGGGTCCGTCCCCCGAACCCGAGAGTCTGCTGCCGGCAACCGCGGTCGGCGCGCTGGCCGTCGCCGCGATCGTCCTGACCGCCAGCGCGTGGTGGTGGCTGAAGCGCCGCGTCGTGCGGAGCGCGGCCATCGGCACCTGGGATTGCGGCTACGCACGCCCCTCGCCCCGCATCCAGTACACGGCGTCGTCGTTCGCGCAGTTGTTCGTTGAGCAGGCGCGACCACTCCTGCTGCCGCACGCGACGCCGACGGCCGAGGCCGGCCTGTTCCCGCATCCGCAGCAGTTCCACAGCGCGGTCCAAGACCCGGTGCTGGACCGGGCGCTGCTGCCGTGCCTGCGCGGCGCCAGCGCCGTCTGCCAGTGGCTCCGGCTGCTGCAACGGGGCAAGGTCCAGCTCTACCTGCTGTACATCCTGATCACGCTGCTCGTGTTGCTGTTCGTCCCGTGAGGCGCATCGAATGGACTTCGACAAGCTGATCCACGTGCTCCTGATCGCGCTGTTGCCGCCGCTCCTGCTGGGCGTCGTCAATCGCACCAAGGCCAGCTTCGCGGGCCGCCGCGGACCGCCTCTCCTGCAGCCCTACTTCGACATCCTGCGGCTGTTGCGGAAGGGCATGGTGATCAGCAACACCACGACCGCCCTGTTCCTGCTCGGACCGGCGGCGGCCCTCGCCGGGACGCTGACCGCCGCCGTGATGCTGCCGCTGGGGCACCACGCTCCGCCCGTCGCCTTCGCCGGCGACATGGTGGTGTTCGTCTACCTGCTGGCGCTGGGTCGCTTCTTCACCGCCACTGCGGCGCTCGACACGGGATCCCCGTTCGAAGGCATGGGCGCGGCGCGCGAGGTCAGCTTCGCGTGGCTCGCCGAGCCCTGCCTGTTCCTCGGCTTCGTCGCCCTGGCGCGCATGACGGGGTCGGTGAGCCTGAGCGGGATGCTGTCGGGCACGCCCCTGGCCGGTCCCTCGGCCGGCGTCGGCGCGGTCGTGCTGATCGTGTGCGGCTGGTTCGTGGTCCTGCTCGCCGAGAACTGCCGCATCCCCTTCGACGACCCGAACACGCACCTGGAGCTGACCATGATCCACGAGGTCATGGTGCTGGATCACAGCGGGCCGGCGCTGGGCGCGATCCTGTACGGCGCCGCGCTCAAGTTCTTCCTGTTCGCCGCGCTCATCGTGGATCTGGTGCTGCCCGCGGGCGCAGACGCCTGGGGCGGATGGCTCTCCTTCGTGGCCGGTGTGTTCCTGGTGGCCATCCTGGTCGGCGTCGTCGAATCGATCATGGCGCGCCTGCGCCTTCCGAACGTGCCGAAGCTGCTGGTGTCGGCTTCCCTGCTCGCGGCCTTCGCCGTCGTCTTCGCCACCACCTGACATGAACAGCTGGTTGAACAGCCTCCTGGTCGTGACCGTGCTGCTGGACTTCTACGCGCTCGGCACGAGCCGCGTGCGCGCCGTGATCCGCACTGCCGGACTGCAGGGCGTGATCCTGGCCGTGATGCCGCTGCTGATGCACGCCCACATCTCCACTCACGCGGTGCTGATTGCGGTGGGCACGCTGCTCGTCAAGGGTGTCGCGATGCCCGCGCTCCTGCTGCGCGCGATGCGCGACGCCGCCATCCGGCGTGAGGTCGAACCGCTGATCAGCTTCACCGCGAGTTTGCTGCTCGGCGGTCTCGGCACCGGGCTCGCGCTCGTGTTCTCCGACAGCCTGCCGCTGGCGCCGCAGCACGCCGGTTCGCTGGTGCCCCCCGCGGCCTTCGCCACCGCGTTCACCGGGTTCCTCATCCTGGTGACGCGGCAGAAGGCGATCATCCAGGTGGTCGGATACATCCTGCTCGAGAACGGCATCTTCGTGTTCGGCCTGCTCCTGCTCGACGCGATGCCGTTCCTGGTGGAGGCAGGCGTGCTGCTCGACCTGCTGGCCGGCGTGTTCGTGATGGGCATCGTGCTCCATCGCATCCAGCGGACCTTCGCGAGCCTGAGCACCTCGCACTTCTCGGCGCTCCGCGAATGAGCTACGGCCCGATCCACGCCTTCGTGCTGCCGTTGCTGTTCGCCGCCGCGGCGTTCGCGACCCCGAGCAATCGTTGGCGCCCCTGGCTGCTTCCGGCGGGCGCTCTCGTCCACCTCGGCGCGCTGCTGCTGTTGCTTCCCGCGGGCCGGCTGCAGGCGGCCGACGGCTGGCTGGTGCTCGATCCGCTCGGTCGCCTGCTGGCCCTGACGATGGCCGTGCTGTTCGTCCCGATTGCGTTCTATGCGCCGAGCTACTTGCGCGTACGCGCCGATCGTCCAAACCGTCTGCTGTGCGGTGGCCTGCTCAGCATCGTGGGCCTGCTGACCCTGGTGGCGCAGTCGCACCACCTCGGGCTGTTGTGGGTCGCGCTCGAGGCGACCACGCTCGCGTCGGCGCCGCTCATCCACTTCAACCGTACGCCGCGCGCGCTGGAGGCGGCGTGGAAATACCTGCTGGTGTGTTCGGTGGGTATTGCGCTCGCGCTGCTCGGCTCGTTCTTCCTCGCCTACGCGGCATTGCGCGGCGGCGGTGAGCCGAGCCTGTTCCTGAACGATCTGGTGGCGCGGGCACCCTCGCTGTCCAAGCCGTGGCTGCACGCTGCCTTCGTCACGCTCGTCGTGGGCTACGGCACGAAGATGGGGCTGGCGCCCATGCACACCTGGAAGCCCGACGCCTACGGCGAGTCGCCGGGCATCCTCGGCGCGATGCTGGCCGGCGGCCTCACCGGCGGAGCGTTCGTCGCCATCCTGCGCCTCCTCGCGATCATGCTGGCGGCGGACGAGGGCGCGTTCGCGCGGCCGATCCTGATCGGGCTTGGACTCCTGTCGATGACGTTCGCCGCCGTGTTCATGGCGCGACAAAAGGACTTCAAGCGCATGCTGGCTTACAGCAGCGTCGAACACATGGGCCTGCTCGTGCTCGGCAGCGGGTTGGGCGGGCTCGGTCTGTTCGGCGCGCTGCTGCACCTCGTCAACAACGCTCTCACCAAGGGTGTGTTGTTCCTGGCGGCGGGCAACCTGCACCGTGCCTACGGCAGCAAGAGCACCGACGACGTGCGCGGTGCACTGCTGCGGGCGCCGTGGTCCGCGGGCCTGCTGCTCACCGGCTTCCTCGCCATCACCGGCTCGCCGCCGTTCGGTCCGTTCGTCAGCGAGTTCACCATCGTCCGGGCCGCGCTCGCCGACGGTCACCACGTCGTGGCCGGCCTGCTGCTGTTCCTGCTGATGGCGGTGTTCCTCGGCATGGGCAGCACGGTGCTGGCCGTGGTGCAGGGCGACCCACCCCCGGTGACGCAGACAGGTCGCGGCGACCGGATCGGACTGGTGCTGCCGATCCTCATGCTCCTGCTGCTCGTGTTGGGCGTCGGCGTCATGACGCCGGCGCCGTTGCTCGAACTGCTGCAGCAGGCCGCTGCCGTGGTGGAGGTCAAGCCGTGAGCCGAGGGGCGGACCTGCGTTGCATGCACAACGGCGAGGCGCTGGCATGGTCGGAAGTGCCACTCGTGCCGCTGCCTGCGCTGCACAATGCGATCGCCGGATCGATCGACGCCGGGCTGCGGGTGAGCGCCCTGTTCGCAACGTGGCGCGACGATCGCCACGTCCTCGTGGCGGTGCTCGCCGACGACACCGCGGGCGAACTGCGCGTCGGCGCGGCACCGGTCGAAGGCGATGCATTCCACTCGCTCACGCTGCGCTGCCCGCAGGTCCACCTGTTCGAGCGCGAGATCCACGAACAGACGGGGCTGCGCGTCGCTGGCCATCCATGGCTGAAGCCGCTGCGCTTCGCGCGCCCTCTCGACGCGGCGAAGGGCACGCCAGCGCCCGCGGTCGGCGTCATGGACTTCCATCGCATCGAGGGCGACGAGGTGCACGAGGTCGCGGTGGGCCCGGTGCACGCCGGCGTCATCGAGCCGGGGCATTTCCGCTTCCAGTGCCACGGCGAGCACGTCTTCCACCTGGAGATCTCGCTCGGCTACCAGCACCGCGGCATCGAGGAGGCGCTGCGCGGCGGTCCGCGCCGCGACAGCCTGCACCAGATCGAAGCGCTCGCCGGCGACACCACGATCGGTCACACCACGGCCTGGTGCCAGGTCCTCGAAGCCCTGGCCGGGCTGCCCGTGTCGCCGCATGCGATGACCGTGCGTGCCGTCGCCCTCGAACTCGAGCGCCTCGCCAACCATTGCGGCGACCTCGGCGCGCTCGCCGGCGACATCGGCTATCTGCCGACGGCGTCGTTCTGCGGTCGCCTGCGCGGCGACTACCTGAACATGACCGCGATGGTGTGCGGCAACCGGTTCGGCCGCAGCTTGCTGCGCCCCGGCGGCGCACGCTTCACGATCGACGCCGTGATGGGCGAAGACCTGCGCCAGCGGCTGGCGATCGCCGGCCGCGAAACCGACGAGGCCGCCAACCTGCTGTGGGTGACGCCATCGGTGATGGCGCGCTTCGAAGGCGTGGGGGCGGTCGGCGCCGGCGACGCCGCGGCGCTGGGCCTCGTGGGACCCGCGGCGCGGGCGAGCGGCGCGCAGCACGACGTGCGCGCCGATCACCCCACCGGCGCCTATCGCTTCCTGCAGGTGCCGGTCGCCTCGGCGCCAGCGGGCGACGTGCACGCCCGTGCCTTCGTGCGCGGCCTCGAGATCCAGCGCTCGCTGCGCTTCCTCGACGACCTGCTCGGCATGTTGCCGGCGACGACAGATGCGGATGTGACGGCGCCAGCCGAGGCGCGACGCGCGACCCCGCGCCTCGCCCGCGATCATCTCGCGGTCGCGCTGACGGAGGGCTGGCGCGGCGAGATCTGCCACGTCGCGCTCACCGACGGCGAAGGCTGCCTGCAGCGCTACAAAGTCGTCGACCCGTCGTTCCACAACTGGCCCGGCCTCGCGATGGCGCTGCGCGACCAGCAGATCTCCGACTTCCCGCTCTGCAACAAGAGCTTCAACCTCTCCTACTGCGGCCACGACCTGTGACGCCATGATCCGGTCCATCCTCGCTCGCCTGCGCCAGGGTCATCGCACGATGGCCTATCCGGCGGCCCCGCCGCCGCCGTTGCCCGAGCGGTTCCGCGGTCGGCCACTGCTCGACGTCGCCCGCTGCACGCCGGACTGCCGCGCCTGCGCCGACGCCTGCCCCACCGAGGCCATCCGCGTCGACGACGCCGGCCGTCCGACTGCGGTGGATCTCGGCCGGTGCCTGTTCTGTACCGACTGTCAGGACGCGTGCCCGACGGGAGCGATCGCCTACTCGCTCGACCATCGGCTGGCGACGTCGAGCCGCGCAGCCTTGCAGGTTGGGCCCGGCGAGGAGCTGGAACTCGCGTCGGCACTGGAGCACCGTCTGCTGCGCCTGTTCGGACGCTCGCTCAAGCTCCGCCAGGTCAGCGCCGGCGGGTGCAACGCGTGCGAGGCCGACGTCAACGTGCTCGGCACGATCGGCTGGGACCTCGGCCGCTTCGGCATCCAGATCGTCGCGTCGCCGCGCCACGCCGACGGGATCCTGGTGACCGGCTGCGTCACCGAGAACATGGCGCTCGCCCTGCAGAAGACCTGGGATGCCGTGCCGCCGCCGAAGATCGTGATCGCCGTCGGCGCCTGCGCCATCTCCGGCGGGCCGTTCGCGGCGAACCCGCAGCAGCTCGGCGGCGTGCCCGCCGCGATCCCAGTGGACCTGTTCGTGCCGGGTTGTCCGCCGCATCCGCTGACGATCCTCGACGGCCTGCTGCGGCTGCTGGGGCGACTGGAGAGTGAAGGTCGGATCCGGCCCCAGGACGGACGATGAAGGACGCCACCCTCGCCGACTTCACGCGCGCGGATCTCCTCGTGCCGCGCCTGCTCGCGACCACCCGCGACGCGGCGCTGGCCGAGCTGGCGCTGTGCCTGCACCGGGCCGGCGTCGTGCCGCGGACCGAGACCTTCCTCGCCGCGTGTCTCGCGCGGGAACGGACCGCGCCGACCACGGTGGGCCGCGGCGTCGCCATGCCGCACGTCCGCGGGGACCTGCCGGCCCTGGCCTTCGCCCTGGGACACGCTGCGCCCGCGCTGGACTGGGCCGGCGAACCGGTCGACATCGTGTGGCTGATGGCGGTGCCAACGAGCGCTGCGACCGCGTACATGGCGGTGCTGCGCGTGGTGGCCCGCGCCACCCTCGACGCCGGGTTCGTGGCGGGCCTGCGCGCGGCCGATACGGATACCGCGATGCTGAAGCTGCTCTCGAGCCAGCGTTTCACCGCGCCGCCGACCCCATGACCGCACACGAGAGCGCCCCGCGCTGGTCTTCGCCCTTCGCGGGCTTCAAGCCAGCCCACTTCCGGCGCGACCTCCGCGCCGGCCTCAACGCGATGGTCCTGGCGTTCCCGCTGTCGATCGCGTTCGCCATCGCCGCTGGCGTGAAGCCGGAGCAAGGTCTGTTCACCGCGATCATCGGCGGGCTCGTCATCGCGATGCTGAGCGGCTCGCCGGTGCAGATCGGCGGACCGACGGGCGCGTTCGTGATCGTGACGTACCGCGTCCTGAGCGAACACGGCGCCGCGGGTCTCGTCGTGTGCACGCTCATGGCCGGCCTGATGCTGTGCGCGATGGGCTTCGCCGGCCTCGGCGCGGTGATCCGCTACGTGCCCTATCCGGTGAGCCGCGCGTTCACGACCGGCATCGGCGTCTTGATCCTGAGCACGCAGATCCGCGACTTCCTCGGCTTGCACACCGCGCCGCTGCCCCCCGACTTCCTCGGCAAGATGGGAGCCTTCGTCGACGCGATCGGCACGGCGCACGGACCGACGATCGCGCTGGCCGCGGGCACCCTGGCCCTCATCTTCCTGTGGCCCGACCGGCTGTCGCGCGTCGTGCCGGGCACGATGGCCGGCCTCGTGCTCGGCACCGTCGCGGCGACCGCGCTCGGCCTGCCCGACATCATCACCGTCGGCAGCCAGTACGGAGCCATCCCGCGCGCCCTGCCGCCGCTCGCGCTGCCCACGGTCGATCTGGCCACGCTGCAGGAACTCGTGCGGCCCGCGTTCACCATCGCGTTGCTCGTGGCCATGCAGGCCCTGCTCTGCGCGGTGGTGACCGACGGCATGATCGATCACCGCCACAACTCGAACCAGGAACTCGTGGCGCAGGGTGTGGCCAACCTCGTAGGGCCGCTGTTCGGCTGCATCCCGGCCACCGGCGGCGTCGCGCGTTCGGTGGTGAACGCCGCGTCGGGCGGACGCACGGCGGTGGCGGGCGTGTGCCACTGCGCGCTGCTGCTGGTTGCGCTGTTTGCCGCTGCACCGCTGCTCGCCTACGTGCCGCTGGCGTGCCTCAGCGCCGTGCTGGTGTTCGCCGCCTGGAACATGGCCGGCTGGCAGCACATCGCGCGCATGCACCGCTGGCCGCCCAGCGACGGGCTCGTCTTCGCCGTGACCCTGCTGCTGACGGTGCTCACCAACCTGACCATCGCTGTCGAGATCGGCATCGTGTTGTCGGCGCTCCTGCTGATGAAGCGCATCAGCGAGACCACCCAGATCACTGCCGTCGACGGCAGCAGCGACACCGAGGGCAGCCAACACTCGCTGGTGGGCAAGGAGATCCCCGCGGGCGTGATGGTCTATCGCATCTTCGGCGCGTTCTTCTTCGGCGCCGTCGACAAGCTGCACGCCGAGATGCGGCGCGCGCACCAGGACCCCAAGGTCCTCATCCTGCGCACGCGCAAGGTGCTCGCCATCGACGCCACCGGCCTGCAGGCGCTCGACGATCTGCTGACCAAGCTGCGCAAGAAGGGCCAGCACTTGATCCTCAGCGCGCCGCACACGCAGCCGCTGATGGTGATGGAGCGCGCCGGGTTCCTCGACCGTCTCGGCCGCGAGAACGTGTGTCCGCACGTCACCGCGGCGCTGGCCCGTGCGCGCGAGATCCTCGGTCTGCCACCGATGCCGGATCAGGTGCAGGAGGCCGACCTGCAGCGCCAACGTCAGGAGGTCGACGATGCGCGCCGCGAGCTGGCCGAGGCGCTCGAACGCGCCGGCCGGTTGTTGAAGCGCTGATCGCCGCGCGTCAGTTGCCGCGTTGGAAGGCCTTGCGCCACGCGGTCACGTCGTATTCGCGGTCGATGCCGCCGGCAAGCTCCTGCAGGCCCTTGCGTGCGGCGAGGCGGACGTTGTCGTTCTTCTCGGCGGGGCCGAGCAGCGCCAGCAGCGGTTCGACGCTCGACTGGTTCTTCATGCGCCCCATGGCGATGGCGGCCGCGGAGCGGAGCTTGGGCTGCGGGTGGCTCCCCATGCGTTCGACGAGCCGGGCCTGCTCTGCGTCGCGAAGCAGGCCGACGCCGCGCACGGCGTGCAACTGGAGCGCGTCATCCGTGGTCTCGATCGGCAACTCGAGCACGCTGGTCCAGAACGGCAGGACGACGCGTGGGTCGTAGGTCTTCTCCTGCAGCTTCATGAGCGCGAGCGACGCGTTGCGGCGCAGCTCGATGGGGCGCTTCTCGTCGAGCATCACCGCGCCGATCGGGGCGGCCGGCGTGTTGGGATCCTGCAGGACCGCCAGACCGAACAGCGCGGCCGTCGCCGCTTCGTTGTCGTCGCCGCGCACCGCGTTGAGCATCGGATCGAGCGCCTCCGGCCGACCCGAGAAGCCGAGCGACGCAACGGCGATCGCGCGCTGGAACGGGTTGGTGCGATCCTCCGCCGTGGTGAGGAGGCGCGCGAAGAGCTTGGCCACGGTCTGGCGCAGGTGGCTCTCGAGCCGATCCTTCAGCCGCTCGCCGGCCGTGGCCTCCGACGTGAGCCACGCGGTGGCGTACTTGTCGAGCGCCTGGTCGAGCCGGATCAGCTCCGCCTCGTACGAGCGATCGCTCATCGCCATGGCCTTGGCGCGGTCGGCCAGGAACTGCTTCTCCACTTCCGGGTCGGGGCCCGCCGGCTTGGTGCTGCCGCACGCGGCGAGGAGGAGGGCGAGGCCCGGAACGCAGAGCGAACGCGCGAGGTGGTGCATGCGGAGGGGGTCCTTGGAGGGGCGAAGGCTAGCTTCCTTCCCGGCGGGAGTGGAAGTTCTTGGGCGTGAACCAGGCCGCACCGACGCTCGATGCCCTCCTCGCCGGTGGTGACTACGAACAGATCGAATGCGTCCGCGACCGGAGCAGCGGCCTGCAGGCCTGCATCGTGCTCGACGACACGCGCCTCGGCCCGGCCTTCGGGGGCATCCGCTGCCGCCCGTATCCGTCGTTCGCGGCGGCGCTCGCCGACGCCATGGCGCTCGCCCGCGCGATGACCCTGAAGTGCGCGCTCGCCGGCCTGCCGGCGGGAGGCGGGAAGGGCGTGGTGCTGGATCACGAAGGCCTCGACCGCGACGCCGCCTTCGCGCGGCTCGGCCGGCACGTGCAGGCCATGGGCGGACGCTTCTTCACCGGTCCCGACGTCGGCACCGGCACGCGTGAGTTGAGAGCGCTGGCCCGTGGCACGCGCTTCGTCGCGCATCCGGAGGGCGACGCGGGTGACATCGCGCGCCCCACCGCGGTGGGCGTCCGCGCGGCGATCGACGCGACGGCGCACCATCTCGGCCTGGCGCTGCGCGGGCTGCGCGTGGCGATCCAGGGGGTGGGGGCGGTGGGGGCGAACCTCGCGCGGTTGCTCGCCGCCGACGGTGCGTCGCTCGCGCTCGCGGACATCGACGGCGAGCGGGTGCGCGCGGTGGCGGCGGCGACGGGGGCCCGCATCGTCGCGCCCGAGACGATCCTGGCGACGGCGTGCGACGTGCTCGCGCCCTGCGCGCTCGAGCAGGTGATCACCGCCGAGAATGCGCCGCGGATCCGTGCGCGCATGATCTGCGAGGGCGCCAACGGCCCGACCACACCCGCGGCCGACGAGATCCTCGAAGACCGCGGAGTGCTCGTCCTCCCCGACGTCCTCGCCAACGCCGGCGGCGTCGTCGTCTCGTACTTCGAGTGGGTGCAAGGGCTGCAGGAGTACTTCTGGAAGGAGTACGAGGTCAACGCGAAGCTCAACGACATCACCGTGCGCGCGTTCGAGGAGACCTGGCAGACCCGCGAGCGGTTCGCGACCAGCATGCGCATGGCCGCGTACGGGCTCGCCGTGCAGCGCGTCGCCGAGGCGACGACGATCCGCGGCCTGTACCCGTAAGAGGCCCGATGCGGGAGGTGCGCGTCTTCGTCGCGCAGGGATGTCACTTGTGCGACGCCGCGCTCGAGGTGGTGCGCGGCGTCCGGGATGAGCAGCCGTTTGCGCTCGACGTGGTCGACATCACCGGCGTCGCCGCGCTCGAGGCGGAGTACCGGACGTGGATCCCCGTG
>CAYQMF010000058.1:0-36906 GCA_964418595.1 uncultured candidatus Brocadiaceae bacterium
AAGTACTCCTTCTGCGCCTTCTCGGTGCGCTTGCGGATCTCGGTCTGGATGCGCTCGCCGAGCTCGGCGACCTCCAGCTCCTCGATGGTCGCGGCCACCGCGACCTCGAGCCGCTGGTCGACGTCGAGCGCCTCCAGCACCTTCTGCCGCGACGGCACCGCCTTGATGAAGTAGCTGCCGCAGAAGTCGGCCAGGTGTTCCGGGCGATCGATGTTGAGGACCGCGGTGCCGAACTCCTCGGTGTTGTCGTTCAGCTCGACCAGCCGGCGCAGGTTGCGCTGCAGGATCCGGAACAGCGCCTTGCCACGCTTCTTCCTGCCGGGGATGTCGAGCAGGACGGCGACCCGCGCCAGGAGGAACGGCTGGCTGCGCACGAAGCGCTCGATGCGCACGCGGCGCAACCCCTGCGCCATGAGCGTGCCGGAGCCGTCGGGCATCTTGAGGACCTTGAGGATCCGTGCCAGCACGCCGATCTCGTAGAAGTCCTTGGGGCCGGGCGACTCGAGATCGCCGTCGCGCTGGGTGAGCAACACGACGTGGCCGTTGTGCGCCTCGGCCTTCGCGGCGATCTCGCGGGCCTGCGCGGTGTCGAGCAGGACCGGCATGACCAGGTTCGGGAACGCCACCGCGCGCCGCAGCGGCAGGACGAACGCCGTCGACGGCAGCGTCTCCTGGACCGCGAGCTTCTCGGCGCGGTCGAGGCCTTCGACGGTCACCGAGGGGACCGTCTTGGTCTGCGTGGCCGGCGCGGGCTCGCCGCCCTCCGGAGGTGCCCCGTCGGGCGGCGCGCCGTCCTTCGGTCCGCCACCGTCGTTGTCAGGAGGTCGATTCATGGTGCTGCGTCGGCAGCGAACCCGCGCGCCCTGGTGACCGCCGCCCGCCAGCGCTTCCACAACGCCGCCGCGTCCGTCGGGTCTGCCGACGGGGCGAACGAACGGGTGGACCGCGCGGCAGCCGGCAGGCTCGCGGGATCGCCCCCGCGCGCGCCGAGCATGGCGATGCGCATGGCGCCGCGGGCCGTCGTCTCCAGGTCGTCGGATCGCTCCACCACGACTTTGGACAGGTCGGCCTGGATTTCCAAGAGCAGATCGTTGGCGGCGGCGCCGCCGTCGACGCGGAGGTGCGTGAGCGGACATCCCTGCGCGCGTTCGAGGGCGAGTTGCACCTCGCGCACCTGGGCGGCGATGCCTTCGAGCGTCGCGCGCGCGAGGTGCGCCCGGGTCGTGCCGCGGGTGATGCCGGCGATGAGGCCGCGCGCGTGCGGATCCCACTCCGGCGTGCCGAGCCCGGCGAACGCGGGCACGAACACGACGCCGCCGCTGTCCCCGACCTGCCGGGCGAGCGCTTCGATCTCGTGCGAGTGCGCGACGATGCCGAGACCGTCACGCAGCCACTGCACGGCGGCGCCGGCGACGAGCACGCTGCCTTCGAGCGCGTAGGTCAGATCCGTGCCGATCTGCCAGGCGACCGTCGCCAGGAGGCCGTCGCGGGGCGTCGGCACGGCGGACCCCGCGTTGCAGAGCAGGAACGCGCCGGTGCCGTACGTGCACTTGGTGGCACCCACGCCCACGCCGCCGTGCCCGAACAGCGCCGCCTGCTGGTCACCGAGCACACCGCGGATGGGGAAGGCCCCGCCCGCCACCGCCGGCGCGCAGGTGCCGAAGTCCGACGCCGATGCCTGCACGCGCGGCAGGATCTGCGGGGGCACACCGAACACCGCGCACAGGTCCTGCGACCACGCGCCCGTGTGCAGGTCGAAGAGCGAAGTGCGCGAGGCGTTGCTCGGCTCCGTGGCGAACACCGCGCCCTCGGTGAGGCGCAGCACGAGCCACGCGTCCATGGTCGCTGCGCCCAGCTCGCCGCGCTCCGCGCGCGCGCGCGCGCCCGGCACGTGATCGAGGAGCCAGGCGATCTTGGCGGCGGAAAAGTACGGGTCGAGCGGCAGGCCGGCGCGGGTGCGCACGAAGTCGGCGTGCGCGCCGAGGCGCGCGAGCGCGGCGGCCGTGCGCCGGTCCTGCCACACCAGCGCCCGGTGCAGGGGACGCAACGTGCGCCGGTCGAACAGGACCACCGTCTCGCGCTGGTTGGTGATCCCCACGCCCGCGACCGCGGGTTCGCCCGCCGCGCGCCAGGCCTCACGCAGCGCGTGCAGGGTCGTGGCGAGGATCTCCTCGGCGTCGTGCTCGACGTGGCCGGGCGCGGGGAAGTGCTGCACGAACTCGTGCTGGGCCTGCGCGAGCACGCGACCCGCGCCGTCGTACACCACGGCGCGGCTCGAGGTCGTGCCCTGGTCGAGGGCGAGGTAGACGTCCGCCATCGCGAAGGTTGTAGCGGCAGGTCGCCCCCGCCGCTCGGACCTGCACGCGCCGGACCGGGTACGAGAAAGAACGGCGGCCGGTCATGCCTGCCCCGGTAATGACCGACCGCCGTGGAACGAAGTCTCTCGCGATGCGCGCGGAAAGAACCGGGACCGACCCTGCCTGCCCCGGTTGAGGGCCGGCCCCGGATACGAAGACGAACGGATGCGCGCAGCGAACTGCGATGCGATGGAGACAACGCGCGAGGAAACACGGCGGCCGACCATGCCTGCCCCGGTTATGGCCGGCCGCCGTAGAACGAATGCGCGTTGTGTGATCCGCAGAGGAAAACCGGAGACCGACCCTTGCCTGCCCCGGTAAAGGGCCGGCCTCCGGATACGAATGCGGATCTGGATGCGATGAGTTGTCGAAGAGCGGCGGCTAGAGCTGACTGAACAGTTCGAGCCGCAAGTGATCGGGTTGGACGCGGAGCACGCCGGCGTGCTGCCGCAGCGATGGTTCCGCACGCCCGTCGAGCAGCGCGGAGAGATCGAGGACGACGACGCCGGTGACCTGTGCCGTGCGCGCGCCGCCGGGTAACGAACGCAGCGCGTTGTGCACCCACTTGAGGTCCACGCGCCGTGAGGCTTCGGTGCCGCGATCATCGGCGGCGACCTGCTCGACGACGCCGCGCGTCGTGCCGAGCACGAGCGTGTCGCGCACGACACCCAAGCGCGTGCCGTCACGCACCGGACCGAGCGCCGGCAGGATCAACTCCTCGCCGTGCTGGTGCGGGAGTGCGCGCGCGGCGCTGCGCGCGGTGACCACGCGGCGGCAGTCGGCGTAGATGCGCTGCGCATCGCGCTCCGTCTTGAGCTTGGCGAGGTACGCGGAGCCCATCGTGTCGCCGCCACCAGTCACCAAGAGTTGCAGCGCGGCCGTGCCCTTCAGCTTCTGCAGGATCTGCTGCTCCAGGTTCAGGCCGAGCGTCTCGCACCCGCCGTGGAAGCCGCGCGACAGGGAACCGAGCACGGGCCCGGCGTCGATCTTGCGGAGCGCCTTGGGGTCGACGGCGAGCGTGAGGCTGGCGACGCCCGACGGCGGCAGCTCTGCGAGCAGCGTGCCCACCTGGGCGCGGTCGGCGACCGCGAGCCAGCCGTCGATGGCGGTCGCGCTCTTGCGCCGCACGAGCACCGACGTGGCCAGCCCCTCGCTCCGCGTGCGCACCGCGAGCAGGAGCGACGTCGCATCGTCGAAGCCGGAGATGTCGACGCCGGGTGCTTCGACCCCGAAGGCGTGCTCGAACGCACCCGAGAGAGTGCCGAACGAACCGAACAGGGTCAGCGCGGGCCGATCGGCCTCCACCCGCCGCGAGAAGTCCCGGAAGTCGACGTCGTCGGTGAGCGCCGTGCCGCGCGGCAGCGTGGTGCGCACGAGGCGCGCCAGTGCGCTCGGGCCGGTCGCCATGCACAGATGGGTGTCGACGAGCGCGAGAAACAGCGCGGGCGCGTCGGCGACGGCGCCCTCCGCGAGGGCGTACATCGTCGCATCCCCGGCGTCATCGATGCGGCGCAGCAGCCCACCGTCGGCGAGCAGAGCCTGCACCCGGCGGCGCGCCGTCTCCGACAGGACACAGTGCAGCAGCAGTTCGCGCTGCCCGGAGTCGTAGGACACCTCGAGCGAGCCGTCGCAGAGCTGGCACACGCGATCGAGGAGCCCCAACTCGGCGTCCGACACACGCGCACGCGCCTGCCGCGGCAGGAGCCGCGCCGGCGCCGAGTGCGGCCACAGGTCGAGGAGCCGGCGGGCGAAGTCCGCTTCCACCGAGACGTACAGCGTCGGCGCCTGGATCCGGTCCGCGAGCGTCCAGTCCTGGCCGCAGAGCGCGGTCGACAGGAGCGTGGCGAGGAGGGCGGGCCGCTGCACGTTCTCTCTCTCGCAAGCGCAGTGCCAGATCGAGACGATGCGCCCCAGCCCGTGACGGCGGCCTCGCGCGCCATCGCGTCGCGGCCTGCGACGCGCAGGGACGAGACACGTGTGCAGGCGCTGCACACCCCGAGTCCAGGTGTCTTCCTCTCGCCTCGATCCGCGTGCTACGTATCCTCGCGCGCATGCGAAGTCGGTTCGCCCCCGCGCGAGTAGCCCTGCCCTCGGCCCTGTTGTTCCTGGCGGGGCCATGCCTCGTGTCGCGCGGCCTGGCCGCCCAGGGGATCGCGCTGCCGATCCAGAAGGCCCCTGTCACCGCGCTCGCAGCGGGCGATGTCGACGGCAATGGCCGCCTCGATCTCCTCGTGGCGGCGGAGGACCACCCGCTGCAGATCCTGCGCGGCCGACCCGACGGTCAGTTCGCGGCCCAGGTCCTCCCCGGAGAACCCGGCAAGGTCCGCGCGGTGGCGCTCGCGGATCTCGACGGCGACGGCGACCTCGACATCATCGCCGGCGGCGTCGACGCGTTGACCCGGCTGTGGAGCAACGATGGCGGCGGCGAGTTCGTCGAGGCCAGCGGGCGCCTGCCGGAGACGAAGCTCTGGGTGACCGGGATCGCCGTCGGCGACGTCGATGGCGACAGGGACCTCGACGTCGTGCTCAGCAACTTCCAAGGTCGCGACGCGCTGTACCGCAACGACGGCAAGGGCCGGTTCACCGACGCCACGGAAGCGCTGCCCAAGACCCTGCAGTCGTCGAGCGCCGTGCTGCTCGCCGACCTCGACGGGGACGGCGATCTCGACATCGTCGTGGGCCAGCGGCCCGACGCCGGCGGCCGCGGGGGTCGCAACCGCGCCGCGCGCAACGACGGACGCCGGTTCGAGGACGCCACGGAGGCGTGGATGCCCTCGTCGACCGGGCACACCACGAGCCTCGCCCTCGCCGACCTCGACAACGACAAGCTCGCCGATCTCGTGGTCGCCAGCCGCGGCCTCAAGGCGCGCGAGCCGGCGCGCTGCAGCGTGCACCGCCGCGGCAGCGACGGCAGGTTCCTCGGCTCGTCGAGCAAGCGCTTCCCGGCGGACCTCGTCATCGCGCAAGCGGTCGCGGCCGGCGACATCGACGGCGACGGCGATGTCGACCTCGTGTTCGGCAACGACGGCCCCGACAGCCTGTACCAGAACGACGGAACAGGCGTGTTCACCGTCGGATCGACGCTGCCGCGCGTCGTGGAGGACACGCGCGCGCTGCTGCTCGTGGACCTCGACGGCGACGGCGACCTCGACGTGATCACCGGCAACTTCGAGGGGACGGTGCGCTGGTTCGTGAACGGCGGCGCCGGGCACTTCGGAGACACCGGGGGGCCGAGTGAGCCAGGCCCGGGCGCGCGGACGGACCCGACCGAGAAGCCGACCCGCGAACTGACCGCGGTGGCGGCCAAGAAGTACGCCTGGCGCGCGCAGGCCAAGACCGTCGTCAACGAGAAGACCGCGCGCGCCGCGATCGACACGGCGCTGATCTTCTTCGCCGACCATCAGGCGGAGGACGGCCGTTGGGACACCGACATGTTCGTGGGCGGTGACTTCGGCGATCCGGCGTGCGACGGTGCGCACGACGTGGGCATCACGGCGCTCGCGCTCCTGTGCTTCCTGTCCGAGGGCGCACATCCGACGCACGGCCTGCAGGCCGAGACCTGCGCGCGCGCCGTCGAGTTCCTCCGCCGCCAGCAGGGCAGCAGCGGCGTGTTCGGGACCGGTACGGCGAACCACGCTGTCTACGACCACGCGATCGCGACGCTCGCGCTGGCGGAGACCTACGCGCTGTCCGGCGACGACGCGCTGCGGGTTCCGCTGCAACGGGCCCTCGATCACCTCGAGTCCCGGCGGTGCGCGGACGGCGGCTTCCGCTACGAGCCCGGCGAGGCCACCGGCGACACGTCGGTGACCGCGTGGTGTGCGTACGCGATCGCCGCGGGCAGCGACTGCGGGATCGAGCCGCGCGCCGGCGCGGTGGGCAAGACGCTCGGGTTCCTGCGCAGCATGACCGACCCCAGCACGGGTCGCTGTGGCTACAACGGCCGCGGCGGCCTGTCGGCGCGCGAAGCCGGGCCTGTCGGCGACCGCTTCCCGCCCGCCGAGACCGAGGGCCTGACTGGCGCCGCGCTCTTCGCGCGGATCCTGCTGGGCGACGATCCCGCCGAACACGAAGACATGCGCCACGGCATCGCGCTGCTCGCGGCAGCTCCACCGCGCGCGGTCGGCGCGGGCTACTTCGATCCCTACGCGTGGTTCCACTGCGCGCACGCGCTGGTCGCCGTTGGCGGCGAGGAGCGGATCGCGTGGCGACGCGCCTTGCACGCGACGCTGGTCGCGCGCCAGCGCAAGGGGAGCGCGCTCGCCGGTTCGTTCGACCCCGACGAACCATGGGGCGGACACGGGGGCCGCTTCGGCTCGACCGCGCTGGCGACCCTCGCGCTGCAGGCGGACTACCGCTTCGCGCAACTGGTCGACCCGCGCTGGCGGCGGAAGGTCGGCAAGTAGCCGGCGGCCCGTGCCGCCAGTCTCAGCCTGTATCCTGGCACGGCCCCGGAGGATGTCGATGCCACGGTCCCAGCTCTCCGTCGTCCTGCTGCTGCTCGTCGCGATCGGCGCCGTCGTCTGGTTGTCCTGGCGCCGCCCCGGTGCGGACGTGGGTCCTGCCCGCGGCGGCGCCGTGAGCACGGATGGCCCGCAACCGCCGGCTGCCGCAACCGACACCGACTCCGGCAGCGGCCGTCGTCCGTCTCCCGCGGTCGGCGAGCGGACGCAGGTAGCCGGTGATGACGCGGGCATCGCTGCCGCGCTCGCCGCCGGCAAGGCCCGGGTCCGCGTCACCACGCGCACCGCCGCGGGACAGCCGCAATGCGACGTCCTGGTCAACGCCCAGCCGGTGCGCGGCAATCGCATCCACCCGGTCGTCGGCAAGGGGCGGACCGACGGGAACGGCCGGATCGAGTTCGCCGACGTCGAGCCGGGCAGGCTGTACCTCTTCACCGAGCGCAACGAACACAAGAGCGTCGAGGTCAAGCCCGGCCTCAACGAGGTCGAGTTCGAGGTCAAGGCGAACATCGACGTGGTGGGACGGGTGCTCGACCCCGACGGCGCGCTGGTCGCCGGCGCCGCCATCTGGCAGCAGACCGCCAGCACCGACTGGGAAGGCGGTCGCGTCCTCGGGGTGACGGCCGCCGACGGCTGCTTCGCCTTCGCCAACGTCGCGCCGACATGCTCGCTCGGGGCGTTCGCCAAGGGGTTGGCACCATCGACGCTCGTCGACCTCGATGTCGTCGATAGGAGCGCACGCCCCGCCCGCGTCGATCTGCACCTGGGGCGCGAAGGCGGGGAGCTGCAAGGCCGCGTCACCGATCTTCACGGGACCGCGATCGCCGGCGCCCTGGTGGCGGTCGGCGATGGCTCGCGGCGGGCCGACCATCAGCACGATCGCATCATCGAGGTGTGGGGCCTCCGCAGCGTCGAGACCGACGCGGACGGCCGCTACACCGTCGGCGGTGTGCCGGCAGGCGACACCGTGGTGACGGCGCGCGCCAAGGACTTCGGCATCTGGCGCGGCAAGGCCGCCATCACCGCCGGAGGCACGACGACTCTCGATCTGAACCTGGCGCGCAGCACGCTGCTGTTCGGGACGGTGACCGACGCGCAAGGCGTGCCCGAGGCCGGGGCGCGGATCAGCGCCTACGACCGCCAGCCTGGAACCGGCTTCCTCGCCGGCGGCCAGATCGACTTCGACCTCCCGCTCGGCCACGTCGAGACATTCGCCGACACACACGGCCGCTACCGCCTCGAGGGCGTCACCCCGGGCACGACCTGGCTGTTCGCCCAACGCTGGCGCGACGACAGCTTCAGCGGGGTCTCCGTGGCGCTGGCGCAGGCGACGCTCGAGATCGCCGCCGGCAGCGAGGTGCGCTGGGACCCCGTCATCGACGTAGGGCGCTCGATCACGGGCGTCGTGCGCTACCACGATGGCCACCCGATCCCCTATCTGTTCATCACGCTGCACGACGAACGCTCCGGGAAGGACCGGGTCATCAACAGCGGCAAGAACGGCGGCTTCCGTTTTCTCTGCCTCGAGGACTCGACCTACGAGGTCCGCGTGCAGCCGCCGTTCGATGCGCCGCGCGACAGCAACGCGCCGCGGCGCGGCGGCCTCGTGCCCGACCAGGGCCAGGTCGAGATCACGGTCGAGTACGACAAGCCGCAGAAGGTGGTGCCCGGCACGGTGAGCGGACGCATCGCCGACGCCGGTGGACGCATCCGCAACCCCAAGGCTGTGACCGTCACCGTCAACTCCGACGCGGGTTGGTTCCGCCCCGGCATCCAGGTCGTCGACGGTACGTTCCGCGTCGATGAGATCAGGCCGTGCCGTTTCCGCGTGATCCTCAAGGAGGAGGAGACGGTGCTCGCCTCGACCGACTGGTTCGAACTGACCGCGGCCGGCGACGTCGATGTCGGCGTGCTGACGACCGAGCCAAGCGGCGCGCTGCGCCTCCGCGTCGCGCGTGCGAAGGGTGCCGAAGGCTTCGAGCCGAAGTTCTATCTGCGCCGGGAGGGCGACCCGCTCAGCACGACCATCGTGCCCGGGCGCAACACGGACGTACTCGCCGAGAGCCTGACGCCAGGCGAATACCAGGTGTCGGCCTACTCCCAGGGGATGCTCGGAGTGAAGGCGAGGGCCAGCGTGCGCGTCGGCCAGACCACGGAAGCGACCATCGAGCTGCGGCCCGGCGCGGTCGGCAAGGTCGACGTGTGGTGGCCCAAGGACCACGCGGTGTCGGAGCGATGGGGCTACAAGATCACCGACGCGGCGGGCAAGGTGGCGCAGGAGTACGAGGGGCGGCTCGCGAACATGCCCACGCGCCCCTGCGAGCTGCACATCACGCTGGCAGCCGGTGGTCACCGCCTCGCGTTCTGGACCGACGATGGCCTGCGCGGCGAACTCGATTTCGAGATTCCGGCGAGCCTGGTGGCGCCGGCACTGCGGCTCGATCTGAAGTAGCGCGGTCGACGCCAGGGACGAGCGAGCGATCATCCAGACGATCGTGCTCGAAGACCGTCGGTGGAGGCTCAACCTCCCGACGACCTCACTCCCAGCGCAGCTCTCCCTCCCCCATCAGTACGGCGCGCCCGCCGACGCGCACGCGCTTCACGTCTCGTCCCCGCGCGTCGACGAACGCGTCGACGATCCCCGGCCGGCCGATCTCGACGCCCTGTTCGATGCGGATCTCGGCGGTCGGCGCGGCGAGGATCACGCCTTCGTGCACGAGGTACGACGCGAGGCACCCCGCCGCGGATCCGGTGACCGGGTCCTCCCCAGGCGTCACCGACCCGAACCACACGTGCCGTGATCGCGCCGCGCACGCCGCATCCAGCGTGTCCTGCGTGAACGCGTAGTGCATGTCCGAGCCCGCGCGCACCGACAGCTCGGCGCAGGCCGCGAAGTCGGGCGCGATGGCGCCGAGCGCGCGCAGGTCCACGACCGGCACGATGAGCCAGGGCACGCCGGTGTCGACGAGGCGCACGGGGAGATCGCCGGGACACAGCAGGTCTTCGCCGAGCCCGAGCGCATCCGCGACCAGGGCGCGGTCCGCGAGTGCTTCGCCGAACCGTGGCGGCCGCTGCGTCATCAGGACCTCGCGCACCTTCCCGCCTTCGACCACGATCTCCGCCGGCAACGTGCCGACACCGAGCTGGGCGTGCACCGTGTTGTTCCCCTCGCGCAGCGGATACCGGCCGAGGGTCGCCAGCAGGAAGTGCGTGCCCACCACCGGATGCCCGGCCAACGGCAGCTCGCGATCGGTGGTGAAGATGCGGAAGCGCACCGCGGCGCTCGCATCCGTCGGCCGCTGGCAGAACACCGTCTCCGAGAGGTTCATCTCGCGCGCGATGCGCTGCATGGTGGCGGTCTCGACGCCGTCGGCATCCGGGAAGACGGCCAGTGGGTTGCCGGCGAACGGCCGGTCGGTGAACACGTCCACGCGGTGGTAGCGCAGCGCCCGCATGCCGCGAAGCGTAGCTCCGCGGACGACGGGCGCCGCCGGATCGATCCGCCGAAACTCACCGCGGCAGCCAGGTCATCGGCACGGCATTGCTGGCGAAGTCGAACCCCGCGAAGCCCGGCGCGAACACCAGGTACGCGTGGTGCACCACCATGTTCGCCGCTGCGCTCGGCAGGCGCAGGCCGTAGAACGTCGCCGTCGCGCGACCGTTGGCGTCGAGCACGCCCATCGAGTTGCCGATCAGCGTGTTGGGGTTGCCGCCGAGGAAGACGAGGTACGGATCCAGGTTCAGCGGCAGGGTGACCGGCGGCAGCGGCACGCCGGGGCTCGTGCCCGAGAGCGAGCCGAGCAGCGCGTAGACCCTGCCCGCGTGCTGCGCTCCGGCGTCGAGCGTGAGGACGGCCACCTCCGCGCGCGTGACCCGCACCGACGGCACGTCCTGCGCGAGCGGCCGCGTGACGACGGAGATCGCGTGCGCCGCGCCGCGATCGGCAAGGTTGTAGGAACTCGGCACGCCCATGAGCACGTCGGCGACGCCGTCGCGGTCGATGTCGCCGGGATCGTCGGCGGCGATGCAGGGGAGGTCGTAGCTGTAGCGCGGCAGCAGCACCGGTGTCGCGGCTCCCATGCTCGAGTACACGTACGCCCTCCCGATCGACGCGGTCTGCCGGCCTTCGCACAGGAGCAGGTCGCCATGCCCGTCGCCGTCGGTGTCGCCGAGACCGCACACGAGCTGGCCGAGTTCGCCGCCCGTGCGCGTGCCCGGAAACGAGCGGAGGAACGCGCCGGTCTGGCACGAGTACACGAGCGCGGCGCCGGAGCGGGCGCCACTCGGGCTGAGCCCCGGCATGCCCACCAGCACGTCGCGCCGACCATCGTTGTCGAGATCCGTGCAGGGCGAGATCGAGATCCCGGCGCTGGCCGAGACCGCGGTGCCGAAGAAGTGCCACAGCGGCAGACCCGTGCGCCCCGAGATCAAGCGCACGTAGCCGGTGAGGTCGTGGTTCACCCAGGTGCGCCCGCCGGGGCAGCCGACCATCACATCGGCGAACGTGTCGCCGTCGGCGTCGTCGATCTCGCGCACGCACCAGCCGAACAGGGTGTCGCCGAGGTCGGGAGCGTAGGTCCAGAGCCGCACGCCATCGCGACCGGAGAAAACGTAGGCGCGGCCTTCGCCGGCAGCGCGGGGCGCTCCGACGATCACCTCCGGCCAGCCATCGCCGTTGGTGTCGCCGGCGCCGCTCACCGAAAAGCCGAACTCGCCACCCGTGCTGTCAGGGTAGAGCGTGAACAGGCGCGCGCCCGTCGCGCCGGAGAACACGTAGGCCGCGCCGGCATCGGTCCCGACCGTGTCGTCGAGCGGCGCGCCGACGATGAGGTCGGTGATGCCGTCGCGATCGATGTCGCCACACCGCCGCACCGCCTTGCCGAAGGCGTCACCCGGGTTCTGGCCGTAGAGCGTGCGGATCGGCGTGCCGGTGGCGCCGCGCAGGATCTCGACCCGCCCCGTGGCCGACGCCACGCCGTCCCGGGGCGCCCCCGCGGCGAAGTCGGGCACACCGTCACCATCGATGTCACCGAGCCCGGCCACGGCCGACCCGTAGCGGTCGTTCTCGGCGCCGCGCAGCAGGTAGAGAGGACTCTGGGCGGCCGCGGCCGCACCCAGGAGAAGGACGGGGAGCAGGAGGGTCTTGGTGTTCATGGTTGGTCTCACTCGCCCCGTCGAGTGCAACCACGTCCTCGTTCCGGACAGGATTGAGTGGGAAACCTGCGGGCGGCCTTCGCTCGTCAGCGCCCGCGCGCTGCGATCGCCTGCTCGATCCTGGGCCGCAGGTCGCGGCAGCGGCGGACCTCGGCGTGGTTCTCCCCGAACGTGGCCGACAGCACGGGCTCGGCGAGCGCGAGTTCGGCCGCTGCTTCGTCGGGGCGTCCGAGATCCAGGAGGCACCGGGCCAGCTCGCGTCTGCTCAAGGCCACGTCGAAGTGGCCAGCGCCGTGCGCCAGCGCGCTCGCCTGCACGGCCCGACGGAACTCGGAGCAGGCCTCGTCCAGCCGGCCGAGGTGGTGCAGGTACATCGCTAGATTCGCGGTCGCCACGGCGGTGTCGTGATGGCCCTCGCCCAGCGTCTCGCGCATGGCCGCGACGGTCTGCCCGGCCAACGCGTACGCCGACTCCCGCTGCCCGGCCTGCCACTGCGCCACGGCGAGCGCATCCTGCGTCTTCAGCGTGTCGCGATGCCGTGGACCTTGCGTGCGAGAGCGCGCCGCGACGACGCTTTGGAGACGCGTGGCCGCGTCGCCAGCTCTGCCGAGACGCTGCTCGAGGACCGCCAGATTCTGCTGCGCGGCCAGCGCGAACGCGTGGTCGGGGCCGTAGACGGTGGCGAGGCCGTCCGCGGCGCGGCGCAACAATGGCTCTGCCGCCGCAGCCTGGTCCCGCGCGCTCAGCACGTTGGCGAGCGCGCCGCAGCTCACGAGCGTGAGCGGGTGACCCGGCCCCAAGACCTCCTCGCGATCCGCGAGCACGGCGCGCAGTTCGGCCTCGGCGGCAGCGAACTCACCCATGCACGCGAGGAGCTGCGCGCGGTTGTCGCGGAACGTCAGGCCACGCGTGCTGCGGTCGCCGCTCGGCTCGCACGCGATGGCGGCGGCGAACATGTCGATCGCCTCGGCGGTCCGCGCGGATCCCTGCAGCGCGAGCGCCAGATCGCCCAACGTGCTGGCCAGCAGTTCGCCGGGCGCGCCGCAGGTTCGCATCTCGGCGACGAGAGAGCGCAGCGCATCCACCGCACCGCTGTCGCCACGCAGCATGCGCAGGCTTGCATCGGCGCGGCGCACCGCCAGCACGCCGGGATCGGTGCGCGGGAGCGACGCGCCGGCGGCGAGTGCGCCGCGAACCAGCTCCAGCGCTGCGTCCACCCGCCCCTGGTCACGGCGCAACTCCGCCAGACTCAGGAGCGACTCGAAGGTCGCGGCCGCCGTCGGACCTTCGTGGCGAAGGCGCAGGCCCATCGCCCGCGTGAGCCACGGCTCGGCCGCCTCGAGAACGCCGAGTCCCGCATACGACGCGCCCAGAGCCTGGCACGCGGCGGCCTCGGCACGGGGTGGCAGGGTGCCCTGCGCGCGCAGTTCGCCGCCGGCCTCCGCCAGCAGGTCGACCACGCGTCGGTCGCGCCCGCCGCGATCGGGGTGGGCGCCACCGAGCACGCGGGCGAGGAACCCGTTCACCCACGCGCTCTCCGCCAACCGCTCCTTGGCCAGCACCTCGGCGCTCGCCGCGCGGCGCCACAGCACGACGGCGGTGAGCGAGAACGCCAGCAACGCCACGAGCAGGGCCAGGCCGAAGGCCACCTTGCCGCGATGCCGGCGGAGGTGCGTGCGCATCACGTACCAGGTGCTGTCGGCCAAGACAGCGATCGGCTCGCCGCGGAGCCAGCGTTCGAGGTCGGCGCCGACCTCGCCCGCCCCCTGGTAGCGGCGCGCGGGATCCTTGGCCAGACAGCCGAGCACGATGGTGTCGAGGTCGCGATCGATCGACGCGTGCCGCGACGGCGGCTGGGCTGGCTGCTCCTGGATCGCGGCGAGCACGGCGCGCAAGTCGCCCGACACCGGGTACGGGAACGCGCCGGTGAGCGCGTGGTACAGGACCACGCCGAACGAGTACACGTCACTGCGCACGTCGGCGGCGGCCGAGTGACCCGCGGCTTGTTCGGGGCTGGTCCACGGCAGTGAGCCCAGCAGCTCGCCACTGTGGCTTAGCGATGGCGAACCGGGCTCCTCCACCAGGGCCCGCGCCAAGCCGAAGTCGAGCAGGCGCGGCTCGCCACGGCCGTCGACGCGGATGTTCGACGGCTTCAGGTCGCGGTGGATCACGCCACGCTGATGGGCGTGCGCGAGGGCGGCCGCAATCTCGACGAACACGGGGATCAACACGCGTGGCGCGCGGTTCGTGGCCGCCCAGTCGTCGAGCGCAACGCCGTCGACCAACTCCATGACCAGGTACGGCCACCCCTCCGGCGTCACTCCGGTGTCGTGCACGCGCACGATGTGTTCGTGCTGCAACGTCGCCGCGAGCGCTGCCTCGCGTTGCAGACGCAACCGGCGGCGTTCCTCGGCGAAGGCCCCGTGCAACAGGACCTTGACCGCCACCTGCCGGCGCGTGCTGCGCTGGATGGCGGTGAACACGATTCCCTGACCACCGCGCCGGTGCTCGATCAGGTCGTCGTAGCCCGGGATCGACGGCGGCACGACCGCAGCGCGGGCGACACGCAACTCGCCGAGCAGCCGATCCTGATCCGTGAACCAACTCGATTCCCGAGCGGGCGCCGAGCCGGACTCCGCTGCCCCCGTCACCCTTCGTCCTCCACCTGCGCTTCGATCAGCTCGCGCAGCCGGCGCAGGATCCGCGACTTGGCCTGATAGACCTGCTCGACGCTGAGCCCGAGCGTCGTCGCCGTCGTCGCGGCATCCCGGCCCGCCACGGCGTACAGCTCGAAGGCATCGCGGTCGGGCTTGCGGAACTCGGCGTCGATCGTGCGCATCGCGGTGCGGATGTGGTGCTGGCGCCACTCGGCCTCGAAGGCCTCGGATGCAGCCGGGTCGCCCGAGTCGGAGCCGAGCCCGGATGGCACCTCCTGCCCTAGACGAGCTGCGGCGTCCTTCTGACGGCGGCGCGCGATCGCATGCAGCGTGACCGTCTTGAGGTAGCCACGGAACGAGCCCTTGCCGGCGTCGTACGCGAATTGCGGCAGTGCGCGGGTCAACGCCGCGAGCACGTCCTGCAGCACGTCTTCGCAATCGACAGCCTGCAACCCCTGGCGGCGCGCGAACCCCGTGATCACCGCCCCGTAGCGCTGGCAGAACTCGTCCCACGCCGGTTCGTCCTGTCCGGCGCGCAGGCGCTGCAGCAGCGAGGCATGGGTCCGCGAGGATGCGTCCACGACGGAAAGGATAGGGTCGCGACGACTTCCGCGGCCGGTTGTCAGAACGCCGGGCCTGCCGGTCTAGGGCGGATCGAACCCCATCCCGATCCCGACCATGAGTCACCTTGGCGCTCTCGACCGTCTCCTTCTCGTTGGCCTGCCGCTCGTTCCCATGGCGGCTTTGGCGGGCACAGCCACCCCGGCCGCCGCGCAGGTACGCCAGTTCACCACGGTGGCCCGCTTCGGAGCCGGATGCGGCGCGCCGCTCGCCTCGGTCCAGCTCCCCGGCTTCCTGGTGAACGGCCTCGTCAATGCCAGCGTCGCGACCGACGACGCCGGCAACGCGTGGCTCCGACTGCGCGATGGCAGCCTCAACCTCGACCGCCTCCGCCGCCTGTCGCCCGCGGGCGCACAGGTCTTCGACGTCCCGATCGACACCCTGACGCTCGGGCTGGCGGTGGGCACCGACCAGAGGGTGTGGAGCATCCGCTCCGACAGCCGGTTGAACCTGTTCGACACCAATGGCGCGCTGCTCGCCGACTTTGGCTCGGCGATCGCCGGGCTGTCGCCGATCGCGCTCGACACCAACCTGTCGGGCGACGTGTGGGTGTTGAACAGCGCGAGCCCGTTGCAGATCCTGCGCCGCGTGAATCGAGGCGGCGGGATCGTGTTCAGCGCACCGCTGCCGGCGGGCGCGACTGGACGCGATGTCGGCGTGTCCGACACTGGCGAGGCGTGGGTCGCGTGCGGCGAGAGCGGCAGCAACCCCGACACACTGCGCAAGTACTCGAACACCGGGACGCTCATCCTCACCGTGACGCTGCCGGCCGCGCCGATCACCCGCGTCCTCGCGCTCGATGTCGACCAGTTCAGCAACGTCGCGGTCATCACGCTCAACCCGACCGACCGCTTCTTCGTGTTCACCAACAACGGCGCGCCCATCGCCACACCCAGCCTGCCCGCACCGGCCGCGTGCGTCACGTTCACCGGCGGCGGCAACATCGTGGTCTCGCTGCCCACGCGCAACGAGGTGCGTCGCTTCTCGTCCGCCGGGGTCGCGCAGTGCACCACCTCGCGCTCGTTCGCACCCGGTCCGCTGGGCGGCCCGCAGGTCACCGACACGTTCTGGGTGGCCACCACCCAGCTCGAAAGCCCGGTCCCGCGGCTCGACGCGATCAGCCCGACCGCGGCGCCGGCCGGCCGCAGCGATCTGCCCCTGCAGCTCGACGGTGCGAACTTCGGCCCTTCCCGCGTGCTCTGGCGGCCGACGGGCAGCAGCAACGCCGAAGTGCTCGCCATCACCTCGATCACCGCGACCCGCATCGTCGCGACGGTGCCGGCACGCCTGCTGGCGAGCCCCGGCAGTGCCACGGTGTTCGTGGAGAACGTGCCGCAGGGCGGTGGCACCACGCAGGCCTTGCCGTTCACCATCACCGGCACGACCGGTTCGGTCACTCCGTTCGGAGCCGGCTGCCGCGGCAGCAACAACCTGATCCCTACCATGATCGCCCCGAACACACCCCGCGTCGGCACCCTGTTCACCCAGCGTGTCGGCAACGTTCCCGGCAGCGCCCTCGTGATCCTCGGCACGGGCGGATCGCGCACGTCATGGCAGGGGGTCGGCCTGCCCGCCAGCCTGGCCGGCTTCGGCGCCCCGCAGTGCAGTGTCCTCGTCGCCTTCGACCTCTCGCTCACTCGCACCGCTGTCGCCGGGACCGCGACGTTCGACATCGCCCTCCCGACCGATCCAGGTCTCGTCGGCGCGCACGTGTTCCAGCAGGGGTTCGTCCTCGACGCCGGGGCGAACGCACTCGGCGCAACGCTCACTCCGGGGGCAGACATCATGATCGGCAACCAGTGAGACTGGAGTCGCGCACATCTGCCGCCTGCGCCAGGACGAAGCCGGCAGATCCTCGGCAAAGACCCGCGCCTCCCCCGACAACACGGCGGCCATGTCGCAGCGCTTCGTCCCTCTCCGCCACCTAGGTCGCGCCAAGCTCCCGTGCGCAGAACCAGAGCGCCCGTGGCAGGTGGAACGGGCCCTTGAACATGTTGCCCTTGGCGCGCTGCGAGACGGTGCCGTCGCGGTGCAGGTAGCCATACCACTCGCCGTGCTCGCGATCGGGAAACCGCGCGAAGCTCCAGTCGTGCACTTGCGCGTGCATCGCGGCGTAGCGCGGCTCGGCGGTGAGTCGCCACGCGAGCAGCGTGGCGATCATGGCCTCGTTGTGCGGCCACCAGAACTTCATGTCGTGCCAGTACTCCTGCACCGGCTTGCCGTGGAGGTCGGTGCAACAGAGCAGGCCGCCGTGTTCGGTGTCCCAGCCGCGCGCCCACATCCAGTCGAGGATCCTCGCGCCGAGCGCGATGAGCCGCCGGTCACTGCGCAGCCGACCTTCGTGCATGATGAACCACGCACACTCGATGGCGTGGCCGGGGTTGAGTGTGCGGCCGTCGATGTGGTCGATGACGCTGCCGTCCGGCGCGACGACCTCCAGCAGCGCCTGGTGCTCGGGCCGCACGAAGTCCCGCTCGATCTCCGCGATGAACGCCTCGATCCACTCGCTGCAGGTTCTTCCCGCCGTGGTGACGTCGCCGAGATTCGCCCGCAGTTCCTGCGCGGTGACGATGCCGATCATCAGCGCGCCGATGCTCTTCTGCGGTCGCGTCGGCTCGAACTTCGGGAGCATCGCGCCGGGCTCGAAGCAGACGCGCAGGTACGTCGCCCATGCTCGCACGGCGTCGTCCGCGGCGCGCTGTTCGCCGGTGGCCTTGGCGTAGGCCGCGTAGCTGATCGCCGCGAAACCCTCACTGAACACGTAGCGCCGCATGCGCAGCGGCGCGCCTTCGCGCGTGACGGTGAACCACATCTTCCCCGCCGCCGAGTGGCAGTGCCGCCGCGAGAACTCCACGCACGAACGTGCGGCCTCCAGCCATTCGGAGCGCGGCCCGATGGTGTTGTGCAGCGTCCCGAACAGCCAGCCGGCCCGGCCCTGGAACCAGACGCTCTTGTCGGTATCGAGCAACATGCCGTCGCGGTCGAGCGCGGTGCACATGCCACCGTGTTCGCGGTCGAGCCCGTGCCGCAGCCAGAAGGGGACCACGTCGTCGAGCAGCGTGGCGCGGTAGAGGGCGGCAAGGCGGGCGCGCGACCCGGCGTTGGTGAGGTCGGTGGTCACTTCGCGCCCAGCAGTTCGCGGAGCTTCGGTGCCATCGCGTCGGCCCAGATCGCATAGCCCTTCGCGCTGAGATGCAGCAGGTCGGGCATGATCTGCTTGCTGATCGCGCCATCGCCGTCGGTGAACTTCGCGCCCGGGTCGACGAAGTGCACGCGTTGGCCGTCGGCGAGCGCCGGCAGCAGCGCGTTGACCTGCTCGCATCGCCTTCGCCACGGATCCGCGGCGTCGGCGCCGCGCGGGAGGATCGCCAGCAGCAACACCCTGCACTCCGGCGCCCTCGCGGCGATGCGCTCGAGGATCGCGCGGACGCCGTCGGCGATGCGGGCTGGATCGGCGTCGCTGTGGCGGACGTTGTTGGTCCCGATCAGCAGCACGCAGACCTTCGGGCTGAGCCCGTCGAACTCGCCGTGATCGAGCCGCCAGAGCACGTGTTGGGTGGAGTCACCGCCGAAGCCGAGGTTCAGCGCGCGGTGCGGGGCATAACGTTCGGCCCACGTCGCGGCGCCCGCGGTCTCCCAGCCCTGCGTGATGGAGTCACCGAGGAAGACGAGATCCGCACCGTTGCGCGCCTCGGCCACCTTCTGCTCGTGCCGCTGCGGCCACCAACCGAACTTGCCCGTGGTCTCGAGCCTTGCCTCCGGCACGGTGGGCGAACTCACGCCCTCCAGCGCCCATTCGAGCGGGAAGCGGGCGAAGACGAGGTCGCCGGTAGTGCCCTTCTCGTGGAGGACGCCGATGCGGCCGTCGCGCAGCACGGTCATGCAGGAGTACATCGACGGCCCCGGATCGAGCCGCCGGCCGTCGCTCCAGGTCCTGCCATCGTCGGCGCTGGTGCGGATGGTGAGGTTGGCGCGACGCGAGGGGTGATCGACGTTGGCGTGCAGGAGCACGCCGGTCGGGTGACGAACCAGGGACGCCATGCACGTCGGATCGGCGAAGGCGGACCACGGTGCGCCCCATTCACCGCTGGCCCAGCGGGCGAGAACCCGCCTGCCGGAGCGCGACTCGTCGCGCATCGAGAGCAGCAGCGCGCCGTCGCTGAGTTCGGCGAGTTGCGCTTCGCTGGTCGGCGGGGATTCCGGGATGGCCGGCGGCGAGATCCGCCAGGTGCGGCCGCCATCGCTGCTGGAGATGAAGCAGGCGTGCGGGACGTTGTCGGCGCCCTTGTATTGCGCGGCGAACACGAGCGTGCCGTCGCGGAGCTGGATGCCGCGACCAGGGCCGTTGAAACACAGCCGCCACGCCGGGTCCTTGACCTGCGAGGTGATGCTCTCCGGCTGGCTCCACGTCAGGCCGTCGTCGGTGCTCTTGCTGATGACGAGCTGCCCGGTCGCCTCCGGCGTCAGCCCAGGGCCGCTGCCGTGCCAGGCGCGATCGCCGTGGCTCCAGAGCGCGACGACGAAGATGGCGCCCGTCCTGTCATCCACCAGGATCGCCGGGTCGCCGACGCCGTTGCCGTGCGAGCCGGGCGCAGCGGCGTCATGGTCCATGATGCGCTGCATCGCGCTCCAGGTGGTGCCATCGTCGGTGGAACGCAGGCAGCCCACGTCGATGTCGGCGGGCAGATCGGCGGCGCTCTTGTGGCGGATGTCGAACACGGCCAGCAGCGTGCCCCTTGCCGATGTCGCGAGGCCGGGGATGCGGTAGGTGTGCACGCCATCCGCACCGTGCGCTCGGACGGTGGTGCGGAAGATGCGCGGGTCGTCGGGCAGCTTCGCGTCGTGCGGCTCCTGCGCAGCGGCCGGGCCGACGGTGGCCGCAAGGACCGCGAGCTGGCGGGCAAGGCGCTTCATCGGACCCGCGCTCCCGGCAGCCAGCCGAAGAAGCCGAGCGTTTCGAGGTCCGCGCGCAGTTGGCTCGCCTGCCCTGCATCGAGCGAACCGTGCGGCAGGCGCGGGGGTCCGACGGGCACGCCGAGCATCGCCATCGTCGCCTTCGCCGCGCCCATGTAGCCGTGGCGCGCCAGCAACGCGATCAGTTGCGTGCTTCGATGCTGCGCCGCGCGCGCGGCCGCGAGGTCACCACGTCGGAACGCCGCGATCAACCCGTGGTAGAGCGGCGCGGCGAAGTTGAACGAGCTGCCGACCGCGCCTTTCGCGCCGGTCGCCAGGGCCCCGAGCAACCATTCGTCGATGCCCCAAGGCACGTCCCAGGTGCCGGCGTTGAGGCATTGCGAGTACGCCATCAGGTCCGGATTGGTGAACTTGATGCCCGCCAGGTTCGGGATGCGCGCGGGCGCCTTCTCCAGGAACTCCGGCATCGGCAGCGAGACGCCGGTGAGCACCGGGATGTCGTAGAAGTAGAACGGCGTCGCTGGCGCGGATGCGGCGATCTCCACGCAGCAGGCGATGAGCGCGTCGAGCGTGCGCGGCTTGTAGTAGGACGGTGCCAGCGCGGCGATGGCCGCCACGCCGAGCTGGCGCGCCTGTGCCGCGAGCGCCCGCGCGTCGGTGAGCGCGTTCGAACCGACGTGCACGACGACCCTCAGCGTCGTGCCGCGCGCGACCTCGCACCACCGCTGGGCGAGTGCCTTGCGCTCGTCGACCGCGAGCGAGCTGCACTCGCCCGTGCTGCCGCCGATGAAGACGATCGACACGTCGTTCGCCAGCAGGTGCGCGGCTTGCGCCTCGACCGCGGCGAGGTCCAGCGAGCCGTCGGCCTGGAATGGAGTGTGGGTGGCGGCGACGAGGCCGTGGAGCGGACACGTGGGTTGCATGGGCTGCTGGTGCCGCGAATCCTCGCGACGCGCGCGAATCTACAGGTCGCAGGAAGCCCCGGGCAATGGAGCGCGGAATCAGGGCCCGATCGGCGCGGAGCCGCCTTCGGTCTCGCGTGGGCGGATGAGCAGCACGAGCACCACGGCGAGCACGGCCACGCTCGCGAAGACGCTGAAGATGCCGAACAGCGGCACCTGCCGGTCGCGCAGCACGCCGAATCCCCAGTCGGCGAAACCGCCACACGAGATGCTCACCAGGTTCATCACGCCGTAGCCCGTCGCCCGCAGTTCGGGCCGCGCGATCTGGCAGAGGATCGGCATGTTGTTGCAGTCGAAGAATCCCCAGCCGAGGCCGAACAGGATCAGGAAGGCGATGGCGACCGCGAGTTGCCCGGTCTGCGGCGCGTAGCCCACGCCGAACATCGCGGGCACGATCAGCGACATGCCGATCGCGCTCACGTAGATCCTCCCGCGTGGCGTGCGCTGCATCCAGCGGTCCGCGAGCCAGCCGCCGAGGAGCGCTCCGGCGATTGCGGCGACTTGCCAGTAGAGCGTCGCCGAGACTCCGGCCTTGCCCTGGCCGATGCCGAACTCCGCCTGCAGGATCGCCGGCATCCAGTCGCGTACGACCCAGCCCGCGAGCGCGGGCAACGTGAAGTAGCAGACGAGCAGAAGGAACGGGCCGTTGCCGAGCAGCGCGCCGAAGTGACCCGAGGGCCGGAGCTGCCGGCGATCGCGAGCCGGATGCGGCGCGCTGCCCAGCAAGCAGAACAGCGGCAACGCGTAGCCGATGCCGATGAGGCCGCACAGCCCGAACGCCCAGCGCCAGCCCAGATCCGCGCTGTCCGCCGCATGGCCGCTGAAGCCGCCGATGATGACGCCCGCGTAGATGCCCATCTGATGCAGGCCGACTGCGCGCGAACGCGTGGGTCCGGTGTGGCAGTCCGCGATCAGCGCGAGTGCCGCCGGGATGTAGAACGCCTCGCTGATCCCCATCAACGCGCGGGTCGCGAGCATCTGCTCGTAGGTCGTCACCTGCCCCGTCGCCCAGGTCACCGCCGACCAGACGAGGAGACTGCCCGCGATGACGTGGCGGCGGCTGCAGCGGTCGGCGAGGTAGCCGCCGATGGGGCTGAACACCGCATAGACCCACTTGAACAGCGCGAGGATCGTTCCCCAGTTCGCTTCGAGTCCGATGTCCACGATGTCCGCCATGACGGAGGACTTCATCGCCGCGAGCATCTGCCGGTCGAGGTAGTTCAGCAGCGCGACCGGGATGAGCAGCGCGACGACGAGCCAGGCGGCGCGGGACGGCGGAGGCACCACGGGAGCAGTAGATCAGTTTGGCTGCAGTGCCCAGACTTCCGGCGAGCGCACCCCGGGACGCACTTCGCCACTCGGGATCACCCACAGCCCACGCCACTCGACCGTCGGCACGGTCACGCGCGGCGCGGGCGTCTCTCCGGCTGCGCTCCAGCGATCGATCTCCGGGTCGTACGCGAGCATCGCGGCGGGGAAACCGGGATGCTCCGCGATCGGCTGGAAGCCGACGAGCGAACCGTCGTCGCCCGCGATGAGGAGGATGCGACCGTCGACGACCGGCGCTGGCGACGGTGCGGCGACGCTCGGGTTCGGCAGGTCGGCGAGGCGCTGCCAGCCATGTCCGGGCCGGTAGCGGTAGGCGTCGTGCAGATGGACGCGTTTGGTCTCGCGCTCCGCGTCCGCCGCCAGCGCGGCACCGCCGAGCACGTAGAACGCGCCGTCGGTGGCCGCGCCCGCCGCGAGCATGCGCGGCCTGCCGGGCAGCGGCGGCAGTTCGCGCCAAGCCGGGTCCGGCGCCGCGAGATGGAGCGCGAACGCGCGATTCGTCGCCCGTTGTTCGCCGGGCTCCTCCGCGCCGCAGGCCACGTAGAGCACATCGCCTGCGAGCGCCCCGCTCGCGCCGCTCAGCGCGATGGGCAGCGCCGGCAGCGGCGTGTTGGTGATCGCGCCGCCTTCGAGGGAGAGCAAGAACGCATCGGCATGGTGTCGCTTCGCGTCACTGCCGCCGACGCAGACGACACGGTCGCGCCACGTCACGCTGATCCCGTAGCCGAGCGGACGCGGCAGCTTGCCGAGTTCGCGCCACGCGCCGTCCGGCGTCTCCAGCAGCCACACCCGATCGTGCCATGCTTTCCGGCCACCTTCCCACGGCATCCTGTCCGTGAAGTTCGCTCCTCCCGCGACCAGCAGCGCGCCGCCGCACACGCCGGCGAACGGCGCCGCGACGCCACACGGGTCGGGCAGCGGTGGGAGTCGTTTCCAGGTGGACGCCTGGGCGACGAGGGCGGTGGTCATCGCCAGAACCGGCGTGGCGAGGCGGATCACAGCTTGGCGCGCGGCGAGGGGCACAGGGCTGCAAGGGTCGCGAATGCGCGCGCGGCGCGCAAGACTCTGCAAGGTCCGCGCGGCGCCGCACCGACTGGCTGGCAGCCGCGGCGGCCGCCTGCATGATGCACGGCCCAGCCGAGGAGCCGCATGCCACCCGTTCCGCCACCCGATTGCCCCGCCCGCTGCAGCATCACGGAAGTCGTCGCGATGGCCCACGTCGCCGACGTCGATCGCTCGATCGCGTTCTACGCCCGCCTCGGCTTCCACTGCCGCAGCCGCTTCGGTCCCGACGGCGCCGCGAACTGGGCCGATCTGGGCAACGGCTCGGCGCGCATCATGTTCACGCGCGCGAGCGGCGGGGTCGACGCGAGCCAGCAAGCGGTGCTGTTCTACATGTACTCGAACGATGTGAGGACGCTGCGCAGCCACCTGCTGCAGCGCGGCTGCGGTGACGCGGGGCCGGCCCCGGACCAGCCCGGAGCGACGGTCGGCAAGCTGCCGGCACCGCCGACGTCGGTCGTGTTCGACATCGTGCCGCGCTTCTACATGCCGCGCGGCGAACTGCGCGTGCACGATCCGGACGGTTACTGCCTGCTCATCGGCGAGCTCGGCTGAGGCCCGACCGGCCGCACGGCCGGATCCGTCGCGCCGGACGCTGGACACGCGCCGGGCGAAGCGGGCGTGCTCACCCCGCCTGATCCTCGGAAAGACGCGCGCCTCCCCCTACAACACGGCGGCCATGTCGCAGCGCTTCGTTCCCCTCCGCCACCAGCCCGCGCTTCCTTCCGACCACTTCCTGAAGACCGACAAGCCCGACGACGAGGCCGTGCCCATGGACGTCGTGGTCGTCGGCGGTGGGCCGGCCGGGCTGTCGCTCGCGCTCGAGCTGAAGCGCCTCGCCAAGCAGGACGGCGGCGACGTCGAGGTCGCCGTGCTCGAGAAGGCCGAAGAACTCGGCCAGCACAGCCTGTCGGGAGCGGTCGTCAACCCCGCCGCGTTCCGCGAGCTGTTCCCCGACCTGAAGGACACCGACTTCCCCTTCCGGGCCCCGGTCTCCGGCGAGCGCGTGATGGTGCTCACCAAGGGCGGCAGCATGCGCATCCCCACGCCGCCGCCGATGCGCAACCACGGCAACTACATCGCGTCGCTGTGCGAGATGGTGCGCTGGCTCGGTGAGAAGGCCGAGGCCGCCGGGGTGAACATCTTCGCCGGCTACCCGGTGGACTCGCTGCTCACGGAGGGCGACCGCGTCATCGGCGTGCGCACGACGCCCGCCGGCCTCAAGCGCGACGGCACCCCCGGCGCCAACGCCAACCCCCCCACCGACCTGACCGGCCGGGTGATCGCACTCTGCGAGGGCACGCGCGGCCCGCTCACCCAGGCATGGTTGCGCTGGCAGAAGATCACCTCGCCGAACCCGCAGATCTTCGCGCTGGGCGTGAAGGAGATCTGGGAGACCAAGAAGCCGCTCGACGCGATCGTGCACACGATGGGCTGGCCGCTGAGCGGCAGGCAGTTCGGCGGCAGCTTCCTGTATCCGCTCGAGAAGAACCTGATCGCCGTCGGCCTCGTGGTCGGCATGGACGCGCCCGACAACCAGACCGACGTGCACCTGCTGCTGCAGAAGCTCAAGACGCACCCGACGTTCAAGCCGTACTTCGAAGGCGGTGAGCTGCTGGAGTGGGGCGCCAAGACCATCCCGGAGGGTGGCTTCTACTCGCTGCCGGAACGCCGCGTCGGCGACGGGGTCGTGGTGTGCGGCGACGCGGCCGGCTTCGTCGAAGTCGCGTCGCTGAAGGGCATCCACTACGCGATGAAGAGCGGCATCGAGGCCGCGCGGGCGATCTGGGCGGCGCTGCAGAAGGATGACACGTCGCGCGCGGCGCTCGCGAGCTACGACGCGACGATGGCGACGAGCTACGTCACCGCGGACATGCGCAAGCGCCGCAACATGCGCCTCGCCTTCAAGAGCGGCTTCTGGCTGGGCGGGATCAAGGCCGGGCTGATGACGGTCACCGGCGGGGCGTTCCCGGGCGGCCAGATCCACGCGGAAGAAGACGCCGCGGAGGAGCGCGAGGTGACCGCGGCCGAGCCGTTCACCCCCGACGGCACGCTCACCTTCTCCAAGGTCGACGCCGTGTACAAGTCGGGCAACGCGACGCGCGACGACGTCCCGAGCCACCTCACGGTCGGCAAGGACGTGCCGCCGCACGTCGCCGACCTCTACGCGTCGATGTGCCCCGCCGGGGTGTACGAGCGGCAGGGCGAGAAGCTGGTCGTCAACCCGCCCAACTGCATCGACTGCAAGGCCACCGATGTGCTCGGCCCCCGTTGGCAGCCGCGCGAAGGCGGCAGTGGGCCACGGTACAAGCGGATGTAGCGGCGCGCGCAAGATTCTGCGCGCGGATGCAACGCGTGGGGAGGAGCGTCGCTGGGGGCCGCGGTGCTGGCAGCCGGATGGCCGCAGCACCGGAGATCCTGCGATGCCGACGCACACCGCCCCGCTCCCCACGCCGCCGCCCGAGAAGCTCAGCCAGACCCAGCGCCACATCAAGAAGATCCAGTCCGACCGCCGCGCCGCGGAGGCTTGGGTCTACCTCGACGCCAAGGTGCGCTCGATCGTGGGCGTGCATCCCCTCGCCCGGGACGTGCCGGTCGACACGGAGGAGGAGGACCTGGTCAGCGCCGTGCTCGCCCAGCTCCTCGTCTCGATCGCCGCGTTCAAGGTCGAGCCGACGGCCTCGTTCTCCGGCTGGGTCAGCACCATCGTCACCCGCAAGGTGAACAGCCTCTGGCGGCGGGCGCGCGCGCGCCGGCGCGACATCCGGCGGACCGTGTCCCTCGACGACCTCGACGGCTTCGACGTCGCCGAGGACGATCCGCTCGACCCGTCCCTGCTGTCCTGTGCGGAGGAGATGCAGAAGCGCGCGGAGCGCGCGGTCGATCAGCTCTGCGCGCGCGACCGCCGCGTGCTGAGCCTGCGCGAGGACAGCGGCCTCTCGTTTCGCGAGATCGGCGAAGCGCTGGGCGGAGCGCCCGCGAACACCGCGCGCTCCGTCTTCCACCGCGCGCGCAAGCGCCGGGCGCGAACGCTGCGCGCGGGCTTCGGCGTCAAGCGCGCGAGGCAGGCGCCGTGAGCACCGGCATCCTCGAGCGCTTCGGCCGCGCCCTGCGGCAGCTCTGGCAGCCAGTCGCGACGTGCCCGACGTTCTCCCCCCAACACGCCTGGCGGATCTGGGAACACACCGTTGCGAGCTGCCTGCCGGCGCTCCCGAGTGTTGCGGGCGGCATGACGCACCAGGAAGCCGTGGCGGCGATCGCCGCCGCACTCTGGGATCCCGCGCACGTCGAAGGGGCCGGGCTGACGGTGTCGGTCGCGAAACGCGCGCGCGCGTTCGGCCACGCTCCCAGTACGGAGCAACCAACTCCCGCGGACGCGACGATCCCGACCGGCGTCCCCTGGCCGCCCTCCGCCGCCTGCGCCCGCCGGATCGCCGCGGCCCTCGCCGCGCTGCCGACCCGGCATCGCCGTGTCCTGCGCCTGCGCGAGGAAGATCGTCACTCCCTCGAGGAGATCGCCGCGCTGCTCGGCTACCAGCGCACGACGACCGTGCGCGCGCTGCTCGCGCGCGCCGCGTGGGTGCGCGGCGAAGCGATCGCGGAGTGTTGGCGAGCGTAGGCGCGGTGCGGCCTACAGGCCGAGCGTCACGCGCAGGTAGTTGCTCACGATCAGATCGAGCTGGTTCGCCGGCGGGTCGAAGATCAGGAACTGCGTGTAGTACGTCGCGCCGGCCAGGGTGCGGTCGCGCGGGTAGGTCAGCGTGACCGCCGCACTGCCGCTGGCACTGGTTGCGCTCGCAAGCACCATGTCCTGACTGCAATAGATGCGGCACCCGGGAGCGCCGAACGGAGCGCAGTCGAACGGCAGCGGCAGTCCGCCGAACGTCGTGTTCGAGCCGCCGATGACGTTCCACGCCAACGCGTTCGGCGTGCCGTTGAACACCTGATGGCTGTGCTGACCACCGACCGTGGGGGTCCCACCGCCGTACGACATGAACGGCGTGCTCGCGCTGCTGCCCTGGCAGCCACTGCCGATGGGCGCCCACGATCCGGTGCCGAGCGGGAAGTACTCGGCGGTCGCCACGCGGTCCGTGGTCATCGCCAGCGTCAGCACCCGGCTGCTGAACGAGCCGACGCCAGACACGTTCCAGCGCACGAACGCCGCGTTGCCGATGAGGTCGGGCACGGTCACGTTGACGAGGTCGCCATCGCCGAAGGGCAGGATGCGCGGCAGGTTGCCGCTCGTCGCGCCGTTGCAGTCCGCGGGTGAGTTGGCGTAGGTCACGCTCGTGGTCGGGTGCACCTGCCGCAGGTCGAGCGTGCGCTGCCGGACGTACGTCGCGACCCAGTACGCGCTCGACGAGTACGACGCGGTGCGCGGGGCGGTCGTCAGCGCGTTGTTGCGCGACCAGCTCTTGAAGCACCAGGTCACGCCGCCCTGCACGTGCGTCGCCGCGGCGCTCAGGGTGTAGGTGGTCGGCGTCGTGTACGAACGCGCCATCGGCGTCGTGCCGTTGCCCTGGGCGAAGGAGTCGACGGTGGCGGTGATCGGGACGTTGAGTGTCGTGCCGTCCGCGGTGCGGGCCATCACGACCGCCGCGATCTTGCCCGGCCCGTACACGTCGCGCTGGAACATCACCACGCGCGACTCGGTGTTGGCCTGCCCGGTGCCGCCGCTCTGCCGCGACTGGGTGCCGACGAACGCCAGCGGATTCGCGGTCCACGGCTCCACGGAGAAGTAGTCGCCCCACCGGTTCGCGGGTGCGCCGTTCGTGCCGTTGGCGCTGCTCAGGAACGAGATCCCGCTCCAGGTCTGGTACACGTTGTCGATCACCACCGAGGCCGCGGCGACGTGGAGCGTGCTGCTCCCGTAGGCCAGCACGAGACCGACGTTGCCGAGTTCGTTCACGCCGACCGCGGGGTAGGCGAAGGCGATCGTCGAGTGCGAGATGTCGTGCTCCTGGATGAGGACACGGTCGCTGACCCGGTAGCGCGACACGCGCACGTAGGGCATCGGCTTGCTCGGCGGCGCCTGCTTGCACGTCCACAGGAAGCCGATCTCGTCGTAGTTGGCGTAGCCACCCGTGATGCGGCCGTCGTTGGCGCCGACCCAGTCCCGCCCATCGGGTCCGGGCGCCACGCCACCGCCACCGGTGAAGCTCGCGATGGTGCGGTCGACCCGCGTCGGCGCCGTGTTCGCGTCGTCGACTTCCCAGATCGAGAGCTGGGTCGACGATGTCGGCGACGCCCACCACATCTTGGTACCGACCCAGTGCGCACCTTGCGCCAGGCGGTACGACGCGCCCATCCCCGCGAGGTCGCGCCCCGTCTGCCACGCACGGATCCCGACCGAGGCGCCAGTGGACATCGGCGCCAGCGGGATGCGGACCACAACGCCGTCGAAGGCGTTGCCGATGGCGTCGAACACGTTGGCTGCGAAGAACAGGTGGTCGCGGCTGAACGCGATGTCCGGGAAGTCCATCCACCGCCCCGGTGCGAACCCGAGGTTGGCGGGCGAGATGGCGTAGATCCAGCCGTTGAGGTTCTGCAACCGGGTCTGGCCCTGGAAGACCGCGAGCCCGTACGTGTTCTTCTGCGTGGTCGCGCTGTAGCCGTACTGCATGAGCCAGATGGTCATGTCGTGCTCCGGCACGTAGACGACTCGCTGGTCGCAGCACACGCCGTTGTCGATGGGCGGCCACACCGAGTTGATCGCGCGGTTGGCGTACGTCATGCCGCCATCGGTCGAGACCGCCGCCTGCGTGTTCCAGGTGCACAGGACGACGTTGCCGTTGCTGCTCACCGCGGGCTCCGTGGGGATCGCCCCGCCGAGCGCTACGGCGGTGTTGCGGAACAGCGCCATGTCGCCAGTGGCCAGCGGACCGGGACCGACGACCGACGCCGGCAGCGACACGGGCTGCGGCAGACCCGGCCCGCCCACGGGCAAGGGCGGCAGGGGTCCGTGCCTCACCTCGACCAGGGCCCTGGGCACCGGCGGCACATCGACGCCCAACGGGACGATGGCCCGGGCCGTGATGGTGGATGTCGAGCCGTGACCCTGCAGGATCGGGGTGCTCACCTGCTGGGCAGGCGACCACGAAACGAGGACCGACGCGGCGAGGAGCAGATGGCGCATGCCGAGAAGGAGGGTCGGACGGCAGGCGCGGGACCGAGAATCCGCTCTGGCATCAGCGATGCCTGCGGCCGCAACCCTCAGGCTCGATGCGGTGCTTCGCACCGCCAGAAGGGGCCGCAGGCGCTGTTGTCTTTGGAGGCGACTTCTGTCTCCGCTCGCAATTGGCGAATCGTGGCGCCACGCGAGGGTTCGCGGAGACAGAAGATCAGGTAGCGAAGTCCCCCGCGAGGTCTTCCGGCAGGACCCGGCGCAGCCGCTCCAGGGCCCGCTGGTAGCGCTTCTTGCTCGCATCCACACCGATCCGCAGCGCGGCGGCGACCTCCTCGTGCGAGCGTTGCTCGATGCCACGCAGGACGAGCACGGCGCGGTCGTCGTCGTCCAGTGTCGCCAGGGCCGCGCGCACCTGATCCGCGCGCTCGCCGCGGACGGCGCGCGTGATGACGCCGCTGTGCCGATGCGACACCCGGCTCGGCGCGAGGCTCTCGGTCGGCGGCTTGCCGGCGAGGTGCTTCTCGGCGAGGTCGCGCGCGCGATGCTGCAGGGTCGTCGTGAGGAACCTCAGCACCACGGGCCGCAGCAAGTCCTCGCGCCCGCCGAGCCCGGGCAGATGCGGCAGGGCGCGCACCCACACGTCGTTGACGAGGTCCTCCGGGTCGTAGAACCGGCGCAGTCGCCCAAGGCGATAGGTCGCCTGCGCATGCAGGAGCGGGGCGACGCGGTCGATGATCTCGACGAGGCGTGCCTCGGCGAAGTCGGCCGGCGACGCGGCGTCGTTCTCGTCGGGGGCGCTGGCGGCCATGGGGCGCGACAATACGCTGCGCGCGTGACAGCGGACACTCCGCACGACGGGGCGGTGACGGACGGCGGAGCGCTACAGCCGTTCCTCGATGCGTTCGTCGAGGACCGGCGGGCGGGGACCCTGCGACCGCTGGCTTTCTACATCGCACTCTGCCCCGGACATGAAGGTGAGGTCGCGGAGCGCTTCGCCACCATCCTCGCCACCCACCCTCCCCCTGCCGCGGCGCCGGCGGAGGCGATCGGACCGTACCGCGTCGAGCGGGAACTCGGCCGCGGCGGCCAGGGTGTGGTCTACCTGGCCGTCGATGCACGCCTGTCGCGTCGGGTGGCGATCAAGGTGCTGACCGGGCGGGGCTTTCTCGACACCACCAGCCGGGAGCGCTTCCTCCGCGAGGCCAGGATCGCCGGCCGCCTCGATCACCCCGGCATCTGCCCCGTCTACGACGTCGGCACGCACGACGGTGACCCGTACCTCGTCATGCGCTACGTCGACGGCGCGGTGCTGTCGGGTCAGGGATACGACACGGAGCCGCTGGCCCTGATCGAGAAGGTCGCGCGCGCGATCCACGTCGCGCACGAAGCGGGAGTGGTGCACCGCGACCTCAAACCCGGCAACGTGATGATCGATCGCCGCGGCGAACCGGTCGTGCTCGACTTCGGGCTGGCCCACGACGACAGCGACGATGTCCGCTCGTTGACGCACGTCACCGACCGCATCGGCACGCCGGCGTACATGGCGCCGGAGCAGATCGAGCCGGGGTTGGGGACGGTCGACCGACGTACGGACGTGTGGGCGCTCGGGGTCATGCTCTGGGAGCGGCTGTTCGGGCAGCGACCCTTCCGCGGACCGACGACGACCGCGCTGAGCCACGCCGTCGTGCATGCGCCGCTGCCGAATCCGCGGCGGGGACCGCGTCGTGTGTCGCCCGACCTCGCCGTGGTGATGACCACGGCCCTGCAGCGGGCGCCGGCGCGGCGCTACGCGACGGCGCTCGACTTCGCAGAGGACCTGCGGCGCGTCCGCGCGGGCCTGCCGACTCTCGCTCGCCCGCCGGGGTCGTTCGTCCGCGCGCTGCGTTGGGTCGCGCGCAATCGATTGGTGAGCGCGCTCGCCGGCGCACTGCTGTTGTCGATGGGGCTCGGTCTGTGGTCCACCATCCGCACCAACCGAGACCTGCGGCGGGCGCTCGCCGACGCGCAGTGGCGCGCCGACGCCTGGTCGGTCGAGATGCTGGTCATGAACAACCGCCAGACCTGGCGGCGCGACGCGCAGGACCGCTGGATGGTCGAGCTGGCGATCCGACGATTCGAAGACCTGCTCGGCCGGCGCGCGGCACACGTCGCCCACCTCGCCACGGTCCCGGCCGACGACGCGCAGTCGCGGCGGGCGCTCGAAGACCATCTGCTGGCCCTGGATCGGCTGACCGGCCACCCGCTCGCCCCGGTCGAGTGGCTTCGCCACAAGCAGCGGCTGATCGACGACGAGCAGCGCCAGACGCTCGAGGACGCGCGGCCGGCGTGGGAGCGGGTGCTCGCCGAGATCGCAGCCACGGAGGCGTACGCGGGGCTTCCGCTGACGCCTCAGGTCGGCCTCGTGCCGCTGGGCCGCGATCCGACCTCCGGCCTGCAGGAGTTCGCCCTGTGGCGCACGGGCACGACGCCGCGACGCGACGCGTCGGGTCGACTGACCCTCGACGAAGACTCGGCCATGGTGTTCGTGCTGGTGCCGCGCGGCACGCTGCCCGCGGTCGGCGGGGGCTCCGCGCGCGCGGTCGCCCCCTTCCTCATCGGCAAGCACGAGGTCACGGCGGTGCACTGGGAGGCCCTCATCGGGCCGACCACGACCAAGGAGTCGCCAACGCGCGACCCAGGCCTGCCCCTGCGCGAGATCAGCTATGAGCTCTGGTACGAGCAGCTCTTCTGCAACGGACTCGCGCTCCCCGACGAGGTGCAGTGGGAGTACGCGGCGCGCGCCGGGGAGGCATTCGCCTGGCCCGGTGGCGACGATCCCGCGTCGATCGCGCAGTTCGCGCGCCTCGACGAACTGGCCCCGATCGGCACGCGCACGAGCAACGCCTTCGGCCTCCACGACGTGATCGGCAACGTCGCCGAGTTCTGCCGCGACGCCGACGACGTCATCGCGGAGGCCGCGCAGCGACCGCACTGGTTCCGCGGCGGCCATCACGGCTGCCAGCCGGGGGACGCGACCCTCGCGTCCCGCTACTCGCTGTTCGGGCGCGCGCTCAGCGCGCGCGTCGGTGCGCGGGCGGTGCGGGGGTGGCGGTGAGCGGAGGGGCGGCGGCACTTGCTCGTCTCGCCCCTCTCGACGTGCCTTGCGAGTGCATCGTGCATGCGCTGCGTCAGAAGGGCGCACCCGCACGCGACTCGCGCATGGGAGTTCCCACCGACTCGTCATTCGGCTGGATTCCCGCGCAATGCGCAGCGAGACCGGTGCGGTCTCCATTGCTGTCCTCGCGTCTTGCGCAGGCGCGGCGAGTCGACGTCTGAACTGGCTGAGCCTCACTCTCGCCGGCGGCCCCACGATCGCGTCGCACTCGGCGCTGGCCTTCGACTCCGCGCGCGGCGTGTCGGTGCACTTCGGTGGGCTGGTCGACGTCGCCATCCCGTGCCGTGGGCATCCGGTACCGCACAGCTCCGGCTGAACCTCCCATCGCAGCCGACGGCCGCAACCCAAAGGGGTTGATGTCGTCGTTGACGCGACGACCAGAAGGGGCCGCCGGCGATGGTCATCGTCTGGGGCTTCCAGGGCCGCTCGGGCGTGGCGAACGTGGATTCCCGCGGTAGCCTTGGAAGAGCATGCCCCCACTCGTCCGCTTCGTCCTGCCGTGCGTCGTGCTGCTGGTCTTGGCGCCTGCCCTCCCCGCCCAGAGCGGTCTCAACGGCTGGCACCGTGACGGCCAGACCTGGCTCGTCTGGAACGACACCGGCGTCTCGTTCGGCGGCGTCGAGAGCTGGTCGATCCACCGTTCGTCAGCCCCATTCTCCTCCCTCGCCGACGTGCTTGCCGCGGAGCGCATCGGCCAACTCTATCCATACGACTGCAAGGCCGAGCGCCTGCGCGCGTCCCTGCCTGGCGGCACGTGGTCGATCCCGGCCGCAGGGACCGGCACCTACCAGCTCGCCACGAACGAGTCCTTGTTCGTCTACACGCCGCACGCGGCCGTTCCCGAGTACTTCGCTGTGCTCAAGACCGGCGGTACGAGCTACGCCACACTCTCGTCCCCGATCGTGCAGGCAGTAGGTGGCGTCAAGCCGCACGTGCAGCACAGCGGCGTCGATGGCGGCCACCGCTACGACGTGTACGCGTACTGGATCGACGGTCGCGCCGATCACACGAGCGGCGTCAACGGCTTCCCGGTCATGGGCAGCGCGTCGTGTCACGGAGTCCCGTTCCTGTTCGGCGTGTTCGAACCGCAGGCCGGTTTGCCGCCGCCGCCGATTCCGGCGGTCGTGTTCCTCCATGGGGGCGGCGGGTCGTACTGGAGCTACCGGCCATCGCGCGGATCGACCGTGATGCTCGACCTCGACGTGGAAACGGGGCTCTTCGTCAGCGTCGACGAAAACCTCTATCTGAACCATCAAGACTCGGTCTACGGAGCGGCAACCCGCTGGTTCGGTACCTGTCAGTTGTTCAACCGCTTCGCCGACGTGTTGGGCTCGCCGGCACCGAATGACATCGTCGTCAACTACGCGCAGCGGCGACTGCAATGGATCATCGACTGGCTACAGTCCTCGAAGAACGTCGACCCCCAGCGCACCGCCATGGCAGGCCTCTCGCTCGGCGGCCGGGGCACCCACATGTTCGCGCGGGCATTTCCCCAGGAGCTGTCGGCGGCGCTCGCCTTCGTGCCGCCGACCGAGTTCGAAGGCGGTGAGGGTCCGGCGTTGATGGGCACCGCCGCACAGCCGCTGGCGACCACGCTCGCCGGCAGTCCCACGATCGTCGACGTGCTCGAGCCGTACGACAGGTTCTCCACGGCCGACCAGCCGTTCACGCGCATCGTCTGCGGTACCGCCGACACGGTTGCTCCTTGGACCAACAAGCCGACCATGTACCGCCATCTCGACGGTCTGCGCACCGGAGCGGCAATGTACTGGGACGGCCGCGGCCACACGCACGGGAGCGCTGCTGGCTGGGCGGGCCATCGCTTCACGCTCTCACCGAAGCTCGCCGTCGGAGCGTTGACCGGCCTCCGGGCAAACCAGTCGTTCCCGGCGTTCCATGCAGTCGACCACGACCTCGCGCAGGCGGGCCAGCAGCCCGACCCGGGCGATCCGGTCGTGCCAGCGAACGGAGCACCGTTCGGAACCTGGGGCGGCTGGTTCGCCTGGGATCCGGCCACGATCATCGACACGACGAGCGCATGGTCGGTTGGCGTCTGGCTCGAGACGACCTCGACGTGGGCGAACGACAACGCGCCGCTACCCTCCGCCCGTGCCAGCGTGACGCTGCGGCGGCAGCAGTCCTTCCTTGCCGCACCGAACGAGGTGCTCTGGTGCAAGCTCGTGGACGCCGCGACCGCGCAGGTCCAATGGAGCGGAGCCGTGCAGGCCTCCGCCGACGGCACGATCACGATCCCGAACCTGTTCTTCGGAGTGCCTCGACTCGTGCTCTCCGTGCAGAGGATCAGCGCGGGTCCCGCACTCGTTCCGTACGGCGTCGCCACCGCCGGATGCACCGGCGCGCCGACGATCTCCGGGAACGGAACGCCGTTCGTCAACACGCCCGGGTTCGCGATCCTGCACGGCAATGCAACCGCCCATCGCCCCGGCGTCGGCGTGTTCGGCGTCGCGCCGACCAACCTGCTCCTGCTCGGGATGTCGGTGCACGTCGAGTTGCTCTCGCCACCGGCATTGCTGCTCTCGCTGGCCAGCGATGCCGCCGGTGCCGCGGCCATGCCGGTGCCGATCCCCAACAGCCCCTGGCTGACCGGCAGTACGTTCTACGTGCAGGGTGCGTGGTTCGACTCTTGCGCGCCCGCGAACCTCGCCGCTTCGCGCGGCCTCGCGTTCACCGTCCAGTGACGCATGCGCGATAGGGTCCTTGGCCACGAGGCGCCCCTACTTCGCCGCGCAATCCCGCAGCGCGCGCGCCACGAACACGGGCGCCATCTTCTTCCGCCAGGCGGCCTCGTGGTCGGTGTTGTCCATCGCGCGCGTCGGCTTGAAGGCGGTCTGCGCCGCGGCCTCGATCAGCTCGTCGGTGAGCTTCTTGCCCACGAGCATGACCTCCGCCTCCGTCGCCGCGATCGGATGTGAACCAGCACCGCCGATGCGGATGCTCGCCTTGCGCACCGTCTTGCCCTCGAAGTGCAGGCACGCGCCGACACCGAGCACCGGGAAGTCGAAGGTCCCCCGCCGCCGCAGCTTGCGGTACGACGCCCGCCAGCCGTTCGGCGGCGGCAGGTGCACCTGGGTCAGCAGCTCGTCGTGCGCCTTGGTGAGGTAGTCGATGCCATCGTCGCGGTACAGGTCGGCGACCGCGATCCGGCGCGTGCCGGCCTTGCTGGCGAGGGTCACCTCCGCGCCGATCGCGCTCAGCAACGGCACCGAGTCCGACGACTGCACGGCCCAGCAGCGCGGGCTCGACGGAGCGACCCAGCAGGTCTTGCCGTCGCACTTCATGCAGAAGCTCACCGACTCCCGCCACTCGTGGGACTGGTCGTAGTAGTTGCAGCGCGTGTCCAGCAGCAGGTTGCCGCCGATGGTCCCCATGTTGCGCAGCAGCGGCGTCGACACCGACGCGACCGCCGCGGCCAGCGCCGGGTACTCCTCGCGCACGATTCCGTCGCGCTCGAGTTCGCGCAGGGTCACCATCGCGCCGATGGTCATGCCCTTCTTCTCGTCGCCGTCGAGACGTTGCAGCGTCTCGACCCCCGCCAGCGAGATCACGTGCGCCGGGCGCTGGTGGCGGCGCTTCATGTTGGGGTAGAGGTCGGTGCCGCCGGCGACGAAGTGCGCCGCCTTGCCGTGCTCGGCCTTGAGCATCACGGCCTCCGCGATCGTGCGCGCGCGGTGGTAGGTGAAGGTCGGGAGGCGCAGCATGGTCAGTTCTTCTCCGCGCCTTGCGCGTCCTTCCTGGGTGCGTCGAGTTCGCGGCCGTCGCCGCCCTGCCACGGCGTGAGCACGCGCAGCGGCTCCGGCCAGTCGACCGCCGGCACCGACGCGGGTCCGTGCCGCGCGTCCTTGCCCCTCGCCTTGGCCTGCAGCGCCGCGAACACCTTCTCCGGCGTCACCGGGATCTCGTCGACGCGCACGCCGACGGCGTCGAACACGGCGTTGGCGACCGCGGGCATCATCGGCAGCAACGGTCCCTGGCCCACCTCCTTGGCGCCCCACGGTCCGTTGGGGTCGGGGTCCTCGACGATGTAGGTGACGATCTCCGGCGTCTCCATCGTGCTCGGACTCTTGTACTCGAGCAGCGAGGGGATC
>CAYQMF010000059.1:0-36774 GCA_964418595.1 uncultured candidatus Brocadiaceae bacterium
AAGTCGATCTTCAAGGCGGTGCTCAGCGAGCGCGCCGACGACCTCGCGTTCTTCGAGGAGCGCGTGCAGAAGGGCGTGACCGCGCGTCTCGAGAAGTTCCTCGAGGCATCGTTCGCGCGCCTCGACTACACCGAGGCGATCGCCATCCTCGAACGCAGCGGGAAGAAGTTCGAGTTCGCGCCCAGGTGGGGCATCGACCTGCAGACCGAACACGAGCGCTACCTGTGCGAGGAGCACGTCGGCCGGCCGGTTGTGGTGATGAACTACCCCGAGGCGATCAAGGCGTTCTACATGCGCAGCAACGCCGACGGCAAGACGGTGGCCGCCATGGACATCCTGGCGCCCGGCATCGGCGAGATCATCGGCGGCAGCCAGCGCGAGGAACGCCTCGACGTGCTCGATGCGCGCATGCAGAAGATGGGGCTCGTGCCGGAGCACTACGGGTGGTACCGCGACCTCCGCCGCTACGGCAGCGTCCCGCACGCCGGCTTCGGCCTCGGCTTCGAGCGTCTGCTCGTCTACGTCTGCGGGCTGGCCAACATCCGCGATGCCATCCCGTACCCGCGCGTGCCCGGGTCGGCGGCGTTCTGAAGAACGACGGCGACGCCGTGTGACATCGGCCGGCGGGGATCGCTTCTGGGGAGAGCGGGCAGCGGCCCGCCCATTCCCACGGAACCGATCCCATGGCACCCACACTCAAACCGACTCTCGTCCTCGCCGCCCTGGCTGGTGCGGCCTCGCTCCTCGCCTCCCAGGATGATCCGGCGCCGCGGGCACCGATGGCATGGCCCGCTGGCGTCGTCCTGCACGACACCGCGGCCGATGGCGCGCTGTGGTCGGCGGGGGGGAACTGGAAGGCCCGCTTCGATCGCGCCGGCGCCACGTTCCTGGCGGCGAGCGGCAACCGGGGCCCGGCACCGCAGGCGCGCTTCCAGCTCGCCGGCGTCGCGTTCGGCGCGACGAAGCTGGTGCTCACGGAGTCCGCGCCGGTCCGCACCGGCGACCGCGTGACCTACGCGCGCGGCGCGGTGCGCGAGTTCTTCGACGTGCGTGCCGACGGGATCGAGCAGCAGTTCTTGTTCACCGAGCTGCCCGGCGCGGGCGACCTCGTGCTCGACGTGGCCGTCGACACCGACCTCGCGATCGAGCGGGAAGGCGAAGGCCACGTGCTGCGCGGCACGGCGGGCGAGATCAGCTACGGTCGCGCGCTCGCGATCGATGCGACCGGCGCGCGTCTGCCACTGGCGATCGAATGGCGTGCCGGCGCATTCCGCATCATGGTGCCTGCCGAGTTCGTCGCCGCCGCGACCCCTCCGTTGCTCGTCGACCCGATGATCGGAGCGCCGGTCGCGGTCTGGAGCACGGGCGCGCTCGCTCTCTCCAGCACCGACATCGCGTTCGACGCGAGCCTCGGCCGCCACTACGCGACCTTCGAGCGGACGTTCAGCTCCGTCGACCACGACGTCTACGTCGCCTTGCTGGGCGGGCAGATGGCGTGGGTCGGCTTGCTCACGATCGACTCGACGACCGAGTACTGGACCGAGCCTCGCATCGCGACACTCGAAGCGCACGACACGGCCTGCGTCGTAGTGGAGAGGAGCACGAACGGTGTGGCGCCGTACTCGATCGCTCTCCGCCGGATCGTGAACGGGACCGTGCAGACACCGACCTTTCTCACGCCCGTGTCCGGAGTCCAATACCGTCACCCGGGGATCGGCGGCGACGCGAGCCCCGTCGGCACGTCGAAGTTCCTGGTCGCCTTCGAGCGCTGGGACAACACCGCGAACAACAACGAGATCTGGTTCGGTCGCATGGATGCCAGCGGCAGCCCGTTCACCACGACCTTCATCGGCTCGGCGATCGGCTTCAAGCGCCGGATGAGCATCAGCAAGACCTGCGCGCCCGTCGGTGCCGCCAACGCCCGGTGGGGCGTGCTCTACAGGGTCGAGCCGTACCAGCAGTCGACGGGCGCTCTGGCTGTGTCCATGGTCGACCGGAACGGGGTCAACCACACGGCGACCCAGATCACCACCTCCACGCCGAACGCTGGCAGCCAGTGGGCGATCTCGTCGGGCGCCTCGCACGCCGCCGGCCTGGTGTTCCTGGCCACCGAGATCCGCGTGAACGCGCTTGGTCGCGGCGACCTCTTCGGCCACGTGTTCACCGGTCACGGCAACGTCACCCAGCTCGCCACCGACCTGCCGCTCATCGCCGACAGCGCGGACCATCAGGACCCGGTCGTCGACTCGGACGGCACGCGCTTCGCCGTGGCCTGCGTGGCGCGGCTCACGTCGAGCGATGCCGATCTGCGCGTGCGCACCTACGCGTTCGCTGGCGGACAGATCGTGCAGCAGGACACTGCGGTGCCGAGCTACAGCCTCGACTTCGATGCCGCGCCGGCGCTGTGCTGGTCCGGGGCGCCGAACGCGTACGGCCTCGCGTGGGTGAGGCACACCTCGGGCGCCGACTTCAAGCTGATGGCCCAGGCCTACCTCGGCGTCGGCACCGGCACGGTGTCGCAGCGCGCCACCGGATGCGGTCCGATCGGCATCGCCTGGTCCGGCTCGCCGGCTCTCGGCGACACGTTCACGCTCACGCTCACCAGCGGTGCGCCGCTGCAGGGCTTCTTCTTCGGTGCGCCGGTGATCGCCCAGATTCCCGGTTGCAGTGGCTGCACGCAGGGTGCAGGTGGGCTCGTGCTCTACGGCAGTGCGCTGCCCTTGCTGATCCCGCGCAACGTGAACCTCGTCGGCCTCACGCTCGCTGCGCAGGGCTTCGCCGTCGATCTGGCCGGCCTGCCGTGCCTGGGCCAGATCGCGCTCAGCAACACGGTCGACTTCCGCGTGCGCTGAGCTGCGGGTCCCGCGAGTCGGGAGTGCAGCAGGCTCTTGTGCGCGCCGGCGGCAATGGCGACCCTTCCCACGCATGGGGATCCAGACCGACTCCGTTGCACCGCCCCGGTGGGCGCGTGCGTCCAGCCACTTGCGCGATCACGCGTTCACGTGGATCACGATCACGGTCGCGCTGTTGCTGGTGTGGCTGGTACCGCAGTTCCACAACCTGCTCTTCCACGCGCCCGCGAAGGTCCTCCCGGAGGAGCGACGCTACCTGTGGTTGTGGGGGATCGGGAGCTGGCTGCTGGTTCTCGGGTACGTCTGGTGCTCACGGTGGGCGGTCGCGCCGGACCACGAGGTGGGCTTCGGCCGCCGCGTGTGGGTGCCCGCGCTCGTTGCAGGACTCTCGGTCGGAGTCCTTCGCTGTCTGCCGGGATGGGCTGCGGCGATCCAGGACGCGACTGACGCGCTTCCTGCCCCGCCGGACCAGATCCTGTTGCTCGTGGCCGCGCTGCTCGCGCCTTCGCCTTTCGCACGCGCGCGCGAAGCTGGATTGGGCCGCTGGATGCAGCGCAGCGCGCCCACGATCGCGATCGGCATCGTCGCGCTGGCGGCCGCTCTCCACTTCGCGGTGGGGGCCTTCGGCTCGGCGGTGGGGCTCGCGGCGATCGCGGGCCTGTGGCTCCTCGTCTGGCGTCAGCGCTGGCCCATCGGGGCCGGCGCGCTCGGCGTCGTGCGACTCGTGCTTCTGTGGTTCACCCTGTTCCTCGCCGTGGGAGAAACGCTCTGGATCCTGCCCGGGTACCTGCCGGAGTCGTTCTCGCACGAGGCGTACGCCGTGTGGGCGATCTACCACGGCGTGTTCACCCTGGTCGCCTGCGCGCGCAAGTCCGACGAACTGGCCCGCGCGACGCCGCGCTTCCTCACGCGGTTGGCGATCCTCGTCGGGCTGCTCGGCGCGGCGATGGTGTTCCTGCAGCCGATCACGGTCGGACGCGTGGTGCCGGCGCGGACCAGGGAGACGATCACGGCGACCTGGTTCGACGCGCTGGAGACGCGGCTCGCGACGCTGCCGGCCGAAGGCCCGGTCGTGTTCGTCGCGGTGAGCGGGGGCGGGTCGCGCGCGGCGATGTTCGCAGCCATGGTGTACGAGGTGATGCGCCAGCCGGATGCCGCGGTCGAAGGCGAGGCGCTGCGCCATGCGCTCACCGACGTGCGCAAGGGGATCCTCGCCATCAGCTCGGTGTCGGGTGGCAGCCTTGCCAGCGCGTGGTATCTGGCGGACCAGACCAGGGCGTCGCGGCCGCCGCCACGCCGTTGGGTGCAGAGCATCACCGGCGAGGTCGAGGAGTGGACCAGGCGCTACGCCAACGCCGTCGATCCCGCGGTCGCGTCGGCGATGCCGGCGGGGATGCGCGATCGGCTCGCCGAGCGCGTGGCGGCGTCGATGCCCACGTGGCTCGCCACCAGTCTGTTCGTCGACGAGATGGCGCGGAGCTTCATGGCGCCGTTGCTGCGCGGGATGTTCACGCCCATGCGCGAGCGCGGCGAAGCGACCAGCGCCTACTGGGAGGAGACGTTCGGTTGGCGAGGGATGAGCAACGGCACCCGCCTGGCAGATACCGACGGCAACCCGCTGCCCCTGTTGCTGCTGAACACCACCGACGTCGATGCGGGGCGCCGCCTCACGCTGGGCTTCCCGTCGCTGCCGCCTGGCCTGCTGACGGGCACCACAGCGGACGCATTGAGCGACGTCGATCCGACGTGCGAGCTGACCCTCGCCGAAGGCGTGCGTCTGTCGGCCAACTTCCCGTGGGGGTTCTGCAGCCCCTATCTCGCGGTTGCCGAGGGTCGGCGGGCAGTGTGTTGCACCGACGGCGGCGTCGTCGACAACACGGGGGTCGACAGCGTGGTCGCCTTGCTCGAAGGCCTGCGTCGCCACGCGATGCCGGCCGGCGCGGACACGCCACTCACGGCGCGCGCGCGCGCTGCTCTCACGACGATCCGGCAGCGCGGCGTGCTGCTGGTCGTCGTCGACTGTGGTGCTCGCGTGGAGCCACGGTCCGGCCTGGGCCGCGCGCTCCCGGAGTTGACCGAGCCGCTCCGGGCGCTCGGCAACGCCGACACCGCGAGCGGTACGGACCGCGCCGATCTGGCGGTCGATCTGATCGCGCACATCCTCGAGAGCGATGACGGGTCACCTTCCGGCGGCGTCGATGCAATGCAGGTGGTGTGCCACGACGTCGGAGGGCCGCGCGTGATCACGGCTTGGGCCCTGAGCGCGCGCGACAAGGCCGGGATCGTGCTCAACCTGCACCGCGCCCTGGCGCGCGGCGAGACCGAGTCGCCGACCAGCGATCTCGCGAACCGCTTGTCACTGTTCGCGGCGCGGCGCGCGGTCGGCACGACGCCGGCGCGCAGAACCATCGACGAGATCCGGCTGGCGCTGCGCCGCCAGAGCGCGCTGGGCGAAGAGGCGACGCGCCGGGCGTACGCGCCGGAGGTCGTGCACGGGTCACCCGATCAGCTTGCACCGCCGGAGGATACTTCCACGCAGAGCCTGGTCGACAAGCGGGACAGCTGGCTGCGCCGTGCGGAGCGACTGCAGGAGGAGGAGGAGATCAAGAAGGCCGTGCCGCCCCGGCGGCGTGGACGGTGAGCGTCGTCGCGCAGGGCGTCAGACCAGCAACACGGGCAACGCCGTGCCGAGTACGAGCGCGCGCGCCGCGCCGGGCGCCTTGCGATCGAGCCCGCCGACGATGAGGCCGCGATGGCGCGAGGCGACATCGATGCCAACGTCGGCGGTGCTGCCGACGCGGACCTTCAGGCGTGCGGTGATGCCGAGTTCGCCAGCGCGACGCTGCAACGCGGCGACGACCGCGGCCGCGCGCGCGCCGGCGAGCGAGTGCAGTTCCTCCGGGTCGAGGTCGCCCACGGGCAGGGCGCGGCCGAGTAGCTCTTCGCGGTGCACGGGCTGCTGCGGGTCGACCACCGAGAGCAGCGTGACGCTGGCGCCGCGCCCTGCGACGCCGAGCGCGTGGCAGGTGGCCTCCACCTTGCGGTGCCGATCGAGTTGCAACACCACGAGTGGGTGGGCGAGGACGGCGGCGGCGTCGGCGACGGGTCCGCGGACGGCGAGGATCGGATGCGGCGAGCGCGCGAGGAGCACGTCGAGGGTTGCAGCGAGCGACACGTCGCGAAGGTTCGCGTAGTCGGCGCCGAACGGGCAGGGCAACACGAGCAGATCACCCGCGCGGGCGGCGGCGAGGATTGCTTCCGCGGCGGTGGCCAGCGGCGGGCGCAGGCTCTCGACCGGTGCACCGGTCGTCCGCTGCAGTGCGGCCGCGAGGGCGGCGGCGGTCGCGTCCTGGTCGGAGCCGTCCTGGAGGCGCAGGATGCGCTGCGGGACGTGGGGCGCGACCTCGACGGGTGCGCTGATCCGGGCCGCTGCGAAGGCGGTCATCTCGCGCTGCAGGTCGCGGTTGAGTTCGGAGTCGGTCATGGCTTGGGCAGCGCGGGAAGGAGGTCCAGGGCGGTGAGCCCGAGCAGCCAGACGAGCACGAGCGTCGTCTGCAGCAGGAGCACGAGGCCGCCGACGCGCAGGAACTCGCCCCACGTGATCTTGCCGCCGCCGGTGTCGTGCAGGGCGTGCAGGGCGATGACGCTCGAGACGCTGCCGATCGGCGTGCCGTTGCCGCCGAGGTTGGCGCTGAGCACGAGGCCCCACCACAACGGTTCGCCGGGAAGCGTCACGGCGAGGCTCTTCACGATGGGGATGAGCGTGGCGGCGACGGGGATGTTGTCCATCAGGCCGCTGAGCACGACCGTGAACAGCACGAGCAACACGAGGGTCGCGTACACGTTGCCGCCGGACACCGCGCCGATGCCGTGCGCGAGTGCCTCCAGCAGCCCGGTGTGTTCGACCACGCCGATCATGGCGAACAGCCCCACGAAGAAGACGATCACCGTCCAGTTGACCTTCTTCACCGCTTGTTCCGGGTCGAAGCCCGAGAACAACAGGGCCGCGGTGCCTCCGGCGATGGCGACGAAGTCGAGGCCGACGCCGAACAGGCGGGCGGTGGCGAAGCCCACGACCGTGAGCACGAGGATCACGGCGCAGTTGCGGAACACGATCCGGTCCTTGACCATCGCCCATTCGTCGAAGCTCGCGAGCCGTGCACGGCGCTCGTCGCTCGACACCGCGGGATCGGCGAGTTCGTTGCCGTAGCAGCGCAGGACCACGGCCCACACGATCCATGCCGTGGCCAGCGCCATCGGCAGCGAGACCACCAGGAAGTGCGCGTAGGGGATGCCGGCGGCGCTGCCGATCATGAGGGTGCAGATGCCCGACGCGAAGGTCGACAGCGCGCCGGAGTTGGCGGCGAGGGCGATCGCCACCAGGTACGGCTTGGAGCGCAGGTCCAGCGTGCGGGCGAGCACCAGCGCCAGCGATACCACGATCAACGTGCCCGGCGCGATGGTGAGGAACGACACGAACAGCACGGTGAGCGCGACGAGCGCGCCGAGCAGCCGGCGCGGATCGCCCTGCGCACGCTTGGCGATCTTCACCGCCACGAACTGGAACAGCCCCGACTGGCCGGCGATGTCGACGAGGATCGACGTGCCCACGATCACGCCGAGCACGCCGAGGTCCTTGCTCAGGATCGCGTAGACCTCGCGGTAGCTCGGGATGACGTCGAGCGCGAGCGCCAGCCCGACGCACACGACGGAGCCCAGCAGCGCAGCGGTGATCTTGTGCAGGCGTTCCGTGGCGATCGCCAGGAAGACCGCGGCCATCGCGATACCCAGGACCGCCATCGCGAACGGGCCTGGTGGGTGGGCGGACCAGGCGGCGAGCATGCGCCGCATCGAAGCGCGAGGTGCGGGCGATGCAAGCGCCGGTCCCCATGCAATGGCCGGTTCGAACGAGGCGGCACGGTGCCCCGGCAGTCGGGGCCTGTGGTAGCCTCCTCGCTCCTGCCCGCCGACCCTCCCGGAATCCGCATGCTCTCCCGTTGCCTCGGTCTGTTCGTCCTGATCTCCGCCGCATCGTGTTCGACGCAGTCGCCTGCATCCGAGGAAGCCGGCGAAGAGGTCGAATACCCCAACGACGCCGCGCTGTGGCGCCAACGCCGCTATGAGGACGAGAACGGTCAGATCCCGGCGCGGGCCTGGCAGACGGCGCTCGAGGCGCGCGAGCACACGGTCGCCGCGAGCGCATTGCAACCGGCCGCGGGCGGCGTGGCGCGGGGCGCGTGGGTCGAGCGCGGACCCGACAACGTTGCTGGCCGTTCGCGGACGCTGGTGATCGATCCGCGCAATCCGCAACGCATGTTCGCGGGCGCGGTGAGCGGCGGCCTGTGGCTGAGCACGAATGGCGGGACGACGTGGAGCCTCGTCGATGGCTGGTGGGCGAATCTCTCGGTCGGCTCGCTGACCATGGACCCGAACGACCCCGACACGATGTACGTCGGCACCGGCGAGGGCTTCTACTCGCTCGCGCACCTCGTGCGCAGCATCAGCCACTTCGTGCGCGGCGCCGGCATCTTGAAGACCACCGACGGCGGCCAGACCTGGGCGCTGCTGCCCGGTACGGCGAACTGGCAGGCGGTGACCCGCATCGCGGTGAGCCCCACCAACTCCAACCTGCTGCTCGCTTCGCGGCGACCGGGTGGCATCGCCCGATCGACCGACGGCGGGCAGACGTGGACCGACGTCGCCGTCGCCGACACGTCCTTCCACGTGGTCTTCGATCCCAACGACGGCAGCAAGGCAGTCGCCCATCTCGCGCCGGTGTCCGTACAGACTCACCAGGTCGTCACGTCCACGGACGCCGGCCTCACCTGGCAAGCGGCGGCCTCCGGCCTCGGCTCGGTGTCCGGCGAGAACAGCCGCATCGAGCTGGCCTACGCGCGCTCGTCGCCGGGCGTCGTCTTCGCGTCGGTGGGCGGTAGCGGGTCGGTGTGGCGATCGGCCGACGGCGGGCGCAACTGGACGCAGCGCGCCACCGGCACCGGCACGAGCTACTACTACAACTGCATCTGGGTCTCACCGACCGACGAGAACCTCGTGGTCGTCGGGTCGCTGCACATCCGGCGGAGCAGCAACGGCGGCACGAGCTTCTCGCAGATCTCGAACGGCTACATCATGACCGTCGAGCCGCATCCGGACGTGCACGGGATCTTCGCGGATCCGGGCTACAACGGCAGCGGCAACCGCAAGGTGTACGTGTGCACCGACGGCGGCCTGCACGTGGCGGACGACATCCTCGCGGCGGCATCGGGGGGCGCCGGCTGGCGCGACCTCGACAACACGATGCACTCGACCCAGTTCTACGCGGCCGCCGGCCACGTGACCAACGACACGGTCATCGGCGGCGCGCAGGACAACGGCACGCAGCGGGTTCGCGGTGCGAGCCAGATCTCGAACCTGGTGTTCGGCGGCGACGGCATGCAGGTGCAGATCGATCCCACCAACGCCAACTACGTGTACGGCGAGTACCAGTGGCTCAGCGTGTTCCGCTCCACCAACGGTGGCTCGTCGGCGAGCTCGATCTTCAGCGGCATCAGCGAGGCGGGGTCGGCGAACACTGCGAACTTCGTGGCGCCGCTGCGGCTGGATCCCAATGACTCGCTGCGTCTGTACGGTGGCGGCCTGAGCCTGTGGCGGACCAACAACGCGCGGGCGTCGACCGTGTCGTGGAGCAACGTGAAGGCCAGCGTCGGCAGCCTGATCAGCGCGATCGCGATCACGCCGGGTGCCGCGGACGTGGTGTACGTCGCCCACAACGACGGGCGCGTGTACCGCACCAGCAACGGCACCGCGGCGGCGCCGACGTGGACGGCGATGGACGACAACGGCGCGAGCAACCCGCTGCCGAACCGCGTGGTGACCCGGCTGATCGTGGATCCGACCAGCCCGACCACGGTGTATGCGACGTTCGGTGGCTTCGCCGCCGACAACCTGTGGCGCTCGACCAACAGCGGCGTGAACTGGCAGGCCGTGACTGGTACGGCGCCTTGGGCCCTGCCGCCGGCGCCGGTGTACGGGCTCGCCGTGCACCCCGACACCGGCGACGTGCTCTACGCGGCTACCGAAGTCGGCGTGTTCGCCAGCGACGATCGCGGCGCGCACTGGTCGGCGAGCAACGAAGGTCCCGCCAACGTCGTGTGTGAGGAGATCACCTTCATGCACGGGGCGCGCCGCCTCGTGCTCGCCACGCTGGGCCGCGGCCTGTGGACCGCCGACGTCGCGCTGCCGGGTGCGCGGGGCTTCGGGACGGCGTGCGCCGGCCACGCCTCGCCCCCGACGATCGCGGTCGACCCGATCGCGACCGCGCGCATCGGCAGGGTGACCAACGTGTTGGGTGATGGACTCCGCATCGGCCAGACGGCAGCTCTCCTGCTGGTCGGCGTGTCGAACACCACATGGAGCGGGCTCAGCCTGCCCGCGGACATGACGGTGATCGGCATGACGGGTTGTCCGTTGTTGGTGAGCATCGACCTGACGCTCACCGCTGGCATCAGCGGCACCGGCACCGCGATCTGGTCGTTGCCGGTTCCGTACAACCGTGCGCTGCTCGGCGGCAAGGTCTACACCCAAGCGCTGGCGCCGGAGCCGGGTTTGAATCAGGCAGGCTTTGGCGTGAGCGCGGGTCTCGAGCTTACGCTGGGCTGGTGAGCGGCTCCGAGCCCCTTCCTCATCCTGGCGATCGACTGGCGCGGGCCGCGCTCCGCAAGAGCCGGCTGTTCGCCGACTTTCCCGACGACGTCCTGTCGGATCTCGCCCGGCGCCTGAAGCGTCGGTCGTTCCGCGCGGGGGAGTGGTTGATGCGGCAGGGTGAGCGTGGCGATTGCCTGATGCTGCTGCAGTCGGGTGGCGCGACGGCGGAGTTGCGCGGCGCGTCGGGCAGCACGGAGCGCGTCGGCCGGCTGGAGGCGGGCGACGTCGTCGGCGAGATGGGTCTGCTCACCGACGAGCCGCGCACCGTCGACGTCATCGCCGAGGTCGACACCGAGGTGCTCGTGATCGAGGGTCGCGAGTACGACGCGCTGGCGCGCCAGCATCCCCAGCTCTGCCGCGTGCTGACCGACATCATCGCCGACCGTCTCGGCGGGCCGGGACGCGATGGACTCGGGGACAAGGTGCTCGGTGGCTGCCGGATCGAGCGCTGCATCGGCCGCGGCGGGATGGGCGTCGTGTACCGTGCCTTCGACGAGAGGCAGCAGCGCGTCGTGGCGCTCAAGATGCTGAGCCATCGCCTGCTGTATGCACCGGGAGCGATCAAGCGCTTCCAACTCGAGGCCGAGGTGCTCGAGCGCCTGCAACACGCCAACATCACCGCCATCCACCGCTCGTTCTCGGCGTTCCTCACGCGCTTCCTGGTGCTCGAGTACTGCGACGGCCCGTCGTTGCACGCGTGGCTGGGGCGCACGGGGCCGGTGCCGGAAGACATCGCCCGGCCGCTGCTCGGCCAACTGGCGGCGGCGATCGAGTACCTGCACTCGCAACGGGTCCTGCACCGCGATCTCAAGCCCGGCAACGTGATGCTCAATCGCGACGGCTGGTTGAAGCTCACCGACTTCGGGCTGGCGGAGCCGGCGCGACCGGTGGAGGCCGACCTGGAGCCGACGGCGGAGGTCGTGGTCGCGGGTACGCCTTGGTACATGGCGCCGGAGCAGCTCGACGGGCAACGCGCCACCCCGGCGAGCGACGTGTACTCGTTCGGCTGCGTCGCCTTCGAGGTGCTGGCCGGCCGCCGCCTCTGCCGGTCGACGACGCTGACCGAGTTGCTGGTGGAGAAGCGCGCGGTCGTTCCCCCGACCCGCAACGACCTCGGACCGGGGGTCTCGCCACTCCTGGCCGGGTACGTGCGCGCGTGTCTGTCCGACGACGTCGAGCAGCGGCTGGACGTGCTGCCGCAGATCGCCGACTGGGCGGCGCCGCTGCCGCCGTTCGAATGGCCGTAGGTCGGCCGCGACGTTTCGGGCCTAGAATCCGCGGCGACGCCAGTTGCCCATGTCCTCCTCCCCGCCATCCGCGTTGACGCAGGCGATCCTCGACCTCGATACCCGGGGCGAGGACGCCGCCGATCGGGTGCTCGGGGCGGCCTACGATGACCTGCGCGCGCTGGCGCGTCGCTTCCTCGGCGGCGAGCGTGCCGACCACACCTTGCAGCCGACCGCCCTCGTGAACGAGGCGTGCCTGCGCCTGCTCGGCAACCTGCGGGTGCACGATGTCACCCGCTCGCGCGTGTTCGCGCTGGCGGCCACGGCGATGCGCCGTGTGCTGGTCGATCACGCCCGACGCCGGCTCGCCGACAAGCGCGGCGGCGCGCCCCGGCGCGTCACGCTCACCGATTCGCTGGTGATGCCGGAAGCCGGCACCGAACTCGACGTGCTCGCGCTCGAAGACGCGCTCACGAAGCTCGGCGCGTTGGATCCGCGCCAGGCCCGGATCGTCGAGCTGCGCTTCTTCGCGGGCCTCACGGCGCAGCAGGCCGCCGACGCGCTGGGGATCTCGCGCTCGACCGTGCACGCGGACTGGGAGATGGCACGCGCGTTCCTGGCACGGGAACTCGACGGCGAGCGCGCGCCGTGACGCCCGAAGACTATCGCGTCGTCCGCGAGGTGTTCCTGGCGGTGCGCGAGCTGCCGCCGGACGCGCAGGCGCGGCACCTGGCCGGCGTCGATGCTGCGATCGCCGCGGAGGTCGAGTCCCTGCTCGCGTGGCGCCAGCGGCTGTCGGGGTTCCTTGGCGGCGACGAACCCGCGGTTCCGGAGCGCGTCGGGCACTATCGGATCGTGTCGACGCTCGGCCAGGGCGGCATGGGCGTCGTGTACCTGGCCGAGCAGGAGAACCCGCGCCGGCAGGTGGCCATCAAGCTCGTGCAGCCCGGCGCGGCCTCGCCGCGCGGGCTCGAGCGCTTCCGGCACGAGGCGCAGATGCTCGGTCGCCTCCACCACCCCGGCATCGCGCAGATCTTCGAGGCCGGGTCGATCGACAGCGGACGAGGCCCTCAGCCGTTCTTCGCGATGGAACTCGTGCGCGGTCGGCCTCTCGATGCGCACGCCAATTCGAGCAACGCCGGCCTGCGGGCCCGCATCGAGCTGCTGGCGATGGTCTGCGACGCGGTGCACCACGCCCACCAGCAGGGCGTGATCCACTGCGACCTCAAGCCCGCCAACATCGTCGTGGACGAATCCGGGCAGCCGAAGGTGCTCGACTTCGGCGTGGCGCGCGCCACCGATTCCGACCTGCGGGTGACGACCGTCGAGCCGACCTTTGCGGCGCTGGCGGGCACGCTGCCCTACATGAGTCCGGAGCAGACGCTCGGCGACCCGGCGTGCGTCGATACCCGCTCCGACGTGTACGCGCTGGGCGTCGTGGGCTACGAGCTGCTGGGCGGTCGGTTGCCGCTGCCGCTCCAGGACCTCGACCTGCTCGCGGCGGTGGAGACGATCCGCGGCCGCGAGCCGGTGCGCCTGGGCGAGGTCGACCGTCGGCTGCGCGGCGACGCGGAGACCATCGTGCACAAGGCGCTCGCCAAGGAACGCGACCGTCGCTACGCGTCCGCCGCCGAACTCGCCGCGGACCTGAGACGCTTCCTGGCCGGTGATCCGATCACGGCGCGTCCCGCGAGCACGATCTACCACCTGAAGAAGTTCGCCACGCGGCACCGCGGGCTGGTGGGGGGCGTCGCAGTTGCCTTCCTCGCGCTGGTGCTCGGCGTGATCGCCACCACGTTGGAGTGGCGGCGGGCGCAGCGCCAGGAACGCCTGGCGGCTCGCAGCACGCGCTTCCTGGAGAAGACCATCGTCAGCTTCGATCCGCGCCGCGTCGGTTCGGCGGTGAGGCTGACCGACGTGCTGGAGCGCGCCGCGGCGGACCTGAAGGACGAGTTCGCGGATGCGCCGGAGGTGGAGGCCGGCCTGCGGTTGTCGATGGCGCACGCGCTCTCGAACCTCGGGCGGCCGCGTGCGGCGGAGGGGGTACTGCTGCCGGCGATTGCGCAGCAGACCACGACCGCGGGCGCCGGCGACCGGCGCGCGCTCGAGTTCGAGCTGCTGCGCGTGACGCTCACCGCGGAGCTGGGCCGCGCGCAGGAGGCGATGCAGGCCGCGCGCACGCTGGTGCAGACGTGCACCGCGACGCTCGGCGCGCAGGACACGATGACCCTGATCGCGCGAGCGACCCTGGCCGGCGCGCTCTCCGCGTACGGCGACGTGACCGAAGCACGCGCCGAGGCCATCGCCGCCGTCGACGGCCTGACCCGCACGCTCGGCGCGACCCACGAGGAGACGCGGCTCGCGCACACGACGCTGGTCGAGACGCTGGTGGCAGCAGGGGATCTCGAGGCCGCCGACGCGGCCGCGCTTCGCCTCGTCGCCAGCCTGAGGGCAGTCGTCGGGCCGACGCATCCCGACGTCCTGGCTGCGGAGCGGGCGGCCGCCGACTGCGCGCGGCGGCGCGGGCGCCTGGCCGATGCGGAGACTTCGCTGCGCGGCATCCTCGCGTGCAGCGAGGCGTCGGTGGGCGCCGACGCCCCCGTCACCCTCTCGGTCCGGTCCGACCTGGGCCTCGTGCTCGAGGAGCAGGGCCGCCTCGAGGAGGCGGAGCGGGAGCATGGCGACGTGCTGGCGCGCCGGCGCAAGGTGCTGGGCCCGGGTCATCGCCACACTCTCCTCTCGCAGGCATCGCTGGCCGGCGTGCTCGCGGCGCGCTACGAGCACGCGCGCGCCACCGAGACGCTCGAAGAGGCGATCGCCGAAGGTGAGTCGTCGCTCGGCCCCCTGCACACGATCGTGCTCACCGCGAAGAACTCGCTCGCGTCGGTGCGCTCCGACTCCGGCGATCTCGCCGGTGGCCTCGAGCTGTTCCGCGAGGTCCTGGCCGCGCGCGAGTCGGCCCTCGGTCGCGACCATCCCGACACGATGGCGGTGGCGGTGAACTGCGCGAACACGTTGCTGAAGCTGGGCCAGACGGAGGCCGCGGACGCGGCGCTCGCCGACGTGCTGCCGCGGCAGGAGCGCGTGCTCGGTGTCGGTCATCGCGCCGTGATCGAGGCCCGGGTGCTGCGGTCCTCCCTCTACCAGAACACGGGGCGGCTCCCCGAAGCGGAGGCGCTGCTGCGCGAACTCGCGCCGCTGGCGCTCCAGCACCTCGGCGACGCGCATCCCACGACGTTCGCGGTCCTCAACAACCTCGCCGACCATCTGTTCTGGCTGGAGCGCCGTCCCGCGGACGCCCTGCCCTGGTTCGATTCCGCGCTGGCCGTCGGCGCGCGCGTGTTCGCGCCGGATCACCCACACGTCCTCTCCGCTGCCATGGCCCGCGCACGGGTGCTCGGCACGCTCGGCCGCGCCGACGAAGCCGTGGCAGCGGGCACGCAGGTGCTCGCGTACTGGCAGGCGCGCGCCGCCACGGACTCGATCGACGTCATGGGGTCGCGCGATCACCTCGCGCGCATCTACTACGTGGCGCAGCGCTGGGACGATGCGGCAGGCCAGCTCGCCGTGCTCGTCGACTGGCTGATCCGTCGTTTGCCGGAAGAACCGCTGCGCGTCGCCGCGGCCGTGCGCATGGACGCCGAGTGTGCGGCGCGCCTCGGCGACCCGGCGAAGGCCGCGACGCGCCTGCGCGCCGGACGCGACGCCCTGGCCGCGGCGTGTGGCGCGGAACACGAGGCCACCCAGGCGATCGTCGCGTCCCTGCAGGCTCTCGAAGCGCGCGATGCCACAGCCGACAAGGGCGTCCGGCGCTGATCAGTCGAGTGCGACCATCCGGCCGTCGAGGCCCACGGCGATCCCGCCGCCTCGCCGTGCAGCCACCGCGTGCACCGGGCCATCGAAGCCCTGCACGATGCGCCGCGGCCCGTCTCCTTCGTCTTCGAGCGCCAGCAAGTGCCCGTCGCCGAGACCCGCCAGCAAGGTCTTGTCGTCCTGCCATGCGAGCGCGAGCACCGCGTCGCCCAGGCGCGCGAAGGTGCGGAGTTGACGGCCGTCGCGCGCATGGATGCGCACCTTGCCGTCGCGTGCGCCGCTGGCGATCCGCGTCCCGTCCGCGCTGATGGCCAGGCAGTCGACGCCGGCGGTGTGGTCGGTGAGGCGCTGGAAGGCACCGTTCGCCAGCTCGCGCAAGACGACCACGCCGTCGAGGCCGGCGCTGACGATGGTCTTGCCGTCGGCGGTGAACGCCACCGCGCGGCACGGCCCGCTGTGGCTCTGTTGCGACGCGATCGGTGCAAAGCCCGGCAGCGCCAGCACGCGCACGCGTCCATCGGCGCCGCCAGTTGCGACCTGCCTGCCGTCGGGATGGACGGCGATGGCGTAGAGGAGATCGTCGGCGAGGCGTTCGCTCACGACGCGGCCAGGCTGCACGAGCGCGACTTCGCCGCGCCGACCCGGCAGGCCGCCGGCGACCAGGAGCTCGCCGCTCGCCAGCACCGCGAGTGCCACCGGTCGCAGCGGCAGCCGGGTCTCCGTCGCCGGCCGGTCGCCGACGAAGACTCCGCCCTGCGAGCACGACGCGACGCCACGCGGACCGAACGCGAGCGAGGTCACCGGCCCGACGTGGGTCGTCGTCGGAACCGGTGCGGCGCCAGCGCAAGCGCCGAGCCCCGCGAACAGCCAGATCACACCGCGACGCATGCGGCGCCCGATGCTACTCCGGCCCCGGTGTGAGCGACGAACGAGCCCCGGTCGCTTCCCGCAGCGCGAACTCCTAGGCTGTCGCGGTCATGCTCCCGAACCGCCCCACCGTCCTCGCCCTCCTCGCGTTCGCGCTCCCGCTCGCCGGCGCCGCCGCGCAGAAGCTGAAGGTCTACGTCCTCGCCGGCCAGTCGAACATGGAGGGGCACGCCAAGGTGACCACGTTCGACTACCTCGGCGACGATCCGGCGACCGCGCCGCTGCTCGCGGAGATGCGCGGGCCCGACGGCAAGCCGCGCGTGTGCGACGACGTGTGGATCTCGTATCTCACCGGCGCGCGCGACGGTGACGGTGAGGGCACGGGTCCGCTCACCGCGGGCTTCGGGGCGCGCACCGATCCGACCAAGGACGGCGGCAAGATCGGCCCGGAGTTCACCTTCGGCCTGCGCATGGGCAAGGCGCACGCGGGGCCAGTGCTCCTCGTCAAGACGGCGTGGGGCGGCAAGTCGCTGCACACCGACTTCCGGCCGCCGTCGGCGGGGCCGTACCCGTTCGACAAGGAGCCGCTGGTCAAGGCGGGCAAGACGGCGCAGGAGATCGAGCAGGCCGCGGCCGACAAGGTCGGCGCGACCGGCCGCTACTACCGCCTCATGATCGACCACGTCCGGCGCGTGCTCGCGGACATCCCGCGCGTGTGTCCGGCGTACGACCCGGCGCTCGGCTTCGAGCTGGCCGGCTTCGTCTGGTTCCAGGGCTGGAACGACATGGTCGATCGCGGCACCTACCCGCAGCGCGACAAGGCGGGTGGGTATGCGCAGTACACGGAGTGCCTCGCGCACCTGATCCGCGACGTGCGCAAGGACCTCGACGCGCCGGCGCTGCCCTTCGTGATCGGCGTGATGGGGGTCGGCGGTCCCATCGCACCCGGCGAGCAGCGCGCCGTGCACCAGCACTTCCGCGACGCGATGGCCGCGCCCGCGACCATGCCGGAGTTCGTGGGCAACGTCACCGCCGTGCCCACGGCACCCTACTGGGACACGAAGCTCGCCGCGATCGCGGAGAAGCTCGAGCAGGTCTCGAACATGGCCCGCCACCTCGCGAACCAGGACAAGAACAGCGCCAACAAGGACGGCACGATGAGCCCGGAGGAACAGAAGGCCTTCGTCGCCAAGTACGAAGCCGAGCTGCTCGACCCGACCGACCGCGCGACCTTCGCGCGCGGGGCCTCGAACGCGGGCTACCATTACCTCGGCTGCGCCAAGACGATGGCGCTGATCGGGGTGGCCTTCGCCGACGCCATGCTCGCGCTGGAACGCTGATCGGGCCGGATCTCCCCGCGCGGAGATTCCTTGCCACGCCGGGGCGCTGCCCGCCGCTTGGGGGGACAGCCGCCGGCCATCGCCCATGAGCAAGATCTCCGGTCACTTCGAAATCACCAACGCCGCCCTGCAGCAGATCCGCACCGAGTGTGCGGGCAACGCCATGGCCGGGGCCATCCCGGCGACACCGGAGGGGTCGCGATTCGGCTGGTCGGATGTCGGCCACTTCGTGGGTGGCTCGGGCTTCCTCCTCCTGCCCGCCGGCACGCCGAGCCCGTCGCACGGTGCCGTGCTGCGCGACCTGCTTGACGTCTACAACCTCGGCCACTGGTCGAACCACGCGCAGAAGCACCACTTCATGCGCCGGTTCGATGGCCAGAGTTCGCGCGCTGCGTACGTGGCCGCGTGTGAGTGGATCCGCAGCGAGGCGTCGCTGGCGGCGATGGCTTTGCAGGGCAATCTCGCGCGTGGTCGCGGGACGGTGGGTCCGTTCACGGCGGGCGATGGAGCGTGCCCGTTGCCAGGAGCCAGCCAGGGCGCAGGGAGTGGCGCCAACGTCTTCACCGGCGCCGCCTCCGACCATCTCGGCAACGCCGTGCACGCGCTGCAGGACTCCTTCTCCGCGTCGCACGTGGAGCGCGAGGGCCTCTCTGCCGGCGACCCCGGGGCCATCGCCAAGCTCTTCGTCTACCAGGGCCACGAGAAGGAGCACCACAGCGATCACGACCACGGTTGGGACGCGGCCGATGGCTTCTCGGTCACCGGTCAGCAGGCGATCGCCGCGACCAAGGCGCTGATCGCGCTGGTGATCGAGTCGGCGGTGAGCGCCCGGCCGCTGGGGGCCGCCTGGGAGCGCTTCGTCGCGCGCTGGCTGCGCACGAGCGACAAGCTCGATTCGCAGCGCGAGGACGTGACGGACGCGTTCGTCCGCCGGTTCGAGAAGCGCCGGCCGGCGGGCAAGGCCGGCTCCGTGCGCTACCTCGATGCCACTGCTCTGGCCGACGCGCTGCTGCGCGAGTACGCCACCAACGCCGAGGGCATCTACCGCGTGATCCGCAGGGTCGACGACCTGTGGGAAGACGACTCCGACAACGTTGCGGAGCGCTACGTGCTCGGCCTGCAGGCCGCGGGGCCTGCCGCGGCGGCTGTCCTGAAGGGCCATCCGCTCCTGATCGGCGAACTGATCCGCGTGCTCGACAGCGGCGTGGTGTTCCCCGGCGAGCGGGCGGCGATTGCGTTCCTGCGCGGGTTGCGCTGAGCTGAGTCAGATCGCTCCGGTTGCGGTCATCGAGCGAAGGCCCGCTCCGCCGCGGTGGTGTTCGGATCCGCGAGTGCCGCCTGCACCAGGGCGTGGGCAGCCTCGTTGCCGATGCTGACGAGCGCCTGGAGTATCAACTGACGCAGGGGTGCATCGGCCGAGGAAAGGAGGGCGCCGAGAGCCGGCACGGACGCGGCGTCCCGAGCGCGTCCGAGGGCGACCACCGCCTCCTGGCGCACGCGCGGGCGAGTGTCGTGTAGCAAGGCCCGTATCGCCGCATCATCAGCGACGGCACCGAGGTCGGCGAGCCGCTTGAGGGCACGGCCGGCGACGATCGGGTCCGGGTCGGTGAGTCCGAGCTGGCGCAGCATGGCGACATCGGCGGTGGTTGCCCGCCGCATGAAGGTCAGCACCTCGTGCACGTCGCGCTGGTTGCTCAACGCGAACCGGGGGACGGGCAGTGCGCGTTCGAAGGCTCGGGTCGGCTCCGGGTCAGGCACGACGTGGGCGGCCGCGGGTGACGATGAGACCGGGGCGCGCACCTCTGCCTGGGGAACGACCCCCAGGCAGAGCAGCAGGACGAACAGCGCGCCGGTGAGCGTGCGGTGAGTGCGACCCATGGCTCAGCGACACTGCTTGGCCGGTCGGGCCGTGTCGGTGCCGACCTCGAGGCCGTCGACGAACAACCTGATCGGGATCGGCCCGTTGCGCGGGATCAGGCGCCGGGCGATGCCCGCGTTCACCGCCCGGATGAGCGCGGTGCGGTCGAACTTGATGACCGAGTCGGGGAGGCCGTCGGAGTCGCGGTCATGGATGGCACCGCCGCCGATGGCGCGCACCGGGTTGCCGCCGGGCACGCGCAGCTCCACGAGGTGCGCCGTGAGCGGCAGCATCTGCAGGATGCCGTGGCCCTCGACGTGCGCGGTCACCACGCCCTTGCCACGCGCCTCCAGGTTCAACACCTCTGGTTTGAACTTGAACTCGATGCCCGCGGCCCGCGTGACGTGGATCGTGGACCGAGACTCGTTGTTGAGCGAGTCGGTCACGATCGCGGTGATCTCGAACTGACCGTCGGCATCCACCGCCGTGTCGAAGGGCACGAGCAGCGGCGATGTGCCCGACGACGCGACGAGCTGACCATCGACGAGGATTCTGATGAGGGCGAGGTTGGGGTCCTGAGCTTGGACGTGGATCGTGATCACGCCGCTCACCACGCTCTGGTCCGCGGGGGACACGATGCTGTTGGCTGGCGCCGAGTTGTCGACGGTCACCGTGATCGTCGTCGTCGCCTGGTTGCCGGCAGCGTCGACGACGCGCGCTTCGAGCACCAGGGTTCCGTCCGGCCAGCGGGTGCTGGCCTCGCTGGCAACGCGGCTGTCGGAGGCGACCGGCGTGCCATACTCGATCGAGGCGTCGGTCGTGGGCGCCGTGCCGCCGGCAAGCATCGTCACACGGGCGACTCCCGAGCCGGTGTCGGCGACGTCGGCCTGGAAGGTGAAGGAGCCGCCGACCAGTGCCAAGTGGATCGGTGCCGAGATCACAACGGTGGGCGCGGTGTTGTCCACGCGGATCGTCTGCGTTGCCACGCGTTGGTTGTCCTTGCCGTCGGTGGCCATCGCGGTCACCGTGTGCAGGCCGTCGCTCAGCGTCGTGGTGTCGAGCAGCGCCTCGAAGGGCGCAGCCGTCACCGTGGCGAGCAGGTTCCCGTCGATCGCGAAGACGACCGACGCCACGCCGCTGCCCGGCGAACCCGGCAGGACGTCATTGGCCACGGCCTGCAGGTCGATCGCGCCGCGCACGAGGCTGCCATCGTCGGGCGCGGTCAGGGTCACTTGAGGGGCCGTGGTGTCGAGTCGCACTGTGATCGATGCGCCGCCCTGCTGTGCGGTGGCGTCGGTGGCTGACACAGTGACGACGTTGTCGCCCTCTGCAAGCGCGACGACGCCGCTCGCGATGCCTCCGCCGGCCGGGAATGCGCCGCTGACTCCGGTGGGGGTGGAAGTCACCGTCGTCGCGGTGAGGTCGTCCACGGTTGCGGTCACCGGCACGGTCGCGTTGCCCGGGCCAAAGCACGCGCCATCGGCCGGCGAGTCGATGGTCACGACGGGAGCCGAGAGGTCCAGGACCACGTTGCGGATCACAGTCGTGTCGTTGCCGGCCGCGTCGGTCACGACGACCGTGATCGTGTTGGGGCCTTCGACCAGATTGCGCAGCGTCATGGCGTTGCCGCCGCCCGCCGGCAGCGGGGACTGGTTTGGCCCGAAGTCGACGGTGGTGGCCGTGAGGTCGCCAACCGTCACGCTGACGGCGACCTGCGGATCGCCGAGCACCGCGCCTTCCAGGGGCGAAGTGACGGTCACGACCGGGTCGGTCGTGTCGAGTGTCACGGTCACCGAAGTTCCCGTGGTGTTGTCGGCGATGTTGGTTGCCGACAGGGTGATCGAGTGGATGCCATCGGGACCGGTGAGGGTGACGGCGCCGCTGACGCTGCCACCGCCGGCGGGCAGCGAGGCGATGACGCCGCTGGGGATCGAGGTGACGGTGGTCGGATTGACGTCCTCGACGGTCCCGGCGACGGTCACGGTCGACGAGCCGACGACGGCGCCTTCGGCGGGTGCGGTGATCACGACCACGGGCACCGTGTCGGGGATCTGCACCTTGCCGGACCGACCGGCTCGGCACAGGGCCTCGATCTCCTGCTGGGTCAGCGGCCGCTCGTAGATGGTGACTTCGTCGAGCGCGCCGCGGAAGAAGCGCTGCGGCGAGCCTCCGCCGGATGCAGAGCCCAACAGGAGCGCCCGGCTGTTGTTGGCGACGTCACCCGGGGCGAGCACGCTCTCCGTGCCGGAGAGCACGCAATCGACGTACATGCTCACCCGTTGTCGCGTCGGGTCGTAGACGCCGGCAACATGGTGCCAGCAGTAGTCGAGCAAGAAGCGATCGGTGGCACTGCCGCCATACGGGAAGTTGACGAACGGCGGGCCGCCGCCGCCAGCGCCCACGAGGAACGCGAGAGTGCCGTCGACGCCTTGGAACGCCCAGCCGCTGTTGTCCACGTACCCGTGCGACTTGTCGATCACCGTGAAGATGCCGGCCGGCTGCGTCGGCGATGCCTTGATCCAGAACTCGACCGTGAAGCCGGCGGCGCTCGGATTGAGGCTCGACGCGTGCGGGATCGTCACGCGATCATCGTCGCTGTCGAACGCGAAGCTCTGGGCTACGTGCCCGGCGCCGAAACCTGGTGCGCCGGCGCCGATGCCGTGACTGCCGCCCACGGCATCCAGCGCGTCGCCATCACCCTTCCACCAGTTGGTGATCCCGGGTGCGGCGACCGCGGGCGGGGACGGTGGCGGCGGTACGCCGACGACCTTGCCGGCGGCGCCGGCTTGATAGATCGCCCGCACCTCCTCCGTACACAGCGCCCGATTGTAGATGGCGACCTCGTCGAGCGAGCCGCGGAAGAAGCGCTGCGGCGTGCCGCCTCCCCACGTCTGGCCGAACAGGACCGGCCGCGTGTTGTTGCTGATGGCCGGCGGGTTGATCGCGTCGCCCTGGAACAGCGTGCCGTCGACGTAGATGCGAAGCCGTCCGTTGGGTGTGTCGGTGACACACGCGACGTGGTGCCATGCGAAGTCGCGCAGCCAGTTGCCGCTCCTGCCCGCGCCGGGCCAGCCGCCACCCGCGGCGACGTTGAAGCCGAGCCCGCCGTCGAGGTTTCCCTGCACCGCCCAACCGGTCGTGTCCACGAATCCGTGGGACTTCTCGACGATGGTGAAGTCGCCGGTCTGGGCTGGCGAGGCCTTGATCCAGAACTCCACCGTGAAGCCGCTGGAACCGGGGTTCAGTCCCGGGTCATGCGCGATCGTCACCTTGTCGTCGTTGCTGTCGAACACGAACCCCTGCTCTACTGTCCCGGTCGAGTAGGTCGGCGCTCCGGTGACGGTGCCATTGTTCGGCCCAAACGAGTCGAGGGCATTGCCCTCGCCCCGCCACCAGCTCACGAGGCCATCGGGGGCCAGGGCAGGACCTTGCGCGGGGACGGTCGTGACGAGGAGGAGCAGAACAGCGACGGGTGGGACGAAGACGGAGACTTGCATGGGCTCCTGCTTGAGGGGACGTGGGAAGAGGCGGCGACGGTGCCGTGCGTCGGTCGGCGCTCGCGGGCCGCCGCCCTTTCCAGCGAACGGGTCGCGCGAATCCGTCGGCGGATTCGATCCACGTCTCCGGGGCCAGGCGAGACGACGATCTCGTGGCGAAGCCACCGGCCGAGCAAGGTTGCGCCCGCGGGTGGAGCTGACACCGGTGGGTGACATACACTGCGGCGGCAGTGAACGGGCCGCTAACCCTCGCCGAGTCGATCTACTGCTCGCACCTTGCCGGCCGCACGGCGCTCGATGCCGAGATCGAGGAGTTGTGCCGGCGGCATCCCGACCTCGCTGTCGAGCTTCGTGCCTGCCACCTGCAGCACGAAGCGGCGCGCACGGCGCTGTCGCTGGCGCTCCCACGCTCCGCCGCCGACCGCTACGAGGTCGTCCGTGAGCTCGGGCGCGGCGGCATGGGCGTGGTCATGGAGGCGCGCGATGGCGTCCTGCGGCGCCACGTGGCGCTGAAGGTGCAGCGCGACCTGCCGGAGGCAGGCGGGCTGCTTGGACTGGTGCTGCGGGAGCGGGCGCGCACCCGGATGATCAGCGAAGCACAGATCCTCGCGCAGCTGCACCATCCTGGGATGGTGCCGGTTCACGACATCGGCACCGATGGCGACGGGCGATCCTTCTTCACCATGCTCCTGGTGAAGGGCCGGCACTTCGGTAAGGTCATCGAAGACGTGCATCGCCGCGACGCGAAGTGGTCGCTGGCACGCGCGGTCGGAGTCTTGCAGCGCGCCTGCGCGACCATCGCCTTCGCACACGCCCGGGGCGTGGTGCACCGCGACCTCAAGCCCGAGAACATCATGGTCGGGGAGGAAGGGCAGGTGTTCGTCCTGGACTGGGGTCTGGCGGCCGAGCCGGGGGAGCGCCACGCGGTTTCGACAGAGCGGCAGGACCTGCGCGCCCGGGTTCCCGACTCTCCGGTGCTGACCGCGGCCGGCGAAGTCGTGGGTACGCCTGCCTACATGGCGCCGGAGCAGGCCGGCGGCGCGACGGCGACGGATCCGCGGGTCGACGTGTACGGCGCGGGCGCGATTCTCTATCACCTGCTGGTTGGCGCGCGGCCCTACGCCGAAGTCGGCGACCTCGATCCGCTGGCGTTGGTCCATCGAGTGCGCGCCGTGCCGCCGCGGTCGCTGCACGCCGCGGCGCGACGGATGCCGGTAGAGCTGGTGGCGATCGCGAGACGCGCGATGTCGCGCGATGTCGATCAGCGCTACCCCGACATGGCCGCGATGGCCGCGGATCTGCAATCGTTCCTCGAACTCCGGACGGTCGCGGCGTGGGCCACCGGTCCCTGGTCCGAGTTGCGCGCGTGGCTGCGGCGCAATGCGCTCGCCGCGGGCGTGCTCGCCGCATCCGTGCTCATCGCTGGCGCCGCGCTGGCGTGGATCGCGTGCATGCAGACCGCAGCGGCGGCGGACGTGCGACGCGCCAACGAACAGCAGGCGGCGGCGACGTTCGTGGCACGCAGCGCAGCGCGGGAAGCCGAAAACCGCGCGTCGGAGGTGCTCTTGCCTGCCGACGAGAAACGGCTCGCGGATCTGCTGATGCGCAACCAGGATGTGGGTCCCGCCGATCCCGACCACGCGGCAGCGATCGCCGCGTGGTTGGAAGATGCCGACACGCTGCTCGCGCGCAGGCCACGTCACGCCGCGGCGCTGGCATCGGTCCGGGACCGGGCACGAGATCCGGATCGGGCACGACGAGAAGAGGCGCGGCGGGCGGCGGTCAGCGACGAACTCGGCGTGGCGCGGAATGCGCTGGAACGGGCCTTCGCCAGCCTGCAACAGATGCCCGGCGATCGGGCGCGCCAGGCGGCAGTCGTCGCTGCCGCGGAAGCCGTGGAAGCTCTCCGTGGGCAGGTCGGCACTGGCACCGGGTGGGAGTTCGGCATTCCGGCGGACCAGTGGCAGCACGACGCCCTCGTGCGGCTCACCGCCGGACTCGATGCCCTCGCCGCCCTCGCGGGTCGCGAACGGCTACGCCTGCGGCACGCTGCGACCGTGTTCGCCCGCTCGCTCGGGGACGAGGCCCCGCGCCGCGACTGGCACGCCGCGATCGATGCAATCGCTGGCCCAGGCAAGCACCAGACCTACCGCGGCCTGCGCATCGAGCCCCAGCTCGGCCTCGTTCCCATCGGCTTCGATCCGCGCAGCGGCCTTGCCGAATTCGCTCATCTCGAGAGTGGCGAGGTACCCACGCGTGACGCCGCGGGTCGGCTGCGGATCGGCGAGGAACACGGCCTCGTGTTCGTGCTCGTGCCAGGCGGCGACTTCGCCATGGGATCGCAGTCGCAGGACCCCGGCGGTGCCAACTTCGACCCCTCGTGCGACGCGGCCGCCGAGTCACCGGTGCATCGCGTGTCGATCACCTCCTTCTTCCTGTCCAAGTTCGAGATGACCCAGGCGCAGTTGCTTCGCGTGGCGGGTGCGAATCCGTCCTACTTCGCGCCGAGCCGCAACCACGAGGTTGCTCAACCTGTTTCGTTGCTCCATCCGGTGGGCATGCTGAGCGGCCGGGAGGCCGAATCCGCGATGCACCGGCTCGGACTCCGGCTGCCCGCGGACGAGGAGTGGGAGTACGGGGCCCGCGCCGGATCCAGCACGGTGTTCGCCACCGGCGATGCTCAGGAGAGCCTGTTCGGGTATGCCAACGTTGCGGACGCGGCGTTCCGGCGCGCCGGACCGATGAAGGCCGACGCATACGCCGAGTTCGACGACGGCTGGTCCGGGACGGCGCCGGTGGGAAGCTTCGCACCGAACGCCTTCGGCCTGCACGACGTGCACGGCAACGCGACGGAGTACGCCCGTGCCCGGGACCCGGAGAACTGGTGCGTGCTCCGCGGCGGTGGCGCCTTCTATCCACCGGGACATGCGCGGGCGGCCTGCCGTCTCGGCTTCGGCCCCGGGTTCCGGTGGGCCACGTACGGTGTCCGGCCGGCGCGTTCCATCGAAGGAGGCGTGCGTGCGGCCCGCTGAAGGACATGCCCCGCCGCGCCGGCTCGCCGGCCGCTACGAGCTGCGGGGAGCCGTCGGGCGCGCCGGCCCTGCGGCGATTACAGCGTTCGATCACGCCCTGCGGCGGGAGGTGGTGGTGCGGCTGGCGAGCGATCGAGGTGCGATCGACGACGGACAGCGTCCGCTGCGGCGGTACGCGGACGCTCTGGTTCGACTGGAGCATCCTGGCGCCGTGACCTGTCACGATCGCGGGGAGGATGCGGACCTCGGCGCGTGGGTAGCGGTGGCGACCTTGCAAGGGTCGCCCCTGCGCGAACTGCTGCGCAGGCGCGATCTGACGGTGCTACGGGCCGCGGAGCTGGTGCTGCGCGTCGCGGAGGTGGTTGCGCACGCGCACCAGCGAGGAGTCGCGCACGGCCGGCTGGACGTGGATGCGGTGTGCGTCGGAGATGGCGGCGATGTGGTCGTCGACGGCTGGGGTGGGGGCGAACTCACGGCGGGCGACGTGCCGCCCGGTGCGGTCGACGTGGACCTGCAGGGACTCGCCGACCTGACGCGGGCATGCCTGGACGGAGTCGCGGCCGGACGCCCGTCCCGAGCCCGCGCGGAGCTGACTGCGATTGCCACCGTCGCGTCGAGCCCCGGTGGCTACGCGGATGTCGGGGCCTTCGTGGAGGATCTGCGCGCGCTCGTCGACGGGCACGTCGTGCGCGCGCACGCGCGAGGCGCCTTCGCCGAGATCTGCAAGTGGGTCGGACGCCACCGCCTGCTGGCCGCGAGCATCGCGCTGCTCGCGTTCACCGCGCTCGCCGCTGCGCTCGCCGCGATCGTGGCGCGCGCACAGGCACTGACCCGGCTGGCGACGGCGAATGCGGCCCTTGCCGCCGCGGAGACGGAGGCTCTGCTGGCAGCGGAGGCGGCGGGCCGTGCGACCGACGCCGCGCTCGGCCTCGGCGACGAGACCGCGTTGCATCGGCTGCTGTCGGCAGCCGAGGTGCTGTGGCCGGCCGTCACCCAGGACCTCGCCGCGTACGATTGTTGGCTGGAGCGTGCGCGCCCGCTGACGGCCGCCCGGGGCATCCACGCGGGGCGGCTGGCAGAGGTCGAGCGCTCCCTGGCCGATCCCGGCCGCGACGCGGCGCCGCTGCCGGTCGCGCAGGCGCGCGCCTGGTTGCGGGACGTGCTTGCGGAACTGATCGCCGAGCTGGATCGGTTCGCGGATCCGACGTGCGGCGAACTGGCCCAGGTCCAGCGGCGGCGCGAGCAGGCCGCAGCTCTCGTCGAGCGCAGCGTCGCCGGTCCGACCGCCGCGCGTGCCTGGATGGACGTGCAGCGCGAACTCGAGACGACAGTAGCCTACCGCGGCTGGCAGGGTCCGTCGCTCCAACCCCAAGTCGGCTTGATGCCGCTCGGCACCGATCCGACGAGCGGGTTGTTCGAGTTCGCGCACTTGCCGACCGGGGTGGCGCCGGAGCGCAATCCCGAGTCAGGTGCCCTCGTGTTGCGACCGGAGTGCGGAGCAGTGCTCGTTCTGCTGCCTGGTGGCGTCTTCACGATGGGTGCGCAGGCCGGGGATGCGCGGGCGGCCAACTGGTCGGCCGATGCGATGGCAAAGGAACAGCCGGTCCACGAGGTCGTGGTGGCACCGTTCTTCTGCGCCAAGCACGAACTGACGCGGGCACAGTGGGCACGACTCTGCTCCGCCGAGGATCCGGCGGACCCCCTGATGCCCGCCGCCGGTATGTCGTGGAGCGACTGCGACCGCGTCCTGCCGCGCGGCGGGTTGCGGTTGCCGACCGAGGCGCAGTGGGAGTACGCGGCACGCGGTGGCACTAACACGCCGTGGTGGACCGGTCCGCAATCGGACTCGCTGCGAGGCGCCGAGAACATCCGCGACCTGTCGCACGCCAAGAACGGGCATCCGTGGTACGACGGGTGGCCCGGTGCGGCGCCGGTGGACGCTTTCCGGCCAAGCCCGTTCGGTCTGCACCATGTGCTCGGCAACGTGAGCGAATGGTGCCGGGACTGTGCGAGCCCGTACTTCATGCCGGTGCGCTGCGGTGATGGCGAGCGTCTTCCCGGTGCCGAGGAACGCCGCGTAGCGCGAGGTGGCAACGCCTCGCAGATGGCAGCGGACTCGCGCGCGTCCGCGCGCAAGAGTCCTCCGGCGACCTGGGCGCACGCGGGTTACGGGGTCCGGCCCGTGCGGTCGTTGCGCTGATCCGTTTCCATGGTCCGCGCCTGCAGCAGGGCGCCGAGCCGGATCAACGCGCGCGTGTGCAGGAGCTGCACCGCGTTCTCGGAACGTTGCATCTGGCCGGCGATCTCGAGGAACGACATCTTTTCGAAGTCGCGCAACTCGATCACGAGCTGCTGGTCGGCGGGCAGACCCTCCAGCGCGCCCATCACTCTCTCGGCCTGCTCCTGACCCCCACTCATGACCGATGGTTCGAAAGCGCGTGGATCGACGACCGAGCCGTCCACGCTGCCACGCGCGAAGTCGGCAAAGCGCTCCTCGCGCCGCTTGCGCACCACGTCGCGGATGTTGTTGCGCGCTACCTGCACTGCCCAGCGCAGGAATGAGCGTTCGTCGCGGATCTCGATGGTGGTCAGGTTGGCGACGATGTCCAGCATCACGTTCTGCAGGAAGTCCTGCGACTCCGCCGCGCGCCGCGCTTCCTGCCCCATCATCAGCCTGATCCGGTGGAGCAGCCTGGGCCGGTAGCGCATCACCAACGCCGTGAGGCTTCCGGTGTCGCCCTGCTGTGCGTTGCGGAGCAACTCGACAGTCTCCGCGAAGGTCTGCGGCCGTTCCTGCATGCGGTCTCAGCTCCGCTCCGGCACCCGGCGTCGAGAAGCCCCGAAGGACATCGCACTAGCCTCCCACGACCACCTGGACCCCGTTGCTCAGGCTGAGCTGCCCGAGGAACGTCCCGCCCGGATCGAGCACGGCCCACTGCGACACGAAGTCGGCGCCGACCAACGACGCCTGGTTGGGGACGGGCATGGCGACCATGCCGGAACCGGCGCCATCGGTGGTCGACGGGAAGGTCATGAGCACGCCGGGCACGTAGAGCGTGCAGCCGCCGCCAACCGGCAGGTTGCCGCGCACGCCGTCGAGGGCGAGCACGCCGGCCGAGTTCGGGAGTGCCGCGGACACGCGCAGCGCGAAGCCCGCGTTGCCGAGCACGGGCAGGCCGACGGCATTGTTCACGGGCACCACCGCGCCGGTCCCCGGGCAGCCCGCGCCGAAGGCCTCCGCGAGCGCACCGCTGATCCGGCGCAGGCGCGCGGCCCACAGCTCGATGCCGGTTGTGCCGTCGGTGGCCGTGAAGAACACACGTCCGCCGACTCGGACGAAGTTGGCGGGATTGGAGCCCATCGCGCCGGGATGGATGTCGGCCACCATCACCGTGCCGTTGACGCTGCCGTCGCTGACCCATGGCTCCGCGCCGGCCGCGCCGTCGGTGCCGGCGAACAGGATGCGCGTGTTGTGCGCCGCGGGGTAGAGGAGGTCGGCGGTGGCACGGGTCAGCGAGAGCGGGATGCCGCTGCCGCTGCCTGGGTTGATGTCGCGCACCATGGCCGTGGTGGCCGAGGTCCACGGTGGCGAGCACTGCCACGGCTCGAGGCCGTTGCTGCCGTCGTTGGCGGTGAAGAACAACTGCAGCTCGTGCGCGGTGAGGCTGCCCGGAGTCGAGGTCGAGGCCCCGGGATTGATGTCCGCCACGAGGACCGTGCCCGCGGTCGAGCCATCGCTCTTCCACAGCTCGATGCCGTGCACGCCGTCGTTGGCGGTGAAACACAGCGTCGGCCCGACGAAGGTGAGGTTGGTCGGGCTCGAACTCGCCGTCCCCGGGTTGATGTCGGCCACCATCGTGGTCGTCGCGCTCGTGCCGTTCGACAGCCAAAGCTCGATGCCGTTGCTGCCGTCGGTGGCGCGGAAGTAGAGGGTGAGGCCGAGCGCGCACAGCTCGCCGGGGCTCGAACTCGCCGAGCCGGGGTTGATGTCGGCCACCATCACCGCGGTGCCCGGCACCGGCGGCACCGCTTGCCACAACTCGAAGCCGTTGCTGCCGTCATTGGCCGAGAAGTACAGGAAGGGCCCGACGAGCAGGAGATTGGCGGGGTTGGAACTGCCCGTGCCCTGGTTGATGTCGGCGAACAGGACCGAACCGGCGGCGGTCCCGTCGGACAGCCACAGCTCGCGACCCGCGGCGCTGCCGTCGGTGGCGGCGAAGACGATCCGCGCGCCGATCGCCGTGAGCGAAGTCGGGCTCGAGCTGCCGCTGCCGGCGTTGATGTCGGCCACCAGCGTGGTGCCCGCACTGGTGCCATCGGTCTTCCACAGCTCGATGCCGCGGCTGCCGTCGGTGGCGGTGAAGTAGAGCGCGCTGCCGACCACGAGGAAGTTGGCCGGGTTGGAACTCGCCGCGCCGGGATTGATGTCGGCTACGAGGACGGTGCCGCCGGGCGTGCCGTCGGACTTCCACAGCTCGCTGCCGTTGCCGCCGTCGGTGGCCCGGAAGAACAGCGTGTTCCCCCACGCGGTGAGTGAGGTCGGACTCGAGTTGCCGGCGCCGGGCAGGATGTCGAGTAGGAGGTTCTGGGCGACAGCGCTCGATGCGCCGAGCACGGGCAGCAGGAGGCCAGCGAGAACGCGGAGGGGCGAGTGCATGACGATCACCGAGACGGGGGCAGGGCGCGGGAGCGGCCGATGGTGCCGGGACCGACGGAGAGCCTAGCGCCAGCAGGGTCGCGGCGGGGGGAAAGCCGCCGTCGCGGTGCGTCCGGCGTGGCCCCGCGGCGTGCCGAGGGACCCGCCGGCTTCGAGCAACCGATCCCGGTGGACCGAGAGCGTCGCCGCTACGCGAGCACGCCGCGGATGGGGGCGGCGCCTTCTTCGACGAGGCGCACGGGGCGCCCGTCGGCGGAGCGCAGGATGCGACCGGTGTCTTCGCCCAGCGCGGTGAGCAGAGTCGCGAAGAGATCCGCGGGGGTCACCGCATCGCTCGCGGGCTCTTCTCCCTTGTGGTCCGTCGTGCCGAAGGCGACGCCGCGGCGGATGCCGCCGCCGAAGAGCAGGACCGACTGCGCTCTCGGCCAGTGGTCGCGGCCGCCGGACGGATTGAGCCGCGGCGTGCGCCCGAACTCGCTCGCGAGGCACACCACGGTGTCCTCCGCCATGCCGCTGCGGTCGAGGTCGTCGATGAGCGCGCCGAGCGCGTCGTCGAGTGCCTGCAGCTTGGGCGGGAAGCCGTAGGTGAGCGCGCGCACCATGTCGACGTGGTGGTCCCAACCCGTGTCGCGCACGAGCACCGCGCGCGCGCCGGCGCGCACGAGGCGACGGGCGAGGAGGCAGCCCTGGCCGAGCCGGTGTCGGCCGTAGGCCGCGCGCACGTCCGCGCGTTCGGCGCCGAGGTCGAAGGCCGCGCGCACGTCGGGGTCCTCGCTCATGCGCCGCGCCTGCGCGAGGAAGCGATCGCGGTCGGCCTCGAGCGCGCCGCGCGGTGCGCCGTCCAGCGCGTCGAGTTTGCCGAGGTAGTCGAGCGCCCGCCCGCGGTCGGCGCGCGGCGCGAGGTGCTGCACGGCGAAGTCGGGTCGGCCCGGGTCGCCGCCGACCTCGAACGGTCCGCGCGACGCGGGGAGGAAGCCGGCGCCGCCGTACTGCGGCGCGTCGGGCACCGCCACGAACGCGGGCAGGGCGCCCTCGCCCGCGGTGAGCGTGGCCGGCAGCGACGGGTGCACGAGCACCGGCGACGGTCGCTTGCCGGTGAGCAGGAGGTGCGCGCCGCGGTCGTGGTTGCCTTCGCCGTGCGTGAGCGAGCGGATCAGCGCGCAGCGATCGAGGCGCGCGGCGAGTTTGGGCAGGTGCGCGCTCACGAACGTGCCGTCCACCGCGCCGCGCACGCTCGGCAGGTCGCCGCGGATGTTCACACCCGCCTCGGGCTTGCAGTCGAAAGTGTCGAGGTGGGTCATGCCGCCGTCGATCCAGACGAGGATCAGGCGGCGGGTGGACCGCGGGTCGCCGGCCTCCGCCCACGCGCGCAGGCCGAACGGCAGCGCGGCGGCGCCGCGCAGGAGGTCACGTCGGGTGAGGCTTCGACTCATCGCACGAACTCCGCTTCGCGGCTGAGGAGGAGGGCGATCGCCAGTTCGCGCAGGGTGCGGGCGCGATCGTCACTCGCTTCGAGGTCGGGCGCGAACGCCGCACGCTCGTCGGCGCGCGGCAGGCGCGTGAGGCAGGTGAGGAACAGCTCGTCGAGCTGCTCGCCGGCACTGCCGCCAAGGGTCGCGATCACCTCGACGCTGTTGCCCGGGGCGTCGAAGGTCGCAGCCCCGAGCATCGCCCCGTTCAGGAGCGCGAGGCGCAGCGCCAGCGGCGAAGCCGGCAGCGATGGCGCGCGCGCGACGGGCACGCCCATGGTCGCGGCGAGGGCGCGGCGCAGGGCGTCGCCGTCCAGCGCTTTGGGGCCGCGCGCCGCGAACCAGCGCGTCGCCGCGCCGTCGTCGCTGCTGTCCGGATCGTTCCCGCTGTCCAGCGCGTACAGCCGCGAAGTCACCACGAAGCGCAGCAGCGGCCGCATCCGCCCGCCGCCGGCGTGGAACGCCGCCTGCAGGACCGCGAGCCACTCCTCGCACAGGGCCGGGTTGCTGTCACGGTGATCGTCGAGGGGCTCGACGAGCCCGCGTCCGAACAGCCACTGAAACACCCGGTTGCCGATGTTGCGCGCGAACCGGTCGTGCGTCGCGTCCAGCACGAATGCGCGCAGCGCCGCGTGGCGGTCGCCGCGCAGGACTGCATCGTCTGTCCCCGGCAGCGGCAGGAGGCGCGGCGCGATCGCCTCGCCCGAGTCGGCATCGAACATCATGCCTGCCACCATGCCGCCTTCCGGCGCGCGGCGCGGGCTCGCGAAGCATGCCGAGAACGCGCCGTGCTCGCCCTGGCGCCAGCGGTCGTTGGGGTGGTCGTGGCAGCGGGCGCAGCCGATGCGCAGGCCGAGGAGCGAACGCCCGACGTACTCGGCACGGTCGCGCGGATCCTCATGCCGCTGCAGGAAGCCTTCGTCGAGCGCGAGGACCTTGCCCACGAGTTCGCCGAGCGGCGCGTCGGCCTCGACGGCGTCGCGCAGCGTCGCGCGCAGGTGGGCGAGGCGCGCGCGCTCGAAGTCGCGGTCGGCGTCGGGCGCGGGCAGCTCGAGCCAGCTCGCGAGGCGCGCCGCGCCGATCTCGACGAACTCTCGCGTCGCCAGCAACGCGTCCGCGGTCGTTGCCATGCGCGTGTGCGGATCGGCGGTCAGGAAGCGGCGCAGCTCGCCCGGCGTCGGCGGGCGACCGCAGAGGTCGAGCCAGAGCCGGCGCGCCAGACGCTCCGGCGCGGCGGGCGCGCCGGGAGCGAGCCCGAGCTCGCGCATGCGCGCGACGAAGGCGACGTCGAGGGCGTGCTCCGTCGTCGTCGGCGCGGTGGTCTGGTCTGGCGCGCCGAACGGCCGCAGCACGCGCACGCGCGCCGTCGCGCCCGCGTAGCGCGCGAGCAGCCACGCTTCGCCGGGGCCTTCCTCGACGATGGTGCCGTCGGCGCCGATGCGCGCGATGCGCTCGTCGGTCGAAGAGTACGTCGCGAGCCCGCTGACGTCGCGACGCCCGTCGGCGAACGACCCCGTCACCGTCATCCGCTCGCCGACCCGCACGGCTTCGAGCCCGCGCAGCTCGCGCGCGGCGCCGCCGTCGAAGCGCGCGCCCGAACCGATCCACGCGCGCAGCAGCCGGTGCGCGTCGCCGTCGCGCTCGAGCCGTCGTCCGCCGCCGTGTTTCGTGCGCAGGAGCGGCTTCTGCAGGAGCAGGCTCGCATCGGGATCGCGCAGGTCCAACCGCCGCCCGCCGAGGTCGCGCGTGATCGCGGCGTGGTCGGCGCGCGGGTCGCTGCCGAAGAGCGAGAGCTTGAACCCGCCCTGTCCGGTCGCGGCACCGTGGCAGTAGGCCGACGCACAGCCCTGCCGCTGCAGCAACGGCAGCACGTCGTAGGTGAAGTCGGGGGTGACGTCGCCGTGCGCGCCGGGGGCGAGCGCCACCCACGCGGGGAGCGCGCCGAGCAGGAGGCATGCGCGCAGCGGGTTCACTTCCTGGCCGACCTCACTTCCTGGCGTGCCTCACTTCCTGGGTTGGGGCGGCTGGGTCTTGGGTGGCGTCACGCCGCGGGCCTGCAGGTACTTCTTGGCGCGCGTCTGCGCCGAGTCGGTGCCGTAGCCCAGGCTGACCATGAGCTTGAACATCTCGATCGCCTGCGCCTCGATGCCCGCGGCGGCGACGCGCGCGTCGATCCGGCCGAACACGTCGTCGAGATCCTCGTCGCTCGCGGTGCGCTGGATCGCGTCGCGCAGCAGATTGCGGAGCTCGTCGTCGTCGGGGGCCTTGCCCTCGCGCTGCGCTGCGGCCGGCGGCGGCGCGCCCTCCGCGGCTGGCTCCATCGCCGGCCGGTTCGGCCGCTCGCGCGCCGCCCCCGCCATGCGCGCATTGCCCTGCCCGTCCTGCGCCTGCCGGCGGACCTGCAGCAGCAGCCCCGCCGTCAGCTCGCGCAGCTCCGCGCTGTCGTCAGGGAAACGCTTCGCCAGCAGCTCGCGCATGCCGGCGAGATCCTGCGGCATCGGCCCCGTCAACGTCGCGACCGCCGCCTCGACGTCGGGCACGTCCTGCGGCCCGGTGTCGGTGAACGCGCGCGCCGCCACGACCTTGCCTTCGTTCGCCAGCACCAGCGTCAGCGTGCAGCGGCGGTTGAGCGCATAGCTGCCGGGACCCTCGGCGCCGTCGGTGCTGATCACCATCGGATTCGACAGCCGCATCGCCTGCGACGAGCGCTGCACCTGCGCTTCACCGGCGGTGCGATCCTCGGCGAGGAACACGGTGAACGTCCGCAGGCCGAGCAGACCGTACTCCTTCCCCACGCGCTCGAGGCCGTTGATCATCGGTGCCGTGTTGCGGTTGAGGACGTGGATGAAGAGCAGCGCGCCCGGCCCCTGGCCGAGCGCGGCGGCCGCATCGAAGGTCTGACCCGCGCGCGGCCCGGTGGGGGCGAAGACCTCGACCTTGCCGAGCGGCGTGCCGGCGGGGGGGCCGGAGACGAGGGGTGCATCCTGCGCCCAGGTCGTCGCCGCGAAGAGCAGGAAGGCGCCGAGAACGTATCGCATGGGGACGGAGTCTAGGCGCCCCGTGAGGCCGGTGCCGTTGGCGGTTGCACCGATGCGTTTTTCTTGCACGCGTGGGGGCGGGCGCGCGCTGCCGTCGGCAACGCTAGAATCCCGCCGCGCCTGCCCCGAGCCATGCGGCCGCCCACGTGGGCGCGCCCGCGCATTCGACCGGCGCGCCGCAGGGTCAAACGAGCGCATGCAGCCCACCAGTTCCGCAACCCCCGCCCCCGGCACCGTCGGGATCACGTACCGCATTCCGTTCAACCGCCCGACGCCGATCGGGCACGAGCTGGCCTACGTGGCGCACGCCGTCAAAGCGGCGAAGCTCGCGACCGACGGGGAGTTCAACCGCCGCTGCGTGCAGATGCTCGGCCAGATCCTCGGCGTGCCGACCGTGCTGCTGACCAGCTCGTGCACGGCCGCCCTCGAGATGGCGATGATCCTCGCCGGGGTCAAGCCGGGCGACGAGGTGATCGTGCCGTCGTACACCTTCGTGTCGACCGCCAATGCCGTGGTGCGCGCGGGTGGCGTGCCGGTGTTCGTCGACATCCGCAGCGACACGCTGAACATGGACGAGAAGCTGGTGGCGGCGGCGATCAGCAGCAAGACCAAAGTCATTGCCCCGGTGCACTACGCGGGGGTCGGGTGTGCGATGGAGGCGATCATGTCGCTCGCCGGCGCGCACGGCCTGCGCGTGATCGAGGACGCGGCGCACTCGCTGAACGCGAGCTACCGGGGCAAGAAGCTCGGGACGATCGGGCACTACAACACGTTCTCGTTCCACGAGACGAAGAACTTCATCGCCGGCGAGGGCGGGGCGCTGGTGGTGACCGACCCCGCGGACCTGCACAAGGCGGAGATCCTGCGCAACAAAGGCACCGACCGCGCGCGCTTCGACCGGGGCGAGGTGAGCCGCTACACGTGGGTGGGCGTGGGCAGCAGCTATGGGCCGAGCGAGCTCAACGCGGCGTTCCTGTGTGCGCAGCTCGAACAGATGAAGGACATCGACGCGCGCCGGCGTTCGATCTGGCAGCGCTACTACGACGCGTTGCTGCCGCTGCAGACGGCCGGCGTGCTGCGCCTGCCGGTGGTGCCGGCCGACTGCGAGCCCAATGCGCACATCTTCTTCGTGCTGACCAAGGACGGCGCCGCCCGCGTTGCATTGCAGCAGGCGCTCGCCGCGCGCGGCGTGCAGGCGAGCACGCACTACGTGCCGCTGCACAGCTCGCCGTACGGCAAGCAGATCTCGCGCACGCCGGGCCCGATGCCGGTGACCGACGACACGGCGGCGCGGCTCGTGCGGCTGCCGCTGTACCACTCGCTGACCGACGCCGAGCAGGCGGAGGTGATTGCGGGGGTGCTGGCACACTTCGGCGGGTAGGCCGGGCGGGGTGGGTGGGGGCGAAGGGCCGGGCCTTGCG
>CAYQMF010000060.1:0-36590 GCA_964418595.1 uncultured candidatus Brocadiaceae bacterium
GCGCGCGCCGGGCGGCGCTGGCGCGCACGCGCCCATGTCGCCGCTGCGCACATCGAGCTCGCAGCGGGCGAGCTCGGACGCGCCCGCACGCTGCTCGGGCTCGGACTGGATCTCGACCCCTCACTGCTCGCGGGGCAGATCGAGCTCTTGCGACTCAACGGCGAACTCGCCGAGGACTCCGCCCGCCATCGCCAGCAGCGGACGCTCGCCGCGTTCCTCGGCAATGGCTTCGCCGGTCTCGGCGCCGCGCACGGTCTCCGGCACTCGGCGACGCCACGCAGTCCCGTCGACCTGCTCCGGGTCGCGCAGCGACTCGCCGCCGAGCACGCGCCCGCCGTCGATCTCGCGCGCGTCGCACAGCGCGCCCGCGATGCGCTCCCCTCCGCTGCCCAGGCCGACGCGCTCGCCGCCCTCGCCACGGCCGCGGAGCGACATGGCCAACCGCAGCGCGCGCACGAGCTGCACCTCGCGCGCGCACTGCGCGAAGGGCCGACGCCGGACATCGTCTGTGACCTCGCACGCACCGCGCGTCTGCTCGGGATGCCGGGGCGAGCTGCGAGCATCCTGGGGATGCACTGGCACGAGGTCGCGGCGAGCGCCGCCGGTCGCGACGAGTTCGCGCACGCGCTCGCCATGCTCACGCCCGCCGCGGCGGCACGCGCCGTGGCTCTGGGCGACACGCCGGCGCTCGCGGCCCCGCTGCTCGCCGCCTGCGACCCGACCACGGCGCGCGCTCTCGGGGGCAACCCCGACTCGTCGCCGCACCCGGCGAACGCGGTGGCCGCACCGCCCCGCTGAAGCCGGCGTCCCCGCCCCGACTTCGGCCCGACTTTCCCCACCCCATGCCACCGCGCGCACGGCAGACTCTGCAGCGATGGCGCTGCCAGGAACACTGCCGAGATCTTCGCTCCTCGCCGCTCTCCTCTGCGTCGTCCCCGGCGCGGCCCAGGAGCAGCTCGCCCACGAATTGCTCACGCGGGCGGAGACCGCAGCCCGCGCCCGTGAGCCGGAGCGTGCGGCCGGCCTGCTCCGACGGGTCACCGCGCTGTTGTCGCTCATCCCCCCCGGGCCGACTGCCGAACGCCTGCGGGTCACGGTGGGCGAACTGCTCGCCCGCATCGATCCCTCGCACGAGCCGGCCGAGAAGGCGCGCGAGGAGGCGGCGACGAAGCTGCTCGGCGCCGCCACGACCCTGCGCGACGCGGGTTGGCCCCGCCATGCGGCCCGCCTCGCCGCACAGGCGTATCGCCTTCGCCCCGACCTCGCGAGCGACCTCGTGCGCGACTTGAGCAAGGCAACGGGCGCACGCGACGAGCTGCGCGTCCCGGGGATCCCCGCGCCGGGCGTCGCCGCGCTCGCGGGCAAGGATAGCGGCCTCGCGCACCACTTCGCCGCCGCGATGGTGCCGGGCGTCGAGCATGCCTGGACGCTGAGCCCCGAGGAGTTCACGAGCCCGGCGGGCAACGACGCGCTCATCCTTGGCGCCGCGCTGACCGACCCGACGGAACTCGCCGTGGACCTCGCCTTCCCCGCATCGCCACAGGCCGCCGGCATCGTCTTCCGCTACGTGCACGACGACGACTTCTGCCTCGCGCTCGCGGCGCGCCACCCGGAGGGCGGCGAGTACTTCAAGCTGCTCCGCCACCGCGATGGCCGGTGGGAACCCCTGGGGGACACACAATGGGTGACCGTCGACGAGCCGGCACCGTGGACGCGCCTGCGCGTGGTCATCGACGCGGGCGCCGCCACCGTGCACTACCGCGGCAAGAGCACGCCGGCGCTGGCTCTCCCCGGCGGCAACGCGGCGGGGATCGTGGGCCTCACCGTGATTCCCAACGTGGCGAGCGTCGTGCCGATGCGCTTCCGCGGCCTCGCGGTGGAGGGAGCACGATGATCGTGCGCACCAACCTCGCCGGCTTGCTCCTGGCCCTGCCGCTGATGGTCGCACTGCCGCTGGTGGCCCAGACCCCGACGACGGCGGAAGACCTCGTCGCGAACGTGGAGAAGACGCTCGAAGCGGGCGACGCGGAGACCGCGGCCGAATGGCTGGTGCGGGCCGAGGTCGCGTGCGCGGCCTTGCCTTCCGGCCTCCTGCGCAGCCGGCTCATCGGGCGCCTCAAGCCTCCGCGGGCACGCCTCGGCAAGAACGTCGACCTGTTCCTGGCGGCGCAGCGCGACGCCGCGCGCGTCCTGGTCACCGCCGCGGAGCGCTATGCCGGTCGGAGCTGGCATGCCACCGCGGCGGACCTGCTCGACGAAGTGCGTCGCCTCGATCCGGACGTGGCAGCGCGCACCAGGCGTCCACCCAAGCCCGACGCCAGCCGCATCGGCGTAGGCAACCAGCTAGCCACGCTGTTTGCGCCCACGGCGGTGGAGCTGCCGTACGGCGGCGACCCGTGGGTGCTCGGCACGGAGGTCGTGAGTCCGCGGCTCGGCTCGCGCGAGACCACTGCGATCTTCAGCCGCGTCGCGCTGCAGGGCGAGTACGAGGCGCAGGCCCGCCTCGCCGTGCCGGCGACGACCTGCAAGTTCAGCCTCGCGTTCGGCTACCAGGCGGCGGCGCACTCCTACTACCTGGTGGAACTCGTGCAGGGCCCGCGTCGCAGCGACCTGCGCGTGTACTCGTACCAGAACGACTCGTTGCGCCGGCTCGGCGAGACGACGTTTCCCACGACGGCCCTGCGCCAGCTCGGCGGCGAGATCGCGGTCGCGGTGACCGCCCAGGGCGTGCGCGCCAGCGCCGGCGGCGTGAGCCTCATGCTCGGCAAGGAGCACCTGCCGCACCCGACCGACGGTGGGCTCGGCTTCCTCATCTCCGGGGACACGCCGTTCCCGGGGTCGATGACCGTGGAGGCGCTGCGCGTCGACCAGCGCTGACGGAAGGGCTGCTCAGCGTCGCACGCGCGACGGCGTGAAGCTCTCGTCCGGGCCGACGACCAGCTCGACCAGGGCCTGGATCAACGGGCTCGTGCCCGCCAGCACGTCGACGGCCATGGTCGCCGGCGAGAACACGATCTGCGCCAGCCGACGCAGGGTCTGGTCGCGCTCCCACACCTCGTCCCAGCCGTACACGAGCCGGGTCTGCGCGAGCTTCACGCTGGGCGCCGACCACTGCGCGGTCACGCCCGGCTCGGCACGGAGTTGGCCCATCCACACCTCGCGGCGGGTCCAGCGGATCACGTCGGCGTCACGCCACAGCAGGAGATCGATGCCCTCGCGCAGGACGGGCACAGGGATGCGCATGTACCGCACCGCGCCCGCGTCCACGATGACGCGCACGAGCATCGCACAGGCATCGGGGTCGACCGTCGGCGCCTCGTCCGCGACTCCGTCGGCGAAGGGATCGAGGGCACGCGCGAGCACCGCGTGCGGGACGGGGCGCCCGCCGGGGCCGAGCCACGCGATCGGGTCGACGCGCACGTCGCCACCGGGCGACCATTGCAGGAGATCGGCCCAAGGATGCTGGGCGACGGCGCGCAGCAGCGGCCACAACGGTTCGGGGAGGTTGTGCGCCTCCCACGCGCGCCGCTGCACCTGACTCACATCCGGCACGCGTCCGCGCTCCTCCGTGACGACCGCCGCCAGGGCCACTTCGCCGGTCACGACCACATCCGAGCGGAGGCTGCTGTCGCGGAAGTAGGACGCGTCCTGCACGCGCATCGCCATCGCGCGGCGGGTAGCCTGGGTCGGCACGTAGTCCTCCGGCCAGCGGCGTCGCGGCGACTCGGGCTGGAGAACCAGCGTGCCGCGGATCGCACCCTCGCCGTCGGGCGTGGCGTAGGCCTGGAGACGCATGGGAAGGTAGCCGCGCGCGTCCTCCTCGACGCGCACATCCACGGCGAGCCGGCGCTCCGCCGGTGGTCCTTCCATCGCGCCACGCACGTCGAGCACCTGTGCGTCGTAGCCGAACGAGGCTTCGTCGTACGTGTGTTTCTCCGCCCAGAGCGCACGCGTTGCAGTCATCTTGAACGGCCCGCAGGCCGCCAGGACGAGACACGCGACCCACGGCCAGCTCGCGGGCCGCTTCATGGTCGCCCCACCACGCGCACGGCGAACAGCGTGAGCGGCTGCAGCGGCAGCACGACCGTGCGGGCCACGACCTTGGGCGACCGCGCGACGTAGCCCGTCGCCAGCTCGACGCCATCGAACACGAGGCGAGCGGCAAGCCGTTGCGGCTGGACGCGTACGTCGAGGACGAGCTCGTGCCGGGCCCCGGGCACGATGCGCGGCAGCGGCCGCTCCGTCAGCAGACCCTCCAGTTCGCGTTCGAGCCGCGGTTGCAGCACGGCCTCGCGCTGCAGGTCCTCGCTCGCCACCACCGTGGCCACCGGGGAGCCGTCGGCGGCACAGCCGAACGCGAACCCCACGCCGTGCACCTCGAACAGCCACACCCTCGGCCGACTCCCCTGCGCGGGCAGCGCCACGCTGAGCGACGCCTGCACCGCATGCTCCGTCGAGAGCGCGTCCGCAACCGTGAAACCCTGCTCGCGCACCGTGGGGAGCCCGACCTCCTCGCCTTCGAACTGGAACTGCGTCGCCGTGCGACGCCATCCCGGAGCGAGGGACAGCTCGCCGGCCTGCGCGGGCTCGCATCGCACCGCCGCCTCGCCGGTGTCGGACAGCTCCACCGCGAACGCAACCGGCACCGCGCTCCGCAGCGCGCTCAGCACGGCTTCGCGCAGCCGACGCTCGCGCAGATGGCTGCGCACGTCGTCGAGGAACTGGGCGTTGGCGAGCGCCAGGTTCGACTCGCCGAACCGGCTGGCGAAGGCCGCGAGGGCTGCATCGAGCGCCCCGGTCGACAGGGTCTTGAAGTCGCGCAGGCGTGCCAGGGCGGCGCGCCCTTCGACGTCCTCGCCAAGGCGCTGGCGGAGTACCACCTGCACGGCGGGCACCAGGTGATCGCGGAACAGATCCGCGACGTCAGGGTCGAGACAGGCCGCCGCGGCCCGGCTCTCGTTGGCGAGGTAGTGCCACACGGCGAGACCGCGCCGCGCCTCCGGTGTCAGCTCGGCCGCGGGCATCGCACGTTCGCGCACCTCGCTCACGCGCACGGCCGCGAGCGAGACCCGGCCGCCGTCACGTTCGACCAGCTCGCAGCGCCCGCCGTCCACGCGCACGCCGAGTTGGAGCGTGCGACCGATGGCCACCGGATCGCTGAAGGCCGTCGCCCTGCCGTCGGTGCGCTGCAGGAGCGCGCGCAGCAACGCATCGCGCGCGCGCAGTGCGCCAACGAGCACCGCCGCGGCGGCGTCGCGGGCGACGATCACGTCGGCGTCGTTGGCGGTCTGCTCGCGCAGCCAGCCGATCTCCTGCGCCGCGTCGCCGTCCACCAGCAGGGCCGCCAGAGCGAGCTGCAGGTTGCTCGCGAGGCGCCGCTGATCCGCACGCCGCTGCGCCGCATCCATCTCCGTGCCGAACGCGTTCTCCAGGTCGCCGACGCGCCGCCACGGATCGCGACCGGCCCGGAACATGCTCGCGTCGGGATGCCGCGCGGCCAGTTCGCGCCGCCAGCGCGCGTGGTCGGTCTGCACCACCCGCGGGTCGTCACCGCGGCGGAGCTGCTCTGCGAACTGCTGCAGCACCTGTCCGCTGACCCGGAAGAGATCCTCCGCCGCCGCGGCCTCCGCCCGGTCGACCAGCATCGCCGCCTCCGTGCGCAGCGGCGCGTCGACGGCTTCCAGGCGCCGCCGCAAGGTCTCGGGCAGGGCGTCGAGGCGCGGGCGGCCGGCGCGCCCGAAGAACTCACCCGCCGTCGCCAGCGCGCGCGCCGCGCCGACGTAGTCCTGCGCATCCAGCGCCGAGCGCCATGCCGGACCCACCTCGCGTTCCCAGTGGTCGGCCCAGGCAGCCACCAACCCGGCGTCACGCTCCGCGACCAGGGGCTCGAGTTCGGCGGCGAGCCGGTCGAGTTCCGCTTCGAGCACCCCGGGCAATGGCACCGGCAGTTCCGGACGCGTGAGCTGGAAGCGGGCCTCGACGGCGTCGGTCACCTCGCGGCGCAGCGTGCGCTGCGGATCGCGCCAGTGTTCGTCCCGCAGCAGCCACTCACCGAGCCCGGTGCGCTGCTCGCGCACGAGCGCGACCATCGCCTCCTGCCACGAGATCAGCATCCCGCTGCGCAGGTCGGCCACCGCGCGCCGTTCGCCGTCCGTGCTGGCCGCCGTCGCGGCCTGCGCCAGGAGGCGCAGCTTGCTGCGGTAGCCTTCGCTGGCCGCCAGCTCGCTCCCGAGCCGCGCCGCGAACGCCGCGGTCGGATCGATCGGCGGGCCGCCATCGTCGCCGCGCCAGGGCCGGAACACGAGGATCACCGCGGCGAGGATCACCAGGACCCCACCGGCGACGATCGGCATGACGCGACGCGGCGGCGCCACATCGCTCTCACCCTCGACGAGCGCCGCCTCGTCGACCGCGGGACGCTCGGCGCGCCGCACGCGCTGCAGGTCGGCGAGCAGCTCGGCCGGCGTCGCGTAGCGCAGCGCGGGGTCCTTCGCCATCAGCTTGCGGATGACGAGGTTGAGGCCGTCGGTCAGCCCCGGGTTGAGGGTCGCCGCCGAAGGCGGACGGGTGTGGACGACATCGTGGATGACCTTGGCGAGCGTCGTGCCCTGGAACGGCGGCTGCCCCGTCGCCATGTGGAACAGGGTCGCGCCCAGCGAATAGAGGTCGGAGCGGATGTCGGCCTTGCTCGGATCGCGCGCCTGCTCCGGGCTGATGTACTGCGGCGTGCCGACGGTCGCGCCCTCCTGCGTGAGCGCCGCGTCCTCCGGGGCCTTGGCGAGCCCCATGTCGGTGAGCTTCGCGCGGCCCGAACCATCGATGAGGATGTTGCCCGGCTTGATGTCGCGGTGGATCACGCCCTTCTTGAACGCGTGGTCGAGCGCCGACGCCACCCGCGTCGCGACGTCGAGGACCTGCTCCTCCGGGAAGGATCCCCACTCCTTGAGCAGCGTCGCGAGCGACTTCGCGTCGACGTACTCCATCACGAAGAAGTGGTAGCCGCCTTCTTCCCCGAGGTCGTAGCCGGCGACGATGTCGGGGTGGTTCAGCGACGCCACGATCCGCGCCTCGCGCCGCAGCCGTTCGACGTAGTTGCGATTGCGCGCCAGCGACGGCTTGAGCACCTTCAGCGCCACCAACCGGTCGAGGCGCTTGTGCCGCGCCTTGAACACGGTGCCCATCGCGCCGGCGCCGAGGCGTTCGAGGATCTCGTAGTCCTTGAAGGGCTGGGCGAAGGTCACGGGGCGGGAGGGTCGTCTTCTCGGCGGCGCGGGGGTCGGCGCGTCGCCGCGATCCTACTCGTCCGCGGGCGTGCGCGCCCCTGCCGTGTGCGCTCGCGCGCGCGCCTGCCTCACTGCCCGATGACGAAGTTCGCCGCCCACGACGTGAGCCACTCCTTGGTCGCGACGTCTTCCCACACCATCTGCGCGACGACGCGCGCGCCGTCGTAGCCCTCGACGATGCGGTGCGGCACGAACACGGTCGGTGGCTGCGCCCCGGGCAGCGGCACGAACGAGAACCCCGGGGCCGAAGGGTCGACGAAGAGACGGGCGTTGCGCCCGAAGCCGTACGGCTGGTCGGTCCAGCGGCTGGAGAACAGCATCCCGACCGGCGCGACGTTGACACCCGGGGGCGGCGTCACGGTGAAGCCCAGGCCCCCATCACCGACGCGCGGCGGAGCCAGTTCGGCCCGGATCGGCGTCCCCGGTGCGGCGGCGAGCATCTCGACCGTGCAGCGACTGGCCCAGGCAAACGCCTGGTACGGCGCGGGTGGGATGTTGGTGCGGACCAGCCGACTCGTCTTGCTCTCCCACAGCCACACCTCGCGCCGCCCGCCGCCAGCGTCGACGAGGCAGTACCCATCCTCGGCCGCGTCGAGCGCCATCGCCGTGCAGGCCCCGGGCAGGATCGCCTCCGGCGTCGCCGTCGGCGCGACGCCCGGCCTCACGGCGAACAACCCGTCGGTCGCGACCGCCGCGGCGTGGCCGGGCGCGAGGAGGGTCGCCACGCGCCCGGGGCCGGCGTGCCACGCGAGGTCGTGGCACGCGATCACCGGCGTGATGAGGTTGAACGAAGTGAGCGCAAGGCCCGCCGAGAAGCTGAAGAGCAGTCCACGTTCGTCGACGACGTGGATGTCGCCCCGGATCGGTTCGATCGCGAGCGACAGCTCCTGGGCGCCCGCCCCGAACAGGATCCGCGCGCCGGGTGGACCCGAGAGTGGCACCCGCTGCAGCCAGTTGTTGCCGCTCACCGTGTCTCGCCCCACGACCACCAGACTGTCGCTCCGCGTCGGGTCGCTCGGGTTGGGCGGGTCGTATTCGAAGTCGGTGATCAGGTCCGGCGCGGCCACCGCGAAGTGCGTGCGCAGCGGCAGGTGGTTCATGCGCACGGTGCGCGTGAAGGGACTGACGAAGCCGTAGATCACCGAGCCGGCCTGGCCGGCGGGCACCAGATCCGCCGACGCGAAGAAGTCACCGCCGACCGCGTCGTTGCGGTCGAGATGAGTGAGCGTCCCCGCCGCGCCCACCACCGCCTGGCGCGCGACGAAGCCGTTCGCGGCGCCGCTGCTCGTCCAGTGGCGGATCTCGAACTCGTTCTGTTGCGTCGCCGACGGCAGGGCGAGGAGGATGTCCCGTCGCGGCGCGGTTCCGAGCGGCACCTGCGCGGTGGTGGAAACCATGAGCGTTGCCAAGAGAAGGCCTTGCGCTCCGATCGGGAGCGCAGAGCCACGCAAGCGTGCCTGCCGCATTCGTCCCTCCTCCGACCCTTCGGTCGACGGTCGGCGGCCAGAACGGCTGGTCGCCGCCTCCTTCTGGAATGCGCGTCGTCGCGCCCCCCGGTGCGGCTTGAGCGAAAGTGCCGCCTACTTCACGGGCAACTCGAAGTCGGCGTGGGTGCACACCTTGCGGTGGCGCAGGCAGTACGGAAGGTTCCAGATCGCCGCGACGGTGGCCTTGATGCAGATCCACCAGCCGCGCTCGACACCGCGGATGTTGTCGAACAACCCGATCGTGCCCACCGCGTCCGCGACCTCCGCGCCGTCCTTCTTCTTGCCACCGCCGAGACCCTTGCGGACGAACTTGAACGGGAACGCCAGCACGGTGAACCACGGCACGTACTTGAACGCCCACAACCAGAAGTTGCGCACGTGGTAGTAGAGGCTGCGCGCGCCGTGCCGCATGCCGAACGGCGCTTTGTGGAACACTTCGATCGCCGGCACCATCTTCACGCGGAAGCCCGCGTTGAGCAGGCGCGTGGTGAGGTCGCGCTCGTTGCCGAAGATGTAGAAGCGCGCGTCGTAGTAGCCGCAGGCGCGGATCGCGGCGTGGCGCGCGAGGCTCGCGCAGCCGCGGAACGTGGCCATGTAGCGCGGCGTGTTCACCAGCGGACTGTCCTTGTACCAGTCCGGCATCTGCGGTTCGACCACCTTGGGCGACAGCACCGCCGTGGTCGCCGGCTCGCGCGCGAACTCGGCGAGCATGTGCTCCGTCCACGTCGGCGGCAGCACCACGTCGTCGTCGAGGATGCCCACGAACTCACCCTTGGCCGAGGCGAAGCCGATGTTGAAGGTCTCGCACGCGCCGTAGGCCGAGTGCGGCATCGCGATGAGCTTCACCTGCGGGAACTCGCTGCGCACCATCTCCGGCGTGCCGTCCTTGCTGCAGTTGTCGACGACGATGATCTCGTCGACGGGCACGGTCTGCGCGAGGCACGCGCGCAGGTTGTCGCGCAGATCGTCCTTGCGATTCCACACGCAGATCACGAGCGACACTGTGGGCCGGCGTTCGCTCACGGCAGGTCCTTGAGCAGGCTGCGGTAGGTGGGTTCGACCCGCGCGCGGGTCGCCGCGAGGTCCTGCGGCCGCAGGTCGCAGAACAGCTCGGCGTGCTGGACGGCGGGGTCCTCGACGTTGACGGTCGCGGCGTGGTCGCGGCCGAGGATCTTCTTGCGCCAGTCGTTGTAGACGAGCTGGCTGGCGAACGCCGAGAGTGCGTGCTGCTTCTGGTCCATGAACCCGGTCACGTCGAACATGGTCCCGCCGCACACGACCTGGTTCACGCCGAACAGGAGCACGCGGCAGTCGGGCGCCAGCGCCGTCGCACACGCGCTGACCGCGGCGGCCACGGCGCGGTGATCGCGGTGCGCCTCCGTGAAGAAGAACGAGTACAGCGTGCGCGGTGCGTACGCCGCGATCGCCTCGCCGATCCTCGCGGTCAGCGCCGGCAGGTTCTCCGGCAACTCGCCGTCGGGCAGCCCCAGCGACACGACGTCCGCCACGCCCAGCCGGCGCAGGGCCTCGCGTCCCTCGCGGCGCCGGGTCGCCGCGATGTCGTCGAAGCGCCCGTCGGGATCGCCCTTGGCGCCATCGGTGCAGTGCACGACCCGCACCGCGTGTCCCGCCTGTCGATGCCAGGCGAGCATCGCCCCGCAGGCGATGACCTCGTCGTCAGGGTGGGCGACGATGGCGAGCACCGGTGGTTGCAGCGCATCCTTCGGCAGGAGCGGCGGGAAGAGGTGGTTCATCGGAGGCGCGGAGGATAGGCGGCGCGGCGTGAGCTTTCGTCGGAAAGCCGGTGCCGCAGACTGAACGTCACGCGGCGCCCGTGTCGGCGGCGGGAGCATGGCGTCCGTACACCCACTGGAACGCGGGCGTGGCCATCAGCGTCGTGACGATGGCCATCAGCACCATCACCGAGAACAGGCGCGGCTCGATGATGCCGACCTGCAGGCCGATGTTGAGGATGATCAGCTCCATCAGGCCGCGCGCATTCATCAGGACGCCGACCGCCGCGGCCGTGCGCGTGTCCGCGCCGGTGAGGCGGGCCGCGGCGAAGCACGCGCCGGCCTTGCCGGCGATGGCGGCGACCAGGACCGCAGCGGCAACCAGCAAGGACTGCAGGTCGAAGAGCAGGTCGAGGCGGGTCTTCAATCCGGAGTAGGTGAAGAACATGGGGAGCAAGCAGACGACGACGAACGGCTCGAGCTTCGCTCGCACCTCGCGGGTGAGCACGCCGCGTGGCATGGCCACGCCGAGCAGGAAGCCACCGAAGACGGCGTGCAGGCCGATCACGTCCATCGCCCACGCGGCGAGCATGAACAGCATCAGCACCACGGCGAGCAGGGTGGGCGAGACGGTGCCGTCGCGTTCAGCCCATCCTCCTAGCCGCGCCAGCATGCGGCGGCCCACGACCAGGACACCCACCGCGTAGGCCAGCCCGCCGCCGATGGCGACGATGGCCACCATCGGGCCGGCGCCGAAGCTGGCGATGACGACGGCCAGCACGCACCACGCCGTCGCGTCGTCGACCGCACCGGCCGCCAGCGCCAGCGCGCCGAGCGGGGTCCCGGTGAGACCACGCTCGTACAGGATCCGGGCCAGCATCGGGAAGGCCGTGATGGACATGGCCGCGCCGAGGAACAGCATCGCCTCGAGCGGCGTGGCTTCCGCCGCGAACAAGCCGCGCTCGTGCACCAGCCACAACGCGAGCAGCGCCCCGAGCACGAATGGGGCCAACATGCCGGAGATCGACACGGCCGCCGCGCTGCGCATCCGGCCGGCGAACAGGCTGCGGTCGAACTCGAGCCCGACCAGGAACATGTAGAGGCCGACGCCGAACTGCGCGCCGACGTAGAGCACGCCCAGCGTCGCTTGCGGGAAGAGCGACGCCTGTGCCCCGGGCGCCACCAGCCCGAACAGCGAAGGCCCGAGCACGACCCCGGCGATCATCTCCCCCACGACCTGGGGCTGGCCGATGCGGCGAGCTGCCCACCCGACGACCCGGCACGCGCACAGGATGCAGGCCATCTGCAGGAAGAAACAGATCGAGAGCTGGCCGGCATCCATCGCGGCCGGCACTGTCGGCGCGGCGGAGTCCCGGTCAACGAGGCGCTGGCGAAACGCAGGCCGCGGTCAACGGGTCCGTGCGTACAGCGCGCGGTACGTTGCGGCCGCGTCCGCGATCGTCGTGGCGTGCCGCGCGATCCCGGCGCGCAGCGCGGCGAGGCGCGGCCCATCGCCTGCGAGCGCCGCGATCGCGGCGCGCAGGCCTTCGACCGTGGGCGTCACGGCGACGCCGCCCGCGCCGATCCGCTCGGCCAGCGCGCCGAGCCGCGAGACCACCACCGGAACGCCGTGCGCGAGCGCCTCGTCGACGACGAGGCCGTAGGTCTCCTGGCACAGCGACGGGAAGACCGCGAGGTGCAACCGCAACGCCGGGTGCGCCGCCCCCGGTTCGAACCCGCCGGACAGTCGCAGCGCGACGCCGAGTTCGCGCGCCCGCGCCTGCACGCGCGCCGCGAAGGCCGCGTCGAGGAACGGGCCAGCGAGGTGGAGATCCACGCCCGGCACGCCGCCGCACGCCTCCACCAGCGGCAGGATCCCCTTCTCCTCCACCAGGTTGCCGAAGGTCCCGACCCGCAGCGGAGCGCGACCGTCGAACGGCGCGGCCCGCGCCGTCGGCGGCGCGTCCAGCAGGCCGTGCGGCACGACCTCGATCCGGCCCGACCACGGCACGTGCGCCGCCACCGCGTCGGCGCAGAACCGGCTGGGCGCGGTGAGCACCTGCACGGCGCGCAGTTCGCGTTGGATCTCGCGGTCGCGGTGCCGCAGACCGCGCACGAGGCTCGGCAGCGGCACGTGCAGCGACAGCGCCGCGCACGGCGCGCACGCATCCCGCCCGGCCGCCGCGGGGCAGGTGATCCCCGCCGGCGGGCGGCGGAAGAAGCGGCCGCACGAGGTCCAGAGGTCGTGCAGCGTGGCCACCACGCCCACGCCGCGCGCGCGCGCCTTGCGCGCGAGTTGTCCCGACAGCGTCGACCAGTGGTGGATGTGGAGCACGTCGCAGCCTTCGTGAACCAGCACGTCGGCCACCAGATCGCGCACGCGGCGGTTGCGCACCACGAGGCCGTAGCCCTCGTCCGGCCGCCGCCGCACGCGCAGGACGCGTACGCCTTCGCCTGCTTCCTCGATCAGGTCGCGCCCGTCCCATGCCACGTCGCTGCCCGCGATCACCAGCACCTCGTCGCCGGCGGCGAGGAGGGCCTTCGCCAGGGCGAGCACCACGCGTTCCGTACCGCCGCGGAACTCCGGGGGAAAGTTGTGGCAGGCGAGCGCGATGCGCATGGCGACCTAGGCGAGGATCTCGCGCACACTGCTGCGGAGGTACTCGCGCTCCGCACGCACGCGCTCGGCGTCGGCGTTGCGCTGCTTGATGGCGATCCACTCCTGCGCCGCGCGCAGGCGCACGATGGTGCGCATGTAGGGCGTGACCAGCGGCCCGTAGTGCTTGCGGTAGTAGGCGAGCCGGTTGCGGTGCCAGATCACGACGAACTTGCCGTAGCCCTTCGTCGACGCGCCGCCGTGGTGCATGACCTCCGCCTCCGCCACGTAGCGGATCTTGCGCCGCATGCGCCAGAGCCGGCGGCAGAGGTCGACGTCGTTGAAGAACAGGAAGAGCTGCTCGTCGAGCCCGCCGAGGTCGAGGTACTCGGCGCGCTTGAGCACGAAGCAGGCGCCGGGTGGTTGATCGACGTCACGACTGTGCAGGTGGTCGAAGTCGCGCATGTGGTAGCGCGCCGCCAGCCACGACCCCGGCCAGAACTTGCCCAGCCAGGTGTCGAAGACCAGCGCCGTGCCGAGGCCCGGGAAGCGCATGCACGCCTTCTGCACGCTGCCGTCGGGGTTGACGAGCTTGGGCGAGGCCGCGCCGTACTCGGGGTTCTGCTCGAGGAAGTCCACCAGCGCATCGAGCGCGCCGGGTCGCACCTCGGTGTCGCTGTTCAGCGTGCACAGGTAGCGGCCGGTGGCGAGCTGCGCGCCCTGGTTGTGCCCGCCGGCGTAGCCGCGGTTCTCATCGTTGCGCACGAGAGTCACCCACGCGTGCGCCGCGGCGATCGCGTCGGCCGAGCCATCGTCGCTGGCGTTGTCGATGACGATCACCTCGCGCGCGTGGCGCACGGGATCGCGGGCCAGCGCATCCAGCGCGGCCAGCGTCAGCGCCTTGGTCTTCCAGGACAGGATGACGACCGAGAGGACCGGGGCGCCCACGTCACGCCCCCAGGCCCAACTCGACCATCTGCCGCGTCGGGTAGCGGAGCGTGTGGCTGTACACCGCGACCAGGCGCGGTCGCCGCGGATCGCTGATGTCGACGACGCGCCAGAAGTACGTCGTCGGCCCGAAGCCCCGGAACAGCGAGTCGGTCGGCGTCCAGCTGTCGCCGCTGCCGACGATCCCGGCCGCGAGATAGAAGTGCGCGTCCAGCGCCCCCTCCACCAGGTAGCGCGCCAGCGGCGCGTCGAAACGCAGCACCGGTTTGTCGTTGCTGGTGCCGAGGTCGCGGATCTCACGCTGCGGACAGAGCTTCGCCCGCGCCTGCGCCCACTTCGTGTTCAGCATCCAGCGGGTCGCGTCGTAGAGCAGGGCGCCGAGCCGGCCGTACCACTTGCGGTAGTAGATGCGCCGCCCCTTCCAGTAGCGGGCCATCGCCTCGCCGTGGTTGGTCTGCGCCGAGCGGTTGTAGAGGTGGACGATCCGGCTGTCGGGGATCTGCACGATGGCCAGGCCGTGCTTGCGGATCCGCACCGAGAGGTCGGTGTCCTCGAAGTAGAGCGGGAAGCGCTCGTCGAAGAAGCCGATGCGCTCGATCAGCTCGCGACGCATGACGAAGCAGCACCCCGACAGCATGTCGAGTTCGATGGGCGTGTCGGCCAGCCACACGCGCAGCGCCTGCCGCGTCCGCCACGCGGCGTAGCGCCGCGACCAGTACGGGCTGACGTCGGCGATCGCGAGCCGCACCAGATCGGCGAGCGTCGGCAGGATGTTCGGCGGCAGCATGCCCTCCATGCCCTCGTCCCAGAATCCGACCGGCGCCACCGCACCCGCCTCCGGATGCGCGTCCTGGTAGCGGAGCAGGGCATCGACCGCGCCGGGCTGGTAGACGATGTCGGGGTTGCTGACCAGCACGAGCCGGCCCCTGGCGTGGCGGTACGCGAGGTTCATCCCCGTGCTGTAGCCGCCGTTCTCGTGGTGGCGCACGAGCGTGCCGTTCATGGTGGCCAGCTCCGCCTCGATCAGTTCCTCCGCCTCGGGGTCGCGCAGCGGCGAGGCGTTGTCGACGACCACGACGTCGTAGGGAAGCGGCTCGCCGTCGGCACCGCACGGTGCGCAGGCACGGAACGACCGCAGCGCGCCGAGACAGACCCGCCAGCTGTTGTAGTTGACGATGAGGAGCGACAGCTCCGTCGAAGCCGGTGCCGGTGCGCCCACTACCGTTCCCCGGCGATCGACTGCTTGCCGGCGATCGGGAGCGGCACGGTCACCTCCACGCGCCAGCGATGGTCGTGGAGCACGACGCCGAGGTCCTTCGTGCGGTTCTCGACGATGAGGTTCTTGGTCGCCGGCATCTCGTGGAAGCGGTGCACGCCGCGGCGGTCGAGCAGCCAGACCGGCACGACGAGTTCGCCGGCGAGCAGGCGCAGGTCGGGCAGCTCCAGGGTCACGATGCCCTCCTGGAACTCGAGGGCCACGTCGTCGAACTGGGTCGTGTGCGCGAAGAGCATGAGCCCTTCCTTGCGCGTCACGCCGACCGCGAGCTGCAGCGGCACCGGCTGGACACCGTTGCGGATGCGCACGCGCACCGCCACCGCGTCGCCGGGGTTGAACACGTTGCGCGGCTCGCCGGTGCGCGCGTCCAGCAGCTCGACGCCGAGGATGCGCGGCTGGTCGTCGCGCTCCGGCGGCTTCTCGTCCATGGCGAAGTCCGCCTTCGCGCCGAGCTGGTTCTCGTAGGTCGCGTAGTCGTTGGTGACCGAGACGGCGTCGGCGTGCCGCTCCATGCGACCCGCCTTCAGCCAGATCGCCTCGTCGCAGATCTGCCGCACGTCGTAGAGCGAGTGCGAGCAGAAGAACAACGTCTTGCCGCGGTCCTTGTAGTCCCAGATGCGGTCGACGCACTTGCGCTGGAAGTGCATGTCGCCGACCGCGAGGATCTCGTCGATGATGAGCACGTCGGGATCGGTCGCCACCGCGACCGAGAAGCCGAGCCGGCAGATCATGCCGGAGCTGTAGGTCCGCAGCGGCGCGTCGATGAACTCGTCCAGCTCCGAGAACTCGAGGATCTCGGCGAACTTGCCCTTCGCCTCCTTGCGCGTGAACCCCATCATCGCCGCGTTCATGAAGATGTTCTCGCGGCCGGTGAAGTCGGCGTGGAAGCCGGCGCCCAGCTCGAGCAGGCTGGCCACGCGGCCGCGGATCGAGTAGCCGCCGCGGCTCGGGAACGTGGTGCCGGTGAGGATCTTGAGCAGCGTCGACTTGCCGGCGCCGTTGCCGCCGACGAGCCCCATGCAGCGGCCGGGGTAGACGTCGAAGCTGACGTCGGTGAGCGCGTGCACGGCGCGGTGCCGAGGATGCTTGTTCCACGGCGCGCGCTCGAGGATGCGCCCGAGCGGCGAGCCGTAGATCTGATAGCTCTTGCTCAGGTTGCGGACGGTGATCGCGGGCGTCGCCATGCTCAGACCAGGTCCGCGAACTTCTCGCGGCGACTCATGAAGAAGGTGTAGCCGATGGCGAGGCAGCCGAGTGCCCAGGCGGCCGACGCCGCCAGATGGCCGGCGAGGGTGCCGTCGATGATGCCGGGGGTGATGCCGAGGCTCAGGCGGTGCGCCTGCAGGATCGGGTAGAGCGGGTTCCACTCGAGGATCCACGCCCACGACAAGCGGGCGCGGAAGCCGTACGGCCCCTCCATGATCCAGAACACCGGGCTCAGGAACATCCACGCCTGACCGAGGATTCCCCAGATCTGCACGGCGTCGCGCATGAACACGTGCAGCCCGGCCAGGAACAGCCCGATGCCCAGCGCCAGCACGAACTGCAGGAACAGCACCACCGGCCAGAGCAGCAACCCGAGCCCCGGCTTGACCACGCCGGAGATCGTCCCCGTGATCAGCAGCACGACGACGCCGACCAGCATCACGAGCAGCGACACGAGCCCGAGGTGCACCGGCAGCAGCTCGCAGGGGAAGGCGACCTTCTTGACGAGGTTGCCGTTGTCGACGACGGCCGTGCAGGAGCGGGTCGTCGCCTCCAGGAACGCCGTGATCACGAGCACGCCGGAGAAGAGGTAGACCGCGAAGTTCGGGTCCGGCCCCTCGCCCTCCACGAATCGTGCCTTGAACACGAAGCCGAAGACCGCGAAGTAGACCGCGAACAGGAAGATCGGCTGGACGAGGACCCAGAAGATGCCCAGCGCGCTGCCCCGGAACCGACCGAGCAGTTCGCGGCGGAAGAAGTTGTGCACCAGCGTCCGCTGCTCCCACACCACGCGCGGGTAGCCGAGCATGGGCAGAAGCCACCGCCACAGGCCGCGGGGACGGCGCTCGGCGTAGCGTTCGATGAGCGGGGCAGAATCGGTCACGTCAGGCATCATCGGCCATCGCGGAAGGGAAGCCAGCGTGCGCTGTGGAGCGGCCGACGCCAGCGGATGCTGCGGTGGCACCGGCGGCGCGGTGGAGGTTCCCGCCGCAGCGCAGCCGAAGGTGGCACTCAGCGTCGGTTCGGGTCCGACTCCGGCGCCGGGAGCGGATCGCCGAAGCGCAGCCGAAGCTGCGCCACGATGATCTGCTCGAGCTGCTGGTCCTGGCCGTCGGCGCTCCAGTCCTCTTCGCGCGGCTGCAGGCTGTGCGCGAGGTCCTTGACCCGCTCCCGTTCCACGCACAGACGCACCTGCCACTTCGCGCGCCCGCCCTCACCCGGTTGCTCGATCAGCTCTGCCCGCACGCGCTGCCGCACCGACTGGCCGAAGCCCGGGGTCACCTCGCGCCACCGCGATGCGAACTGGCCGCGCCCACGGTCGGTGTTCTTGGTGTCCTGGGGCATGCCGTGGCGCGTCGAGACATCGACGATGGCTTCCCAGAGGTCCTGGAACGGATGCTCGCGCACTCCCACATCCTGCCAGTCCCGGTAGGTCGAGGCGCACGCGGCGAGGATGACGAGGGCAGCGAGCGGCGCGCCGCGGGGCAGTTTTGGATTCATGCGCGGGCGACGGAGCATATCCTCTGCGCCCGCATGCCCGTGCCACCGTTGTTGTTCGACCTGGACGGCACGCTGGTGGACTCGTTGCCCGACATCGCGGCGAGCGTCGACTTCGTGCGCGCCGCGTACGACCTGCCTGCGCTCGGCAGCGATGGCGTGCGCACGATGGTCGGCGACGGACTCAGCACGTTGCTCGCGCGTGCGCTCCCCGGCCTCGACGACGACGCGCGATCGCGGGCGGAGGCGACCTACCGTGAACACCACTTCACGCAGTGCACGCGGCTGGTGCGGGCCTTCCCGGGCGTCCACACCCACCTGACAGCGTGGCGCGCGTCCGGATGGCCGCTCGCCGTGGTGACCAACAAGCCGCGGGAGTTCGCCCTCCGCGTGCTCGCGGCCTGCGGACTCGATGGGTTCTTCGACGTGGTGATCGGCGGTGACTCGACGCCGGCTCGCAAGCCCGATCCGGCTCCGTGCCGCGCCGCGCTCGCCGCGCTCGGCGCCCCGACCGGAACCGGCGGCAGAGGCACCATGATCGGTGACGGCGTGCAGGATCTCCGCGCCGGTCGCGCCGCCGGCCTGCGCACCATCGGTGCCCTGTTCGGCTACCGCCCGGCCGCGGAGCTGCGGGCCGAAGGCGCCGACGCGTACTGGACCGCGTTCGGTGCGGCGGAGGCCCGACGCGGATGAACTTCCGTCGGGTCGCCCGCCTCCTCGGCGGCTTCGCCTTGTTCTTCGCCCTGCTGCAGCTCGTGCCGCTCTCGGTCGCGCTGCTCGACCCACCATCGCGGTTCGCCACGACCGAGGGGTTCCTCGGCGGCGTCGGCGTCGGCCTCGCCGTCGCCGTGCTGCTCATCCTCCTGAGCCGCGGCGGGGACGTCGAGTTCCACCGCAAGGAGAGCCTGGTGGTCGTCGGCTTCGCCTGGCTGCTCGCTGCGCTGCTGGGCGCCACCCCCTTCGTGTGGTCGGGCGCCCTCGGCTTCGTCGATGCGTGCTTCGAAACGGTGAGCGGGCTCACCACCACTGGCGCATCGGTGTTCGGATCGGCGGACAACCTGATCTCGGACCTGCCACCGAGCATCCTGCTGTGGCGCTCGGTCCTGCACTTCGCCGGCGGCATCGGCATCATCCTCATCTTCATCGTGCTGCTGCCGGCGATGGGAGTGACCGGCAAGAACCTGCTCGCGTCCGAGCAGGTCGGGGTGAGCACCGACGTCAGCCAGCCGCGGCTGCGCGAGCAGGGGCGGGCGCTGTTCAAGGTCTACATCGGCCTCACGGCCGCGTGCGGGCTGTGCTACTGGCTGGCGGGCATGGGTGTGTTCGACGCGGTCTGCCACGCGTGCGCCACACTCGCCACCGGCGGCTTCTCCACCCAGGATCACTCGCTCGCCGACTACCAGAGCCTCCCCATCGAGCTGGTGTGCATCGCGTTCATGTTCCTCGCCGGGGGCAACTTCGCGTGGTACGTGACGCTGCTGCGTTCGCGTGGCAGCGAGGCGCCGAGGGTCCTGCAGAGCCCGGAGCTGCGCTGCTACGCCGGCCTCACCGTCGGCCTCGTGCTGGTCGTGGCGATCTCGCTCTGGTTACGGGGCGACAAGGTCGCCGACATCGGTGGCATGCGCGACTACGCAGGGTTCGGCACGTGCCTGCGCGACGCCGCGTTCAATACCGTCAGCCTGCTCACCAGCACCGGCTTCGCCAGCGCCAACTACCAGGTCTGGCCCCGCCTCGCCGTCGTCGCGTTCCTCGTCTGCATGCTGATCGGCAGCTGCACCGGCTCCACCGCGGGCGGGTTCAAGGTCCTGCGCTTGCTCGTGGCCGTGAAGCTCGCGGCCTACCACCTGCGGCGCTTCGTTCGCCCCAAGAGCGTCGAACGACTCAAGCTCGGCGGTGACCTGGTCCCCGACCCCATCGTATCGGGCATCCTCGCCGTGCTCGTGCTGTGGCTCGCAACCCTGGCCGTCGGCACCGTGGTATTCGCCCTCGACTCACGCCTCGACTTCCTCAGTTGCATGAGCGCGAGTTTCACCATGCTCGGCTGCACCGGTCCCGCCCTCACCGCGGTGCAGGCGGTCGGCGACGGCACTTTCACGATCGCCAACGCCGGCGGCCTCGACCTCGGTCCGTTCGGCGGCTACGCCGCCCTGCCGTCCGGCATCAAGGTGTGGTGTTGCGTGCAGATGGTCTTCGGTCGCCTCGAGATCGTCGCCCCGCTCGTGCTGTTCGTGCCCGGCTTCTGGAGACGCTGAGGGCGTGTCCATCGCCGTGGACGTCGCGTTCGTCGTGGTGGCGCTCGCGATGGCGATGGCCTCGGTGCGCGCGATGGTCGGGCTCCGGCGCCTCGCCGACCTGCCGAACCCGGGGGCACCCCACGCACGGCATCGCGTCTCGATCGTCGTGCCGGCGCGGAACGAGGCGGCGCGGATCGAGGGCACGGTGACCCGGCTCCTGCAGCAGACCGGCGTCGAGACCGAGATCATCGTGGTCGACGACCGCTCGAACGACTCGACACCGCACCTGCTGGCCGTCCTGCAGGACCGGCACGAAGGCCTCGTCGTGGTGCGCGTCGAGGCGCTCCCCGACGGCTGGCTCGGCAAGTGTCACGCCTTGCACGTGGGCGCGAAGCGCGCCACCGGCGAGTGGCTCCTGTTCGTCGACGCGGATGCGTGGCTCGGCCCGAACGTGCTCGCGCGCGCAATCGCCGCCGCCGACGCCGCCGGCGCCGCGCACGTGACCCTCATGCCGCAGCTCGCGGGCACCAGCGTGCTCGGGCGCACCACCGTGCTCACCCTCTGCCTCGGCCTGTTGCGCCACGCGGCGATGGTGCTCGCGCCGCGACCGCGCGGCTACCTCGGGTTCGGCGCGTTCAACCTCGTGCGCCGTGCGGCGTACGAGGCGATCGACGGCCACGCACGCCTTCGCCTCGAGATCATCGACGACATGCGGCTCGCGCGCGAACTGGTGCGCAACGGGGTCCGCAGCCGCCTGTGGTTCTGCCGCGACCTCGAGGTGCGGTGGATCACGACCGTCCGCCAGTTCCTCCACCTGGTCGAGAAGAACATGTGCGCGCTCGTCGGCTTCCGGGTGTCGTGGACGCTCCTCGCCGCGACGCTCGCCACCGCGCTCTGGGCCACCGCCGTCGCCGGCGCGTTCGTGGGCACGCTCGCGGGCTGGCTCGCGACCCTGGGCCTGCTCTCGACCATCGTGCCGGCCGCCGCGATGGCGAAGCGCTACGGCTGGTCGTGGGTCAGCGCCCTGCTGGTGCCCCTGTTCGCACTCCTGCCCGCCGTCGCGCTCGTGCGCTCGATGACGCTCGCGCTTCTGCGCGGTGGGATCCGCTGGCGCGACACGACCTACCCGCTGGCACGCCTGCGCGCGGCGGCGGACGACCTGGCGGCCGGCCATGCGCCCCGCGCCTGACGACCCGCGTCAGGAGTCCGCGCCACCGCCGGCCGACGTCCGCACGCGCCGCCGGAACACCACGTCGATGGGCACCTCCGGCACGGCGAAGTGGTCGCGCAGCGCGTTCTCCAGGTAGCGCCCGTAGTTGCCGCGGAAGAGCTTGGGGTCGTTGACGAAGACCAGCACGCGCAGCGGTTCCGTGCCGACCTGCGTGCCGTAGTAGAGCTTGGGCGTCTTGTTGACCCGCGGGCGCTGCCGCTCCTGGGCGAGGCGCAGGCAGCGGTTCAGCTCGCCGGTCCCGAACTCGGTGCGCGCCTGCCGCCGCAGCTCGACGAGCAGGGTCAGCGTCGCCGCGACGTTGCGTCCGTCCTTGGCCGAGATGAACGACACCGGTGCGTAGCGCAGCGCCGGCAACTGCTGCTTGATGTAGGCGTCCCAGCGCTCGAGCACGATCCGGTCGGCGAGATCGATCTTGTTGCCGACGATGAGCACCGGCTTGTTCTGCTCGACGATGTAGCTCGCCACCGACTTGTCCACCTGGCTGATCGACTCGGTGACGTCGAACAGCAGCACCACGACGTTGGCGCGCCGGATGCTCTCCGTGCTGCGCGCGTGGCTGAAGAACTCGATCGCGTCCTGGATGCTCGACTTCTTGCGCGCCCCGGCGGTGTCGATGGCGAGGAAGCGTCGCCCCTGGTGCTCGAACTCGACGTCGACCGCGTCGCGGGTGGTGCCGGGGATGTCGGAGACGATCATGCGCTCGTCGCCCACCAGGAGGTTGGTGAGCGTCGACTTGCCGGCGTTGCGCTTGCCGACGATGGCGAAGCTGAGGACGTCGGCGTCGCGCGGCGCCGCGTCGGGACGCACCGGCGGCAACTGGCCGAGGATGCGCTGGGTCAGCTCGGCGAAGCCGAAGCCCTCCTGTGCGCTCACCGCCGACGGCTCGCCGAACCCGAGCCGGCTCCACTCGTGCACGGCGAGTTCGTCGGAGACCGACTCGACCTTGTTGACGACGAGGATGTGCGGCTTGGCCAGCCGGCGCAGCCGATCGGCGACGAGCTGGTCGCCCGGCACGAGGCCGGCCTTGCCGTCGACCATGAACAACACGAGGTCGGCGCTGGCGAGCGCGAGTTCGATCTGTGCCTCGACGTGCCCCTTCAGCTCCACGGCGTCGACCAGCCCCAGCCCACCGGTGTCGATGAACTCCACGCGGCGGCCGCCCAGTTCGACCACGACCGCGACGCGGTCACGGGTCACGCCGGCGGTGGGTTCGACGATGGAGACGCGCCGCCCGACCACCCGGTTGAGCAGGCTCGATTTGCCGACGTTGGGTCGGCCGACGATGGCGACGCGTGGGAGCAGGCGAGCACTCGAAAAGGGGGGCGAGCAGGGTAGGGAGCGGCGCGCCGGTTTCAACAGGCAGGCGGCCGGCGCGTTGCCCCGCACACCCTCCCCCCCTAAAAACGGGGCCCCGCCATGAAGCTCGACTACGACGTCCTCCGCCGCATCGCCCGCCGCGCCTTCGCGCAGACGATGGCCATGATCCACGAGGCCAACGCGCGCGATGACGTGGCGGAGGGCGATCCCAAGGTGGGTGGCCACCCGGCCGCCTGCGCCTCGAGCCTCGACCTGTTGGCCGCCCTGCACCTCGTCGTGCGCGAGCCCGGCGACTACGTCTGCTGCAAGCCGCACGCCGCGCCCGCCGACCACGCGCTGCACCGGCTGCTGGGCCTGCTCCGGCATCAAGACGGCACGTGGTTCACGGAGCCGGAGGCGGAGGCGGTCATGCGGCGCCTGCGCTCCTTCCCGCACGACGGCCAGCCGGTCTTCCAGTCGTACCACTCCGAGTTCGACCCGGACTCGTTCCACTTCCTGCCCTCCGGCTCGGTGGGCATCCCGCCGGTGGTCAGCGTGTACCTCGCCCTCGCCCACCGCTACGCCAAGAGCCACGGCTGGGACCTGCCGCAGCCGCACTTCTGGTCGCTGATGGGCGACTCCGAGTACCGCGAGGGCTCGCTCATGGAAGTGCTGCCGGAGGTGGCGGAGCGCGAGCTCGGCAACGTGACGTGGATCGTCGACTACAACCGGCAGAACCTCGACGGCACGCGCATGCCGAACATGCGTGGCCTGCGCGGCACCGACGCCGATCGCATCCAGCGCACCGCCGAGGCCAACGGCTGGCGCGTGATCCAGGTCGAGCACGGCGCCTTCCGCAAGCAGGTCTTCAAGCGCGCCGGCGGTGACGCGCTGCGCGAGGTGATGGAGACCGGGTTCTCCGACTACGCCTACCAGATGCTGCTCTGGAAGAACGACGCCGCGGTGACGCGCGAGGCGATCCTGCACCGCAGCAAGAAGTGCAAGGCGGCGCTCGACAAACTGAGCGACGCCGATGTGCTGCGCATGTTCGGGGACCTCGGCGGCCACGACCTCGAGGAACTGGTCGCCGCGCTGCGCGCCAGCAAGGAGCAGCGGGAGGGCGAGCCCGCCCAGCCGTGCCTGCTCATCGTGCACACGGTCAAGGGCCGCGGCCTCGAGTGTGTGGCGTCGCCGGGCAACCACTCGGCGCTCACCAGCGATGCCGAGATCGCGGCGATGCTGACCGAGCAGGGCACCGACGCGGCGCGCCCGTACGTCAACTTCGCCCCCGACTCGGCGGAGGGCAGGTTCCTGCAGGCCCGCGGCCGGACGCTGCGCGACGGGATCGTGGCGTGGGAAGCGATGCGCGACGCGAACCTGGCCAAGGTGAGGGCGAGCATCGGCACCGTGCCGGAGAGCCTCGACATCAACCTCAAGCTCGCGCCGGTCGCACACACGCAGTGGATGTGGGGCCAGCTCGCGGCGAAGCTCGTGCGCGTCGGCGTGTTCGACGAGCTGGCGCGGGCCGGCAGGTCGGGCGGCAAGGATCTGTCGGCGGACGAACAGCGCTGGAGCGCAGTCGCCGATCTCGTGCTGACCATGGCGCCCGACGTCGGCACCAGCACGAACATCAACCCGGCGATGGACGAGAAGATCTTCGGGCCGGAGTTCGAGGAGAACCTCGAGAAGAAGTACGAGCTGCGCGAACGCCTGCGCCCGGAGCTGAGTCCCACCCACGAAGCGTGGACGCGGCACATCCGGTTCGAGATCGCGGAGGCCAACTGCATGAGCGCGGCGGGCGCCTTCGGCAAGATGGGCGCGTACGTCGGCGTGCCGCTGCTGCCGATGATGACGGTCTACGACTTCTTCATCAAACGCGCGCTCGACCAGCTGTACTACAACCTCTACTGGGGCGGCGGCTTCGTGCTGATGGGCACGCCGTCGGGCATCGCGCTCGCTCCCGAGGGCGCGCAGCACTCCTGGAAGTCCGACATCCAGATCCCCAACCTCGTCACCTGGGAGCCCGCCTTCGCGCAGGAACTCGATTGGATCCTGTGCGACGCGATCCGCCGCCACGTCGAGAACGACAACGCCGGTCGCCGCGGCGTGTTGATCCGCGCGGTGACGCGCGGCATCCGCCAGGACATCCTCATCAAGAGCCTGCGCCGGCAGGTGCGGTACAAGCTCGACGTCCCCGCCGGCGCCGTGCTCGGCGTCGATCAGGCCGACGGCGGCCTGCCGGAGGGCGAAGTGCCGGCGATCCCCGACGCCGACATCCTCGCGCTGCTGCGCCACGACGTCCTGGCCGGAGGTTACCGCCTCAAGTGCTACCAGGGCTACCGCGGCTACAGCCCCGGCGAGAACGTCGTGCACCTCTTCGTCATGGGCGCGCTCGCCAAGGAGGCCGCCGACGCCAGCGACCTGCTGCTCGAGCGCGGCGTGTACGCCGACGTGATCGTGGTCACGTCGTCGGACCTGCTGCTCGGGCTCAACGGCCGCAAGGACGGCTACGCCCACCTGGTGCAGACGCTCGGCGTCGACGGCCGGCTGTGGCTCCGCCCCGATGGCCAACCCAACACCGAGATGGACACCGTCGACCTCGCCGGCCGGCGCATCCCGATCGTGTCCGTGCACGACGGCGAGGAAGGCCTCCTCGACAACGTGGGCTCGATCGTCGGGGTCAAGCAGACCAGCCTGTGCGTGCGCAAGTTCAGCAAGTCGGGCACGCCGGCGCACGTGTTCGCCTACCACGGCCTCGACGCGGAGAGCATCGCGCAGGCCTGCTGGACGGCGCTCACGGAACAGACCGTCGAGAAGATCACGCTCACCTCGGCGGCGCACACGCGGCTGCAGCAGGCACCCGGTGACGGCAAGGCCTTGCCCCGCGCGGTGCACAAGCCCGTGTCGACGCGCTGACCATGGCCGGCGGCAACTACCCGACGCGGCCGAGCCCCGTGCCGCTGGTGCTCGCCGGGGCGGCCTTCGCGCTGGCGGCCTTCATGCTGTGGGAACGCTGGTCGTGGTCGCCGCACGGCAAGGCCGCGCCCCGCACCATCGAGCCCCGCGGCGCCTTGGCCGACTACGAGCGCGCGACCGTCGAGCTGTTCGCCGACGTCTCCCCCGCGGTCGTCCACATCACCGCGCCGGAGGCCGTGGTGCAGAGTGCCTGGGGGTATCAGCAGGTGCCCGCCGGCACCGGCACCGGCTTCGTGTGGGACGAGAACGGCTACATCGTCACCAACGCGCACGTCGTCGCCGGACGCAAGGAGGTGGTCGTGCGCTTTGCGAACCAGCTCGAGCACGTCGCCGCAGTGGTGGGTCGCCGCGAGGAACAGGACATCGCGGTCGTGAAGCTCTACCAGTTGCCGCGCGGCCTCAAGCCGATCCCCCGCCTCGGCACCTCCGCGGACCTCAAGGTCGGGCAGGCGGCGTTCGCCATCGGCAACCCCTTCGGCTACGACCAGACGCTCACCACCGGCGTCATCAGCGCGCTCAACCGCACGATCGAGACACCGGACCGGGCGCCGATCCAGGGCTGCATCCAGGTCGACGCCGCGATCAACCCCGGCAACTCCGGCGGACCGCTGCTCGATTCTGCGGGCCGCCTGATCGGCATGAACGCAGCGATCTTCAGCCCTTCGGGCACGAGCGCCGGCCTCGGGTTCGCGATCCCCGTCGACGTCGTCAACCAGGTCGTGCCGCGGCTGATCGAGCCCGGGCGAGGCCCTCTCTACCTCGGCATCCGGGCCGGGATCCTCGCCGACGAGGAGGGACGGCCGATGGTGGAGGTGCAGAGCGTGGACAAGGGCTCCGGCGCGGAAGAGGCCGGGCTGCGCGGCCGCACCATCGCCGGTCGCCGGCGTCTGCTCGGCGACGTGCTGGTCGCGATCGACGGCAAGCCGATCACGGCGACCAAGGACATCCAGGCGGCGCTCGCGACGAAGAAGTCCGGCGAGACGACGCGGGTGACCGTGCTGCGCGGGCTGCCGTACGACGCCGAGCGCCTCGAGCTCGAGGTCCCGCTGCGCTGAGAGGCTGTGCAAGGAAGCCAAGTTGCAGCCTGTGAGCGTGTCGCTGGCGGCCGCCTCCGCGGCCGCGGCAGAGCCTGAGAGAGGATTGTCCCCAGGCTCTGATCGATCAGCGGACGTCCACGAGCCGGCCCTCGACGGTGTGCGTCGCGGCGTCGAAGCCGAGGAGCCCCACGTGGGCGGCCGTCGCGGCATCGAGCGCGGCGGCGGGTGCGAGCCCGATCAGTTCGCTGCGCGCAACCTGCACGCCGGCGGCCGCCGCGAGCGACGCGACCCGATCGAAGAGCGCGCGGATCGAAGTGGCTGTGTGATCCAGGATGTTCGTGCTCACCTGCACGCAGTCGCGCGCCGCGAGGACGAACCCCATCGCCTGCACGGCGGGCAGGCCACCGTCGCGCTCGCGCACTGCCGTCGCGATGCGCCGGGCCAGGGCAACGTCGCGCGTGGCGAGATCGATGTTGAACGCGATCAGGAACGGGCGTGCGCCGATCGCCACGGCACCGGCGCTGCGATGCATCCGCGGCGGGCCGCAGTCCGGGGCAAACGCCGGATCACGTCCCACCCGCTCCACGAGCGCCTCGAAGCCGAGGTTGCGCACCGCGCCGAGCACGCGCCGCTCCGACCGCCGCGCCGCCTCGCCGTAGAAGAACACCGGCAGGTCGAGCTCCTGCGCAACGCGGGCGCCGGCGGCGTGGGCCGCGGCCACCGCCACCGGCATCGGCGTGTCGCGCAGCGGCACGAAGGGACACACGTCCATCGCCCCCATCCGGCGATGCACGCCGCGATGCTGGCGCAGATCGATGCGCCGGCACGCCACGCGCGCCAACGCGAGCGCGGCCTCGCCGATCTCGCGCACGCCGCCAGCGAGGGTCAGCACGCTGCGGTTGTGATCGATGTCGCTGGTGCGGTCGAGCACGGCGACCCCCGCCGCCCTCGCCGCGGCGACGAGTTCGTCGACGATCGCGGCGTCGGCGCCGACGGAGAAGTTCGGCACCAGTTCGAGCAGCGGGGCAGCGGTCACGGCATCACGCGTCGCACCAGTCTTCCTTCAGCACCACCACCGGTTCGCCGTCCTTGACGGTCATCGCGACGGGGTTGCCGCCCAGCGTGTAGCCCAGCGCCCGGTACGTCGGCAGGGCGAGCACCGCGAAGTCGGCGCGCTTGCCCGGATGCAGCGAACCGACCTCCGCGTCGAGGCGGAGCGATGCGGCCGGGTTGATGGTCGTCGCCACCACGCACTCCTCCGGCGTCATCTTCAGCGCGATGCAGCCGAGGCTGATGATCAGCGGCATCGACTGCGTGTAGCAGCTCCCCGGGTTGAAGTCGGTCGCCAGCGCCACGGCCGCACCCTTGTCGATGAGCGAGCGCGCCGGCGCCGCGAAGGGCTTGGCGAGGAAGAAGGTCGTCCCCGGCAGCATGACGGCGGTGGTCGACGACGCGGCGAGCCGCTCCTGGCCTTCGAGCGAGATGCGACCGAGGTGGTCGGCGGAGTCGGCCCCGAGTTCGACCGCCAGCTCCGCACCGCCCATCGGCTGCAGCTCGTCGGCGTGCACGCGCAGGCGCAAGCCGAGGTCGCGCGCGGCGCGCAGCACGCGCGCGCTCTGCTCGCGGTCGAAGACACCCGGCTCGGCGAACACGTCCGCCGATTCGGCCAGTCCCTCCGCCACGACGGCCGGCAGCATCTCGTCGATGAGCAGGCGGACGTAGCCCTCACGGTCCTCGCGGAACTCCGGCGGAAACTCGTGCGCGCCGAGGAAGGTCCGCGACACCGTCAGCCGGTGGACGCGCCGCAGCTCCGTGAGCGCCCGCAGGCTCGACAGCTCCGCGGCCGTGCTCAGCCCGTAGCCGCTCTTCGCCTCGATGGTCGTGGTGCCGTGGCGGAGGAAGCCATCGAAGTGGCCGCGCACGTGCGCCAGCAGATCGGCCTCGCTCGCCTCGCGCACCGCCCGCATCGAGCTGAGGATCCCGCCCCCGGCCTTGGCGATCGCCATGTAGTCGGCGCCGGCGCAACGCTGGTGGAACTCGTCGTGGCGCGTCCTCGTGAACACCGGGTGCGTGTGGCAGTCGACGAACCCGGGCAGGACCACGAAGCCCGACAGGTCGACCTCCTCCGCTGAAGAGAAGCGTCGACCGATGTCGTCGGTCGGTCCCACCGCCACGATCCGACCGTCGTGCACCGCGATGGCCCCGTCGGCCACGACTCCCAGGCGCGCCATGTCTGCCCCACGCCGGGCGCCCTCCGCCGGACCGTCCGCCAGGGAGACGACTTCGTCCGCGTGGACGAACAAGCGGTCGACCGGCGTGCGCTTCGTCATCGAGGCCAACGTAGCCGGCGCCCCGCCCGGGGGCCACGGGAGCGCGCTCGGCGCGGATCGCTACGCGGCGAGTTGCAGCTGCCGCGCGACGCGCTCGAGGATCCGTCGGCGCGCGCGGAAGACGATCATCTTCACCGCTTCCGGGCGCAGCCCGAGGCGCCCACCCAGCTCGGCGTAGCGCACACCGGCGACCTCCACCGCGTGCAGCACGCAGCGCTCGCGGTCGGAGAGCTGCTGGAAGGCCACCAGGTACGACGCGAGGATCACCGAGTACGCGGAAGCGAGGTGTCGGCACGCCTCGCCATCCATCGCCTGGCGATCCGGGCTGATGCTGTGCACGTCGGGCTCCTGGCTCAGCACCTCGTCCGGACGGAAGGCGAGCGTGACACCGGTGCGCGAGCGACGCAGGTGCCTCCGCACCGTGTTGTCGACGATGGTCGTGGCCCAGGCGCGGAACGCACCGGGTCGGTCGGGTTCGAAGCGGTCGGGGTACCGGAAGATGTTGACGAAGGTGTCCTGGAGCAGCTCGTGCGGATCGAGGTTGTCGCCGGCGAAGCGCACCTGCTGCCGCACCCGGCGCATCAACTGTGCCGACGTCAACCGGAACAGCTCCTCGAAGACGGCTGGCGATCCCGTGCGGCGGAACCGCGCCATGAGCCGGGTGGCCCGCGCGTCGGTCGCGTCGGCGCGCCAGCGCACATGCGACCCGGGCCGAGGATCCAAGCAGAGTGAGCTCATCGCGGGACGTCAGGCAAACCGCGGACCAACACCCGGGATTCTGGTTCCATGCCCTGAACCCCGGGTCCGCCCCGGGGATCGGGCGCACCGCCGCGAGAACCCGGTGCGGCCGAACCGTGCTGGCCGTCGGCCCCCTCGCCCCGTGTGACTTTCCGAACAGCCAGTTGAGCGAAAAGCCGCAAGCTACCGATACGGCTGGCGTTGCCCCCCTTCGCGCGAACGGTCGAGCTCGAGCCCTGGCCCACTCCGCTGGCCGGCCTGCCTTCCGTTCTGGCGCTGGCCGACCTGCGTCGCACCGTTCGCAAGGGGTTCACGGAGCAGGGGAACGACGCGCCCCGACTCGCCCGCCTCCTCGAGCTGGACCCGCTCACGCTCTTGCGGTGCATGCGGGTCCTGCACGCCCCGCTGAACGGCGCGAAGGGGCTCGTGCTGGGCGTGCCCCAGCTCGCCGAGCGCCTCGGCCCGACCTTGCTCCGGCGAGCCTTCGACACGCCCACCGCGCCGACGGCCGACTCAGCCCGCCTCCGCCAGCTCTGGTTGCACTCGGTGTTCGGCGCAATCGTGGCGCGCGACCTGGCAGCGACGCGGGGCACCCTCGACCCCGACCGGGCCTACGTCCTCGGCCTGTTGCACGATCTCGACGCATGGGCCGAGGAGGTCGCGCGATGGCGCGGCGCGGAGGGCGGATGGACCTCTTCGCAGACCTGGATCGCACGCTGGAACCTTCCGCTCGAACTCAGCACCGACCTGCGGCGTGGATCGACGAGCGAGCGTGACCTCATCCGCATCGCCCACGAACTGGCGACACGCGCGGGGTTCCCGGCGCCGGCTGGCGACAAGCGCCACGCCGACGGCGAGCCGCTCGTGACGTCGATGGACGAACTCGTGCGCGCGACCGGCCTGCGCGCCCAGTTCGAGAGCGCGCTGGGACAGTTCGGACTCTCGCCGACCCTGTCGCTTCGCACGCCGGAGGGAAGCCCGCCGGCGCAGGACCAGCTTGCGGAGCGGCCGGCAGGCCGGCTCGCCGAACTCTGCGCCACCCTCGCGACCGGCCACCGCAACACCAAGGCACGCAAGCTGCTCATCGCGAGCACGAACGCCGCCCTGCGCTACCTCGAGTTCGATCGCGCGCACGCCGTCCGCTGGATCGCCGCCCTCAACCGCTGCTGGATCTGGGACAAGGCCGACGGATCGCCCCGCACCTTGAAGGCGCCGATGCTGCAGCCGACCCCGGCGGAGCGCATCCGGCTGACCGCCGCGATCAACACCGGAAGACCACAGGTGCTCGTCAACGATCACGACAGCACCGGGCTCATGTCGAACATCGGCGCCGACGAAGCCCTGCTCGTGCCGTTGAACACGTCGTTCCAGGTGCCCACGGTGCTCGTGCTCGACCGCACCCTGTCGGGTGCGCCGCTCGACCCGCGCCTTGACGGGCGCGAGGCCGAAGCGCTCGGCAGCATCACGAGCCTGCTGCAGGAGAACCTCCTGCTCACGCGGCAGCGCAAGCGCGCGATGAAGTTCTCGGTCACCGATCCGCTGACCCGGCTCTCCAACCGCGGCGTGGGGATCAACAGCCTCCGCCAGGAGATCGCGCGGAGCAACCGCACGGCCGCTCCGCTCTCGGTCCTGATGCTCGACCTCGACCACTTCAAGGACCTCAACGACGAATACGGACACGTCGTGGGTGACCAGGCGCTGCGCACGACCGGTGAGGTGCTGCGGCGCGGCACGCGGCGCATGGACACCGCGGTCCGCTACGGCGGCGAGGAGTTCCTCGTGATCCTCCCCGGCACCGGCCTCGACGAGGCGGCGGTGATCGCCACGCGCCTGCAGGTCGCGCTCTACACGGCCGGGGATCAGCTCGGGTTGCCGCTCAGCGCATCGCTCGGGCTGGCCGGGTTCATCCACGGCGAAGACTCGGTCGAAAGCCTGCTCAGCCGCGCCGACCACGCGCTGTACGCGAGCAAGGGGCGGGGCCGGAACCGCTTCTCCATCGACGGCGAAGGCGCCTTGCCAACGTAGTCACGACGCGCGCTGCAACGCTCGATGGCCGGGCCAAACCCCATGCGGTATCGTGCGGCGGTCTTGGACGAATCCGATCGTTGCCCAGGCCGGACGGGGTCCTTCCCGTCGTGAGCCTCCCCCCCTCCTCCGCCCCGTCGCATTCCGCAGGGCTCGCCGCTGCCGATCTGGCGATCGATGGCGCCACGAGCCTCTGGCCGATCGCCAGCGTCGGCGCCTTGGCCGGGGTATGCCTCGCGGCGCTGGGCGCGGTCTCGAGCACTGCGCTGCTCGTGTACTCCCCCACCAAGCTGCAGAAGGCCCTCTCCCCCGGCGCCGCTTCGCGGATCGAGGGGTTGCGCGCCCGCGAGCCGGACCTGATCGCGACCGCGCGGTCGCTCACCGTGCTGGGGGTCACCCTCGGCGTGAGTTCCGCCCTCGCCATGGGTGGCCCGCTGCCCGGCTGGGGCAACGTCCTCATCGTGGCGGCGACCCTGCTGGTGTTGATGGGTGGTCTGCCGCCGGCGCTCACCGCGACCCGGGCGGAGGTGGTGGTTGCGCGCACCCTTCCTGCGATCGCCGCCCTGCACGCCCTCCTGCGCGTGCCAGTGGTCATCCCGATGCGGGCGCTCGCCGGCCTCATCTTGCGGATCGCCCGCGTGCCGGAACAGCCCAACGAAGATCCCGACGAGATCGCCGACGACATCCTCGCGGCGGTGACCGACTCCGACCGGAGCAACGCGCTCGAGGACGAGGAGAAGTCGTGGATCGCCAACATCGTCGATCTCGGCGACCTGCAGGTGTCGGCGATCATGACCCCGCGCACCGACGTGGTCGGGTTGCGGGCTGACCTGCCGCTGGAGGAAGCCGTGTCGGCGGTGGCGGACACCGGCCACTCCCGCTACCCCGTGCACGAGGGACAACTCGACCAGATCGTCGGCGTGTTCTACGCCAAGGACGCCCTGGCGCGGATCGCCAGCGGCGCAGCGCTCGCTGGCGCGCGAGTCCGAGATCTGATGCGGCGCCCGCTGTTCGTGCCGGACACCATGGGTGTCGCCGACCTGCTGCGCCAACTGCGGCACGCCAAGGTCCATCTGGCCATCGTGCTCGACGAGTACGGGGGCACGGCGGGCCTGATCACCGTCGAGGACATCCTCGAAGAGATCGTCGGCGACATCGAGGACGAGTACGACGAGGACGAGGAGCAACCGCTGCGCGTGCTCGACGAACCCGGCTGCCTGGAGGCGAGCGGGCGGACCCGGGTGGACGAGATCAACGAACACCTCGCGGATCACGAGTTGCCGGAGCGCGACGACTACGACACGGTGGCCGGCTACGTCTTCAGCCGGCTCGGCCGGATCCCGGTCGTCGACGAGACCTTCGTGTCCGACGGCATCCAGTTCACGGTGCTGCGGGGCGACGCGCGCCACGTCGCGCGCCTGCGCTTGCAGGTGCTGCACCCCCAGACCACCGACTCGCCGTCGGCCTGATCGTGCCGCGCGGCACGCCAGTCGACGCCTTGGTGTGGCGACGCAGCGACTTCCGCGAGAGCAGTCGTGTCGTCACGCTGCTGACCCGGGAGCACGGCAAGCTGACCTGCCTCGCCAAGGGCGCACACCGCCACGACAGCCCCCTGCTGGGCAAGCTGGACTTCCTCAACTTCCTGCGGGTCGAGATCTGGAACCGGGGCGACACCATGCCGCTGCTCGGTCGATCGACGCTCCTGCACGAACCCCGGGGCCTGCGCCGGCCGGAGCGCTTCCTGCTCGCCGCGCACGTCGCCGCCATCGTCGACCGCGCGCTGCCGGAGCGCAGCCCCGACGCCGCGCTGTTCGACCTGGTGACCGGCGGACTCACGCTGCTCGAGCGCTGCCCGGACCCGGCCTTGCCGATCGTGCTCGCGGGCCTCGAATGGCGGGCGCTGGGCGCGCTCGGGGTGCAGCCGAGCCTCGAGACCTGCGCCGAGACCGGCCGCGGTCTGCCGGGCGAAGGCGCACTCCTCGTCGACCGCGACGGGCGCGGCCTCGTCAGTCCACAGGTCGCCGCGGGTGGGCACGCCAAGGTCACGAGCGGCACATTCGATCTGCTGCGCCGACTGCATGCCACGCCGGGGCGGGCCTGGCCGACGCTGCCGGCAGAGCGCGCGGACGTGCGCGGGGTACTGGCGCTCCTCGGCGCCTGGCTCCGCACCGTGCTCGATCGGCCACCGCGCTTGCGACAGGTCGCCCTGCAGCAACTCATGGCCGCGCACTGACGTTCGAACGAGGTCGCCGACTTCTGCACGCGACGCTTCCGTCGGTCGCCGCGTGCCTCGATGATCCCCGCATGCGGGTGCCCTGTTGCCTCCTCGTCCTCGCCGGCTGCGCATCGACGCCCGCGCGCGACGCGCTCGCGGTGCTGGCGGAGAGCGAGGCCCATATCACGCGCGGCGAGTACGCGGCCGCCGACGCGCTGCTCGCGGCGACGCCCGAAGACAGCTACAACGGCGACGACCTGGAGCGCTACAAGCTCGCGCGCAGCCGCGCGCTGTTCGGCACGGGGGCGAGCTGGCGGGCATTCACGATCCTGCGCAACTACGTGGACGACCATCCGCTGAGCGCGAACGTCAACGCCATCGACGACCTGACCTTCCGGATCGGCAAGACGCTGATCACGGGCACCTGGCGCTTCTGGATCTTCAGCTCCGACGAAGACGACGGAGTTGCGGTGCTCGAACACTACGTCCGCCGCTTCCCCAAGTCGGAGCGCGCCGCGGAGGCCTACATGCTGCTCGGCGAAGCCGCCTTCCGGCGCGGCAAGTGGGAGCTGGCGCAGCAGCACTTCCAGCAGGTCACGGTGTACCACGACCGGTCCGCGTGGCTGTCGAAGGCGATGTTCCGCTACGCGCTCGCCGGGTTCCGTGCCTTGCACGGGCCCGCCTACGATCTGGCCGAGCTCGAGACCACGCGACGCGAACTCGAGAGCTACCTCGGCGGCGAGACCGAGAACGTCGCCTTCAAGGCCGAGGCGGAGGCTGCCCTGCGCCAGACGCGGCTCTGGCTCGCCACCAAGCACCTCGCCATCGCCGACTTCTACGACACCGTCGGAAACCCACCGGGTCAGCGGCGCCACCTGGAGCTCGCCGCAAAGGACTATCCCGACACTCCCGACGGGAGCGAGGCGGCCAGGCGCCTGAGCACGCTCCCCGGCACGCCGTCGAGGGTCGGACAGTGACGAGGTGGACCGTCGGCCTCCTCGCCAGCGTCCTGTCTGCCTGCGGGTACGCCACGCCGGACCGCCGCGAGGTCCGCACGGTCGCGGTCCAGGTGGCGGGGAACGCGACCTTCCGCCAACGCCTCGAGCTGCCGCTGACCCGCGCCCTGCAGGAGGCGCTGGTGGTCTACGGCGGCTATCGCCCCGCACCCCGTGGCGGCGCCGACGCCGTCCTCGAGGTCGCCATCGAGGACGGCCAGAACCGCGCCCTGGTGACCGGCCGACCCGAGCCGCTCACCGAGGGCTCCCTGACCATGGTCGTGCACGTCCGACTGGTGTCGCACACCGCGGCACAACCCCTGGTGGACACGCGCTTCGTGGATCGCGCCGAGTTCCGGGTCGCCGTCGGCGAGGACGAGGCAGCCGCCATCCGCGAGTCCGCCGCGGACCTCGCCCGCAAGATCGTGCTTGGCCTCCACGCCGACTTCTGACGATCTTGGTTTAGAGTCCGCCCGTGGGTCCAACGGGACGGGTGTGCCGCACCCTTCCGCTTCGCCGCGCGTTGTGATGGACCCGCCACGACCTAACGAAGCCCGACACCGACGACCTCATGACGCAAGATCCGGCGAAGCAACCGAAGGCGCCCCGCGAGGGCGATCCCAAGAAGGAGGCGGGCGCGCGTCGGCCGCGCGGGCTGGGCGGCGTGCTCCTGATCATGTCCCTGCTCACCGCGCTGTTCGTGGTCGTGTCCTGGTCGGGGACCGAGCAGGAGACGTCGGTCTATGACTTCTATCGTCGGCTCTTCAACGGCCAGCTCGAGACGGTGGACGTCGCCGACAACAAGGTGTACGCGACCTACCGCGACCGCGCCGGCCAACGTCGCCTCGAGGTGCCGCTCGGTGACTTCTGGCGCCAGGACGCCGACCTCGTCCTCGACCTGCAGGCGCGCACGCTCGACGCGGCGACCTACGGCACGGAGGACGGCCTCGAGCGCCTGCGCAACGACCTCGTCGCCGGTCGGATCGCGATCAAGCGGGCATTCTTCATCTCCGAACTCGAAGGCAAGGGGGACGCCGCCCGCGAGATGGCGCAGAAGAGCCAGGTCCTGCCGTCCACCTACCTGACCGCGATCGTGCAGCGCGGCAACGAAGAGGCCTACATCCGCGCCACGCCCGGCCACTCGGGTCCCACCCTCACCGACGTGCGCGCGGAGTTCCTCACGCGCAAGGTCCCCGTCGAAGACCGGGCGCTGTCGGTCTTCTCGCGCTCGCTCAGCGTCAAGGAACCCAACACGGCGCTGATCTACTTCCTGGGCACGATCGGTCCGTACCTGCTGGTCATCGCCATCGTCTGGTTCTTCGTCATCCGGCAGATGCGCTCACCGGGCGCGGGCGGCGGCGTGCTGTCGTTCGGCCGCAGCCGCGCCGCGCTCTACACGAAAGAGAACCGCGTCAACGTGACCTTCGAGGACGTGGCCGGCGTCGACGAGGCCAAGGAGGAGATGCGCGAGATCATCGAGTTCCTGA
>CAYQMF010000061.1:0-36475 GCA_964418595.1 uncultured candidatus Brocadiaceae bacterium
GCCGAGCGCATCGAGCACATGACGCGCATCCGGGAGCTGCAGGACGAGTGCGCGCCGTTCACCGCCTTCATCCCCTGGACCTACCAGCCGGAGCACACAGCCTTGCAGGCGCGGGTGCCGCAGAAGGCCACCGTCGCCGAGTACCTCCGCACCCTCGCCTTCGCGCGCATCTACCTGCAGAACGTCCCGCACCTGCAGTCGAGCTTCGTCACCCAGGGGCTCAAGACGTGCCAGGTCGGGCTCGGCATGGGCGCCGACGACTTCGGCTCGGCGATGCTGGAGGAGAACGTGGTGAGCAGCGCCGGCTGCGTACACCCGACCTCGATCGCCGAGATCGAGCGGCACATCAAGGACGCGGGCTACGAGCCGCAACGCCGCACGATGCTGTACGAGCCGGTCGAGACGCCTCCGACGGACCGCTTCGGGCGTGTGCCCAAGGCGTGGCAGAGCAAGATCACGACCCCCACGAACGCCTGATCGCCATGCACCTGCCCGCCCACGTTCATCGGTTGGTCGACGCAGCCGGCCTCGGCGACATCCTCGCCAAGGTCGAGGCCGGCGAACGCCTCTCGGCCGACGACGGTCTCCGCCTGTACGAGACGCGCCACCTCGCCGCCGTCGGCGCCATGGCCAACCTCGTGCGCCTGCGCCGCCACGGCCGGCGCACCTTCTTCAACAACAACCTGCACATCAACTACACGAACATCTGCCAGTACTCGTGCAAGTTCTGCGCGTTCGCGGCCAAGGAAGGTGAGGCGCGCGCCTACCTGATGATGCCCGAGGACATCGAGCGCAAGCTGGCCGAGTACGCCAACACCGCGATCACCGAGGTGCACATGGTGGCCGGCATCCATCCGCGGATGGGGTACGACTACTACCTCGACGTAGTGCGCGCCGCGAAGCGCGCGCGACCGGGCGTGCACGTCAAGGCGTTCACGATGGTCGAGATCGAGCACATGCTGAACATCTCGGGCAAGACCGAAGACGAGGTGTTCGCCGACCTGCGCGAGGCCGGCCTCGGCTCCTGCCCGGGAGGCGGCGCCGAGGTCCTCACCAACCGCGTCCACAAGGCGGTGTTCCACGAGAAGACCAGCCCCGACGGCTGGCTCGCCACGGCGCGCAAGGTGCAGCGGCACGGCTTCAAGATGAACGCCACGATGCTCTACGGCCACATCGAGCGCGCGCCGGAGCGGGTCGAACACCTCGTGAAGCTGCGCGAGCTGCAGGACGAGTGCGGCGGCTTCATGGCGTTCATCCCCCTCGCGTTCTGGCCCTACCACACCGACCTCGAGCACTACGGTCACGTCACCACCGGCTGGATGGACCTGCGCAACATCGCCGTGAGCCGCCTCATGCTCGACAACTTCGAGCACATCAAGGCCTACTGGATCATGCTCACGCCGGAGAGCGCGCAGACCGCCTTGCAGTTCGGCGCCAACGACATCGACGGCACGGTGACGGAAGAGAAGATCACCCACGACGCCGGCACGTCCGCGCCGATGTCGCTCGGCATCGACGAGCTGCAACAGCTCATCCGCGAGGCGGGCTTCACGCCGGTGCAGCGCACGACGACCTACGAGGAAGTCGGCGCCGGGGCGTAGGTCCTCAGACCACGACCATCACCTCGTCCAGCGGTCGGCGCGTGCACGCGAACGCGGGCACGTGGCAGTCGTCGGTCGGGTACCCCACCGGCACGAGCAGGAACGGCCGCTCGTGCGCCGGGCGACCGAGGATCTCGCCGAGGAACTTCATGGGGCTCGGCGTGTGGGTCAGGGTCGCGAGCCCCGCGTGGTGCGCCGCCGCGAGCAGGAAGCCGGCCGCAAGCCCCACCGACTCGGTGTTGTAGTACACGAGCGATCCGTCGTCGGCCTTCATCAGCTTGAACACGACGATCAGCCACGGCGCGATCTCGAGGAACTCCTTGTGCTCGTCGGTACCCAACGGCGCGAGGTCCGCGAGCCACTCGGCGCTCGCGCGCCGCGCGTAGAACTCGCGTTCCTCCGCCTCGGCACCGAGCCTGATCCGGCGCTTGACCGCGGCGTCCTGCACGCACACGAAGCGCCAGGGCTGCTTGTTGGCGCCGCTCGGGGCGCTCGCCGCAGTGCGCACGATCCACTCGATCGTCTCGCGCGCCACCGGCCGGTCGCTGAACATGCGGACGCTGCGGCGGCGGCGCATGACGTCGTAGAAGGCGCGCACGGCGTCGGCCGGAGGCTGCGGCGGTACGTAGCGATCGCGGAAGGGAGTCAGTTCGAGTCCGGCCATCGCCGCGAGCTTAGAGTGCCGGACATGCACCGCCTCCAGGTCGTCCTGCTCGCCGTCGCGTTGCCCGCCCAGGACGGCCCGGCCGTCACCCTGAGCCTGCGCGCCGATGCCGCCGGCGTCGAGCGGCGCGCGTCACCGGCGAACGTGACGTTCCCGTGGCCCGCCGCGCTCGAAGAAGCCGCGGCCGCCGCCGATCGCGACCGGCCGATGCCCTGGACCGCGCGCCTGCTCGCGACTTCGGATGCCCCCCTCGTCCCGTGCGAGGTCATCGCCATGTCCGCCCTGCCCGGCGCCGAGCGCCGCGGCGAGTTGCGCTTCGTCGTCGACAGCCTTGCGGCCGACGCGACGCACGCCTACCGCCTCGAACTCGGCGCGACGCCGGCGTCGCCCACCGCCACCTTCCGCATCGACGACGCCACCGACGCACGCACGCTGACCGCCGGTGCGCACCCGTTGCTCCGCCACGAGACGGCGTTCGATCGCGACAGCTTCGAGGCGACCAAGAAGCCGATCTGGCATCTCTTCGATCCCGCATCCGGCGTGCAGATCACCAAGGGCACCGGCGGCGAGTTCCCCCACCACCGCGGCCTCTTCCTGGGCTGGAACAAGACCCGCGTCGGCGAACAGAGCTACGACCTCTGGCACTGCCCGGCCGCGGCGCAGCGACACACGGGCCACACCATCCCGATCCTCAGCGAGGTCCGCGCCACCACCGGTGCGGCCACCGACTGGCTCACGCCGCTCGACGAGATCCTCGCGCGCGAGACCAGGCACCTCTCGTTCTGGAGCCAGGCGACCGGATCGACGCTCCTCGACGTCGCGTCGTCCATCGCCGTGACGCAGAGCCTGCAGCTCCGCGGTGACCCGCAACACGGCGGCTTCCAGATCCGGCTCGCCGAGGAAGTCGCGCAGCGCAAGGACGCGAAGTACGTGTATCCGCCCAGCGCGCGTGCCGAACCCAACGACGTGTGGGTCGACTGCCCCTGGGTCGCGGGCGTCTTTGCGATCGAAGGCCACCGCGTCGCAGTGCTGTTCATGAGCCACCCGGACAACCCCGGCCCGGTGCGCTGGTCGACGCGCGACTACGGGCGCTTCGGCGCGTGGTTCGAGACCGACATCGCCGCCGGCAAGCCGCTCGACCTGCGCTATCGCCTGAAGGTCTGGTCGCTCGCCGCCGACGCGATGCCCGACGCGAGCGAGTGCGCACGCGCCTACGCCGACTTCGCGACGCCGATCCGGATCGCGATCGAGTGAGCGGCCGCTAGTCCGGAAACTGGTCGCGGTACGCGGCCACCGCCGGCGGCAGCGTGGCGGTGCCGAAGCGCGCGTTCCACGCCGCGAGCCCGTAGTCGGCCAGCGGCGCAGGCGCCTCGCTGCCGAGGCCGACGGGCTCGAGATCGACACGCCCGCCGGCGAGCCGCACGCGCACCAGCAGATCCTGTGGCCGACCACCGAGGCCCACCGCGACGAAGGTCACCCCGCTCGTCTCGTCGTGATCGACGAAGAGCGGCAGCGAGCGCCCGATGCCGATGTCGCCCGCACACCAGAACACCGGTTTCTTGCGCGCCACGACGGCGAGGTGCGGCAGGACATCCGCGACGAAGCGGTTCGGCCCCACGAGACCGTCGTGGGCGTTCGCGCCGAGCAGGAGCGAGAAGTAGCGGCGGCGGTGGCTGAACACGAGCTTGTGGCCCACGCAGAACACCGCCCGCACGTCGTCGCGCTCCGCCGCGAGCCGCAGCGTTGCACGCAGGCCCGCGAGCTGTTCGCCACCGATCTCCCACGGCGGCGCCTCCGTGTCGACCTGCACGAAGAGACAGCCGCGGTGCACGAACGCCCCCCACGCCGGGCCGAAGCGCCGCTCGTACTCCGCCCGGTTCGCAACGTCGTGGTTGCCGGGTGCGTTGAACACCGGCATGCGCAGCGCGGCGAGGCCGGCCAGCGTCGCGCTGAACCAGGGCTCCGCGGAGGCGCGGAACGTGTCCCCGGCGGTGAACAGGAAGTCGTCGCCACCGGCCGCGAGGCGCGCCGATGCCTCGGCCAGCGTCGCGGCGAGCGCGTCCTGGCCGGCCGGATCGCCGTACAGGTGCCCCCCGAGGAGGAAGCTCCAGGCGTCGCCAGGGGCTTCCGGCAAGCGCGGTCCGCCCGCCACCGGTCGCGGCGTCGGCACGCCGAGCGCCGGCCGCAGCGACGGAACCGCACACGCAGCCAACAGGACAGCAGACCACCACGAGCCGCGACGCACGCGCGCACTCTACGCCCGCCCGCGATCCACACACCCCGCCGCGACCGCCAAGAAAAGCGCAGTTTGGCATGGTCGCATCCGGTCACGCACGATCCCATCCACGCGGTCTTCCCGGTGGTCACCCTCCGCGCCCGATGCTCGCGTTCCAATCCCTGACCGAACAGTTCGGGCTCGACCTGCAGCCCGCCGGCCTCCTCTCGCTGGCCGCACACCTCGCGCTCGCGCTCCTGCTCAGCCACCTGCTGTCGTGGCACTACGTGCGCTTCGCGCAGGTGGTCTCCGACCGCAGGAAGCTCGGCCGCGTCCTCGTATTCGTGTCGGCCACGACCCTGCTCATCATCAGCGTGGTGAAGACCTCCCTGGCGCTGTCGCTCGGGCTGGTCGGGGCGCTGTCGATCATCCGTTTCCGCACGCCGATCAAGGAGCCGGAGGAGCTGGCGTATCTCTTCATGGCGATCGCGGTGGGCGTCGGTCTCGGCGCAGAGCGCCCCCTCGAGACGGTCGTGATCCTCGTCGTCGTGCTCGCGATCATGGCGCTGCACCGCGGCCGGGGCAGCGGCGCCGGATCCCTGCGCACGATCCTCGAGGTCCACGCACGCGACACCGGACGCGAGGCCGGCCTCGCCTCGCTCATGCCCGCGGTGGGCACACACTGCCAGCGCGTCGACCTGCGCCGCGTCGACTACGCCGACGACGGCTTCCACGCGAGCCTGCTCGTGGAGCTCGCGTCGGTCGAGCGCCTGCAGCACCTGCTGGACGGCATCCGTCGCGCGGTTCCTGGTGCGTTGGTGAGCGCCGTCGAGCGCGACTCGCTGGACTGAGATGCGCTGGCCCGCCGCATCGAAGGGCGACCGCTCAGGACGCTTCCCGGTCCTCAGCCTGATCGCGGCCGCGGCCCTTACGTCGTGGCTGGTGTGGCCCACCCGCCCGCGCCACACCGGATCGACCGCGCCCGTGGCCCCACCGGTGCGTGCGACGCCGCCGGGTGAGCTGCGCCCGTTGCAACTCACGATCGCGGCGAAGGACTGGAGCACGCTCGCCGCCGCGCGCGAACGCGCCCTCGCCGCCGGCGTGATCGAACAGGACGACGCGTCGTTCGTGCCGGTGGCGGTGACCTTCGGTGCCGACCGCGCGACGGGAACCGCGCGCCTCAAGGGCGACTGGCTCGATCACGTCGACACCGACCAGTGGTCGCTGCGGTTCGAACTCGGCGCGCCGGTCGCCGGCATGCACCGCTTCTCGATCCAGCACCCCAAGACGCGCGGCTTCGTCATGGAATGGATCGCCATGACCACCGCGCGCCGCGAAGGTCTGCTCGCCCCGCGCGCCGAGTTCGTGCAGGTCGAGATCAACGGCCAGCCGCGCGGGGTGTACTACCTGGAGGAGCACTTCGCAAAGGAGCTGCTCGAGTCGCAGGGCCGCCGCGAAGGCGCCATCGTCCGGTTCGGCGAGGAGGCGCTCTGGTCGACGATGCGCCAGTACGGCTTCAGCCGCACGGGAACGCTGCCGCGCGAGGTCGCCGCCGCAGGCACGTTCTTCGCCGCTGCGCCGGAGGCGTTCGGCGAGGCGCAGGCCGCGAAGGTCGACACGCTGAACCGCCGCGTGCACCGGTCGCTCGTGCAGGCGCGCGACCTGCAGAACCTCGTGCTCGCCGAACATCTCGAGTTCCCCATGCGCCGCGCGCAGGCCGTGGCCGAACTCGAACAACGCACGATCGACGATCTCTTCGTCACCGAGCCTCTCGGCAAGTGGCTGGCGGTCTACACCCTGCTCCGCTGCCTGCACGGGCTGGCGTGGCACCAGCTTCGCTTCTACCACGATCCCGTCCTCGATCGCCTCGAGCCGATCGCCTTCGACACCGGCGCAAACGTGACGATCGTCGACGACACGCTGGCGCTGTCGACCGGCGAGGCCGCCCTGTTCCTGCGCAGCGACGCGGTCTGGGAGGCCGCCTACCGCGCGCTCGGGCGCTTCACCGAACCTGCCTGGCAGGCCGCATGGGAACAGGCGATCCGACCCGAAGTCATGCGCGCGGCCGCCGCCATGTCGGCGACCGGGATGCTGCCGCCGGGCTTCGGCGCCGAACCGATCTTCACCGACTTCCTCCCGCGCCACGTCGCGCGCCTGCGCGAGATCGTGCGGCCGGAGGCCGCAGCCGGCTTCGCAGCCAGCGTCGTCGGCGCGCGTGGTGCCGGCGGCACGACCGAGCGCGTCGTCGAAGTCGACGCCTGGGCCAGCACCGAGGTGCCGGTGCGCGTACACGGCTTCCGCTTCCCCAACGGCCGGGTGGTGTCGGCGCGCGAGACGGCCACGACCATCGTCGGCGTCGCAGACGCACTGCCCCTCGGCTTCGATGCCGAAGGCTCCCTGCGGCTGCCGCGCGACGGCACGCACGTGCGCTTCGCGTTCCCCATCGACCGGCGCCTCGCCAGCCTCCACGACATCAAGGCCTTGAAGGCCGCGATCCGCGCGCAGATCGAGCCCGCCCGCGGCGAGCAGCTCGCGGTGGACGTGCTGTATCGGCCGGTGGCGGAGGCGACTCCGCGTGCGCAACCCCTCGTGCTCCGCCACGTCGCCGACCCGGTCAACGACGCGCGCAGCCGGCCGAAGGCGCCACCGCTCGACGAGCTGTTGGCGCGGCACCCGTTCCTCAGCGTCGACCTCGCCAGCGGCGCCTTCGTGGTCGGCAAGGGGGAGCACGTGCCCGACGGCGATCTCATCCTCGCCGACGATCGCACCCTGCACCTGCAAGCCGGCGCCCGGCTCGCGATGCGACCCGGCACCGTGATCGTCGCCGGCACGCTGATCACCGACGGCACCGCCGACGAGCCCGTGGTGCTCCGTCCGTTCGATCCGACCGCCGGCTGGTCCGGGCTCCTGGTCCTCGGGCGGACGCCCAGCCGCCTTCGCCACTGTCGCATCGAGAGCACGAACGCCATCGACCGCGGCGGCTGGCAGACCACCGGCGGCGTGACCTTCTACGGCTCGCCGGTCGAGCTCGAGGACTGCACCTTCCTCGACTCGCGCGGCGAAGACGCCTGCAACCTGTTCGCGTCGCGCTTCAAGATGCTGCGCACCGAGTTCCGCGGTGCTGTCTCCGACCTCTTCGACGGCGATTTCGTGCACGGCGAGGTCGTCGACTGCATGTTCGCCACGTCGGTCGGCGACGCCGTCGACGTGAGCGGTTCGCAGGTGACCGTGCGCGGCTGCCGCTTCATCGCCATCGGCGACAAGGCGATCTCAGCGGGCGAGGCCTCCGAGGTCCGCGCCGAGCGCTGCACGGTGGAGGCCGCGTCGATCGCAGTCGCCGCCAAGGATCGCTCCAAGGTCGAACTCGACGGCCTGGCCGTGACGAAGTTCGAGCACTACGTGCTCGCCGCGTTCGTGAAGAAGCCCGAGTACGGCCCCGCCACCATCCACGCCCGCGGCATCACCTGGACGCAGCCCTCGCCCGCGCCGCATCTCGCGCAGACCGGCTGCACCGTCACCGTCGACGGCGACGCCATCCCCGGCGTCGATGTCGACGTCGCCGACCTGTACGCGCGCAAGGTGCTCGGCAAGTGATGCGGCACGAGCTGAAGTTCGTGTGCGAGGAGGCAGCGCGTCCCCGCCTGCTCGCCGAGCTGCGCCTGCTCCCCGACTGCCTGAAGGTCGCGCATCCCCCACGCATCGTGCAGAGCATCTACCTGGACACGCTCGAACGGACGGCGCTGCACGACAACCTCGCCGGCGTGTCCCGACGCAAGAAGCTCCGCTTCCGCTGGTACGGCGCCGACTGCGCGTCGGTGACCGGCCAGCTCGAGTACAAGCGCCGCACGGGCGACCTCGGCGACAAGCTCGTGCAGCCGATCGGCGTTCCGATCGCGGTCGAAGGACGTCCGCGCTCCGCGTTCCTGCGCGACCTGCGCGACGCGGTCACGATCGAGTGGCGGGCGCGCCTGGACGGGCGCGAGCCTGCGCTGTGGACCAGCTACGAGCGCGACTATCTGGCCACGATGGACGGCGAGGTGCGCGTGACGCTCGACCGGAGCTTCCGCGCGTTCGAACTGCGCTTGGGGTTCACGATCTCGCGCCGCGACCCCGTCGCCCTGCCGCGCGTCCTCATCGTCGAGGCGAAGGCCGCGCCCGAGCACATCGCGCGCCTGCAGGCGATCGCGAGCCGCCTGGGGATTCCCCGCAGCAAGTGTTCGAAGTTCGTGTGGGCGAGCGCGCCGCGCGAGGCGCCGATTCCTTCGCGCCTTCTCGGCTGAAGCGGGCCACCCGACCGCCGACCTTCGTATCCTGGGGTGCGCCCGCCCATGCCCCAACGAAGCTCGCTCCTCGTCCTCTCCTCGCTCCTCGCCACCTGCCCCGCCCAGGGCCTCGTCCTCGACATCCTCCCCGGCGCCTCCGGATCCGGACCGCGCGACCTGACCGACTTCGTCGGCGTCGCCCTGTTCAGCGCCGACGACGGCACGACCGGCCGCGAGCTTTGGCGCAGCGACGGTACGGCGGCGGGCACGACGCTCGTGGTGGACATCGCCACCGGCGCCGCCGCCAGCGACCCCGGCCCGTTCGCGCGCCTCGGCGAGCTGGTGTTGTTCGCCGCGGACAACGGCGTGAACGGGCGTGAGCTGTGGCGCACGGACGGAACGGGCGCCGGCACCGCGCTCGTCCGCGACCTCGAGCCAGGGGCGTCCGGCGCCGACCCGAAGTACCTCACGTACGGCAACGGCCTCGTCGTGTTCGCCGCGACCACCAGCGCCGCGGGAAGCGAGCTCTGGGTTTCCGACGGCACCGCCGCAGGCACCCACATCCTCGTCGACCTCGCGCCGGGCGCCGTCGGATCCGACCCGCGCGATCTCGTCGCCATCGGCTCCGGCGTGTTCTTCACCGCCGACGACGGCGTGGTCGGCCGTGAGCTCTGGTTCACCGACGGCACCGCGGTGGGCACGCGCCTGCTCGCCGACATCCAGGCTGGCAACGCATCGAGCCGGCCGACACCGCTCCTCGCCTTCAACGAAGTGCTCTTCCTCTGCGCCGACGACGGCGTCGCCGGCCCGGAACTGTGGCGCAGCGACGCGACGCCCGCGGGCACGACCCTCTTCCTCGACATCGAGCCGGGCCCGCTCGGCTCGACGCCCGACCTCGGCGCGGTGCTGACCGCCGGGTTCGCGTTCCACGCCACCGACTCGGTGCACGGTCGCGAGATCTGGGTCAGCGACGGCACCATCGCCGGCACCGGCCTCCTCGTCGACCTGACCGCGGGGCCGCTGAGCAGCGTCACGCCGCACCTCACGGGCGCCCACGATCGCCTCGTCTTCGCGCACGACACGCCGGCCGCAGGCCTCGAGCTGTGGGCGAGCGACGGCACCGCGGCGGGCACCGCGCTCGTCCTCGACATCCAGCCGGGCAGCGCCGCCGGGCTCGACCCGCGCGCGGGCCTGCTGCGCCGCGCGGGCACCGGGCGCATGGTCGTGTTCGCCGCCGACGACGGCAGCACCGGGCTCGAGCTGTGGGCGAGCGATGGCACGGCCGGACGCACGCGCCTGATCGCCGACCTCGCCACCGGCAGCGCATCCAGCACTCCGCGCGACTTCCTCACGCTGGGCGAGCGGATCCTGTTCGTGGCCGACGACCCCGTCGCCGGTGCCGAACTGTTCGCGGTTCCTCTCGCCGGGCTCGCGGCCGCGCACGCACACCGCGTCGGCATCGCGTGCCCCGGCGGCAACGGCCGCTTCCCCGACCTCGTCGCCGGCGACGTGCCGTTCCTCGGCAGCGCCGGCTTCAACCTCGTCCTCGGCAACGCGTTGCCCAACACCCCGGGCGCCCTCGCGCTGGGCACCACCCGCTTCGATCTCCCGCTCGGCGGCGGCTGCACGCTGTTCACCGGCATCCCCGTCGCGACCATCGGCATCGCCACCGGCACGGCCGGCGGGCTCGTGTTGCCGATCCCCCTGCCGGGGAATCCGCGCGCCGCGGGGACGATGGTCGTGTGGCAGGCGGTCGTGTTCGATCCCAACGGCGCCTTCCAGAACACGCTCGCCTTCAGCAACGGCGTGCAGATGCTCGTCGGGCGCTGACGCTTGCCTGCTACTGCCCGAGCGCAGCGCGGATCGCCGCGGCGTCGACCTTGCCGCCCGCGAAGTCGTCGAACGCCTTCGCCGGTGGCGTGATCATGTGCGAGGCGATGAACGGCGCGCCCTCCTCGGCGCCCTGCTGCGAGTCCTTGAAGCAGCACTCCCACTCGAGCGTCGCCCAGCCCCCGTACCGGTGCTTGCTGAGCAGCGAGAAGATCCCGACGAAGTCGACGTCGCCGTCACCCGACGAGCGGAAGCGGCCGGCGCGGTTCTGCCAGGACTGGTAGCCGCCGTACACGCCGACGCGGCCGTTCGGCTTGAACTCGGCGTCCTTGACGTGGAAGCACTTGATGCGCTCGTGGTACAGCTCGATGTACGCGAGGTAGTCGAGGCACTGCAGCACGAAGTGGCTGGGGTCGTACAACAGGCACGCGCGCGGATGGCCATCGACCGCCGCGAGGAACATCTCGTACGACGCGCCATCGTGCAGGTCCTCGCCCGGGTGTACCTCGTAGGCGCAGTCCACGCCGCACTCGTCGGCGTAGTCGAGGATCGGTCGCCATCGCCTGGCGAGTTCCTTGAAGCCGGCTTCCACGAGCCCCGCGGGGCGCTGCGGCCACGGATAGACGGTGTGCCACATGAGCGCGCCCGGGAACGTCGGCATCGCATTCAGCCCGAGGTTCTGCGAGGCCTTCAGCGCGAGCTTCACCTGCTTCGTGCCCCACTTCGCCATCGCGTCGGGCGTGTCGGTGCCCGCCGGCGCGAACGCCTTGAACTGCGACGCGTAGGCCGGGTGCACGGCGACGAGCTGACCCTGCAGGTGCGTCGACAGCTCGCTGATCTCCATGCCCTGCGCGGCGGCGATGCCCTTCAGCTCGTCGCAGTAGGTCTTGCTCTTCGCCGCCTTCTCGAGATCGATGCACCGGCCGTCCCACGACGGCAACTGTGCGCCGACGTAGCCGAGTTCGCCGGCCCATTGGCAGAGGGTCTCGAAGCGGTTGAACGGAGCCGCGTCGCCCATGAACTGGGCGAAGAAGATGCCTGGGCCTTTCATGGCGGCGGATCCTACTTCTTCAGAACCTCGACCCAAGCGCTCGTCTTCGCCGACTGCAGGGCGGCGTCGAGCACCGCCTGGATGCGGTAGCCATCCTCGAAGTCCGGCCGGAAGCGTGTGCCCTCGTGGACCGCGCGCACGAAGTCGACGAGGTGGTGCACGAAGGTGTGCTCGTAGCCGAGGATGTGGCCGTCCGGCCACCAGTTGGCGGCGTACGGATGGCGCGCGTCCATGCACATGATCGTGCGGAAGCCCTGCGCGTCGCCCGCGTCGGCGAAGCTGAAGAACTCGAGTTCGTTCATGCGCTCGAAGTTCCAGGCGACCGCGCCCTTGGTGCCGCTGATCTCGATGCGGTTGTGGTTCTTGCGCCCCGGCGCGACCCGCGTCGCCTCGAAGGTGCCGATGGCGCCGCCCTTGAAGCGGGCCAGGAACGCCAGCGCATCGTCGACGTCGACCTTCGCCGTCTTGCCCGACGCCGTGGGCCGCGACTTCGTGAAGGTCTGCGCCACCGCACACACCGACTCGAAGCTGAGGTCGGTGAGGAACATCGTCATGTCGACCAGATGCGCGTTGAGGTCGCCGTGCGCGCCGCTCCCGCACACCTTGGCGTCGGTGCGCCACGACGCCGGCGAGGTCGGGTCGGCGAGCCAGTCCTGCAGGTACACGGCGCGCACCTGCCGCACGTCACCGATGTCGCCACGCTCCACCATGCGCCGCGCGAGGCTCGCCGCCGGACAGCGGCGGTAGTTGTGCCACAGCCCCACGTGACGCTTGGCCTTCCTGGCGAGCGCCGCCATGTCGCGCGCCTGGTCGAGGTTCAACGCCAACGGCTTCTCGCACAGCACGTGCTTGCCGGCCTGCAGCGCCGCGGTGGCGATGGCCGCGTGCGAGTCGTTGGGCGTCGCGATGTCCACCACCTGGATGTCGGTGCGCTTCAGCACCGCGGCCAGATCGTCGCTCGCATCGAGGAAGCCGAGCCCGGTGCGCGCCGCCTCGGCGCGGGCCCGGTCGCGGCCCACGAGCACGCGCGGCACCAGGGTGAAGGGCAGGTCGAAGAAGTGCCCTGCCTGCCGGATGGCGTTGCCGTGGGCGCGGCCCATGAACGCGTGGCCGACCAGCGCGATGCCGAGCTCGGGCCTCGCGCCCGCGGCGGGAGTGTGCTTGGGAGCGAGGGCGGAGACCGGCTTCGACGCGTCGGGCATCCCCAGAACGTAGCCGCGACGCGCGCGCGGACCTATCGCACGCCGCCGAACAACACGCGCAGGTTGCGGTCGCCGGGTTCCAGCGTGTCCCAGCCGAGCACCATGTCCGGGACGTCGTCGCCGTTGAGGTGGCCCACCGCGAGGACCACGTGCCCGGTGCGCTGGCGAGGCACCGCATTCGAGCGATCGAAGTACAGGTCGCCGGTGCGGATGGCGCCGGGCGACACGGGCCCGGTGACCAACCCGGTGCCGGTGCCGAGGTAGATCTGCACTTCGCGCTTGAGCTGCGGGATCACCGACTCGCTCACCACGATCGCGTCGGGGATGCCGTCGCCGTTGACGTCGTGGTGCTGCAGCAGCGTGGGCGCACCGCCGGGCGGAGCCACGCTGCCGGCGACGACGCGGAACGCAGCGATGTCGACCTCGCCGCTGGCGCTGGGCAGCGCGGCGTTGACGAACAGGTTGATCTGGCGGTCGGCGGTCGACACGACCGCGAGGTCGCCGACGCCGTTGCCGTCCAGATCGGTCGCCGCCACGAACTCCGGGCGCTCGCCGGCGATCAGCGTCTGCAGCCCCGGGTCGGCGAACGACCGCACCACGCGGTGCGTCGGCGGACCACCGCCGCCATCGGCGAAGCGGAAGAAGCGCACGTGGTTGCCGGCGCCGCCGACCGCGACGGCGACCTCGAGCCGCTGCGCCTCCTCGCTCGCCTCGACCACGAAGTTCGCGAGCCCGAGCGCGCGCGCGTCGCCGTGCGCCGGCGCGCTCGCAACTCCCGACGGCAGGTGGAACGGCAGGTCGCGCGGGCCGGAGGCGCCGTTGCCGAGCAGGAGGAGGAGCTGGCCGCGCGCTTCGAGGGCGGCAGTCGCCCGCGAGAACACCAGCAGCAGCACCGCGTCCGCGACACCGTCGCCATCGACGTCGCCCACCGCGATCCGCGACGTCTCGTCCAGGGGGACGCCGCGCAGTTCGGCCGGGAGGTTGTCGGAGAGATCCTGGAACAGCACGTCGTCGGCCGAGTTCGCGCCGGGCAGCACCACGCCGAGGCGCCGGCCGGCGTCGAGGAACACGACGGCGTCGCCGGCCGCGACCGGCAGCGTCGCGACCGTCGGCGCCAGCAGCCCCACGTCGAAGCGACGCGCCGCGCTGAGCCCACCGATCCCGTCGTTCGCCAGGATCTCGACGCGACCCGCGCCGGCGTCGGACGCCACCGCCACGTCGAGCGCGCGCGTCGTGCCGTTCATGCCGCCGAACCGGCCGATCGCGACGCCGCGGATGCCCACCGGGTGATCGACGGCGGCGTCCGGTGCGATCAGGCGCGGCGTGCCCGTCGCAACGTCGACCAGGAGGGTCGAGATGTGCTCCTCCGGCGTGAGGAAGCCGATCACGAACTGGTGCGTCACCACCACGGTCTTGAAGGTGCGCGCGCCCGCGCCGCTGCCCGCCACCGCGCGGCCGACCGCGAGCGAGCTGACGTTGAAGATCGGCTCCACGCCGGGTTCGACCCCGCTCTGGATCTCGGCGAAGCCACGGGTGCTGCCGGAGTCCTGCCACCGGTACAGACGCAGCGTGGGATCGAGGCTCAGCCCGACGTTGGCGACCACGAGTTCGACGAACCCGCTGTCGTCGAGGTCGGCCGCCATGCTGGTGCCGAACGGCTGTGCCGCCGCGGTGTAGTTGATCGTGCTCGCCGCCACCGGCACGGCATGCATGCGGCCACCGAGGTTCCCGAGCACCGCCACCGTCGGCGGCGTGCGGGCAGCGCCCGACCCGCCGAGGCCCGCCAGGACCAGCGCGAGTGCGCGCCCCGACGCCGGGCCGCAGGCGTGCAGACCCACGAGGCGCGCGCCCGCGTCCTCCGTGTAGCCGGGGATCCGCGTCGCCAGCGCCAGGGTCTGCCCGTCGACGAAGCTGCCATCGCCGCGCCCGTACAGGGTCCGCACCTGCGGATCCGTGCCGCCGCGGCCGAAGGCGAGGTCGGCGATCCCGTCGCCGTCGAAGTCGGCGACCTCGTGCTGTTCGAAGCCCGGCGCGATCTGGGTGAGGACGGTGCGCACGAAGCGCGGCCCCGTGCCGGTGGCGCCGAACGACAGGTACACCTCCGGCGACGCCGCGACGCCGCGCGGCGGCAGCACGACGAAGTCTTCCATCCCGTTGCGGTCGAAGTCGCCGCGCCGGGCCTGTTCGGCCTCGGCCGCACCCCCGATCACGCCGCCGCGCGCCGCGAGCGGCGGCGCCGGCGCGAGCTGGCCGCGCAGCGCCGTGTGCGTCGCCGGCCCACCGTCGCCGCGGTTGAACAGCAGCACGTCGTCGTGACCGTCGCCGTCGAGGTCGGTGACGCGCACGCGCGCCGGCCGGCGCTGGCCGGGGTCGGCGAGCGCGCCCGCGGTGATCGGCGCCCCGAAGCGGCGCAGCATGCCGTTGTCGGTCGACACGAAGAGCTGCACGCGCGGCAACCCACCCACCGCCGAGCACATCACCGCGTCCAACGCGCCGGTGCGATCCTCGATGCGGCCGAAGGCCACGTCATCCGGATGCGCCGGCAGCGCGGTGCCGCGCGGGCCGAACACCGGCGAGGCATCGCCGTACACGAACAGATCGCCGGCGCGCGCCTCGACCACGACCGAGCCCACGGTCGCGCGCAGGACGATCTCGGCGGGCCCGGGGCGCGCGTCCGGCGACGGCGGCACCTCGAAGACGAGCCGGTTCAGCGACGGCGGCTGGCGCCGGATCAGCGCCGGCTCGACCTGGCGCGTGCGCCCGCCCTTCTCGACCCACAACGTGATCTTGTCGTAGTCCGGTTCGCCCGGCTGGCCCTGCACGGGGAAGCGCAGCGGCAGCAGGCCCGACCCGGAGAGCAACATCAGCGTGCCACCGTCGGCCGCGGCGCTGCGTGGCGACACCGCGTCGAGGCCGGGCCGGTAGTAGATCTCCGGCACCGGCGTCGACAGACCGGACTGCCGGTCGCGCACGCTCGCGAACACCTGGCAGGCGAACGCGCTCTGCGGCGCGCTCCCGGTGACGAGCACGTCGCTGCTGCCGGCGATCGTCGCCACCGTCACGTCACGGATCTCCTGGGTGAGGAACACCGTCGCGCCGGTCTGGTTGGGCGTGGCGATCGCGATCGAGAAGTCGACCGCCTCCGTCGAGCGCGCGTTGCTCACGCGCAGGGTGAAGCGCGTGCCGCCGGTGACCGACACGAACTCTTCGCGCGCGCCGGACCGGCTCGGCACCAGCGTCGCGGTGGGCTGCCGCGCGAAGGTGAACGCCGCGCGCGGCGCGATCTCGCGCCCGTCCACGCGCAGGCTGAGCAGCGCCGGCACGTCGGCGCTCGTGGTCGCGCGCCCGGCCGCCTGCATCGCGTCGACCAGGCCGACGACGTTGAGCAGGAACCCGACGCGGGTCAGCGTCGCTTCCGTCGAGAGCACCGTGGGGCTCGCCTGCGACAGCACGAAGTCCGGCTTCACCGCCTGCGGGTCGCGCCGGTCGGGCAACCCCGGCACGATCAGGTCGATCTCGAACTGCGCCGCCGTCGGCGCGACGAAGTCGTTGAGGAAGACGCGACGCAGGGCGCCTTCCTGCCCGAAGAGCGCGGCGACCGGCACGTCGACCGTCATCGACGGCGCGCGCGCCGCCGGGGGCTGCGGGCCGCGGCCGCGGTTGCCGGCGAGGACTCCCCCCACGACCCCCGCGCCGCACGCGGTGAGACCGAGCAGGAGGAGGAGCGATGCGCTTTTGCGGAACACTTCGACCTCAGTCTAGCCGCACCACCGGTGCCCGTTTCGCGCGGCGCGGCTTCGGCCCCATGCCATCGGTGCCGCGACGGGCCTTCGTGGCACCTTCACGGCAGGGCGTCGCGCAGGGCAGCCAGGGTCTGGTGGCCGCGCAGCGCCGCCACGATCTTGCCGTCGGCGCGGGCGACGTAGGTCACCGGCGTGACGTTGGCCCAGCCCACGCCGTGGAAGGCATCGACGAACGCCGCGTCGGCGACCAGCACCGGATGGGTGTAGGCGTGCCGCGCCAGCGTCGCCGCCGAGTCCGACTCCGAGAACCCCATCACGCGGTCGAGGAGCACGCCGAGGACGACCACATCCGGTCGTGCGTGCATCTCGGCGGCGAAGGCGCGCACCGCGTCGGCCTCCAACTCGCAACTGTGGCAGCGCGAGCGGAAGAAGTTGAGGACGACGACCTTGCCGCGCAGGTCGTTCGAGTCGATCCGCCCACCGGCCGTGGTCGGCAGGGCGAACGCAGGCAGCGGATGGTCGAGGCTGGCCTCGATCTTCCCCGTCACGTGCGCGCGCACCATCGCCAGCGTGCCCTGCCACGCCGCCACCGCGAGGGCGAGCACGGCCACCCATCGCAGCCGGCGGCCGCAACCCAAAGGGTTGATGCGTCGCTGCGCGACGCCAGAGAGGGCCGCCGGCGATGATGTGGTCTGGGGCTTCCAGGGCCGCTCGGGCGTGGCGAGACTGCGGGCCTCGCCAGGTTCGCGCGCGCCGCGAGGATTCGCGGCCCTTGCAGCCCAGATCGCGACGCTGCGTCGCACCGACCGCGGTTTCTTTTGATCCATCGCCCGGTATTGTGCGCCCGATTCCCGCGGCGTGCATCAGGTCAGATCGCACCGCGGGCGGCGGTCTTCACCCAGCGTTTGCTCCTTTGCGGCGGTTGTTCCGAATCGGCGGTGTCCCGTACGGCGTCGGCGCACCCTTGGTGCGTGGGCTCGCGGAGGATCCGTCGGTGGAGCTGCACCGCGACGTGCCGACCGGCCTCGTGCAGCGCCTGCGCGCCGGCACGCTCGACGCCGCGCTGGTGTCGTCGATCGAAGGGCATCGGCGCGCTGGCTACGCGGCGCTCGCCGACCTCGGCATCGCGAGCCAGCGTGAGGCGCGCAGCGTGCGCGCCTTCCGTCGCCCGGGCCGGCCGATCCACCGCGTCGGCGTCGACGCGGGCAGCGAGACCTCGGTCGCACTCCTGCGCATCCTGCTGGACCGGTGCATGGGCGCGCGCGACTGCACGATCGAGCGGATCACGCCCGGCCTCGACGTCGATGCGTTCCCGCACGATGTCGTCCTCCTGATCGGCGACCACGGCCTGCGCGCGCACAGCGCCGACCGCGAGGTGATCGACCTCGGCGCCGAGTGGCACGCGTGGACCGGCCTGCCCTTCGTGTTCGCCCTGTGGCTCATCGCCCCCGGCGCCGACCGCGACGCGATCGCGGACTGCCTGCGGCGCGCCGCGGAGGCGGGGCCGCTCGTCGACACCACCAACGGCGCGATCCACTACCAGCTCGGCCCCGACGACCACCGCGGGCTCGCGCGCTTCGCGGCGGAAGCCGCGGCCCTCGGCCTCGCCGAACCCGGCGTCGCCCCGACCTTCCTCGGCGCGTCGTCCCCCGCCCACAGGACCTCGTCCCCATGACCGACACCCGCGGCCAAGGCTCGCTCTTCGATCCCGACTCGCAGCCCCCTTCGACCCCCGACCCGGCGGCCGCCGCTGCGCGCCCGCGCAAGGCCGCCGCCGGCGACGGCGGCAGCGGCAACGCCGCCGAGCGTATGGCGAAGATGCAGCGCGAGATCTCGGTGTCGGAATTCTTCACCAAGAACCGGCACCTGCTCGGCTTCGACAGTCCGCGCAAGGCGCTGCTCACGGCAGTCAAGGAAGCCGTCGACAACAGCCTCGATGCGTGCGAGGAGGCGCGCATCCTGCCGGAGATCCTGGTCGAGATCCGCAAGGTCGAGGGGCGCGAGAACACTTTCACGCTCATCGTCGAGGACAACGGCCCCGGCATCGTCAAGGCGCAGGTGCCGCACATCTTCGGCCGCCTGCTCTACGGCTCGAAGTTCCACCGCCTGCGCCAGAGCCGCGGCCAGCAGGGCATCGGCATCTCGGCGGCGGGGATGTACAGCCAGCTCACCACCGGCAACGCGATGCGCATCACCTCGCGCGCCGGCAAGCGTGCCATCCCGCACTTCTTCGAGGTGCGCATCGACACGAGCAAGAACCGGCCGGACTTCACCGAGAAGGCGGTGGAGTGGGACAAGCCGCACGGCACGCGCATCGAACTCGACCTCGAGGGCGAGTACCGCCGCGGCCAGCGCAGCGTGGACGAGTTCCTCAAGCTGTGCGCGGTGGCGAACCCGCACGTGAAGATCGACTACAAGGATCCGGACGGGAACGTCTTCGCCTACTTGCCCGCCACCAAGGAGCTGCCCGCCGAGACGGAGGCGATCAAGCCGCACCCGCACGGCGTCGAGCTCGGGATGCTCATCAAGATGGCGCAGGACTGCGAGCAGCGCGTGATGACCGCGTTCCTGCAGGACGAGTTCAGCCGCGTCGGCCCCAAGGTGGCCAAGGAGATCCTCGACCGCGCCAAGATCAGCTACAAGGCGCACCCCAAGCGCATCGCCAAGGAGGACGCCGACCGCCTCAAGAAGGCGATCGACCAGACGAAGATCATGGCGCCGCCGACCTCGTGCATCGCGCCGATCGGCGAGGGCCAGCTGCTGGGCGGGTTGAAGAAGGAGGTCGAGGCCGACTTCTACGCGGCGTGCACGCGCACGCCCGCGGTGTACCGCGGCAACCCCTTCCTCATCGAGGTCGGCATCGCCTATGGCCGGCCTGGCGACACCATGGAGGTGACCGCCGAGGGCAAGATCGTCGAGTCCGACAAGAAGAAGCGGCGCAACCGTGAGGAGGACGCCAACCTCATGGGCTTCGCCGACGAACCGGTGCGACTCATCCGCTTCGCCAACCGCGTGCCGCTGCTCTTCCAGCAGTCGGCGTGCGCGATCACCAAGGCCGTGATCGGCACCGACTGGCGCCGCTATGGCCTGCAGCAGCCCAAGGGCGCGTTGCCGGTGGGCCCGATGGTGATCATGGTGCATATCGCATCCGTGTGGGTGCCGTTCACCAGCGAGTCGAAGGAGGCGATCGCGTCGTACGACGAGATCCTGAAGGACCTGCGCCTCGGGCTCATGGACTGCGGGCGCAAGCTCGGCATCCACGTGCGCAAGGGCAAGCGCATCGCCAGCGAGCACAAGAAGCGCTCCTACATCGAGACCTACATCCCCCACATCGGCGAGGCGCTGCGCGACATCCTGCACCTCGACGAGAAGCAGGTGACGAAGACCGTCGCCAACCTCACCGACGTCCTCGAACGCAGCCGCAAGATCTGACCGGATACGAAAGCCATGGCCGCCAAGAAGAAGGGTTCGTCCAAGCCCGCCACCAGCCGCGAGCGCAAGAAGCCGATGACCGAGCTCGACAAGGTCACGGTGCGCGAGATCGACTCCTGTGCCCGCTACGTGCACACCAGCATCGACAAGCTGGAGAAGCCGGAGCTGAAGTTCCCGGAGCGCTCGCTGCGCAACGCGCACTACGACAAGAAGGGCGGCTTCAAGATGGGCCGCGCGCGCATCGAGCGCACGCTCACCGTCAACACGGTGAAGACCTTCGCCCAGACCCTCAAGCTGATGGCGCTCAGCAAGGAGATGGTCGAGCAAGACGACTTCGCCACCAAGCGAGAGGCGTACTACGTGTCGAAGAACTGGGGTGACGCCAAGTTCACGGAGCAGCCCGAGTCGGACACCGTGATGGACGACATCGAGGCGCTGTTCAGCCTCGAAGGGGTGACGCGCGAGCAGCTGCGCTTCCGGCCCGAGGAGCACGGCGGCAACGTCGCGGGTGATCTCATCGTCGTCGACCGCGACCGCGAGACCGGCAACGAGGAGCGCATCGACTGCACCAAGCAGGGCAGCGGGTCGTACTCGATCCCGGCGTCGGTCGAGCACTTCCGCTTCGAGACCAAGGCCAAGTTCGTGCTCGTGATCGAGACCGGCGGCATGTTCGCCCGCCTGCACGAGCACAAGTGGTGGCGCAGCGAGAACTGCATCATCATCGGCACCGGCGGCGTGCCGACGCGCTCGACGCGGCGCTTCATCCGCAAGCTCGCCGACGACAAGAAGCTCCCCGTCTACTGCTTCAACGACTGCGACCCCTACGGCATCTCGAACATCTACCGGACGCTGAAGGTCGGCTCCGGCAACGCCGTGCACCTCAATCAGTTCTTCTGCGTGCCGCAGGCCCGCTACATGGGCGTGACCCCGCAGGACATCCTCGACTTCGAGCTGGAGGACGCGACGCACCCCCTGAAGGAGGTCGACATCAAGCGCGCCCGCGACGCGCTCAAGAACGATCCGTTCTTCCAGGCCCACAAGGAGTGGCAGAAGGCCATCGAGCAGATGCTCAAGATGGGGGTGCGCGCCGAGCAGCAGGCGCTGGCCAAGTGGGGGCTGAACTTCGTGATCGACGAGTACCTGCCAGCGAAGTTGAAGGCGGTCGAGAAGTTCTTGCCGTAGTGGGGGGACGCAACGGCAGCGGCCGAGGCACGCGCTGCGGCGTGCCCCGACCGTCGCCTCGCTGCTGTTCGGCCGGCGTGCTTGCGCGCGCCGGCACCGGAGACGAGCCTGGGCATCACGTTGCGCTGCGCGACCGTGCCGGAAGACCGGCGACGGCCACGTCGGGCGGAGTGACGTCTTGGCGGGCCGCACGCCGAAGTTGTCGTTGCGATTCGTCGGCGCGTTGTCGTTGCGGTTCGCCGACCGCGCGTTGCGGGCCTCGTTGCCGAAGTTGCCGCCCCGGTTGACGCGGTTGGTCGAGGAGCCTGTGGCTCGTCCCCGTGTCCTGGTCTGTGCCCGAGAACCACGCGCGCCGCAGCGACAGCGTGTTCCCGTGGCGCAGGTGTTCGATCGCGGCGCGCACGGCGTCTGCGAGTTCCTTCTCCCCCAGCAGACCCGCGCGCGCCTGCGCCTCACGACACCGGATCCGCCGCCGCGTGCGCCGCAGGTTCTCCGGCCGCACGCGCATGGTCGCCCGGTAGATGCGCCAGCCGAGGAAGGGCAGGCCGACGTGGCATGGAGCCAGGATCGTGGCGGAAGCCTTCGGCGCGAGCCGCAGCGCCGCCAGCTTCGCAACGATCTCGCCTTCGGCCACACGCAGCGACGCCTTGCTCGGGCCGAAGAGCACGAAGTCGTCCATGTACCGCACGTAGCCGGACACCCGCAGCCCGTCGACGACGCGCGCGTCGAGCCGGCCCAGCACGAGGTTGGCGAGCCACTGGCTCGTGAGGTGGCCGATCGGCAGACCGCGCGTCACGCCCGCGGGCGCCCGCACGATCTTCTCGAACAGGTCGACGACCGGCGCTTCGGCGATGGTTGCTCGCACCGTCCCGAGCACGACCTCGTGGTCGAGCGACGCGAAGAACTTCGCCACGTCCATCTTCAGGAACCACGCGTGCCGGCGCAGCAGCCACTGCGCCTGCGCCAGCGCCCGGTGCTGGCCGCGCCCACGCCGGCACGCGAAGCTGTGCGGCAGCAGGCGCGCGTCCAGCTCGGCCTCGAGCGGATCGATGAGGGCGTGGTGGAGGACGCGGTCGCGGAACGGCGCGGCCGTGATCACGCGTTCCTTGGGATCGCGGATCACGAACGTCGTCGGCCGCCCTGGTCGCCAGGTGCCCTCGAGCAGTTCGCGCTGCAAGCGCAGCAGCTCCGGCTCCTCGTGCGCCAGGAATCGCGCCACCTCGCGGGCCCGCCTCTTGCCGCGGGCGGCGCGACGCGTCGCGCGCGACAGGTTTGCGAACGAGGTGATCACCGGCCAGAAGCCGTCGATCGGCGGATGGCTGGTCATGCCTCCTCCGGGCGTGGTCGCTCGCCGATCGCCTGTCGCCACCCATGCAGCATGCGGCCCACCTCGTCGAACCGACGCATCGCACCCTCGAAGCCGACCGGCGTCTCGACCTTGCTGTCGCGCGCGACCCGCAGCAGGAACCGCATGCGTTCGAGGCGCAGGTTGATCTCCGGCAGCAGACGCCGGCGCAGCCCCGGCGCGTAGCGCGCCTGCACCAGCATCTCGACGATGTCGAGCGCGTGGGCGTCGACGCGTTGCGTCAGCGTGAAGCGCGCGGCCTTCGGCCAACGTGCGGTGTGGTTCAGCAGCCAGCCGGTGGTCTCCTCCCACTTCTGCAGTACGAGGAGTTCGCTCCCCGCTTCCACCGCCGGCGGTCGGTCCAGGGGCAGCGTCATGCCGTCACCTCCGCCGGCGGCGACGGTGCGGGCCTCAGCATCGCGACCAGCGCATCGCCGTAGCGCTCGACCTTCTTGTCGCCGACGCCCTCGACCCGGCCGAGCGCCGCCTTCGACCCGGGCCGCGCCTGGGCGATCCCGCCGAGCTGGCGGTTGGTGAGCACGACGTACGGCGGCACGCCCTCTTGCTTCGCGGTCTGCGCGCGCCAGCGGCGCATCGCGTCGTAGAGCCACTGCCCCTCGGCATCCAGGGCATCGCGTGGGGATGGTGGCGGCGCGTCCGGCTGCGTCGGCTCGCGGGTCACGCCCGACTCGCGCGGACGCACCGATCGGACCGGCTCGCTGACGCCGCGATCCTGCGCCGCTGTCTCGGTGCAGGTCACCACGCACAGCAGGTGCGGCAGGTCCTGCACCACGAAGAGGTGCTCGCGCAGCGAGACGATCCGGTCGCTGCCGAGGGCTGCCCGCAGCGGCGCGTCGTCGAAGCCCGCGGCTTGCGGCGTGAAGCGAAGCGTGACGAGAAAGATGCGCATTCCTCCTTTCCCATCGCCCACCCACCCGCAGCGATTCACCACCATTCTCGTTTTCTTTTCCAGCCAATCTTTCGCCCACGGCCACTCCACCGCCCGCGATGCGCCGGCTCCGCACGGCGACCGCGGGCTCGTCCTCGGCAGGGTGAAGTGGTGATCAGTCGTCCAGCCGTGATGCCCTGGCGGGCCGCACGCCGAAGAGGCCGAAGCGATTCGCCGGCGCGTTGACGAAGCGGAACGCCGACCGCGCGAGGCGGGCCACGTAGCCGAAGCCGCCGCCCCGGTAGACGCGGATGGCCGAGGAGCCCTCATCCACCAGTCTCAGACCATCGCCCGCTCGCCATGGCTTCGAGTAGTCGTCGTACCCGTCCGCGCACCACTCCCAGACGTTGCCATGCACTTCGGACAGCCCGAACGGGTTGCTACGACCACTCCCCACCGGGCGCAGGCTCTTCAGCTCGTCGCCCAGCGACGCCTCATCCGCCCCCGTCCACCATGGCGTCCGCGTCGCCCCCCGGCAGCCGTACTCCCACTGCCCCTCCGTCGGCAGCGTCAACCCGCGCGACCGCAGCAACGCATCACTCGTGATCCAATCCACGTCCGCGATCGGATACGTATCGCCCGTCGCGAGGAGGCGCTGGTCCCGCTTCCCTCCGAGCCGCCGCCACTGCCCTTGCGTCAACTCGTGCCGCGCCAGGAAGAACGGCGACAGCGTGACTGGATGCGGAGGGCCCTCATCGTCCTGGGCGGACGGGTCGTAGTTCAGCCCGTCCTTGTCCTTCGCCTGCGCCCCCATCGTGAACGTCCCGCCCGGGAGCATCACGAACACGATCCCCGTCCCATCTCCCACCGCGATCCGACCCTCCGGGTCGTGCGAGGGAATCTCAAGCGACGCCGGGTCGGTACCCGCCGCCAGATCGCACGCCGACCGCAGGTCGTAGAACTCCCACAACCTCGTCACCGGGTTCATCCCGATCGGCACCAGCCCCAGCTGCGGGCGCAGCTTGATCGGATGCGCCTGGTACAGCGCGCTCGCCAAGTCTCCGTCGGCCTTCGCGATCGCCTCCTTCGCCTGCTGCCACGTTGCCCGCGCCTTCGGATGACTCGTCGTCAACTGCGCACAGCGCAGCCGCAACTGCACCTCGGCACGCTCCGCCTGCGCGAACGCTTCCAGCTTCACCAGCAGGCCGCTCAGCGCCTCGTGCAGGAACCCCTGCGCTTCCGACTCGAACCGATACGTCCGGCTCTCGCCGACCGACTCCGGACTGGTCGCCGGCAACGCCCGCTTGCGCAGGTCGGCCACCGTCTTCTCCACCTCGGGCCGTAGCGCCAACACCCGGTCCGCGTCAGCGAGCCACGTCTGTGCCGCGGAGAGGTCCTTCCACGGGGCGGCGAGGTCATCGAGCCCCTTCTGCAGGCGCTCGAGGTGCACGACCCCGGCGAGTTGGTCGAACTCGCGCACCTTGTCGGCGAGGAGTCGCGCATTGCGTTCCACGGCCGCCGCGCTCTCCGACGCCTCCTTCGCCTTCGCCGCCTCGCCAGCGCGGGCGGTCTCGGCCGCTCGGGCCTGCTCTTGCGCGATGCCCTTCTGAAGCTTCGCCTCCGCCGCCTGCGCCACCGCGTCGCGCCAGAAGTACAACGCCAACCCCAGGCCCCCGACCAGCGACACGAACACCGCCGTCGCCGCCACGAGTTGGCCGCGATACCTCCGCGCGAACTTCGCGAACCGGTATGCCGCGCTCGGCGCCCGCGCCAGCACCGGTTCGCTCGCGAGATGACGCTCGATGTCGTCGGCCAGCGCGCTCACCGTCTCGTAGCGACGCGTCCGGTCCTTCTCCAGGCACTTGAGCACGATCCAATCGAGATCGCCGCGCAAACGCTTGAGCAGCGTGCCCGCATCCGTACGCCGCAGCCTCGCCGCGCCAGCGGTCCCGCCCTGGTGCGTCGTCACCTTCGTGCTCGGCCGCGGTGGGTCCGCCTCGCGGATCGTCTTGCACATCGCGTCGTAACCGCCTGCCCGCAGAGTCGCGCCCTCGAACGGCAGCTTGCCCGTCAGCAGCTCGTACAGCAGCACCCCGAGCGTGTACACATCACTGCGCATGTCGATGTCGAGCGCGTTCAGCCCCGCCTGCTCCGGCGACATGTACTCCGGCGTCCCCAGGATCACGCCCTGCTCCGTGAACAGCGTCTTCTCCGTCAGCCGCTGGTCGGTCGCCCGCGCCAACCCGAAGTCGATGATCTTCGCCGCCGGCTTACCGTCCTGCAGCGTCACCAGCACGTTGTTCGGCGTCAGATCCCGGTGGATCACGCCCTTCTGGTGCGCGTGCTGCACGCCGCTGCACACCTGCTTGAACAGCGCGAGTCGATCCTCCAGCGACAGCTTGCTCTCGTCGCAGTAGCGGGTGATCGGAACCCCCTTGACGTACTCCATCGCGAAGTACGGCCGACCCTGCTTCGTGACCCCGGCCTCGAACACCTTGGCGATGTGCGAGTGGTCCATCATCGCCAGCGCCTGCCGCTCCGACTCGAAGCGCGCGATCACCGCCTTCGTGTCCATCCCCAGCTTGATCACCTTCAGCGCCACGCGCCGACGCACCGGCTCGCGTTGCTCCGCGAGATACACCGCGCCCATCCCGCCGTGACCGATCTCGTCGAGCACCGTGAAGGGCCCCACGCGATCGCCCTTCTTGGTGTCCGCGTCATCCCGCGGCGCGGCGGGCTGCGTCGCCGTCGACCCCGGCGCGCGCTTGCCTTCCTTCGCCGCCTGCAGCCGCTCCGCCTCGCGCTGGATCTCCTTGCTCCGCTCCGGGTGCTGCTGGCACAGCCGCGCCACCCCAGGCCAGAACTCCTCGTCCGCACCGTCCAGCAGGCGGATCAGTTCCGACTCGATCGGATCAGGCTGCGGAGGGGTCTTCGCCACGGCTACTCGCCAACGTCCGGCACGAGCACGAGCAGCGACAGCCGATCGTCTCGGGCGAAGGCCTCGATCGTCCCGGCGCGCGACCGGATCAGCCGGGCGACGTCTCGGGTCGTGCGGTTGCCGATGCGCACCCACACGACCTTGGGCGGTGAGCCGCGCAACACACCGAGCTGCTGGAAGTCCTTGTCCCTCGTCAGCACCACGAACCCGCGGTCGCGCGCGGCATCCCAGACCCGAACGTCGTCAGTCTGGCTCAGCCCCTCGTGCTTGACATGGCTGGAGCCCGGAAACAGATCGACGAGTTGAGCCAGGAGTCGATCCGACAGGTTCTCGTCGCGCAAGAACTTCACGCCGCGGGTGGAACGATCATGGTTCCCTTCTCGCGGTCCGCTGCAAACGCCAGGCAGGCCCGGATGTCCTCATCTGTGAGTTCGTCGAAGTCGGCCAACACCTCCTCGACGGTCATGCCGGAAGCCAGGTACTCGAGAACGTCCCCGACCGTGATGCGCAGATCGCGGATGCACGGCTGCCCGCTGCGCTTTCCCGGAGAGATCGTGATCAGTCGACGGTAGTCCATGACAGGAGCGCTCCTGGGGGAGGCTATCCGACGCGTGCCCGGGAGACCAACGTGGTGGGCTCGGAGCGGCCTTCGCCACGGCGCTCGACCGGCGGAGCCTCGTTCGCCCACGCGTCGGGACGGAGGTGGCGCGGTCGGCGACGTCGCCTGCAGGACGGGCACGCATCCCCCGACCGGGGGAGGTCCTTGGTCTGGGCGACCGCGACGGCGTGGACGACCGCGATGGTGACGACGAGCAGGCGAACGAGGGCAACGAGGAGGCGACTCACGCCGCGAGTCCAGGTGCTCCTCAGCCGCTCGACACCGCTCGTCTCAAGACGCGGCCGCGGCACCATCCACGGCCGCTTCGCGCGAATGCGTGCGCTGCCGCAGAACGCGCGCCAGCACGAGCACCACGCCGCAGAACACCCCGGCCGGCATCCAGCCGAACATGACGCTGCCGATGAGGTTCGCACCGTCCGCGAAGGCCTCGTCGGGCGGGTTGTCGATGCTCTGCCAGGCGCCGTAGCCGAAGTGCACGCCGGCGGCCAACGAGAACCAGACGACGACGACCGCGGCCAGGAGGAGCGGCAGGGTGGCAAACAGGTTCTTCCGCGTCGCGGCGAACCACGCCAACGAGCCGCCGACGAGGCAGCCTCCGGCAAGGGACGGATAGAACACGGCCTGAAATGCGTTGAGGGCGAGGAGCATGTGGCGGACTTTGCATTCCAAAGTCCACGCTGTCAAGCACCGGGGCCGCGGCAGTCGCTCGGCCTGGAGCCCGGCCGCGATCGACAGCCCGCTCAGTTGCCGAGCGTGATGTTCAACCCCGGCGTGAACGCCACGTCGGCCGACCACCGGCATCGCTGTGGATCGGCTGCGCGTTGACCACCGCACCGCAGAACGCGCTGTCACCGGGGATCGGAAGCGGGCAGGAGCCACCGACCGCCGGCAGCATCGGGATCGTGTCGGTCACGATCTGGACGGCCTTTCGGAGTTCTGGAAGCGTCTCAACGAGGGCGCGCAGATCGAGAACATGCAACGGGACGGAGACGGACAGATTCGCGCTCGGGTTGGGGCTAGCGGATCCGCCCGAGGAACCAGCCTGGGCGTGAGGTGCACCGGCGTGGACCGAACGCGTCGCGCCTCGCACGCCGCCAACCGTTCGGTAGGATTTCTCGCGTATGGACTCCGCAACCGAAGTCGCCCTGCGCGCACTCGCGTACGCCGAACGTGACGATTGCGACCGGGGACCGTACCAGGTGAGCGGCCAGTACCTTGCCGCGATCCGAGCCCTGGAGGCGCGCCCCGAAAACCGGGACGGCGCCGACAAGAGCTGGATCTGGCCGACCTACGAGTTCTGCCGCCGCCACTTCCGCCAGTTCGAGCCCGCCTGATGGATCCGTTCCTGCGCGTGGTGACCGCGCTGAACGACGCGGGCGTCCGCTATGTCGTGACCGGTGTGTGGGGAGCGAACTACTACGCCCTCGGCACCCTGTTCGTGACCAGCGACCAGGACCTCCTGCTGCCCCGCGATGCCGCCAACCTCCTGCGCGCCTGGCAAGCGTGCGAGGCACTCGGGCTCGAGCTTCTGGCCGATCTCGATCCGTTGGATCGGCCGCGTGACGCGACTCTGGCCCGGGCGGTCGTCGATCGCGTGGCCTTGACGTCCGCGGTCGACGGCCAGCTTCTGCACGTCGACTTCTCACTGGTGATGGGCGCCTTCTCGTTCGACGAGGTCTGGACACGGCGGCGCACCTTCCATGCTCATCGCGGCCGGCGGCCGCAACCCGGAGGGTTGACGCGTCGCTGCGCGACGCCAGAAGGGGCCGCCGGCGATGGCTATCGTCTGGGGCTTCCAGGGCCGCTCGGGCGTGGCGAATTCAGCGGGCGTGGCGAGATTGCAGGCCTCGCCAAGTTTGTGCGCGACGCAACAATTCGCGGCCCTTGCAGCTCAGGGGGCCTCGGTTCCGGTGGCCAGCCTCGCCGACATCGTGACCGCCAAAGCGCACGCCAACCGACCGAAGGACCGCCAGTTCTTGGCGACGCACGCTGATGAACTGCGCCGCCTCCTCGGCGGCCCGTGACCCGACGCTCGAGAAGCGGATCTCGAACAACGGCGACTCGCGAGCGGAGGGCGGAGGATCATGCGCGCTCGGAGCTGCGAGCCCTCGGCGACCGGCCGAAGAGCGAACGTCTTGGAGAGGCAGGGACCACGCGGGCTCGGCAGCTGCGGCTACCCCCCGAGCTGCGCCAGCGGCACCACGCGCACCGGCTTGCGACGCAGGGCCGCCACGAGCGCGTCGTCGCCGGTCACCAGCGGCGCGTCGGCGTGCTTCGCGAGCGCGGCGTAGGCCGCGTCGTACGGCGTCTGGTTCTCGCGCCACCCCCACAGCTCGCCCACGAACGGCTGCACCGCGATCGCGCGAATCGGCAGTTTGCCGAGCATCGTCGCGGCGCGCCCGCCGGCGGCGGCGTCGATCGCCTTGCGCACCACGAGCTTGCGCAGGGCCGAGACCGACTCGAGGAAGACGATGTCGGGTGCGATCAGGTCGACGTCGCCGTCGCCCGCCGCCTGGAACAGTCGCTCAGCCTCATCCGCCCAGCGCAGGCGCACGAGGAACTCGACGACGGTCGAGGCATCGACCACGACGGCGCCGCGGATCACCGGCGGTCGCGGTCTTCGCGCACGAGGTCGGCGGCGGACGGCGTGCCGCGGCGCGCGGTGGGACGATGCGTGTGGTACTCGGCGAGCACCTCGCGCACGCCGAGCAAGTCGCTGCGCATCGCGCGCTCGAGGGCGGCGATCGCCTCGGCGCCGATGGACGTGCCCATCTCCTCGGCGCGGCGACGCAGCGCCTCGTACAGCGGCTCGGGAACGTTGCGCACATGCAAGGTCGGCATGGCCGCGAATGCTAGCGTGGTGCTAGCACTTCTGCAACCAGGGATCGCTGGCGCCTCTGCCCGCCAGCTCCAGACCGGGCGCCGGCCGCCAGGCAACCTCGTCTACCACATCGACAGCAGCCCGTCCCAGACGTGGCCGAGCGAGAGCGGCGCGAACCGATACGCGTGGTCGCAGTGCATCGCCGCCAGCGGCGAGCCACCAGACACCGCGAGCAGGAGCGCGTCCGCCGCCAGCTCCCGCTGCTCGGACGACGACGACGCGAGCGCGGCGCGCAGCTCGCCGAGACCGGCGGCACCGGCCTCGCCCAGGGCGCGAAGACTCCCGGCGAGCAACACCAGGTTGCGTTGGTCGGGATGCAAGTGGGCTCGCAGGTCGGCGACGAGAGTCGGGTCGCCCAAGCGCGCGCGCACGCGCATCAGATCCTCGAACCTATCGCCGCGCGCGACGGCTGCCATCCCGCGAGCGGCGTCCACCGCTTCGGGTGCCCGGAGCAGCGCCAACGCTTCCACGCCGCTGACGCAGGTGTGGCGACTCCACGCGCGCGCGCGGACGGCATCGGACACCACTCCCGCTGCACCCTGGTGGCCGCTCAGGCCGAGCGCCAGAAGGTAGACGTCGAACTCGTGGGCGTGGTGATCGGGGAGCCTCGCCAGCAGCGCGGCGCGCACTTCTTCGCGCCGGGCGACCTCGAGCACCGGCGACGAGCGCGCAGCCCAGCCCAGGCCGGTCGCGGCCCACGCACCGACGAACCCGTCGTGCCCGCCCAGCTCAGCCAGCAGGCCTCGCACCGCGTCGTCGCTGCCGATCCGACCCAGCGCGAGCCGCGCCATGCCGCTCACGTGCCGGTTGCGACCGCGCGTCGCGTGCGCGGTCAACGCCGCCTCGACCTCCGGACACGGCTGCCCCTCGCACAGCGCGCCGAGCGCCTGCGCGGCGCCGACGCCGAGCGGCCACTCGTGGCGGTCGTCGCCGCGCGCCAACGCCGCACACAGTCTCTGCCGGCTGAACCCGCCCGGATCACCACCCGGTGCCGACAACCTCGCGATCGCGCTGGCGACGTGGGCGCGGGCGCGCACGCGCCCGACATCGGGGCGGTCGTGAAAGGCCCACAGGACCCCGAGCGCGGCGTCGAGAAGCGCGCGGTCGTGGCCCGGTCGCAGCGCGCGCAGCATGAACACTGCCGCGACATCGAGGTCGGGATCGGCGTCGTTGGCCTGTAGCCGCGCCGCAGCCACGCGCAGCACGTCGGCCTGCACGCCGAGCGAGACGTTACCTTCCAGCGCGAGCGCCACCCCGTAGGCGGCCCAGGCGCGCGGTCGCACCGGCCGTGCGGAGTCTGCGAACACGGCAAGAAGCGTGGGGATCACGTCGGGGGCACGCGTCAGCCCCAGCGCCACGCCGGCCGTTGCCGCGAGGATCGGTTCCTTCGCATGCAGCGCGTCGCGCGCTGCAACGGCATCACTTTCTTCGCGCCCGATGGCGCACCGCGCCACGAGCAGGCCGGCTGCAGCCTCGGGATCCGTGGTGCGCGCCATCGCCCCGCGCAGGTCGGCGACGATGGCCGCGCGCTCGCCGGGATCCAGCGTGAGAGGCGGCCGCAGCCAGAAGCGATCACTCTCGGAGTACCACCAGGTGCGCGCCTCCGGCGCCATCGACCCGGTGCAGCCCCCTTCCTCGCCCTCGAACTCCACCGCGTCGGGCGGGCTCGCCGGCGCGGGCGCGGGGGTTTGGATCAGCTCGCGCGTTTGCGCGGCGAGCGAGGAGACGAAGAGAAGGACGGCGCCGAGTCGCATGGGCTTTCGTTCCGGAACGGTGACATCGCGCCTCGCGATCGCGCGCGAGGCACACGGACGCGGGCGTCCATGCAACGTGCGGGCCAGCGCCCGCAGGAGATCGCCTCGACACGATCCTCGAGATCGGTGTCACCGGCGCGCGCCTCGCGGCCACTGATACGGCCTCATGAGCTACCATCGATGCCACACCACGACGACCCGTCCATGTCTACCGACTCCTTGGTCACGATCGAACAGCTCGGCCGGCCGCCGTACCGCGACCGCCCGTGCGAGCTGGTCGACGGCCGGATCGTGGATGTGAGCCCCGCCCATGGCGGGCACGCCAGCGTCGCCAGCCGCGTGCTGCACGCACTCGTCGCCTGGGCCACGGCACGCGGTGCCGACCGGATCTTCAGCGCGGAGACGGGCTTCGTCCTGCGGCGCGATCCGGACACCGTGCGCGCACCGGACGTCGCGTTCCTGCGCGAGGGGCGCGCGGTGCCGGCGCACGCGTTCGTCGAAGGGGCACCGGACGTCGCGATCGAAGTGCTCTCGCCCGACGCCAGCGTGCGCGAGGTCGCCCGCAAGGTGCGCGACTATCTGGGCGCCCGCGCAACCCAGGTGTGGACCCTCGACCCGGAAGATCGGACCTTGACCGTCCATCGGGCGGGCGGACGCAGCGAAGCGCTGGGCGAGGGCGACACGCTGATCGGCGAGGACGCGCTCTCGGGCTTCCGCCTCGCGGTGCGTACCCTGTTCGGCGAGTAGCGCGCGGGCGCGAGGCATGGGGTTCCGATCCGGCGCGATCCCTCGCCCTGGCCTCGTCCAGGCCCACCCTGCACGATCCCCAATGCCATGGTCGGCCCCGCCGATCCCCGCTCGCCGCTGCGCCACCGCCTGCACGAGATCGTGTTCGAGGTCGACACACCCGCCGGCCGCCGGTTCGACATCGCACTCCTGCTCCTGATCGTCACCTCGCTCGTCGTCATCATGATCGAGAGCGTGGAGCCGATCCGCGCCGCGCACGGGCCGTTGCTGCGCACGCTGGAGTGGGTCTTCACCGGCCTGTTCACCGCCGAGTACCTCCTGCGCCCGTGGTGCGTGCGCTCGCCGCTCGGCTACGCGCGCAGCTACTTCGGCGTCGTCGACCTGCTGTCGATCCTGCCGACGTGGACGAGCCTCGTGCTCGAAGGCTCGCAGTCGCTCCTCATCATCCGTGCGCTGCGCCCGCTGCGCGTCTTCCGCGTGCTCAAGCTCGCGCGCTTCAGCGGCGAATCGCGGTTGCTCGCGCGCGCGCTGTGGGCAAGCCGCCACAAGATCGCCGTGTTCCTGCTCGCGGTCGTGTGCAGCGTGCTCATCGCCGGCGCGGTGATGTACCTGGTCGAAGGCCCCGCGCGGGGCTTCACCAGCATTCCGTATTCTGTGTACTGGGCGGTCGTCACGCTCACCACCGTCGGCTACGGCGACATCGCCCCGCAGACGCCGCTCGGCCAGACGCTCGCCGTGTTGCTGATGATCCTCGGCTACGGCCTGATCGCCGTGCCCACCGGCATCGTGTCGGCCGAACTCGTGCAGCACCCGCGCAAGCCGAGCGGACAGGCCTGCCCGAGCTGCTGCGTCGAGGGGCACGACACGGATGCGACATTCTGCCGGCGGTGCGGAGCGAAGCTGTGAGACCTTCGCATCAGGTCCTTGCGATCCTGGTGATCACCACGATCGCCGCCGGCATCGGCTTCGTCTGGACCCGGACGCTGCCTGCGCCGGCGGCTCCAGCCACAATCGACCTGGCACCAGCCGCGCACGACGCCCCAGTGACGACATCTGCCGAGCGGCAACCGGTGGCCACGCCCCTGAGTCCGGGCCACGTGCGCGTCCACGCCGTGCTCGCCGGCTCCGGCGAGCCCGTGCCCGACGCCGACGTGTGGTATCGACCCGCGATCGGCGAACTCGGCGAGAGCATCGCGGCGAAGGACGCGGAGAACGAGGGGCTGCGCAAGGCGCGCACCGACGCGTATGGACGCGCGAGCGTGCCGGCGAAGTTCGGCACGAAACTGCGGATCCGATCGGCCGAGCTGTACGGCGAGGTCCCGCACTTGCGCGAGGCGCCAGCCGATGCGGCTCCCTACCGCGTCGAACTGGTGTCAGACGCGCGCCTCGTCGTGATCGTGTCCGATACCGAGGGCAGACCTGCACCCGGCATCCCCGTGATCGCCGAGGGAGAACACCGCGACCCGTGGAGCGGCGGCATCGGTCGCTTCCACGAAGACTTGGGGATCAGCGACGCGACCGGTCGGATCGAAGTGCCCCACCTGCAGTGCCTCATCCCGTGGCGCGATCGCGCGGCGGCCGACTGGCGCCTGCGCCTGGTCATCCCGTTGGCGCACCTGGCCGACCGTGCGTGCGACGTGGCGACCGCCGACGTCGAGCGCGGCGAGCCGATCCGGCTCGTCGTCCCCGCCGGCGGGACGATCGAGGTCGATCTAACCGACGATCAGGGAGTCTCACTGCCTTTCGACGACGAGATCCTCGCCACTCGGTTCGCGCGCAGGCCGGGCGAACCGGGACCGATGCACGGCGAGGACGCGTACGTCACTTCCGCCCCCCCGGTCCTGCTCCGGCCGGCGGGCATGGCCCCACAGCCCATCGCCGGTCACCTCGCGGCCAACGGACGAGTCGTCACGTACCGGCAGGTGCCGCTCGGCGGGACGTGGGAGTTCACCGCGCAGACCGAACGGCTCGACTGCCGGCTCCCGATCCGCGGGCCCGCGGAGATCGCGACGCCCGTGCGCATGCACGTGCCCATGCCGTTTGCTCGCTGCGAGGTCCGCGGCCGGTTGCTCACGGCGGAGCGCGAACCGATCGCCGGCGTAGCCGCGTGGATCCGAATCGACGGCGGCCGCGATGAAGCCGTCGTGCCGAGCGCGAGCGACGGCAGTTTCGTCACGGCGTTGGCCGTGCCAGGCAACGCGCTGCCGATCCGCGACGCCGACATCGATCTCCGCGGACAGGAGTACACCGGCGCCGTGCCGCTAGGGTTGCTCGCGGGCGGCACGACGGACCTCGGCGACGTCATCGTCCCCGAGACGTTCCGGCACGGGCCGCCAAGGAGGGACCCGACCAAGGGGGAAGTGCACGGCACCGATCTCGTTGCCACGATCGTCCCCCCGCCGGTGCCCTGGGCATCGCTTTGGGCATCGCTCACGCCGGTCGGGTCCGACTCCGCCGCCGTCGCTCTCCCGGAGGAACACGGATTCGGACTCACGTTCGTCTGGAGTGGGCTCGAGCCCAGCGGTGCCTGCACGGTGCGCATCCACGGACAGCACACGCTGCTGCACGAGACACAGCCGATCGAACTGCGCGCGGGCAGCAACGTCTGGCCCGAGGACGGCACCGCGCTCGACCTCCGCGGTGTGGCGCGCAGCGTGACCGTGTCGGCACGCACGGGCACCGGCGAGCCCTTGTGCTCGACGATCCACGGCGGGACGACGGCGTCGCTGTTCACGGTGCCGAGGGAAGGCGATGCCGAAACGATGCTGCGTTTCGGCAGCAGCACCTTCGACGGCGGCCGCGCCGCCGCGATCCTCACGACACCGCCGAGCGACCTCATCGTGGCCGCGCGCCATCACATCCCGCTGCGACTCGTCGCGCCGGGCGGTGACATCGCGGTGTCCTTGCGCGCGACCACCGAGGTCGTGCTCTACGCACCGGCGGGCGATGGCATCGCCCTCGGCGTCGTCTTGGTGGACGACGGGCTACGCGATCCGTGGCTGCGCGCCGCGGCCAAGGACACCGACGCCGAGGCACTCGGGCTCGGCGAAACGACCACGTGGCGACCGACCGTGCGTGAGCCCGACCTGCGCCTGCACCTGATCCCCGACGCCGTCCTCGACGCCTGGGTCGAGCGCGAAAGCACGCGTAGCGCGCATCGGCGCATCACGGTGCCGGCCGACGGTCCGCTCGAGATCCGCTTCTAACGCCACATCATCCCGTCGATGAAGTCGAGCGGCCCACCGCACGACTGCGAGTGGCACGCGATGCAGCCGCCGAGCACGCCGTTGTAGGTGTCCTTGCCGGGCGCGGCGTCGTAGGCGCGCACGAGGTGGAGGTAGGCGATGGCGAGCCCGTCGTAGCGCTCGTTGCGCTCCGACGGCACCGTCGGCCAGGCGCAGCGCATCGTCCTGTGCTTGGGGAAGAGCGCCGGCACGGCTTCGCCGCGCTCGAGCCTCGGGCGCGCCTGGTGGAGGTCGTCGACGAAGGTGCGCATGAGCGCCGACAGCTCGCTGTCGCCGTTGGGATTGCGCGGCGAGGGGATGAGGTTGCCGGGGCTGCCGGGGACGCCGGGCGTGAGCGGCGTGCTCAGGTTGCAGTCGCGGTCGTCGTAACCGGCGGCGAAGGTCTCGGGCGCGGGTGAAGGCGTCGGGGCCGGGGCCGGCGCGGAACATGCGGCGATGACGGCGAGCGGGAACGACACGACGAGGCAAGCGCGCAGCATGGGGCCGCGCATGGTGACGACGCCCGCGTGGGAGCGCAAGTACGGGGCACGACGCGGCGTTGCCCTTCCGGAGCGCGACCAAAGCCTCTACCCTCCGCACCATCCCCCGCGCCCCCGGCGCCCCAAAACCCGATGCGCACCCTGTTCTCGATCCTCGTCTTGTCCCTGGCTGCCACCGCGCAGGACCAGTCCCCCGCCAAGGCCCCGCCCAAGCTCGACGCGCAGATGTTCGACCACTTCGGCGACGGCATCGCCGAGGGCGCCGCCGTCGACGTGGCCGCAGCCCTCGCCAACCCCGATGCCCACCTCGGCAAGACCGTGCGCCTGCGCGGACCGATCACCGCGGTGTGTCAGACCAAGGGCTGCTGGATGCACCTCAACAGCGAGGCGCAGCCG
>CAYQMF010000062.1:0-36163 GCA_964418595.1 uncultured candidatus Brocadiaceae bacterium
GGGCTTACGTTCTTCGAGAAAGAACGCAGACTTTCACGCTGGTCTGAGGACTAGTTGCAGATGGGGCACCATTCGCGAGCGACGCCCTTGCTCGCGTGATCTTGGCCAGGATGTCGCCGGCCTTGGCGGTCCAGATGAAGGGCTTCGGGTCCAAGTTGTGCTCCTCGAGGCAGCTCTCGATGGCGGCCACGAGTTGCGAGACGCTCGGGAAGACGCCACGCGGATCCGCGTGGTCGTGATGTCGCGGAAGAAGCGTTCGACCATGTTGAGCCACGAAGAGCTGGTCGGCGCGAAGTGCATGTGGAAACGCGGGTGCCTCTGAAGCTACTTCTTCACTCGAGCGTGCTATCAGGCTACTCGCACGGCGGCTACGGAGCGTTCGCGATCGCGCCGATGCTCGCCGACTGCTTCGCCGCCGGGCACAGCAGCGCCGCGGCGCCGACCGACGGCGTGACCTCCGCGCGCAACCTGCGCAACCTGCGCTTCACCTTCATGGTGGGGGAGAAGGACACCGCCTACGGCCGGCGCGAACGCTGCGAGAAGTTCGCCGCCACGCTGGCGACGCTGCGGGGCGAGCGCACCGATGCCTTCCCGGGCGGCTTCCTCTTCCAGCCGGGCTTCGGCCACGGCGGGCTACCCGATCGCGACATCCTGAAGGACCTCCTCCCCGCGGTCCGGCAGCCCCTGCCGCGCGAGATGACGTGGGAACCCGTCGATCCTGCGATCCGCGCGCACCACTGGGTGGCGATCGACGCGGGTGGCCCCGGCAAGCGCGTCGACGCGACGCTGCAGGGGCAGACGCTCACCGTCACACGCACCGGGGATGTGAAGGTCACCCTCTGCCTCGACGCACGCCTGTGCGACCTCGGCAAGCCGTTGACGCTGCGGGTCGATGGCGCGACGCGCGAAGTGACCCTGCGGCCGAGCCTGCGCACGCTTCTCACGACGCTGCAGGCACGCGGCGACGTGCAGCTCGCGGGGAGCGTCGAGATCACGCTCCACGACTGAGCACGGTGCGCTGGCGAGCGTTTGCGCAAGTACGACCGCGATCGTAGTTGCCGCGCGCGCCGGGCGTTCGTTGCCCGTTTCTCGGGCAATGCGCGGCGGATTACGATCGCGATAGTAGGAATGCCGATGCGGAGCGCGTGGCGGCGGCGGTTGACACCCGCGCGCGACGCCGGATCTTTCCGTGCGTCCACTTCGCACCGACGCACACCATGCTCTCACTCGAACCAACCGCTCGCTTCTTCTCCTTCCTCGCTCTCGCCGCCTCACTCGCGACCATGGTCGAGGCGCAGACACGTCCGACCTGGACCGCGTTGTCCGTGCCCGGCGGCGTCCAGACGATCAACGTCCAGTCGCTCGGCAAGGTCATCACCTACGTCGAAGGCGCCCAGGTGCATGCCTACTCGGGCTTTGCGCGGCGCTGGGTGACGCAGCCGGTCGTGGGCGCCACGGCGCGGGTGAGCAACGACTCCGTGCTCGCCACGACGAGCACCGACTTCCACGCCTTCTCCGCATACAGCGGCGAGTGGCGCTCCGTGAGCCTCAGCGCATCGGCGCAGCTGATCAATCCCACCAGCCAGAAGAACGACTCGATCTGGCTGGTCCGCGACGGTGGCGACATCTGGGCCTTCAACGCGTTCGAGACGACGTGGACACGACTGCAGGTCGGCGGCAACGCGATCGCGCAGGTCGAACGGCACACTGCGGTCGTCGTGGACGGCACGAGTCTCTACGCGATGTCGGCGTTCTTCGGGAACTGGGTGACCACCCAAGCTGCCGTGGCCGGGACGTACGCGCACGCGGGTGGGACCGCCGGTGTGGTCCTCGCCGGCAGCTCGATCCACGGGTTCTCCGCGATGCGCAACGCTTGGACGGTGCACGCCGCTCCGGGGGCGACGCCGAGCTGGTCGTATGGCGACGACCTGGCGGTCGCGAGCGACGCGGGCAGCTATGTGGCCTTCAGCGGCCTGCGCGCCGTGTTCGGCGCGATGACCGTGTCCCCGACATCCACGTCGCAGCTCAGCGAGACCATCGCGTACGTGGCCGACGGCACCGGCCAGAGCTGGGTGTTCTCCTCGATTCGGCCGCAGTGGGTGTCGCTGCCGGTCTCAGTGAACCCGGTCGTGCAGGTCGGCACGGCGGCGCTGTTCCTGGCGCTTCCCGACCGGGTGCACGCGTTCAGCGCCATCCGGGGCAACACGACGACGGCGCTCGGCTCCGTGGCCACCACGTCGGTGTCGCGGTCGGTGGGGTCGATGGTGCTGCAGAACGGATCGTTCAAGCTTTACAGCGCCGTGCTCGGCCAGTGGGTCGACGGTCCGGCCGACTCCTTGCCGATCCAGCCGGAGTTGTGCGAGACGTCGGCGCTGTTCCGGACCCAGACGGGTCTTGCGGCCTTCAGCGGCCGCACCGGAGGGATCACGCGCGTCAACGCGAGCGGCGTGGCGACCACGCAGGTGAACGCCGCGAGCGCCGTGCTCGCGGCGGTCGACGGTTCGACGTTGCTCGTGTACGACGCGCGGCGTGAACGCTGGCTGACCGAGGCCATGATCGGCACGCCGCAGATCGCGATCTGGCGCACGACGCTGAGCGTCACTGACAGCGGTGGGACTCGGGCGCTGGCGTTCGGGACGTTCGATGGTCGCATCGAGTCCACTTCGCTTCCCCAGGTTCCGATCGGCGGGCGCGCCAACTCGGAGAGTGCCCGTCTCGATCTGCCCAACTGGATCTACGGAGGATCGGCGGACCCGGACGTCCTCACGCTCTGGCAGTACCCCGACTTCCACCGCGTGTTCGTCGGCGGCAGTCGCATGGATGTGCGGGTCCAGGGCGTTGCGGGCACCGGCTACTTCCTCCTCGGCACGCGCCTGCTTACGCAACCGCTGGCGATCGCCGGACTCGGCGACCTCGAGCTCGATCCCGCCGCGATCCTGCCGATTCCTGTGCTTCCCGTTCCGATGCCGCAGGGGTACGGCGTCCTTCGCTTCGCGGTTCCGGATGATCCGGCGCTGCGAGGCCTCGAGATCGAGTACCAAGCGATGGTCGCTCCCACGCTCGGCAACCCGTATCTGACCCGCTCGACCGGCGTCCACATCTTCTGATTCGTAGACGTGGGATCGCTGGCAAGGACCGCTCGGCCGCAGGGCGAGGCGAGTGCGCCGTGGCGCATCCGTTGACGGCGCGACGCCGCTACCATTCTCCGCCATGCGACTCGGCCCCCTCGAACGCCGTGTGTTGGAAGCCCTGTGGCGCCGCGGGTGCGCGTCGCGCGTGAAGGACCTGCAGCCCGACTTCCCCGGCGTCGCCTACACGACGTTGATGACGACGCTCGACCGCCTGCACCGCAAGGGAATGCTCGACCGCGCACGTGACAGCCGTGCGTTCGTGTACGAGGCGCGCGTCTCGCGTGCGGAGACCGTCCTCTCGTATCTCGTGGAGGAAGTCGGGGAGATCGATGGCGCGATGCTCGACGCACTCGATCAGCTCGTCCGCGAACGGCGTCGCGAGCTCGAGGAGGAGGAAAAGGCATGAGTCCGCTGGCTCTCGGGTTGGTCCTCACCTTCGCTGCCCATGCCGCGATGCATGGACTCGCCTGTGCGCTGCGCTGGGGTCTCTGGCGACGCGGGCCCCTGCCCTCTGGCGCGCGGCGGTCGTTCGCCGTGGCGGTGCTCCCCACCCTGCTGCCCGCCGCGATCGCGTTCGGCGTGCTGTTGCCCTCGTTCCTGCTGCACGAACCGCTGAATGGCGGCGAGCGGCCCGGCGTCCTGTTGTGGAGCCTCGCGGTAGTCGGCGCGCTCCAGCTCACGCTCGTTCTCCTCCGGGTTGCGCAGATGCTGCGTCGCTCGTGGCGGCTGCAGCGGCGGTGGTCGTGCGGCGCGCGGTCCCTGCCGACAGAGGTCTGGGGCCTCCGGGCGCTGGCGGTGGACCTCGGGCAACCGGAAGTCGCCCTGGCCGGCATCTGGCGGCCGTGCCTCTTCGTCGATCGGCGGATCCTCGACACCTGCTCCCATGCGGAGCTGAGAGCCATCGCGGCGCACGAACAGGCACACGCCCGCTCGCGCGACAACCTGCGTCGGCTGCTGGTCGAGGCGTGCGACGGAGCGACGAGTCCGTTCGCTGCTGCCTGGCGGCGGGCCGCCGAGATCCATGCGGATGCGCGCGCGGCGCAGACTGCCGGGTGTGCGGTCGAGCTCGCATCGGCGTTGGTGCGCGTCTCGCGCCTCATCGTCGCGCGGCCTGCCCCGCCGCTGCCGGTGAGTGCGGTTCACGACGGGGGCGACGTCCTCGGGCGGGTGCACAACCTGCTCGCGTGGCGCCTGCCGTCCCCGGCGTCGCGCCTCTGGAGCCGACGCTGGACCTTCGCGGTGCCGGTCTTCGCCGTTGCTGCGATCCTCACGCGTCAGGTGCATGCTGCGATGGAGTACGCGCTGCACCTGCTGCCGTAGGGGTCGTTGCCGCAGTGCCCCCGGGCGCCTCAGCCGGATCTGGTTGGACCCGGCTGTGCCGCTATCGTCTCGCCGACCGTTCTGCCTGCCCGGGCCACCACTCCTCTCCCCGCATGCACCCACGCATCGCGTTCCTCTCCGGGCTGACCGCCCTCTGCCTCTCCGTCCCCCTGCCCACCCAGGGCACGGCCGACCGCGACCTCGCGCTCAAGCACGCGACCTTCGCGACCACCGCCGCCGAGCCCGAGGTGCCCGTCGACCTGCGCGCGGTACCGGCGAAGCCGGAAGAGCCTGGCTACTTCATCGTGCAGTTCGCGCCGCCGGTGACCGACGCGAAGAAGCGGGCGATGACGACGCTCGGCGTCGAGCTGCTCGACTTCGTGCCGGCGCACGCATTCTTCGCGCGTGGCACCGGCGCGGCGCGCGCCGCGGCGGCGGCGCAGGCCACCGTCGCGTGGGTCGGCGACCTGCATCCCGCGTATCGCATCGACCCGCTCCTTCTCGCGGCGCCGATCCTCGGCGACGAGCCGATCCGCCTGCTCGTGCACGCGTTCGCCGGGATCGACGCCGGCACGGCGACGGCGCAGGTGGTCGCGGCGGGCGGTCGCGTGCTCAACGCCGATTCGACGCTGGGGCGGGTGCTGCTCCTGGTCGAGGCGCCGATGGCCGCCGTGCGCGAACTGGCGCGCGGACGCGACCTGCAGTGGATCGAGCGTGACGCGGAGCTGACCGAGCGCAACGACACGGTGACCTGGACGATCCAGACCTTCACCGCCAACAACCGCAAGATCTGGGACAAGGGGCTGCACGGCGAAGGCCAGGTCATCGGCCACATGGACGGTGCCGTTCTCGCCACGTCGTGCTACTTCGACGACCCGGGCGTCGCCGTCGGCCCGCTGCATCGCAAGGTCGTCTATCGCTCCGGCACCGGGTCGGCGAGCAGCCACGGCACGCACACCGCGGGTACCGCGGCGGGCGATCCCTTCCCGATCAACGGCACGACCGCGGGGCGCGGCATCGCGTACGCGGCGCGACTCGCGCACAGCTCGAACTACAGCTCGAGCGCGTGGGCGAGCCTCGCGACCACGCATCGTGCCAACGGTGCGCGCCTCCACACCAACTCGTGGGGCAACGACAGCACGACGGCCTACGACACCCTGTGCAACGCGATCGACGCGTTCGCGTGGCAGAACGAAGACAACCTCGTGTTCTTCGCCGAGACCAACCAGTCGGCGCTGAAGAACCCGGAGAACGCCAAGAACCTCGTCGCCGTCGGCAACTCGAACAACGGTGCCAGCGCCAACAGCAAGTGCGGCGGTGGCGTCGGGCCCACGGCGGACGGTCGTCGCAAGCCCGACCTGTTCGCACCCGGATGCTCCATCCAGTCGGCGAGCAGCTCGCTCGCCTGCGGGACCCGCGCCGCCACGGGCACGAGCATGGCGTGTCCGGGTGCCACCGGTGCCGCCGCCCTGGTGCGCCAGTACTTCGTCGATGGTTTCTATCCGAGCGGCGTGGCGACACCGGCCGACGGCTTCGAGCCGAGCGGCGCGCTGGTGAAGGCGGTGCTCGTCAACACCTGCCAGGACATGACCGGGATCGCCGGCTACCCGAACTTCACCGAAGGCTGGGGCCGCATCAACTTGGACGAGTCGCTGTACTTCCCGGGCGACAGCGCGCGCCTGTGGGCCGCCGATGTGCGCCGCGCCAACGGCCTCACCACGGGAAACACGCGCACCTTCACGCTGGACGTGCTCGGCGCGGGTGTCTCGCTCGAGGTGACGCTCGCGTTCACCGACTTCGCCGGCACCGTCAACGCCGCCAATCCGGTGGTGAACGACCTCGACCTCGTGGTGCGCGCGCCGAACGGCGACCGCTACCTCGGCAACGCGTTCGTCAACTCGTGGTCGAGCACGGGCGGCGCGGCCGACGCAAAGAACAACGTCGAGCGCGTCGCGATCGCGACGCCGATGGCCGGCACCTGGACGATCGAAGTGTCGGGCACCGCGGTGCCGCAGGGGCCGTCGGGCTTCGCCGTGTGCGCGACCGGCGACGTCGGCGGCTGCTTCCATCTCGCTGCGAACCAGCGCTACGGCACGGGCAAGCCCGGCCAGCGCGGCCTGCCGGCGCTCGCGTCGAGCACCCTGCCGGAGCTGCCGTCGCTGTGGCGCCTCGAGCTGACCAACACGCTGGCGAACGCCACCGTCGTCAACATCTACGGCTTCGCGACGGCGTCCGTGCCGTTCGACGGCGGCACGCTCCTCGTGCAGCCGGCGGAGCTGATGGGGCTCACCTCGAACGCCGCGGGCGCCGTCGACTTCTTCGTGCCGCTGCCGGATGCGAGCGTGCTCTGCGGGCTCAGCATCTACTGGCAGATGTGGATCCCCAACGACCCGGGCGCGAGTGGTCAGGGCTGGGCCGCGAGCAACGGCCTGCGCATGGTCCTCGGGCATTGACCGCGCCTTGGCCCATAGGACGGCCAAGGGGTGGGCAGCAGTCGCCGGACAGCGCATGATCCCCGCCCTCGTCATGGTCCGGTTCCCCTTCGTCGTCCTGTTCGCCGCCACCCTCGGTGCGCAGCAGCTCACCTACCCCGAAGGCAACACGACGCCACGCTCGTTGACTCGCGCGGAGGCCGAGTACCTGCGCCGGCACCCGCTCGTCCCCTCCGAAGCGGTGACGCCGCCGCCGACCGGACCGCTGCACTGCGCGGCGGAGTACGAGCCGATGGACGGCATCCTGCTGGCGTGGGAGGGCTCGACGAGCTGGCAGGCGATCCTGCGCCAGATGGCGGTGGCGATCACCACCATCGGTCGGGCGCGCGCCTACGTGGTGGTCGACACCGCGGCGGAGCAGGCGACAGTCACCACCACGCTGGCTGGCGCTGGCGCCGACATGGCGCGGGTGCGGTTCCTGGTCACGCCCACCGACACGATCTGGATCCGCGACTACGGGCCGCGCTACGTGTACGAAGGCGACTGCCGCGTCGTCGTCGACCACACCTACAACCGGCCGCGGCCTGCCGACGACGTGCTGCCGGCCGCGTTCGCGGCGCAGCGACGGCACACCTTCTACGAGCACCCGCTCATCCACGGCGGCGGCAACTACCACCTGGACGCGCTGCGCCGGTCGTACTGCACGCGCCTCATCGTGAACGAGAACCCGACGCGCACGGAGACGGAGATCCACGGCATCTGGCGCGACTACCAGGACGTCGACACCACGTTCTTCACCCCGTTCCCGACCGTCGTCGACTCCACCCAGCACCTCGACATGTGGATGCAGGTCGCCGGCGACAACGTCGTGGTCATCAGCGACTGGCCGGCGAACGCCGGCTCCACGCAAGACCAGATCTGCGACGCGGCGGCGGTCTTCATGGCGGGACGCGGCTACGTCGTGCATCGCGTGCCGGCGCGCAGCGTCAGCGGCGTGCACTACACCTACACCAACGTCGTGATCTGCAACGACCTGCTCCTGCTGCCCACGTACACGAACAGCACCGTCGCGCCGCACAACCAGCAGGCCCGCAACGTGTGGGCGGCGGCGTTGCCGGGCAAGACCATCGTCCAGGTCGACTGCCAGGCGATCGTCACGTCGGCGGGCGTGATGCACTGCATCGCGATGCACGTGCCGGAGCACCGCGGCGGCACCATTCCGACCGCGTACCTCCGCACGCACAACGGCGGGCCGGCGCTGACGCCGAACGCGCCAGTCGAGGTGCTCTTCGACGTCGACGACGACGAGGCCGTCACGAGTTGCGACCTGTGGCTGTCGGTGAACGGTGGCGCGAGCTTCGCCTTCCCCGTGGCGCAGAACCTCGCGCCGACGGGGCGCTACCTCTGGACCGTGCCCGACCTCGACGCACAAAACGCGCGCCTGCGCATCGTCGCACGCGACGCGCTGGGCAACACGGGCCACGACGATTCCGACGCGAGCTTCGCGATCCTCGGATCGGGATGCCGCGCCGGAGTCGCCACGTTCGGAGTCGGCAAGGCCGGCTCGTTCGGCGTGCCCACCCTGCAGACCTCGGCCGCACCGCGGCTCGGCACGACGGTGAACCTCGACATCGCCCAGGCCTGGCCGAACACCGTCGCGGTGCTGCTCCTCGGCGCGACGCGCATCGCGGTGCCCTTCGACGGCGGCACCGTGCTCGCGAGTCCCGATGTCCTGGTGCCGGTCGCGACCCTCGCCAACGGCAGCGCGAGCCTCGGGCTCGCCATCCCGGACCTCCCTTCGCTCTGCGGCGGCGCGCTCGTCGTGCAGGCCTGGATCGCGGGCGATCCAGGCGCAGGTGGACTCGGGCTGTCGGCGACGGCAGGCCTCGAGCTGACGCCGGGGATCTAGGTCTTCAGATCCCTACGATCAGACGCAGGCCGCCGCTGAACAGCAGGCCGCTCGGCGACGCGCCCGGGGCGAACAGCCAGCCCTGCGTGAACAGCTCGAAGCCGATGAGCGACTGCTGCGCGGGGACCGGCACGCTGGTCGTGGCACTGCCGCCCGCGATCGCCATCGGGTAGGCGCTGACCACCGCGGCGTCCATGAGGAGCCAGCAGCCGTCCGCGTTGATGAAGTGCAGGGGCAGGGGCAGCGGCGCGCCCATGAACAGGGTGTTCGACGTGCCGAAGGCGCACATCGCGAGCCCGGTGTTGGCCGGCAACCCGCTCAGCGTCATCGGCAACGCGCGGCCGATGCCCGGGACGCCGTTGGCCGTGAGCGTCGGTCCGCAGGAGATGCCGTAGCTGCCGACGCTGCCCGTCGGGAGGCCCGCGACGCTGATCCGCAGGTTGTCGATCGCCCACGACTCGTCGTCGATCGGCTGGATGCCGGCGCCTTCGATCTCGAAGGTGAACACCGCGGTCGACGCCGAGTGCACGAAGTTCGAGAACACCGGGTCGGCACCGAGGTCGTACGCGCTGTCGGTGTAGTAGGTGCCCGGGCCGGTGAAGCCGAGGTCGACGCGCCGCGCGAGCGTGACGCCGGCGGTCGGCGTGTAGGTCTGGATCTGGGTGGGCAGTGCGTTGGCGAACGCCTCGCGGAAGATCGGTCGGCCGTCGAGGGTGATCTTGAAGTAGTCGCCTGCGGGATAGGTGCCGGCGCCATCGAGCGAGTCGATCGCGGCGAACAGGAACCGCAGGCTGATCGTGCGGTGGGGCGGCAGGTTGGTGAGGCTCAGGCGCACCTGGTTGCCCGTGGCGCTGCGCAGGAAGGTGCCGAAGAACTGGTTGCCGGACTGGCCGAGGCCGGCGTAGCCCTGCACGCTCGAGAGGAAGGCGCTGCCCGGCGTGACTTCGGCGGGGATGCCGCTCTCGAAGTCGTTGGTGAAGACCACGGTCTGCGCGGCGGCGAGACCGGTCAGGGCGAGAAGGACAATGGCAGGGGCGGTTGGGTTCATGTCGGTCGGTATGGATGGTCGTGACGGGTCAGTGCCGGGCCGACCCACGCCGTCACGCGCATGCGCGGGTTCTTGGCGCAGTCCGCGGCCCTGGTTGTCGCACGCCGCGCGCGGGCTACGTTTCTCCAGGCCTGCGCCCGCCCGTCTGCCGCCTTCGTCCCATTCCATGCGCACCCTCGTCTCCATCCTCGCCGCCAGCGCCTTCGTCACCCTCGCCCTGCCGGCGCAGACCCGGACCGTCGACCTGGTCGTCGCGCCCGGTGCGCCGGAGATCGAACCCGGGCTCACCCAGCTCGCCTGGCTGTACGGCGGGTCGCTCCCCGGGCAGCTCATCCGCATGCGCGCCGACGAAGTCGTCGACGTGCGCGTCCGCAACCGCCTGCCGGTGTCGACCATCGTGCACTGGCACGGCCAGGCGGTGCACCAGGGCATGGACGGCATGCCGGGCATGTCGCGCCCCGCCATCGCGCCGGGCCAGGAGTTCGTCTACCGCCTGCAGAACATGACGCCGGGCACCTACTGGTACCACTCGCACATGGGCGACGCGCAGGCCGACGTTGGGCTCGCCGGCGTGCTGATCGTCGATCCGGTGGACGCCGGGCAGGACCCGCCGTCGGACGTCGATCAGGTGGTCGTCATCGACGAGTGGACGCCGTACCTCGGCGGCCCCACGCCATGGTTCGGCGTGCTGATGAACGGACGCAGCAGCGTGGGCCAGACGCCGATCATGGTTCAGCAGGGCCAGAAGCTGCGGCTGCGGTTCGTGAACACGTCGGCGCAGACCAACTTCATCGTCGCGCTCGACGGCCACGACATGACGGTGACGCACACCGATGGCCACCGCGTCCAGCCGGTCCGCGTGCAGGCGATCATGATCGGCATCGGCGAGCGCTACGACGTGATCGTCGACGCGAACAACGTCGGCACGTGGAGCCTCGCCGCGTCGCTCACCAGTCGCCGCGACGTGACCCAGGTGCGCGCCGTGATCCAGTACGTGGGCTCGACGCAGCCGGTGCCTTCGCCATCCTTCGTGCCGAACAACCTGCGCACCGGCACCCTGCTGTCGTACTCGCAGCTCGCGGCCTACCACCCGGTGGAGCCCATCACCCCGACGCCGAACCGGACGCTGGCGTCGGCGCTCGCCATGGATGGCAACGGCAACCACACGATCAACGGCGAGATCTGGCCGAACGTGACCCCGATGATGCTGATGGCCGGGGAACGCGTGCAGATGAACATCACCACGACGGCCAGCAGCTACCACCCCATGCACATCCATGGGCACACGTTCCGGCTGATGGGCACGGCGGGCGGCACGACCGCGCCGCCGCTGAAGGACACCGTCCTCATCCGCCCCCGCGGGTCGGCGTGGTCGTCGGCGTCGGTGCAGTTCGTCGCCGACAACCCCGGCCGCTGGATGTACCACTGCCACGACTCGTGGCACATGAGCACGGGCATGATCGCGATGCTCCATTACCACGGCGACGCCGACGGCGACGGTCTCGCCGACGGCGCCGACCTGGATCCCACCCTGCCGTATCCGGTGCTGACGATCGGCGAGCAGGCGTCCGCGTTCCGGATCGGTGGCTCGGGCACCGTCGACGTGCAGTGGCCGGCCGGCGAGGCGGCGCACTTCTTCCTGGGCGCTGCGCAGCTGGCCACGCCGATCGCCCTCGCGCCGTTCGGCACGCTCGTGCTGGACCTGTCCAGCGCCGTGCACGTGGGCACGGTGCTGGCGGGCGCGACCGCGACCGCGAGCTGGCCCTACACGATCCCCAACGACGTCGGGCTGGTCGACCAGTACCTGTGTCTGCAGGCGGGCGCGACGACTTCGCTCGCCGGCGGGTTGCGGCTGTCGACCTTCCAGCGGATGTGGATCACGCCGTAGGCGCGCCCCTCAGAGCCTGAGAAACAATCCTCTCTCAGGCTCTGCCGCGGCCGCGGCGTGCTCGGCGCCGATCAGTTGCTGCGCTGCACGATGGTGATCGAGAGCGGGCGGGCGGTGCTGGAGGTGCGGTAGGCGCCCTCGCTCACTGCGCTGCCAGCAACGTGAACGTGTTGCTGGCGAGCAGGCCGGCGGGCTGCCAGCTCAGGGCCTGAGCCGTGTAGATTTCGCTGAGCGGCAGGGTCGCGGGGAGCGGCAACGGGATCGAAGCGGCGCCACTGGACGGGACCACGACCGGGATCGAGACCAGCGCGGGGTGCAGGGGGAACGACCCGACGCCCATCGGTTCGAGGGGCGCGGTGAGCCCGGTGTACGAGAACGCGAGCACGGCAACGCTCGCAGGTGCGGCACGAAGCTCGATGTGGACGGTCTGGCCGCGCACCTGCGCTCCGGTCACCCAGGTGCGCGGGATGCGCAGGCCAGGGCTGTGCAGCACCCGTGCGAGGTTGGCGAGGATGCTCGCACCCGGGGGGCCGGGCGGTACGCCGCCGCCGCCGGCGCCGCCGACTGGGTAGGTGCCGAACACGAAGATCGTGCTGATGCTGTCGGCGCGGATGCCGGGTCCACCGGCCTGCCCGTTCGTGCAGCTCAGTCCGTCGCCACCGATGCCGCCGTTGATCGCGCTGTTGCCCACCAGCATGAGCGAGTCGAAGAGCTGGCAGCCCGGTGCACCGGGAGTCGCCGGGGAGATGACGCCTCCGAACCGGCAGGAAGCACTGTCGCCATCTGCACCGATCAGGTTCGAGTCGATGAGCGTGCAGCGTGATCGCCGCACGAGGAGGGGATAGTCGGAACGGAAACACTGGACCCGGGATCGCGAGATCTCGATCGTCGCGTCCTCGACGCTGAGCCTCGTGCCTGTCGTGAAAGGGATATCGAGCCTGCAGTCGTCCACGCGAACCTGCGGGCTGCGCACCACGCTGAGCGCGAGGCCCGGCGTGGCGAAGGCCGAGTACAGGCTGCACGTCTCGATCGCAACCGGACCGGCTGCGTCGGTGACCAGGAGGCCGTCGGGAAACCAGAGGTTGCGCAGCAGCACGCGTTGGCCTGCGGTGGTCGATCGGACGGAGCAACTGCCGAACACGTTGACCGCACCCTCGCCGACGATCGCGAGGCCCTTCGCCGTCAAGGTCACCGCGGAGTAGCCGCCGCCGCGCACGCGCAACGTCGATCCGCTCGGCACCGTGGCGACGGCCTGCGGCAGGCTCACGAAGTGGGCGCCCGCTCCGCCGGATGCATCCACGATGTAGACCTGGGCCTCGAGCGACGCGACGGCGGACAGGGCGATCGCGACGACGGGATTCGTTCGCATGGCGTTGGCTCCGGAAGACCATCCTAGGTAGCGGCGCCGGATCGCGCGATCGACGCGCGATCCACCGACCACGAGAACGCCGAGGCTCGAGGGGCGCGCGTGGCTGAGGTCGAGGGCGACCGGGCCCAGCGAAACCCCTCTGCCTGCAGGCCGGCGCGACGACCCCGCTCGCGGGCGGGTTGCGGCTGTCGACGTTCCAGCGGCTGTGGATCGCGCCGTCGGCGCGCCCCTCAGAGCCTGAGAAACAATCCTCTCTCAGGCTCGCCGCGGCCGCGGAGGCGGCCGCCCGAGACATGCTGAGAGGCTGTAGCGTGGTTTCCTTCACAGCCTCTCAGTTGCGCCGCTTGAACAGGCCCTCGAGGCCTTTCTGGATCAGGTTGTCGGCCTGCTTCTTGACCTCGGCCTCGGCGTTGGCCTTCAGGGCATCCGTCACCAGCTTCTGCATGTCGGGGAGGCCGACCTGCGGCGTCGAGAGGGTGCCGGCGACGCTGGCGTTCAGCGCCTGACCCTTCAGGTACGCGAGGACCTTCTCGCCGTCCTTGTGTCCCGCCAGGAGCCCGAGCATGTCGATGCGGTGGTCGAGCGTGCCGTCGAGGCGGGTCTGGCCCTGGATCTGGATCTTCTTGGCTTTGCCGTCGAGCTTGACGAGGCCGGTGTTCACGGCGCCGGTGCGCAACGTGAAGTCGGTGTCGATCGCGTCGAAGGCCAACCGCCCGCCACGGTCCGGATCGAGCCACTGCATCAGGCCCGCGAATGCCGGCGCCGGCATCACGCTGCCCTCGGCGAGCGCGACCTTGCCCTGGCCGGTCCAATGGTCGAGCCACTGCAGCCACGACTCGCCTCCGGTCGGCGTGGCCGGCCCCTGGAACTCCATGGCCAGCGTGCCGCGGCCATCGAGCTGCACGTTCTGCTGCGCGGCGAGGCCGGCGAACACCGGCACGGCGTACTGCAGGAGCTGGACTGCACCGGCGGCGAGCCGGCCCTCCGTGACCCCGAGCTTCACGGTGGCAGGCCAGCCCGGTTGCCGGAGATCGCAGGTGACGGCGAGCGACGCGCCGCCGCCGTTGAGCGTGGCGCCCGGCGCGAGCACCGCCTTGGCGGCACCGCGGGCGAGCGACGTCTGCAGCGAGAGGGCACCCAGCGCGATGCCGTTGCCGAGGTCGAGACTCGGCACCACGACGTCGGCGTCGACCACCAACGCCTCCGTGAGCAGCTTCATCACGTCGACGTCGGCGAAGCCGGCCGCGGGGACGGCGAGGGTCGCGCGCCCACTCAGCGTGCCGGGTTGCGCGGCGAGCATGGCGGGCATCGGGCCGCCGAGGCGACCGAGCGCCTGGAGGTCGACCTCGAAGTCGAGCGCGAAGGTCTCCGCTCCGGCCAGCTCCGTGTCCGCGAACGCGGCGGCCGCAGCGGCGGCCGGGACACCGCGGATCTTGGCGAGCCCGAGGTCGAGACCGAAGCCGGCGAGATCGGCGCGGGCCGGCGCGCCGTCCTTGGCGGCGACGAGCTTGACGTTGGGGTTGAGCACCCAGCGCTTGCCCTGCACGTTCATCCCCTGCACCAGGGTGCCGCCGAGCGCGGGCTCGTTCACGGTGAGCGCACCGGTGACGAACACGGTGTCGAGGTTCTCGACGCGCGCCTTCACGGTCCCGTCGAGCACGCCGTCGAGGGTCGACAGCGCGCCCGCTCCGAGGGCCGCATCGACGAGCGGGCGATAGCGCGCGAAGTCGAAGCCGGCCGACGTCACCTGGAACTCGAGGGGGCGCTGCAGGCTGCCGTCGACGTCGGCGTCGATCTGCAGCTTGCCCGGCGCCTTGCCGGGGACCGGGCCGGCCAGTTCGGCGCTGAGCTGCATCTTGAAGTCGCTGTCGCCGAGGCGCTTGTCGATCCGGCCTTCGAGGTTGCGGATGCTCTCCAGCACGCCACGCTCCTCGTGTACCACGTCGATGTCGATGTCGCGGAGGACGAGGTCGGCACGCAGCCGCTGCAGTGACGTCGACGCGCCGACGCTGACGTGCGACTCGCCGTCGCGCGAGCGCGAGGTGTGCGTCGACGCGTCGCCGAGCTGCGCCAGGTTCACGCGCCCATCCTTGGTCTCGTACACGAGCATGCGCAGCCCGCTCACCTCACCGGTGACGTCGATGTCGCCGGCCATGAGCCGCAGCCAATCGATCGCGAGGTTGGCGCGCCGCAGGCTGAGCACGGGCCGATCGGCGGGGAAGCCCGCGGGCTGGGCCACGGTGAGGCCTTCGATCGTCGCGCCGCTGGCCCAACTGAGGCGATGGCTGCTCAGGGTCACCGGCACGCCGAGGCTCTCGCTGAGGGCGCGCTCGATCGGCGCCTTGAAGTTCGACAGCGAGAGGATGGCGGGCAGCAGCGCCAGCAGTGCGCCCAGGCTCGCGACGAATGCGCCGAGCAGGATGAAGCGCCGGCGCCAGCGGTTCTTGCGGCGCGGAGCAGGAGTGGGGTCGGGAGCAGGGTTCGGCACGGCGGGATCGTTCACGGTCGAAGCGCGGATTATGCCGAAGAAGGGAACCTCGCATGGCGATCGATCCGGGAGCGCCGACCCTGACCCACCTCGAGCGGCTCGACATCGCGCTGGCGGCGCGCATCGTGCCGCTGGCGGAGTGCCTCGACACGCGCTCGGCGCCGGAGGCGTTCGCGCCGATCGGCACGCAGGAGCCGTTGCGGCACCGCCCGGCCGCATCCTTGATCTGCGGGCTGCTGCACCTGCGCGGCCTCGAACTCGGGCTCGGCGACGTGCAGGACGTGCTGCTCGCCCGCCCGGGTCGCTTCCGCCCGCCGCACCAGGAGGCGGAGTTCGTGCTCGGGCTCTCGCGCTGCCTCGCGATGGTCTCGGCGCGGGCGCAGAGCGGGGCGGCGCCGGACGGGGCGTTCGCGCGCGAGCTGTTCCAGGCCTTCGCGCATCGGCTCGCCCGCTTCCGCAACAACATCATCCGCCGCGACATGCCGTGGGATGGGTTCCTGCACTTGAGCTACCCGGCGGCGCAGGAGGTCGCGTCGTTGCTCGCTCGCTTCGACGCGGGCAACTGCTATCGCGACGTGCGCGCGCGGTTCGAGCGCCTGCACCCGGTGCGGCAGGCCTTCCGGCTGCTGTGGCGCTTCGTGCGCATCGCGCCGTTCCCGGACTTCAACGTGCTCATGGGCTTCCTGCTCATGAACAGCTTCCTCCTGGTGCGCGGCTACCCCGCGGTGCCGCCGGCGCCCGGGGACCGCGAACTGCTGCGACGCGTGATCGTGGGGCCACCGCCGACGCGGTTGGTGGAGTTCGAGGAACGGCTGGCGGACCTGGTCTGAGCCAGCGCCCCGCCGCGGCTCAGGCGCGCCGCAGGCTCTGCAGGCTCGCCAGGGCGATGCGGCGCTCGTCGTGGAGCGTGACGGTGTCGAGGTCGATGTCGCGCACGCGTCCCTCGATCGTCGTGCCGCCACTCACCAGGCGGACGTCGCGATCGACGAGTTCGATGCGGTCGCGGTACAGCGCGCGCATGGCTTCGACGTCGTCGCGCTCGAGGGCCGTGATCGTGGCGTCCACGCTCATGACCAGCGCCTCGAGCAGGTCGGCGCGGACGACGGTCCGGCCGGTGAGCAGGGCGAGCGAGGTCGCGGCGTCGGCCAGCTCCGAGGGAAACCGCGTGCGGTTGAGGTTGATCCCCACGCCGATGGCGAACACGGTCGGCGGGTTCGCGCTGTCGACCAGCACCCCGGCGAGCTTGCGCCCGCCCACCAGCACGTCGTTCGGCCACTTCACCTGCAGGCGGCGGCCGACGGCGGCTTCGAGCACGGTCAGCACGGCGAGCGACACCGCCGCCGGCAGTCGCACCGGGTGGGGGAGGAAGACGTCGGCCACGCGGAAGGTCACCGCGAGGTCCTGCGCCTCCGAGTCGTCCCAGGCTCGCCCCTGACGCCCGCGACCGGCGGTCTGGTGGTCCGCCCAGTACACGGCGCAGCCCGACTCGCCTTGGGTCAGCGCGAGGTCCTGCGTGGACTCGCACTGCGTCACGTGGACGAGGCGGGTGAAGCGCGTGGCGCTCACGAAGGGTGGGCGTCGATCGGGCACCGGCGCCACGGTATCCGCGCCGGCGGCACGCGGCAGCGTCCGGTTTTCGCAGCGCTGCACGAAAGTTCGACACCGGCTGTTGCCGAAAGAAGCGGTGGCAAGGTGCGCTCCGCCGGACCGATCGCGGAGTGCAGTCGAACACGACAAGAAGTCGGCACATGAACTCGATCAACATCCCCGGTCTCGCGCGCATCCTCGTGGTCAACGCGGCTCCCGCCGCATGCGCGCGTCTGCAGTCGCTGCTCACCACGCAGGGCGCGGTCGTCGAGACCGCCACCGATCCCGCCGCGGCGCGACAAGCAGTCGCCACGCGGCGCTTCGACGTGATCTTCCTCGACCACGGCATGGATGCGGCGTGGGCGCTGTTGCCGGTCCTCGGCGGCCACGCTGCGGTGATCCTGATGGTGGGCGCGTCGGCCGGCGTCTCGATCGTCGACGCGATGCGCGCCGGGGCTCTCGACGTGGCGCCGCCCGACGCCAGCGACGACCGCATCCTCGCGACCGTCCGACGCTGCCTCGACGAGCGCCACACGCGGCTCGAGGCGGAGCGGCTCGCGGAGCGGCTGCGCGAGGTCGCGCCCGCGGAGCTGGTCGGCCTGTCGCCGGCGATGCGCAGCCTCTCCGCCAGGATCGCCCAGTTCGCCCAGGCGCCCGACGCACCCGTGCTCATCACCGGTGCCGCAGGGACGGGGAAGGAACTCGCCGCGCGGTGCCTGCACGCGCACAGCGCGCGCCGCTACGGACCGTTCGTGGTCGTCAACTGCGCCGCGTTCGTCGGCGACGCCCTCGCCGTCGAGTTGTTCGGCGTCGACGCCGGCGCGCCCGGCGCCAGTGCGCGCGGCGCGCCCGGCCGCGTGGCCGAGGCCGCCGGTGGCACGCTCTACCTCGATGCGATCGAGGGGATGGCGCCCGCCGTCCAGGCCCAGCTCCTGCGCGTGCTGCACGATCGCGTCGTGCGCCGCGTGGGCGGCAACGTCGATGCGTTCGCCGACGTCCGCATCGTCGCCGCGACGTGCCGCGAGCCCGAGGCCGAAGGCACGGCGGGCGCGCTGCGCGACGACCTGTTCCTCGCGCTCTGCGCGCGTCGGCTCGATCTGCCGTCGCTCACGGAGCGGACCTCGGACATCCCGCTGCTCGCGCACCTGTTCCTCAACCGCTTCGCGCGCGAGATGGGCAAGGTCATCACCGGCTTCACGGAGGACGCGATGGAGACGCTGTGCGAGTACGCCTGGCCGGGCAACGTGCGCGAGCTCCGCAACGGGATCGAGCGTGCGGTGCTCGCCGTCGAGTCGGGACCGATCGACGAGATCCACCTGCCGTCGTTCAGCGGCGGGCGGCTGGACGGTCGCGACGTGATCGCGCGCGGGCAGGTGAGCCTCGAAGTGCGCGACCGGTCGCTGCGCTGCGTGGAGGGCCAGCTCGTCGAGCGCGTGCTCGGTGAGACCAACTGGAACATCAGCCGCGCCGCGGCGATCCTCGGCATCAACCGCACGACGCTCTACAACAAGATCAAGGTGCACAAGCTGGAGCGGCAGACGCACCCGTCGTCGTGAGCGAAGGACCGTACGAGGACGCGCAGCCCGACGCCGTCGCGCCGGTGTCGCTGACGCAGGCGCCGGGCGACCCGCTGGCCGAACTCATGCGGCAGGGTGACCTGCCGGCGGCGCTCGACCCCGGCACCCCGGCGTCGATCGGCGCAGACGACGCGGGCAGCGTGGCGGTGCCGCCGCGCCCCTTGTCCCGTCGCTGGCCCTTGGGCGTGCTGCTCGGGCTGGACATCGCCCTGCTGGTCGTGGTGATCGCGTGGCCGTTCGCGACCCCGGCGCCGCGACCCACGCCCGATGCCGGGGAGCGCGACGTCTTCGCCCTCGGCGATCAGGGTCTCGTCCGGCAGGCAGTGGCGCAGGCCGCGGCGGGTCGCTTCGATGCTGCGATCGTCGACCTCGAACTGCATCTCGCGTCGCACCCCGGGCTCGGGGCCACGGAGCGACGGCTCGTCAACCGGGCGCTCGCAATCTTCGCGGCGCACGCCGGTCGCGCCGACGACGCCGCGGCGTTCGTGGCGCGGCTCGGCGACGCGTCGCCGTTGCGGGCCCAACTCGCCGCGGCCGCGGCGGCGGAGCGCGCCGGCGACCGCGAAGGCATGCGCGCGCACCTCGGCGCGATCGTGGGCGCCGGGGATGCGCCGCCTTCGCTGCTGGCGGAGGTGGCCCGGTTGCTGCTGCGGGCGGGGGACGGCACTCCGCTCGAGGTTCCAGGTGAAGCCACCGGTCGCTGACGACATCGGGGCGCGGCCGCGGCCAGGCAGCGGCGACTGGCCGGCGAGCCTGCTGCGCGACCGACGGCGGGCGCCGGTGCCGGTGGGCCTGCTGTCGGGCCGACGCTCGAAGCTGCGGCGCGTGCTGTCGGCGTGCATGGCGAGCATCAACCGCATCTTCGATCGCCTGCCGCCGGGGCGATGGTTGCACGGCCTCGCCCAGCGCGCGATGCAGTTCCACGTCGTCGACGTGCCGCTGGTGCGCGGCGGCGCGGGGCTCGACGGGCTGAAGATCGCCTTCCTGTCCGACATCCACGCGGGCTCGTGCATGGACCGCGCCGACCTCTGCCGGATCTTTGCACGCGTCGCGGCGATGGAGCCCGACCTCGTGTGCTTCGGCGGCGACCTCATCAACACGCGGGAGCGCGAGCTGCTGTTCTTCCGTGAACCGCTCGCGCTGCTGCGCCCGCCGCTCGGCGTGTACGCCGTCCCCGGCAACCACGACCACTTCTACGGGCGCGACATCGGGCTGTGGACCGCGTTCCTCGCGGAGCAGGGCGTGCGCGTGCTCTGCAACCAGGGCATGTCGATCGAGCGCGACGGTGCGCGGCTGTGGATCTGCGGCGTCGACGACCTCACGGAGGCCACCTGCGACCTGCCCGGCGCGCTGCAGGGGTGGAACGGCACCGATCCGGTGGTGCTGCTGTCGCATCACCCGGACTTCTTCTTCGAGGCCGCGGCGGTGGGCGTCGACCTCACGTTGTCGGGCCACACGCATGGCGGGCAGGTGCTGATCTTCGGCAAGACGCCCCTGCAGCACAGCCGCTTCGGCTGGTGGAAGGGTCGCTTCGCGGAGGGAGCGAGCCAGCTCTATGTCAGCCGCGGCGTCGGCGTGACCTTCCTGCCCGTGCGCTACGGCGCGCCGCCGGAGGTGCCGGTGTTGCGCCTGCGCGTGCCGTCAGGCCTGTAGCCCTCAGTCCTGAAGCCCTCAGTCCTGAAGATCGCCGGCGAGGAGCACGTGCGTACCGATGCGCACGAAGCCTTCCGTGCGATCGGTGGCGCGCAGCAGGTCCAGCAGCTCCGTGTCGTCGATGCGCACGACGGTGAGCGGCGTCGCTTCGACGCGCACGCGTGCGAGCAGGGAGTCGTCGTCGAAGACCTGCTGCACCGTGCTCGGTGCACGGTCCGTGGCCACGAAGCTCAGGTCCGCATGCACCATCGTCGGCGTGGTTCCGGTCGGATCAGGGGTTGCCGGGCTGCGCGGCCACACCCACGCGATGCCGGAGGCAACCACCAGCAACAACACCGCACGAAGTGCCTGCCGCGTCCGCCGGCGACGGACCACGCGGCGCACGAGCAGGTGCTTCACCGCCAGCCGCCGCGCGGCGCCGGTTGCGCTGAGTGGGGGCGACAGGGTCGCTCCGGGTTCGGACCAGATCGGGTCGTCGGTGTCAGACATCGAAGAACTCCTTGGCGGCGCGTTGCAGACGGAGGAGCAGGCGCCGGATCCGCCCGGCGGCGGCATCGGCGTTGAGATGGAGATCGGCGCCCGCCGCGGCGGCAGTGGCGCCGTGGACGAAGCGCGCATGCAGCAGCGCCGCGTCGGCGGCCGGCAGCTCGGCGAGCTGGTGAGCCAGCCACGTGCGCTGCTCGGCGTCGATGAGGGAATCGGCAGGGGGCGCGAGTTCCTCCGGGCGATCGACGGCGACGGCCTGTTCGCGGACGGTGCGCCGGGCGTCGGCGCGCAGGCGGTCCACCGCCAGGCGGAGCAGCGTGCGGGTGAGCCAGGCCTGCACCGCGGCATCGTCTGCGAGGCCGGGCATGCGGTCGACCACGCGCACGAAGCAGTCCTGCACGACGTCGAGACAGAACGCCTCGTCGCGCCGCGTGCACGCGCGCGCGATGGTGAACAGGCGGTCGAACCACAGCTCGTAGAACTGCGCGAACGCGCGCTCGTCGCCGCGCCGGATCGCTCCGGTGAGCGCGTACGAAGCGTGGCCGGCCGCGCACGCGGCGGGCGGTGGCGTGGTGGCCGTGGCTCGGGCGCGCGTGCGCACGCCCTACTTGACGGACTTCGCGTCCCGGCCGGTCTTGGGCTTCTCTTCTTGCTGGTCCTTCGTCGCGCCGGTCTCGGCCGCGTCCCGGCTCGCCTTCCTCGCCGCGTCCGCGCGCGCGCTCGCCACCCCGCGCTCGAGCTGGCCGAGCACGGAGGAGACGAGCTGCAACTGCTCGTGCGTGGCGCTGACGAACAGCAGGCCGGAGTCCTCGTGGAACTTGATGCTCGGCTTGCCACCGGAAGCGGCGAAGCCGAGGCCGGTGTCGATCGCGGTGAGCACGGTCGCGGTGCGCAGCACGATGCCCTCGGGCTCACCGAGCTGGGGCTGGGTGATGGCGCGCAGCGAGAACACCTCGACGCGCGTCTCGTCGGCGTTCACCATCCCGGTCGGGTTCATCACGTTGCGGATGCGTTCCTGCACGCGCAAGGCGAGCACGGCCAGGCCGTTGGGCTGCCCGATCGACTGGACGTTGAGATCGAACTGCTTCTCGATCACCGTCGACGCCGCGCGCAGCGCCGACTCGGCGGTCACCGCGCGCAACTGCATCGGCGGCACCGGCACCTTCGCCGCGAGTTCCGGACAGACGATGTTCACCGTCTCGTTCTGCGCGCGCAGCAGCTCGACGAGTTCGAGCAGGGTGCCGCCGGGGAACTTGACGTTGACGAGGTCATGGCCCTCCAGCCGCGTGGTCCGCGGCACGGAGCCATCCTGCGTGGCGAGAATCGGAGTGAGGAACAGGAGCGCCGTGAGGACGCGCAGGGACAGTGGGTTGGTCGTCATGTTTGTGATCCGGCCTCGCGGGCCGTCGTTTCTTGGATGGGGGCTCTCGGCCCACGGGGCAGAGACGGCACCGACCCGGCGATCCGTCGCGGCCGGTCGAGAAAAACCCACAGCCCCGGCTCCCTTGCACGGTCGAGGGGAATCGTGGCTAGAATCCCCGGTCCCATCCCTCCCGACGGAGACACTGAACTATGCGCAACGGAAAGTTCCACGGCATCCTCGTATCGACGGTCACTCCCATGAAAGCCGACGGCGACGTCGACCTCGGCATGTTGCGCAAGTGGGTGGACCATCTGGTGACGAACGGCGAGGTGCAGGGGATCGTCGCGTGCGACAGCGCCGGCGAGTTCGCGACCCTTGAAGAAGACGAGCGCCGCGCCGTGGCCGAGGCGGTGGTGGAAGCCGTCGGCGGGCGCATCCCGGTGATCATCGGCGTGAGCCACGCGGCGACGCGCGCGGTGCTGCGCTACGCGGAGCACGCCGAGAAGATCGGCGCCAACGCGCTCCTGCTCGCACCGCCGATCTTCATGCTGCCGACGCACGCGGAGGTCGTGTCGCACTACGAGGCCGCGCACGACGCCGTGTCGCTGCCGATCGTGCTCTACAACGCGCCGGAGCGCACCGGCGTCGACCTCACGCCGGACCTCGTCGCGCAGCTCGCGGAGCTGGAGCGCGTGATCGCGATCAAGGAGTCGTCCGGGCACATTGGCCGCATCTCACACATCAAGCAGCTCGTCGGCCAGTCGCTCGAGGTGTGGTGCGGGATGGACGAGCAGGCCTTCGAGAACTTCGCCTGGGGCAACCGCACCTGGATCTCCGGGTCGGCCAACCTGCTGCCGCGCCTGCACGTGCAGCTCTACCGCTCGATGGTGGAGGAGGAGAGCCTGCGCGACGGCCGCGCCATCGCACACAGCCTGCTGCCGGTGTTCCGTCTGCTCGAGAGCGGCGGCGCCTACACGCAGTGCATCAAGCTCGGCTGCTCGATGATGGACTGGAAGATGGGCCAGCCGCGTCCGCCGCTGCGCGCGCCCAGCCGCGACCAGGAAGCGCTCCTGCGCGCGATGCTCGACATGCTGCGTCCGTTCGAAGTCGAGCGCGTCCGCCGTTAGGGCGCGAGCGGTTCGAGCAGCTTGCCCGAGCGGGAGGCCCGACGATCCTCGGCGGCGCAGGCTCGTGCGCGGTTCACTCTCCGATGCGGCTGAGGGCAACCGGACTGCCCGACCGGGTCTTCGATGACTTGTGGAGCGCGAGGGGCTTGACAAGAAGGGGGGGGGGGGGGGCTATGGTCCCTCGCGCACTGGACGGCGATGGTCGCCGTCGCGCGAAGGTGAAACATGCTTCGCTTGCTTCTCGCCGGGGTCTTGGGTGCCGGAACCACCCTGCTGGTGGTGTCCCAGGGCACGTTCGTCTACAGCGCGTTCCAATACCAGTTGCCGTTCCGGAGCGCGCTGAAGGTCACGCCGGACCCGGCGAACATCTGGTCGTGGCATGGGACGGTCCCGGCGAATCAACCAGTACCGATCATCGTGGACATCGATGGCAATGGCAGGAGCGACACCGAAAACCCGCACGTACGGGTCGTGCTGACTGACGTACAAGTAGTAACTAATGGCGCGACCGCGCTGACCATCTCGGACGGAACTGCCGTGCGCTGGCGCCAGTCAAAAACAGATGGCCCGGCGGAGGGTTCGCATGCGTTTGCGACACCCCTCCTCCTCCCTGTAGGTTCGACACTTACACTGAGTTCTCTCACTCGTATCGATGAGGTCCACCTCATCGGCCGTGTCTTGACCCTTTGAAAACCGGAGAAAGAGAATGCTGATTGAACTTGCTTCCAACATGGCTATTGCGACGACGGAGAGGTTCACCGATCTCGTGAGCATGGTGGGCGCCAACGCCATTCACGCACAGGTTCTGTTCATAACTACGTCGGGTACTGTGACGGGTGGGTCGTGCACGGCGCAGACAAGTAATGACAAGGTGATATGGATCGATCGACCTAGCCCTATGAATTTCACGGTCAACCCAACCCTGCCTGGTCAGGTATACGACAACAATTTCACAGGCATCGGTGCTGCGTACGTCCGCTTCAAGCTTGTCGTGACTGGCCCTGCGGGTCCTCCTGTTCCTGTCGGAGTCGTGTCGATCATCGTCAACACGAACTCGCAGTAGCTGCGGTGGCGTGGGCCGAGGCCTCCCTTTGATACATGTCGCCACTCGTGTCGTCCTGGAGGGGTCGCTTGTCCCGTACCCACCGCCGCCCCCTCCCATCCAGGTTCCTTCGCTACCTCTGGACCTGCCTCGTTCCGGCCCCCTCGTCCTCGGTTCCGAGAACGCCTTCGTCGTGACGGCCACCCTCATCTCGATCCGCGAAATGAGCGTGCCGCTGGAGGTCCGGCTGATCGCTTCGATGCCGGGCGGCGCGCCGGTCGTCGTGGCCGGGCCCGCGGAACTCTCCGTGGTCGGCCAGTCGGTCGTCCTCGACTCAGGGCTCGTCGGCGCGCCGCTCGGGCGGGCACGGTTCCACAGCACGGCGGGGCACTATGTGTTCTCGGTGACGCTGCGGACGTACCGGCGATGAGAGGTGGCGGCACATGCGGCTGAGCCTCCGTCGCCTGACCGTCGGCCCCGACTTGCCGCGCGTTCACACCGTGGCATTCCGGATGGCGAAGCAGAACGCCGCGCGCGTCGACGTCACTGTGCTCGGCGTCACCGAGGAGGGCCGGATGCGGTTCAGTTTCCTGGGCAGCAACGGCGGCGAGTTCGTGTCGACCGGGCCCGATCCGGTCGAGATCGACAACACCGTGGTCACCGCGGGGCTCGACTACACGGGCGTGCCCTGGGCGTACCTCATGGTGTTGTTCGAGGCGATGAGCGAGAGCATGGTCTTCGACGTGCGGCTTGCGACGCATCGGAGCTGATGGACATGGCCCATGGTCCTGCACCGCTGCTGGAGCTGGAACTGGTGCCGCTGCTGCTGGTGGACGGACGGGTCGCTACGTCCCTCGAACTCATGCTCGAAGGTGCGACCGGCGTCGAGATCGCGGTCGAGCCGCTGGGGCTCGTGGACCGCGCGATGCTCGTGGCCTTGGAGGTGGACGCGGGTCCGGCGTCGCCGGTGGCGCCTGCGTGGGAGCTGCACGACGAGGTGCCGGTGGTGCCCGGTGCCGACGGCTTCAGCCTGGCGATCGCGCTGAATACCTCGGCGTGCTGCCTTCGCCTCGTGGCGCGCCTCGTCGGGGAGCCGGACGCGGCCAGTCCGGCGCGCGCGCTCGTGCGCGCGCGCTGGCGGATCGTTGGCAACGGTGGGGTGGAGGCGCGTGCCGGGGTGCGCGTGAACGGTCGCAGGTACCCGTTGGAGCCATGGCGACACCTGGACGCGGCGGCTCCGCCAGACGCGACCGCGGCGCCAGCAGGACTCCCGCCGGTGGCGCTGGGTGGCGCATTGGCAGCCGCGTTGCGGCGCGGCTCGCCGGTGGGGGGATCGTGACAGGCTTCGTCTTCGGCGGCCGCTACCCGCTGCCCGACGCGGTACGGATCGTGGGGCAACTGCAGTTGCCGGCCATCCTCTGCAACGAGAGCACGGCCCTGCACTTCGCCGCCGACCGGACGGTGGGTGTGGCGCTGACCGCGATCGAGCACCGGGACGAGCAGGATTCGTTCACGTTCCGCAACGGCATCCCGGACGACGGCATCGTGGTCGCGAACGGCGGCGCCAGGCAGGATCGTGGGCTGTGGGCGATGCGGCTGACGACCCAGTGGGGCGAGAAGGTGGCGCTCGCTGCCCGCGACGCCCAGCGGTTCGCCGCGTACGCGGCGACCGCCGCCGATGGCGCACCCGCGTTCCTGTTCGTGTGGGCGGGCATGCAGGTGCCGGGCGCGCCCGACTACGACCAGCCTGGAGTGATGGTCCTCGTGTCGCTGGCGGCGGGCGACGACGTGTCCCGCTGGCAGGCGTGGGTGGCGCGCGTCCGCGGCGCGTCGGCAAGCATCGACTCGCTCGACGTCCCCATCCTCGCCGTGCGCGCCCCCGTCGAGCCGCGTGCGGGGGAGACGCACTTCGACGCGCAGACACGGGCCCGCTTCTTCCTGCCGTCGATCCTCGGTCCGTTGGGGGGGCTACTGTCGACCAACATGCCCCTGTGGGTGTGGGTGCTGACGGCGGCCATGCTTCGGCGGGGCGCGTACCGGGCCCGGCACCCCAACCCGGAGCAGGTGCTGCAGTTCGCGTGCATCTGCGCCATGGATCCGCAGCAGCCGGCGAGCTACCGGCGCATCCTCTGGCTCGGCAGCGAGGATCGCAGCGGGTACTACAAGGAGTTCGACCACCGCGCGGCGCTCGCAGTGGTCCGGCAGGACGTGGAGGCGTACTGCACGTGGTCGGCCCGGTTCGTGCCACCGTTCGTGGATGCGCTGGCGGCGGCGCCGATGCCCGCCCCCACGGAGTGGCGCAACACGTTGATGACACCGTACCCGGCGGTGGTGGGCGTCCTGCGGGCGCGCGGGGATGCGTACTGGTACGACGCCTGCGCGCGCTACCGCGAGTTCGTGGCGCGGTCGGGGATCGGCGGACCGCGCGTGCGCGAGCGCATCGCCGAGGCGATCGTCGGGCGGGCCGAAGTCTTCAGCGCGTCGATCCAGGTGGTGCCGCCGCGCCTGCGCGGCCCGGCGCTGTACGACCGCATCCTCGAACTGCACCGGTTGTGGCTGCGCGTGGTGGCCAACCCGACGCGATCGCCTATGACCGGGCTGGCCGGCCGCAGGGGTTCCAGGAGCTGGCGGTGCTCGCCGCGGCGCCGGTCGCGGCGCGCGGCCCGCGCATCGACTACGGCGCGCCACCGGGATCGAGCTTCTTCCCCGGAGTCATCGTGCGCGCGCTCGTGGAGCAAGCAGGATTCGGTGGCGTGTACAACGACGTGTTCGCAGGGTCGGGGGCGAACCTCGCGTACGACCCGCCGCCTCCCTACCCGCGCCAGCACGAGGCCCACGGCGGGGACTATTGGATGCGCGGCAAGGGCCGGGCGCTGGACCTCGAGCGTGACGTCTTGCGCACGCTGGGCCCGGGCGGTGACCGTGAGCGGCGCAGGCGCAGCTTCCTGTTCAGCGAGGTCGCCGAGGAGTTCGTCGCCCCTCACCTGGACGGCTTCCAGGACAGCTATGACTGGGCCCCCGGCCATCTCTCCCTGGCAGAGGAGACCATCTACGGGCCGGTGATCTCGCCCCCCGACGTGCCCCTCGACGCCAAGGACATGGCGATGCCATTGTGGGCGACGGTGTACCACGAGTGGGCGCCGGCGTTCCGGTTTGCCATGGCGTTGTCCACGGTCGGTCTGGCGCGGGGCGGCGGTGGCAAACGGCGACCGGGCTATCCCGGGATGAGCGGGGGCGAGTGGCGCGACCTCGTGTGCTTCCTGTTCGGCCTGAACTTCGTCTCGGGGCTCGGCGTCAACTTCGTCGACTACCTGAACGAGGATGCGCCGCCAGTGCGGGAGCGCGCCGGCGAGCTGACGGTGGATCGCGACGTCGATCCCGAGGGCGAGGGTCTGGTGGTGTCAGCGTTCCTGGCGCGGCTCTTCGCGGCGCAGGCGGCGGCGGTTGCGGGACGCTTCTGCCGGCAAGGGCGCTTGCTCCGCCCGTTGGCGATGGCCGCGACGTCGGCGGCGCGGCGCCGCAACCCGGTGGCGGCCTGCCCGAAGACGCCGCCGGAGCTGGCGCCCTGGTGCTACCCGTACTTCTACCCGCCCGTGGAGTACGGGAACGCGTTCGGTCTGGCGACGCTCGACTTCCCGGTGGCGATGGTCCTGCACAGCGTGTGGGGCGACGCGTTGGGCGATGTGGGGGTGTTGCTGGTGAACTGGACCGCGGATGCCGGTCGGTGGATGGGCGTGTTCGACCCGGAGCTGTACGGGTTTCGCCGCGACGCGGAGCTCGTGCTGGAACGGGCCGTGGCGGGGGAAGCCGCGCGTCGGGTTGCCAGTTTCAGAGGTTCGGTGGCGCTGGCGATCGGCGGCAGCGTGCACGGCGAGCTGCCCACCGTCGATCTCGGGGCGTTGGCTGCCCACGACGTCGCGCTGTTCTCGATCCATGGCACGCGCGCGGAGGAAACAATGGAAGTGATCGGAAGACACATCGCGGTGGAGGGACCGACGCCGACGTGGCAGTCGGAGCCGATCGACCTCGGTTGGGACAACGCGGTGCGAGTGACGGTGCTGTGCCTGGCGACGGACGGGTTCAACGTGTTCCCGGAGCTGTGGGGCTCGAACCAGCGGGGCGCGGGATTCGAACTGCTGGTCACAGGCGACGAGGAGCTGACGACGGAAGGCCAGACCGTGGAAGTCGCCGTGGGTCCGGTGGGCGTGCGGTACGTGCAGTTGCGGTTCCTGCCGGGGTCGAGCGAGAAGGGCGTCTTGATGGTCGTCGGCGCGATGGCGCACACCTCGCGGAGGTGAGTGGCGTAGGCGCGTCGCCGCGTCCTCCCGATCACGCCCGGCGGAGGGCAGCAGGCAGCGCGGAGCAGGAGTGCGCGGAACACGGCGCGGTCACGTAGAGTGCGCGCCCCGTAGCGCCCGCCGCGGAGGCACGACCATCACCTTCTCGCTGCAGAACCTCATCACCGCTGTCGACTCGCACACCGCCGGCGAGCCGACCCGCCTCGTCACCGGCGGCATCCCCCCGGTGCCTGGCGCGACGATGGTCGCCAAGCGCGCATGGTTGCGCGACCACGCCGATCACCTGCGCACCGCGCTCGTGCACGAGCCGCGCGGGCACGACGCGATCGTGCTCGCCTTCCTCACGCCGCCGGTGTCGCCGCGCGCGCAGTTCGGCGTCGTGTTCGCCAACGATGCCGGCTACCTCGGCATGTGCGGGCACGGCGCGATCGGCGTGGCGACGACGCTGGTGTCGCTGGGCCTGGTGGCGTCGACGGAGCCGAGCACGGAGTTGTGGCTCGACACGCCGGCCGGCCTCGTGCGCGCGGAGGTGGCCGTCGAGGCCGGGCGCCCGGTGTCGGTCAGGCTGCGCAACGTGCCGTCGTTCGCTCTGCACTCCGACCTGGAGGTGCCGGTCGAAGGCGTGGGTCGCGTGCGCGTCGACGTCGCCTACGGCGGCAACTGGTTCGCGATCCTGCCGGAGACGGAGCTGGGCGTGAAGGTCGAGTTCGCGGCGCTGCCCGACCTGATGCGCAAGGCGATGGACGTGCGCGCCGCGCTCGAAGGGCAGGGCCACTTCGGCTTCGACCCGGCGACCGGCGAGCGCCAGCCCATCGACCACATCGAGATCTACCGGCAGTTGCCCTCCGGCCACACGCGCACGCTCACCCTCTGCCCCGGCGCCGCGTACGACCGTTCACCTTGCGGCACCGGCACCTCGGCCAAGCTGGCCGCGCTCTTCGCGCACGGGAAACTGAAGGTCGGCGAGCGCTTCGTGAACGAGAGCGTGATCGGCACCGCCTTCGACGCCCGCATCGTCGAGGAAGTCGACGCCTACGGCCGCCGCTGCGTCGTGCCGGAGATCACCGGGAGCGCGTTCCTCACCGGCTTCCCCCAGTTCGTGCTCGATCCGCACGACCCGCTGCGCTTCGGGATCCCCTCGTTCGTGGCGCGAGGGTAGCCGGCCGCGCGCATCCTCTGGGCTCTCCGTGTTCTGCGTGGCCGGTCTTGCGGGTCTGGCGCGTCGGTGAGCTCTGCCTCGGCCTCTTCCTTGGCCGTTCGCCTCTGGTTCCCGTTCTGGTTCTGGTTCCGTCGTTCCGTTCTTCCGTGATTCACGCGGCGCGAAGCGCCGCGCTTGTCGTGTCACTCCTCCCCGTGCAGCCACAGGAAGACCGCGGGCAGGGTCTTCAACGCCACCGCGCCGAGCAGCGCCAGCCCGAACACGCCCCGGTCTTCGATCCGCTCCGGCATCGTCGTCGCCTGCGTCCACCATGCGAGGATCGCGGCGTAGGCGGTCAGCTCCAGCATCACCCGGCCATGCGACTCCTGGCGCCAGCGCATCCCGCGGCGCACGACCCAGGTGATCAGGTCACCGAGGATCAGGCCCGACACCGCGGGCGCGAGCGCCGGGTAGGAGGTCGACAGCCAGACGAGCAGACCCCACGCGCTCACGCGCGCGAGCGCGGCCATGGCGCGCACGACCATCTCGAGGTCGGTGATGCTGCCCACGCTGCGCCCGGCGCGCGGCGCCAGGGTGCGCAACGTCGCGCGCGCCATCGCCCCATCGTCGAGACCCACGCCCCTGCGTCGGCAAGTCGCGCGCAGGACTCGATCCCGCGCGGCAGAGGCCGATGCGAGCGCGGCGTCGGCGGCGGGCCGCGCTACATTCCCCGCCGTGCGTCGACTCCTCATCGTTCCCCTCGTGGCGGCGTGTGTGCCCCTCTCCACGGCGAGGTACGCGCCCACGCCCATGGTGTCGACCGCGCCCACGCTCCGCGCGCCCGCGGTGAGCGAGTGGCGCGAGGTCGGCCGCTCCGTCGACGCGCGGCCGCTGCGGGTGCGCACCGTCGGGCACGGGCCGCGCCGTGTGCTGTGGATCGGCGGCATCCACGGCAACGAGCCCGAAGGTTCGATCGCGACCGCGTCGCTGCCGGCGGACTTCCTGGCGGCGGGGCTCGCCGACCGCGTCACCCTCACGATCCTCGAGGACGCCAACCCCGACGGCCGCGCCAAGAAGACCCGCGGCAACGCCCGCGGCATCGATCTCAACCGCAACTACCCGGCGCGCAACTTCGTGCCGAGCGACGACCGCGGCGCGGCGCCGCTCAGCGAGCCCGAGGCGCGCGTCGTGCACGACCTCGTGCGCTCCACGGACGCCCAGCTCGTGATCGTGTGCCACGGCTGGAACGACCGGCAGTTCATCAACTTCGACGGGCCCGCGCACGACCTCGCGCAGCGCTTCGCCGATCTCAGCGGCTATCCCCTGGTGGCGTCGAGCGCGATCAACGCCACGCCGGGTTCCCTCGGCTCCTGGGTCGGCAACGACCTCGGCCGCCCCATCCTGACCATCGAGTGGCGCAAGGGACGCGACTGGCAGGAGGCGTGGGAGGAGACGCGGGTCGCCGCCCTCACCGTGATCGGCGGCGAGCCGTGAGCGCACGGCGCGGCGCATGATCCGCTTCCTGCTCACGCGCGCGCTGTGGGCGGTGCCGGCGCTGTTCGGCATCACGTTCGTGACCTTCGTACTCATGGACCTCGCGCCCGCCGACCGGGCGCTGCTCGTGATCGGGGAGTCCGACGCCGGCGCCAGCGCGGCATCGCGCGCCGCAGCGCTGCGCCAGCTCCGCGTGCGCTTCGGTCAAATCGATGCGGAGACCGGCGCACCCATCCCGCTCGTCGTGCGCTACGGACGCTGGCTGCAGCACGCGGCGGGCCTCGACTTCGGGGCGGCGAGCGAAGACCCCGTCGCGTTCCGGCGCCGGATCGTGGCCGCGCTGCCGATGACGCTCCTGGTGGCGACGCTGGCGCTGGGGCTGGCGTTCTGGATCGGCGTGTCGCTCGGCAGCCGGCTCGGGTTGCATGCGGGCTCGCTCTCTGACCGTGCCGCGTCGGTCGCGATGCTCGTGGCCTGGTCGCTGCCGGAGTTCCTCGCCGGCACGCTGCTCCTGGTCTTGCTGGGCGGCGGCATCGGCAGCGCGATCCTGCCGGCGACGGGCTTTCGTTCCCCCGGCGCGGAGGCGTGGTCGGTGTGGGCCCAGGCGCTCGACATGGCGTCGCATCTCGTGATGCCGGTGGTGACGCTCGCGATCGCGCCCGCGGTGTGGCTCACGCGCCTCGTGCGCGAGTCGGTGGCGCGCGCGGCGCGCAGCGACTTCGCGCGCACCCTGCGCGCGTGGGGGACGCCGCCGGCCACGATCCGTGCCCGCGTGCTGCGCAACGGCATGGCCCCGCTGGCCACCGCCGTCGGCAGCCTGCTGCCGCTGCTGGTGTCGGGATCGGTGGTCGTCGAGCGGCTGTTCGCGCTGCCCGGGCTCGGCGATCTCGCATGTCGTGCCGTGCTCGAGCGCGAGGTGCCGATGGTGATGGCGCTGACCACGCTGGTGAGCGTGGTGACGTTGTCGGGGCTCGTCGCATCCGACGTCCTGCACCGCAGCGTCGATCCACGCGTGCGGCTCGGGAGGCCGGCGTGAGGCCACGTTCCGCGTCAGCGTGGTCGCTGGTCGTCCTCGTGGGCGTCGGGCTCTTCGCGCCGTTCCTCGCCAACGACCGGCCGCTCGTCGCGCGGACCGCCGACGGCCTGCGCTTTCCGGCCTTCAGCGGGGCGGCCGTCGCGCCGGATGGTCGCGCGTGGAAGGACTGGTGGTCGCACGCCGACGCAGGCCTCGGTGAGTGGGCGCTCCCCGCCCTTTGGCCCATGGGGCCGATCGAGGTGTCCGACGCGGTGTGCGCCGGCCCCACGGTGCGGCATCCGTTCGGCACGGACGACACCGGGCGCGACGTGCTCGCGCGCGTCATCCACGGCGCCGCCACGTCGTTGCTCGTGGCGCTCGGCACGGTCGCGCTCGCGGCGGCGATCGGCGTTCCCCTGGGCGCGCTCGCCGGCTACCGGGCCTTCACCTGGATCGATGCGCTCGTGCTGCGCGTGATCGAGGTCTTCCTCTGCTTCCCGGCCTTGTTCCTCGCGCTCACCGCGGTGGCCATGCTCGGCGGTTCGCCGCTCACGCTCACGCTGGTGCTCGCGAGCGTGTACTGGACGCGCTTCGCGCGCATCGTGCGCGGCGAGTTCCTCTCTCTGCGCGAACGCGAGTTCGTGCTCGCCGCCCGCAACCTCGGTGTGCGGCCTTGGCGGATCCTCGTGCGCCACCTGCTGCCGCAGGTGCGTGGGCCGGTGATGGTGACCGCGGCCTTCGGCGCGGCGGGTGCGCTGGTCGTGGAGGCGAGCCTGTCGTTCCTCGGGCTGGGTCCCGGACTCCAACATGCGTCCTGGGGCAGCATCCTGGCGCAGGGGAAGGAACACCTCGCGGAGGGCGCCTGGCACCTGTGGGTGTTCCCGTCGCTCGTGTTGGTGTGGGCGGTGCTCAGCCTGCACGCGCTGGCCGAACGCGCGCGCGCGTAGGTGCGTTGGCGCGGGGACGCGGGACGCTCCGCTCGCAGCGACGGCAGGCGCGGTGGTCTCATCCGGGGACGGCGTCGCGCCACGGATGCGATACGCTCCTACGCACTCATGTTCGACACCAAGACCAGCACCCTGGCGTTGGCCGCCGCGATCGTCGCCATCGTGCCGGCGTGCGACGCGACTCGCCGCCTCGCTACGCCAAGCGACCCGCGCGCTCCCGTTGGCGGTGATGCATCCGCTCCCGATGACCCGAACCTGCCGCAGGACGGTGGTGGCGGGCCCGGTCCCGTCGCCGGCCCCGGGATCCCGGTGCCGCCCGTGCCGGTCGAGCCGCAGTGGTTCCACCCGACCTCGCTCGCCGACACGCAAAGCATGGATGGCAACGACTCCGACAGCGGGTCGGTGGCGGCGGGCAGCAACGGCGACGCGATCCTCGCGGTGGAGTACGGCTCGCGCCTGTTCCTGAGCGAGAAGACCGCAGGCGTCTGGAACCATCCCGTGCGCTACGTCACCCAGCCGCACAACCCGGCAGGCGGCAGCATGTTCACGCCGCGCTCCGCGCTGCGCCCCAACGGCGACGCGGTCGTGGTGTGGGCGCAGCGGGACAACGGCATCGACCGCATCTACGCCGCACGGCGGACCGGCGGGGTCTGGACCGATCCGGCCAACCACGCCGACCACCTCAGCCCGGCGGGGAGCAGCGCGCAACAGCCCCGCGTGGTCATCGATCCGTCCGGCGATGCGATCGTTTCGTGGGAGCAGTACGTCGCCGGCAACGGCCGGATCTTCAAGAGCGAGCTGCACAACGGCACCTGGACCAACCCGACCTCGGACAACGACGGGATCAGCGCCGGGACGACGCACGCGCAGGACGTGGTCATGGCGGTCGGTCCCGACGGGCACGTGATCATCGCGTGGTCGCAGTGGGGCACGTCGAACTACAGCATCTTCCTCAGCGAGCGGATCGGTGGAGTGTGGACGCATCCCTCGAGCCTCGCCGCCGGCATCAGTCCCGCAGGCACGCACGCGTTCACGCCCAAGGTGGCCTTCGACGGCGCCAGCGACGCGATCGTCACGTGGGTGCAGAGCGACGGCATCACCGAGCAGGTCTTCAAGTCCGAGTACCGCGCCGGCGTCTGGCAGCATCCGACCGGGCTCACCGACAACATCAGCCCCGACGGCACCGCCGCGCACGACGTGCAGGTGGCGATGTCCGCCAACCGCGAGGCGGTGATCGTGTGGTCGCAGGACGTCGCGGTCGGGCAGACGAGCCTGTTCAAGAGCGAGTACCGCGCCTTCGCCTGGACGCATCCGAGCGGGCTCGGCGCTGCCTTCGGCGTCGGCCAGGACGTGAACGAGATCGCGGTCGCGATGGACACCACGGGCAACACCGTCGTGCTCTTCACCGCCGGCAACATCGGCCAGAACTGGGCGACGTATCTGAGCGAATACCGGTACGGCGGCTGGCGCCATCCGGCGACCTTGGCGGACAAGATCAGCCCTGGAGCCACCAGCGCCACGCTCCCCTACATCGCCGTCGACGGTAGCGACGTGGTGACCGCGATCTGGCGGCAGTCGAACGGCATGTTCCAGAGCGTGTACATCAGCGAGTACCGGTGAGGACGGCCGCGCCGATCAGGGGAGCCCGAACACGGTGCCGGCGCGGTTGGTCGCATGGATCACGCCGCCCTGCACCACGATGCCCTGGTAGTACATCGGCAGGCTGAGCAGCGCGCAGTTGGCGCTGACCACGGCCGAGGTCAGCAGCGTGGGAACCACCGCTTCGCCGCCGGCCAGGACCCCGCCGCCGATCCAGATGCCGGAGTACCCAGGTGAAAGGTACCAGGCGCCGTCGGCGACCGGCCAAGGGTAGGCAGACGCGCACGCCGTCAGCGGCCATGCGTAGACCGCGCAGAAGCCCGCGGGCAGGGCCGCATCGCGCACTCTGGCATGCAACGCGTCGTTGCGCATGGTTCCTGTCGTGCCTTCGCACACCGGCCAGTTGCCGCCAGCGCCGAAGTCGGGGCTCGCCCCGATGCAGCGCGTGCCGAGGGCGTCGGCGCCACCCATGTTGAGCACGGCGGCATCGACCAGGAGCCCGAGGTTGATGGTGCGTTTCGTGGCGGGCTGCGCAGGACCGCTGGGGCCGCAGTTCCAGAACAGGTTGCTGGCGCTCGCCGAGGCGTTGCTCCCGGTGGAGTACATCGCGATGTGCAGCGAGAGGCCGTCGGCGGGCCACGTCGGCGCCGGGCGCACCGCCACGCCGGGGTAGAAGGTCGCGCACTGCGGGATCGCGACGGGGCTCGCGAAGGTGTGCGTGAAGATCCACGCCGAGACGCCCGTGCCCGAGGGTGGGTTGAACGGCCCGACCTGCATCAGCAGGCCGGCGCTGCTGCAGTCTGGCACGCCGAGCAGGTCGCCGCGCACGACCGTCCAGTAGGTGTCGGTCGAGGCGGCGTCCTGGTCTTGCATGACGAATCGCATGCCATTCGCCGCGCACGACAGCCCGTTGGGGACGTGACCCACGCCCATGAAGTGCGAACCGGGCACCTGCAGCAGGATCTCGCCGCCGTTCGCGACGAGGGTGCCACGCGACGTGTGCGTCGTGCAGCCTGGGTGGATCTCGAACAGGGTCTGGGCGTGCAGCGTCGTGGTCAGGGCAAGCACGCCGAGCGTGAGGAAGGGTTTGTTGCGCATCGATCGGTCTCCGGGTCGGGTTGTGGACCCGATGGGGATCCCGGTTCCTGGTCGTCACCGGACAACAAACCCGGATTCCCATGCGCCCAGCGCCGTGCTGCTAGACGTCTTGGTGCCGGGGATCCTTAGGTTTGGGTCAAGTTTGTCAGGCCAC
>CAYQMF010000063.1:0-36052 GCA_964418595.1 uncultured candidatus Brocadiaceae bacterium
CCCCCCCCCCCCCCCCCCCCCCCCCCCCCCCCCCCACCCCCCCCCCACCGACGCCCCACCCCGACCCCCGCCGCCCGCTCCCTCCTCGCCGCGCTCTACGCGTTCACCGCCACTCCCTCCCTCCGCGCCCAGACCCCCCAAGACCCCGCCGCCGAACTCATCCGCCTCGAGACCACCACCACCACGCTCCGCCACGAACTCCGCCACGACGAACTCATCGCCAGCTACACCGCCCTCGCCACCACCGCCGCACCAACCCACCCCGACATCCACCGCCTCGCCACCGCGCGCCTCACCGAACTCGCTCTCGAACGCGCGCTCCTCCTCCGCGCCGGCCCCCTCGCCGACCTCCGCTCCCTTCCCGCCCCCGCCCTCCTCGAGCGCCTCGCCGCCGCCGACCTCTCCCCGCAAGACCAGATCACCTTCGCCCACTACTCCGCCTCCCGCGGCGACCGCACCACCGCCGAGCAAGCCCTCGCCAAAGCCCGCCAATCCGACCCCACCCTCAAGGACGCCACCGACCTCGCCCTCGCCAACATCCGCAACCAACCCGTCCCCCGCGGCGGCTACCACCGCTACCGAAACTCCTGGCTCGCCCTCGCCGATCGCGACGCCGCCCGCGCCCTCGACGACGCCCTCGACTCCCTGACCGCCACCGCCAAGCTCACCTCCATCCGTCCCCCGTTCGACGTCCAGACCACCACCACCAACCTTCCCGCCTTCCGCGCCCTCGGCGCACGCGGCCCCGCCTTCCTCCGCGACGCCGCCACGCAACTCACCTCCTCCCTCGACATCCGCTACTCCGTCCCCCGCGGCTGGCTCGGCAGCTACGCCCGCACATCCCTCCGCACGCCGCTCCTCGACGCCGACACCAAACTCGCCGAGCACGCCAGAGCCGCCCTCGACCTCATCCGCGTCTACGACAAGCCCGACCAACCCAAGGTCGACACCTTCCGCAGCGAACTCGCCGCGCTCCGCGCCCAGCTCGACACGGCCGTCACGCAAGACCAGATCTCCTACCGCGCCACCAACTCCGGCGAAGCCCTGCGCATCCGCGACGAGATCCGCGACCTCGAAGAAGCCCTCCGGCGCATCGACGCCGCCCTCCTGCTCACCGACACCACCGGCCTCCCCGCCGTCACGCTCCGCACCCCGCCCGACGCACCGACCTCCACCAACCGCATCCTCGCCGGCCGCGACCACTCCGGCCTCGAGGACATCCTCTGGCTGCTCCTGCACGCGCGCATCGGCCTCGTCAACGAGACCATCTCCCGCGCCGACGAACTGCTCCGCGCCGCCGACCGCCTCACCCCCTGGGAGCGCATCGTCGCCACCGACATCCGCGACACCGCCATCCTCGGCTACATCCAGGACGTCGTCGCCACGAGCATGGACGACGCCGAGCGTCAGTTCATCGACCACCTCAACCGCTACCGCCGCACGCTCGCCCTGCGCCCCGTCGAGCCCGACGAGCGCCTCGTCCGCGCCGCGCGCAAGCACAGCGAGGAGATGGTCAAGCTCGGCTACTTCGGCCACATCAGCCCCGTCCCGGAGAACCGCTCGCCTTCCGACCGCGCGCGCCTCGAAGGCTTCGCCTCCGGCGTAGGCGAGAACTGTCTCGCCGGCGGCGTCGACGGCGGCGGCGCCTTCGAGGGCTGGTACCACTCTCCCGGTCACCACCGCAACATGGTCGCCGAAGGCCCCCTCCTCGGCATCGGCGCCACCAGCGACCACGGCATGTGGACCATGGTGATCGGCGGCGGCGACGACACCTGGCGCCTCGCCCATCGCGACGTGCTCCCCGCGCGCCGGACCGAACTCACCGCCGACGTCACCCGCACGCTCGCCGAACTCAAACGCCCGCGCCGCGACTCCTCCCCCGCCCCGCGCGGCACCGGCGAAGAAACCCTCCCCGCGCTCCTGCGCGCCGGCCTCCCGCTCCCGTACTCCGCCCGCGGCAACGCCGACCGCGCCGTCGCCGGCGAGGTCCTCCGCCTCGCCACCGCCACGCCCGGCATCCCGGAGCAACGCGTCCTCGCGCAGATTGCCGCCATCACCGCCAAGGAGCGCCTCGACCTCGACCTCCCCCTGCCGCCCGCGATCGAGACCGCCAAGGCCCCGCCGCTCCCGGAGCTGCGTGTGCCGGCGCGCGCCGACGGCCCGAGCCTCAAGGCCCCGCTCAAGCTGCTCACCCGCAGCGAGCGCATGCGCCTCGCGCGCCAGTTCGGCGGCAGCCCGCAGACCGAGCGCGCCGTCGAGCGCGGCCTCGCCTTCCTCGCCCGCTGCCAGGACGTCGACGGCGCGTGGCGCTCGCGCAGCTTCGCCGACCTCATCGACGACAAGGGTCGCCGCGACGCGATGCGCGGCAATGCCGAGTTCGAGATCGCGATGACCGGCCTCGCCGTGCTCGCCTTCGTGGCCACCGGCAGCAGCCCGGAGCAGGGCGACTACAGCGCCGCGGTTGCCAAGGGCACGCGCTTCCTCATGTCGCGCCTGCTCGACTATGGCCGCTTCGAGACCGGCGCCACCCACTACATGTACAACCACGCGATCGCCACCCAGGCGCTCTGCGAGGTGTACGCCTACACCGCCAACCCCACGCTCGGCGTGTACGCGCAGCTCGCCGTCGACTACCTGCTCCGCGCCCAGCACCGCCCAAGCGGCGGCTGGCGCTACGAGCCCGACCAGCAGGGTGACACGTCGGTGATCGGCTGGGTCGTGATGGCGCTGAACTCCGCCTACAAGGGCCAGCTCGACGTCGCCGGCTTCCGCGACGCGCTCCGTTATCTCGACTCGGTCACCGAGAACCAGTACTACCGAGTCGGCTACATGAACCCGACCGACCACGGCATCTACGGCAATCGCCTGGGTGCCGTGGGCGTCGTCAGCCGTCGCTTCCTCGGCCAGGACCCCAAGGACGCGCGCCTCTACTGGCCGGTGATCCGCATGCTCGACGAGCTGCCCGATCCCGCGCGGCTCGACTACTACTACTGGTACTACGGCACGCTGGCGATGTTCCAGGCCGGCGGCGACGCCTGGAAGGCGTGGGGCGACAAGATCGCGCCCGCGCTGCTCGCGCACCACGAAGAGTCCGATCGCTCGCCCTTCGATGGCTCGTGGCGCAACGACGGCCACTACTCCGGCCACGGCGGCCGCATCTACAACACCACCGTCGCGATCCTCACCCTCACCACCTACTACCGCTACGACCGCACGCCCAAGACCAAGCTCGCGCCCTTCACCGGCGACATCGACAAGGCCGTCGCCCCCTACCTCTCCGTCCTGCAGCAGGAGAATCCCGACGAGGGCCTGCTCGCCATCACGGAGGCCAAGGTCGTCGACACCTTCGGCGCGTATCTCGTGCCGCCGTTCCTGCGCGAACTGGCGAAGCCGATGACGCAGAAGGTCCGGCGTCGCATCGCCACCCTGATCGAACAGGCCGCCGACGATCGCTCCGAGGGCGTGCTCCTGCAGAACCTGACAGTGAGCGACGACGTCGAGGTGCGCAAGCTCCTCGTGCGCACCCTCGAGCGCGTGTGCACGAGCAAGTCCGTGCCCGCGCTCCTCGCCGCGATGCAGACCGACAAGCACGGTCACGTGCGCGGCCACGCCGCGCGCGCGCTCGGCGGCCTCGGCGGCGACGGCGTCGTTGCCGCGCTCACCGCGCGCCTCGAGGCCGAGCCCGACAACTGGGCCCGCGACCAGATCCAGGACTCGCTGCGCCGCCTGCAGAGCCGCAGTTCCCTCGACGGGCTGATCACGCTCGCGATCCCCGACGACCGCGGTCGCGCCGAAGCGCGCGTGGGCCTGTCGATCCTCGGCCGCGACCAGCTCGCCGACCGCATCGAGGCGCTCGCCAAGGCCGACCCCAAGCTGCACAAGCGCATCGTCGATGCGACGCGCGTCTTCCGCGAACACGCTGCGATCCCGATCCTCATCTGCCTGCTCGAGGCCGACGACGAGGGCCTGCGCACCAACGCCATCGGCCTGCTCGAGGCGTTGACCCGTGAGCGCCACGGCTTCGACCCCAAGCTCGACGCCGCCGCGCGTCGCGAGCCGCTCAAGCGCTGGTACGCGTGGTGGGACGCACAGCAGCACCGGTTCGGCGTGCCGCCTGTGAAGAAGAAGTGAGCCGCGCGACGCAGCCCCGTGCCGGCGCGCGCCGGCGCCCCTGGGTCGCGGTCGCCGTGGGGCTCGCGCTCGCGCTTCTCGTCCTGGAGCTCTGCCTGCAGGCCTGGGCGCTCGTCGTCTGGTTCGGGCGCACGCCGCCGCCCGCGCAGGCTCAAGGTGCGCCGGCCATCCTCTGCGTCGGCGACTCGTTCACGTTCGGCATCGGCGCGAGTTCGCGCGCGGAGAGCTACCCCTCGCAGCTCGAGCGCCTCCTGCGCGCGGACGGCACGCACGCCTCCGTGATCAACGAGGGCTGGCCGGGCCAGTCGTCGGCGATCGTGCTGCGTCGCCTCGGCGCCCACCTGCACCGCCACCGACCGCGGCTGGTCTACGTGCTCGCGGGCTACAACGACCAGTGGGACACGACGCCGGAGGTGTTCGCCACCGACGCCGAGGATGCCGGGTTTCCCATCCAGTGGCGGACGAGACGCCTGCTCACACTGCTTCTGAATGCATGGCGAACCCATCCGGCCGACGCCGACGCTCCGTTCGTGGGGCAATGGCACGACCCGGTCGATGGCGCGAGCCTCGTCATCGAGCGCGACGGACGCCTCTTCGTCGATGGCGCGGAGATGCGCTGGGTCGGCGACGGACCGGGCCGGCTGGCGGTGACCTTCGGGGAACTGCCCGCGTTCCCGCTCACCTGGCGCCGCGACGGCGCGCGCCTCGTGGCGGCCGCCGACCCCTGGCTGCACACCCTCGAACCCGGCCCGCTGCCGCCGACCTGGCGCAGCCTCATCGCCGGTCGCGACGCGCTCGCGCGCGGCGCGTGGAGCGACGCCGCGCGCGAGTTCGCGGCCTGCGTCGCCGATGCGGAGTACGAAGCGCCGGCGCGGAGCGGGCTCGCGCGGGCGCTCGCGCCGACCGATCCCGCCGCCGCCGACGAACAGATCGCCGTGCTGCAACGCCTGCACACCGAGCGTCCCGACGCGCGCACCGCGAGCGCGCTGGCGAGCGCCCTGCTGGCGCGCGATCGGCGCGACGAGATCGTCGACCTGACGTGTGCGCATCTCGCGCGCACCGGCAGTGGCCGGGGTCTCTTGGGCGCGTTCCTGCACGTCCTGCCGACCGCGGCGCAGACCACGCGCCTCGTGCAGGCGCTGCGCGGCGCGCTCGCGCACGAACCCGCGCCGCCGGCGAAGGAGCGCGCCGAGGTGTGGCGCGCGCTCGCCTCGCTCAACGCCGGTGATCCGATGGAGGCAACGCGCTGCCTGCTCGCCGCGGCGAGACTCGACGGCGCCATCGGCGACCTGCCCAAGGCGGTCCAGATCAGCGGTGGGCGCGTGAACCGCGCGGTGTGCGAACGCCTCGTCGGCGAGATCGCCACGACCCCCGACGAGCGCGACCGGCTGCGCGGGCTCCTCGGCGCGGTGTTCGGCGACGACGACCAGACCTCGACGCCGCTGTTGCGGCACCTTCGCCGCATCATCGCCCTGTGTCGCGAGCACGCCGCCGAGCCGGTCCTGCTCGACTACCCGCGCGGCGTCACCGCGGTGACCACGGCGCTGCAGCGCTGCGCGAAGGACCTCGGCGTCGGCACGGTCGCGGTGCAGGCCGCGTTCGAGCATGCGCAGCGGACCGAGCCGGGCACGGTGTTGATCCTGCCCGGCCGCATCCACTGCACCGACGCGGGCTATGCGCTCATGGCCCGCACCGTGGCGGCGGATGCGCAGCGCCGCCTGCGGTGAGCGGGCCGAGCGAACCCGGCCATCACGCCTTCCCTACCAGCGCGCTGGCCGCGCGCCGCGCCTGGAACCACTCGTAGGCCGACAGCCCGCGCATCACTGCGGCGGCCAGCGCCCCCGCGAGCGCGCAGGTGACGATCCAGTCGTACGCCCATCGCTGCGCGCCGCCGCCCGCACCCCAGTACATCCAGATCGGCACGCCACCGAGGATCGCGCCGAGGATCCCAAACCCGATGCCGCCGCGGATCCACGCGCCGGTGAGTGTGCTCGCCGAGGGGCCGGCGTCGCGGACCTGCACGTCGACCTTGCAGATCGCGAGCGGGAAGACCGCGGCGCCGAACTCCGGACCGAGCAGGAGGTCCGGCGGCGTCTGGTCCGGCGGCGGCGCGCTCTCGGGTTTCCATTGGAACGACCAACGGTACTGGTCCTTGCGCAGGCTGCCGGCGCGCGTGACGACCACCTGCGCCATCCACGGCAACGGATAGCCCAGGAGGTTCAGGTGCGTCGTCGTGGTGCGGGTGTTGCCCGACTGCGTCACGGTCTGCGTCTGCACCAGCAGGCTGAGCCGCACGTTCGTCACCACGAGGCTCGCCTTCACCACCGACCCCGGCGTCGGGATGCGACCGGCGCAGGCGACGTTCGGGACGATGTCGAGGAGCACCTCGCCCTTGTCGGCCTGCAGCCACTGCGCGAGCATCGCCTGCTCCTTCTGGTGCAGCGCGTTCACCTTGGCGGCAATGCGCTCGTTCGCGCCGGGCGCGACCTCGTACTGGAACTCGACCTTGGCCTCGTTCAGCCGGTCGTAGAGACGGACGATGCTGTCGAGGTCGACGGCGACGTAGGTGCCGCCGCCGAGCAGCGCGATGCGCAGCCCGACGCGGCCGGCGCCGTCGAAGAGCAGCGTCGCCTGCTGCACGGCCAGGGGCTTGCGCGGCGCGTCACCCGACGCGTCGCCCGCGACGCCGACCCGATCGCCGAGCAGCACCGCGAGGCGAGGGCCGTTCCCTGCCGGATCGAAGAGCTGCACGACGTCCTTGTCGCCAGCCGTGTCTGCTGGCGAGGCCTCGCCACGCGCCACTGCGATTGCACGCATGCGTGACCCCGCGCGTGCCCTCGCGCGGAGAGCAAGCAAACCTGCCAGGACGAACAACGTCGCCGCGAACACGAGCAGCGGCATCCCTTGGATCGGAAGTTCATCCATCGCGTCACTCCTTGCGCTCCTCGCGCCCATCGCCCTGCTTCGCCGCGGGCCGCGGCGGCAGCGCCGGGGCCGCGACCCCGGTCCGCCCCGCGATCGCCGCGGCGGCCTTGCTCGCCAGCTCGTGGTAGTAGACCTGCTCCTGCGTCTTGCGCCCCGTCCGCCGCTCCGTGGAGGTGAACATGTACGCGCCCGGATCGTCGGCGTACTTCACGAGCACCGCGTACGCCCCGGCGCCGCCGACCTCCGCGAGGCAGCGCAGCGCGATCGCCTTGTGGATCCAGAACACCTCCGCCGCACCGCCCGGCGACGCCGCCAGCAGGCGCTCGAGGTTGCGCACGATGTCCTCCGAGATCTCCGCGCCGTAGCCCTTCAGCGCCCCCTCGTACACGTCGACCTCCCGCACCCAGAAGCTACCCTTCTGGGTGAGGAAGCGGAACAGCGCATCCGCGAACTGCGGGCGCGTGAGCCGGCTGCGCAGCTCGCGCGCGCAGAACTTGGCCACCGCCTCGTTCGGCGACGACAGCGCGCGCATGAAGCACAGGTCGACCTTCTCGTCGCCGCGCACGTCGAGCAGCGCCTGCAGCGCCTCCGCGATCAGGTTGCTCAGGTGGTGGTCCTGGCCGAGGATCGCGCGCGCCTTGGTCACGTCTTCGTCCTTGGGCACGGGGTTCTCGGCGCCGGGTTCGCGTCCGGCGAGCGCCTCGGGATGCGTCTTGAAGTACTCCGCCCGCGCGACCACGTTCTGCGCGAAGGGTCGCATCGAGCCCGACTCCGCGTACTCGTCGATCCGCTTCTCGGTCTCGCCGACCAGCGTCGCGAGCTGCGCCTGCCGCAGCACCCGCGCGCACAGGTTGGCGACCGCGCGCGAGCGACTCTGGAAGCCCGCCACCAGCCGCGGCACGATCGCCTCGCCGAACCCGAACAGCGCCCGCTGCGCCGCTTTGTGCCGCTCGCTCGGCCGGAACTCCTCGTCGATCGCGCTCGGCGTGTCCTGCCCCGCTTCTTGGGCGAGCGCCTGGGCGATCAGATGTTCCTCCGTCGGCGGCGGCGACTCCGCCTCGACACCCGCGAGGATCGCGTCGACGTCCTCGGGCTGCCCGGCGCCCGCCGCGCACACGAGCAGCAGCGCGCCGTAGCGCGCGGTCGGGTCGGTGACCTTCGCGCTCACCTCGCGCAGGGTCGTGTGTGCGTCGGCGCCGAGCGCCTTGACGAGTTCCACGCACTGCTCGTCCTCGATGCGCGCATACAGCGTGAGCAGCGCGTGGAGGTAGTCCTCCCGCAGCGCCGCCCGCCGGCGCAGCAGCACCGGGGTCGCGACGTGCAGCGCCGTCCCCGCCTCCGACGTCTCCGACCGCGGCGGCGTCACCCCCTCCGCCGCCCGCACGATCTCACGCTGGAACGCCTCGACGACGCGGGGGTCGTTTGGTGCACCCCCCTCGTCGAGCCACTCCAGCACGTAGGTGCGCTCGTAGACGTCGTACGGCCCCGACAGCTCGTCGAGCTTCGCGAGCCAGCGCTCGATGCGGGTCGTGTGCACCCAGCCGAGCATCGCCCCGGCGGCGACCGCGGTGACGAGCCACCCTCGCAGGGCGCCGCCGGCGCGGACGACTGGAAGGCGCGGCAGGAGGACGGGAGCGGCCGACGTTGACGCTTGGGACATGGGACGACGATCCTCGCGGGCCCGGGGGGTGCGGGTGGAGAGTAGCTGCGGGGGAAGCGCCGCGCCGCGATCGTCGTTCGCGAAATCCTCGGCGCGGACTCGCCCCTCTCGACCCACCACAGGCAGGGGCAGAGAATGCGGGCGTGATCGACGGCGACCAACGCGCGCGGGCTGCCCTGGAACAGGCCGGAAGATACTTCATGGGCACCGCGGACGTACAGCTCGCCGCCGACCGGCTGGCGAGGCAGTTGGAGGCGCTGGCGATCCCCTACGCGATCTGCGGCGGGCTCGCGGTCACGGCGCACGGGCACCGGCGCACGACCATGGACGTCGACGTGCTGCTCACGGCCGATGGCTTGCGACGGTTCAAGGAGGCGGCGCTCGGGCGCGGCTGGATCGAGGCGTCCGCAGGCAGCCGCAGCGTGCGCGACGTGGAGCACCGCACGAGGGTCGACTTCCTGATCGCGGGATGCGCGCCGGGCGACGGAGTGCCACGGGGGGTGCGCTTCCCGGATCCCGCAGGCAACACGGTGACGCTCGACGGCAAGCAGTTCCTCGACCTGCCCCGGCTCGTCGAACTGAAGCTCGCCAGTGGCCTGTCGGCGCCGGATCGCCCGCGCGACTTCGACGACGTGATCCAGTTGATCCGGGCGAACGCGCTGTCGGCCGGGTTCGCGGCAGGCCTGCACGCCGAGGTGCGGGCCAAGTACCACGAGCTGTGGGGCTACGCGCAGCGGCGGACCGACGAGGCGTGAGGACGCGTCCGAGCGAGCCGTGGCCCTTCCTTCGCCTACGCCCGCAGGTCGTGCACCCGGATCATCTGCCAGAGCACGGTGCCCAGCTCCGTGAAGAAGGCGGTGTAGCGCGCCCAGTCGACCCGCGGCGGGTCGAGCAGGATCCACGGGAGCGCGCCGGTGAACAGGTCGTGCAGCAGGAACCGCTGGAAGTACTCGCTCAGCGTCACCTCCTCCGCCGGCGTGAGCAGCCCGCGCAGTGGGTCGCCCGTCCGCGTGGCGAGAAGGCCGAGCCCCCACGTGAGCACGTTCTGCAGGAGCACGCGCTGCGTGTTGTAGCCGTCGGTGATCACGTTGTCATCCCGCAGCGCCGGCCGGTGCGGCCAGCGCAGGGGGTGCAGATCGCGCACCACCGCGTCCGCTCCGTACCCAGGCCGGAACGGCGCCTCGATCTGCCAGCCGCGCTGATCGACCTTTTCGCGCACCACGCCTAGCTGGAACTGCATCACCCCGTCCTGCCGCGCATAGTGCTGCAGCGCCTCGACAGCGGGCACGTCCCGCACTTCACCATCCGCGAAGACGATCCCAGTCCCATTGTCGAACGGCAGCCAACCCCGCAGGTCGTCGATCACCGCCACCCACGGCATGAAGCCCACGCCCTCGCGCCGCATCTGGCGGAAGTAGTCCTCGTATCTGGAGAACTGTCCCGGCGACCCACCCTCCGTCGCGAGGATCGGCTTCTTCCGGTCGGCGATCGGCGGCTCCGCGTGCTTCCGCGCCAGCCGTGTCCACTCCACGATGTTCGCGTCGAACATCCCGTACGGGTGGTACGAGACCACGTCGAGCAGCGGGTCCGCCACGACGCGGTTCTCGATGAAGTCCGTGTAGGCGGCGAACCCCACCGTGATCCCGTGCGCCGGGTTGGGGTCCGCCTCGCGGATCCAGCGCATGTTGGCCGCGAACCAGTCGACCCAAGCCGGGTCGGGCTCGTTCATCACGTCCCAGAGGAAGATCGCGCGCGAGTCCCGCGCCGCTCCGCACACCGCCCGCACGTAGTCGGCCGCGCGATGCGCCTCCGCCCACGCGAGGTTGGTGTCGCGGTGCGCCGGGTAGCGCCGCCACCGGTCGATGTCGTCGTGGGGCACCGGCCCCGGGTCGAGGCCGTACGGGCTGTAGGCGTCCCACAGCACCGGCATGAGGTACATCCGGTGCTTCTCGCACAGCGCCACCAGCTCCAGGAAGCGGTCGATGAAGAGGTTGCTGCCCCCAGGCTGCCGTCGCTGCTCCTCGTACTCCCACACCTGCGGCGCCAGGAACACCCGCACCGCGTTGCACCCGAAGCCCTTCAGCCAGCCGAGCTGGCGATCGACGTCGTCCTTCTGCCAGAACCGCCACGTCGCCGTCGGCGATGCCGAGCCGCGGTAGCTGAGGTGTGGCGGCAGGTCGGGTGGATGGTCGAACAGGCGCGGGTACACCGGCACGTAGTTGAAGCCGCGCACGTTCGAGTAGTCGGGGCGTAGGTCCTCCCAGTCGGTGTACGGCGATGGTTGGGACCAGGTCGGCGGCGGCGACTCGTAGGGCCGGAGCACGTCAACGTCCTGCGAACAGCCCGCCCGGCGTCCGCGCCGGGAACTGCATCGCGTCGATTCCGAGCCGGGTGCGAACGTCGGCGACGGCGGCGTCGAAGCGCGCCTGCTCCTCCGCCGCCACGGCCGACTCGATGGCGAGGTCCCACTCCTCGCGCGAGGCGTCGTAGGCGACCAGCGCGCTCCCGGTCCAGCCGCCGGGCGCGGTCGCCGCGAACACGAGGCGGGCGTACCGCTTGGGTACTTCGATGTACACGCTGCCCCGCGTACCGACCGTCAACGCCGGAAACACGTCATCGCTGTTCCACTGCAGACCATCCTCGCTCATGTCGGTCGTGACACCGAGACTGTCCGCGCCGCCGAGGCTGTACAACTCGAACCACGCCCCGAACGGACGACCTCGGCGGACAGCGAAGGGACCCGCGACGAAGCCGGCAGAACCGACGGTGGCAGTGACACCCACGACGGCGTCAGTTGCCGGTGTTGATCGAGGCGCTGAGTAGGAACTTGGCACTCACGCCGGATCCGCGCAGGAAGAAGGCCCGCACGAAGGCGAACCCCTGGACCTGCCCCAGCACCGGCACCGCCCCTACCACACCTACATTCTCGCCGCCGGTCGTGTCCGAGACGTCGAACCAAAGCGCCCCATCGTTGCTGCCTTCGACGCCCGCTCTCAGGTCACCCGGCGTAGCAGTGCCGATCTGAGTCGTGACCGACACAGATACTCTCAACGCCCCCGCGGTGTCGAGTTGGAAGATCGACAGTTTCTCCGTTGTGCCGGCGTCAAAGATGAAGTCATTCGCGTTGGCTGATGCCATGGTCTATTCCCTCCGAATCGTGGGTTTGCCTTTCCTGCGCGTCACCGGAACTCGGTGACCGGGACTTGATCCTGAATCTGGCCGCGGCCGATGCTCGCCCCCAGGCTACCGTCCACCCAATAGGCAGGTGACCATGGAGGAGGCATGTCTGCAAGTGGCATCTCTACTCCATTGGTGAGCGTGAGGGGGAGGAGAAGAGGATGACGCCCATCATCCAAACAGTAACCCTGCAAGTGCACTGGGACGCCAACGAGCAGAGGGTCGTACGCGCCAGCCACCGTGGAGCGTGCGACTGCGCCCGCCGAACTGGTCACCCCGACCCACGAGTGGAAGACCCCGTCCACGTACTGAAAAGTGCACAGGAAGGGGTAGAAGCGTGCCACCGCCGTCGACCCAAGGAGGATCGATGTGAGAGCATTGGGACGCAACCCCCCGGCCCAGAACGTGACGCTCACCTCGCGTCGGCTCCGCGATCCCGCCGACTCGGCCTGTAGCGTGGCGAGCGTATTGTTGAGCGTGTTGTAACAGCCTGTTCCGTGCGCGATCCCGTACGTGAGGTCTACGTCCCGCAGTTCAGCCTCATCGTTCGCCGTGCCGTTCACCGTTCGCCGGTTCCACTCGTCGTACATGTAGGCGAGGTCGAACGTCCCGCTGTGGATCCAGGGTTGGTCGAAGGGCAACGTGAAGTCGAAGGATGCGGCTGGGGGTCGCAGCGGCGGAACGGCAACCGCCGGGAAGTTGAACTCGCGAGACCCGATCACCTCCGTCGGCGTCCCCACGAAGTTGTTGGCGAAGGTCAGCGACCGGTTCGCATACCGACCGTCGCCGATCCAGAGCCGCACCGTGCAGCCCGCGGCGCGACTTGCCTCCAGGGGATGTTGTCGCCAGCTCAGTTGCGAAATGGTCATCGGCGGCACGTCCGTGTGCATCATCAGCCTTCGCCCATCCGTCCAACCGAGAGTGTGTGCGTTGCCCCGCCCCGCCGCCCAGCGGTCGCGAAACGCAGCGGGCGAGACCGCGACTTGTTGGGCCGCTGCGGTTCCGGCGACGGCAAACGAAGCCAGGAGAACCGAGAGTAAGGTGCTCGTAGTGAACTTCATGATCGCCTGCTAGGGGTTGAAGTTGAGACTCGCTGAGATGAAGGCGTCGGCCGTCGCGGTACCAGACGTGATCTCCAGGTCGTACTGCACGCGTAACCACCGCCAGCCCCTGGGGCTGTCGTGGAACACGGCCTCAGACGCTCCGATGACCCGCCCCGCACCCGTACCACTGATCGGGATCTCCACGCCCATGGGCGATGAGATGGGCAAGGGAAACCAGGTCACGCCGTCGTTGCCAGCCAGCACCTTCGCCCTCAGGGTCACCATTGCCGTCGCGCTGAACTCGACGCTCTTGAGCGTGACCGAGAGGCTCCCGGAGCGGGTTCCGGTCGCGTCCAGGAGTTGCACGAACACCTGTGCCGGCGTCGCTGACGTCGCCTGCATCCACATGTCGTTGATGTTGGACTGTGCCATGGGTTCACGTTTCCCTCGAGTTCAAGTTCCCGTGTTGAGGTGCGCGCTCAGCAAGACCCTACGCCCGGCCTTGAGTTCGTCACCGTCCCCGTACAAAACCCACTTGACCCTCACGTACGCGCTCGCGACTGCGATCGGTTCGTCCATCGGGTCGAGAACAACGAACGTGTGCGGTGCCACGGCGAGGAGGCTACTCACGACGCCGACCGTCAGCCACGTGGTCAGATCGTTGCTGCCCTCGACGACCGCGGCGAGCTGGAACCCGGTGCCGACGATCCGCTGCACCACGCCGCTCACACTCACGAGCGATGCATCCAGCATCGCAATCGGCTGCGAGAACTCGGCGCCGAGGTAGTACTCGCTGCCCTCCACCAGCACGGTTGCCAGGTCCAGGTCCGAAGCGATCTGGGTCGCGGTCATGCGGCAGCCTCCGTCACGGCGCTCAAGACGGCACTGAGGAGCACGGTCTGCCCCGCGTCCAGCGGAGGCGAACCAGACGGGGGATAGAGGACCCACATGACGCGACCGAAGGCGTAGGGGACGACGATGGCGCCTCCCGCGCCTCCGATCGCCTCCGTGCGGGGGAGAGGATCACCGGCCGCGAACAGGACCGGGGCATCCATGGTGTGCCACGTGGAGAGGTCGTTGCTGCCCTGCACCCAGGCAGCCAGCTCGAATTCGGCGCCCGTGGCACGCTGTAGCACGACGCTGATCGTCACCACCGCGCGCGCCGGCATCGCGACGGGATGCGAGCACTCGACTCCGACGTAGTTGCCGGAGGTCGGAGGGACCTCCAGGGTCTGCACGAGAAGATCCTGGGCGATCTGGATCACGGTCATCGCGGTCGATCCTCCATCAGCCCGATGTGCGCAGTGATCCAGACGCTGAGTCCCGCCACCAGCGGCGGCGGTGGCACCGGCGGATCCGGGGGCACGTTCGGGTCCACGGGGTAGAGCGTCCAGCGCACGCGCAACCAGCGCAGGCCGGTCACGGCGACGGTGTCACTGCGGAACACGTTGGGCGCCTTCGAACGGCGCTTGAAGTTGGCGTCGAACGCAGAGGCGATCAGCGTGTCGGCCGGTGCGCCGATCCGATGCCAGGTCCATCGGTCGTTGCTACCCTCGATCTCCAGGCGGAGTTGGAACTGGAGTTGATCGTGGTTCGCGCCATCCTTGGTCTCCGTGGCCATCTGAACCACGCCGGAGACCACCACCTCCCGCACCCCCGCCGCCGGCACGGCCGTGGATGCATCGACTCCGAAGTACGTGCTGGAGCCGGGGACCACCTCCGTGGCGATCGAGACGTCGTTGGCGATCTCGACGGCGTTCATTTCAACCGCCTACGTGCAGGGTTGAGGTGACGAGTACGCTGGCGACGTTGGTGTGGTACGCGTTCGTCGTCGAACGCAATCGGTAGCGCAGGCGCACCCACGCCCATCCTCCCAGTGCCATGCCCTTCTTCTCCTTGGCGTCCTTGCTCCCATCGGCCAGGGAGGGGAACTGCATGTCCGTGGCAGTCGCGTCCACGTCTCGCCAGTTCGCGAGGTCGTTGCTGCCCTCCAGGTCAACGTCGAGCACGAGGGCGCTGACGCCTCCGACGCGCGTCGTCTTCAGCGTCACCGCGAACGCGGCCATCTGCGCACCCTCCGTGCTCAGGACCTGGACATGCTCGATGCCTGGAACCCCCTGCGGTGTGCCGCCGGCACTCCAGTCGGTACTGATGACCATGTCGTTGGCGGTTGAGCTTCGCATCGTCTGTCGTTCTCAGGTTCGGTACATCTCGATCTGCGCGGTGACCACCACCCAGTCGCTGGCCAGCACGGCGCCGGCGCCCGCGGACAGGATCCACTTCACGCGCACGAGGGGAAACAAGACGGCGCCAGAAGGGTCGGTCGGCGCGAGCGTGAACGTCACGGGCAGGTCCACTCCAGTCCCGGGAACCTCGACAACGCCAAGCGGAACCCACACGGCCGGGTAGTAGAACCGGTACGGCGGGGGTGGCCTATCCGGGCTCACTCGCCCCGACGGCCAGCCAGTCTGGATCTGGGCCCAGCAAGCCAGCGCGCTCCGGCTGCGCGCCTGCAGGGTACCGGCCAGGCGCACGAAAAGACCCGTCGTCACCACCGGCGATGACATCTCGACGCCGACGTATGTGGCCGTCCCGGGAACCTCGCGCGCGGCGATGAGCAGGTCGTCGGCAACGGTGACGTTCGTCACGCTCTCGCCCCCTGCTCGCCAACGCCAGCCGTGACTGCCACGGCAAGCCTCGCGCGGTGGTTGTGGATCTCGTCGGTCATCCCTGCCTTCGAAACTGGTCCTGCGTCTACCAGAGAAGGGAAGGGAAGGGAAGGGAAAACTGTTACTCATTGCCGCATCGGGAGTTGGAGCGGCGTCAACCAGTGCTTTCCCCTTCATTCCTCGCCACTCTCCGCGCGCACCGTGCCCTCCGGCGGTCCCAATCCCTCGATCTCGTATCCCGCCGGATGGCTGCGCGTCCCCCGCGCCGTCCGCAGCAGCGGCCGACGGCGCCGTGGCAACCCACGCAGCATCCATGCCCGTGCGCGCAGCGCCGCGGGCACCAGCCACCGAAGGGCGCGGGAAGGCTCCGGGAGCCCAAACGCGGCACGCAGGGGCGCATCGAGCAACGCGTGGATGCAGCGCCGCGCCATGCCCCGCAGCGGCCGCGGCGCCCAGCGCACGAACAGTTCGCGCGTGGCGAGCGCGACGCGCGTGCTCGCCTCCGTGCGGCGATAGTGCTCGCGCTCATGGGCCTGCATGAACGCGTCGAACGCGCCGAGATCCATGGGGATGTCGCGGATGCCCATGCCCTCGCCCACGCCGCGCCAGAAACAGAACCAGGCCGTGCGCTCCGCGTCGGTCAGCCGCCGCCAGCCGAAGCGCTGGTTCCAGGCAATGGGCACGAACACGAAGGTCGCCAGCACATACAGGAAGTCTTCATTGCGGATGGAGAAGCGACCGTGCAGCGCATTGATCCGCGCCAGGGCCCGCCGGCCGCGCTCGCTCCGGTAGCCGTGCTCCATCAGCTCGCTCACGAGCAGGTCGGTGTCGTCGTAGCGTCGCTGGGCGCGCGCCTCGAACTCGCCCGTGGCCGCGAGCAGCCCGCCGATGGTCGGCACCGCGAAGGTCCGGAACAGCGCCAGCTCCAGGGCGCGCGTCGTGTCGAAGGGGAAGTCCTGGCGGCACGACAGGAGCACGATCCGTTCGTGGTCGGCAACCGGATCGAGGCGCGCGATCTCGCGCAGCGCGGGCGAGGAGACCATGGCGGCCGCGGATGGTAGCGGCCCACCCCGGCGCCGATCGAGCGGGCTCTGTCCCCGCCCACCGCCTTGCCCGATCATCCGCGCATGTCCTCCACCTCCACCCTCGTCACGGCCGAGCACTTCGCCTACCTCGCCGCGCGCACCCGCCAAGAGCCCCCAGACCTCGCCCGCCTGCGCACCGCCGCCGCGGCCGCGGGTCTGCCGCGCATCCACATCGCGTGGGAGCAGGCGAGCTTCGTGCAGATCCTCCTGCAGCTCGCCGGCGCGCGGACCGTGATCGAGGTCGGCACGCTCGGCGGCTACTCGGCGCTGGCGATGGCGCGCGCGCTCCCGGCGGGCGGCAGGGTGCACACGATCGAGTATTCACCGAAGCACGCGACCTTCGCGCGCGACTTCCTGGCCGGCTGCGAGGCCGGCGACCGCGTCACCGTCCACACCGGCGCCGGCGCCGACGTACTGCCGACCTTCGCCGACGGCTCCGCCGACGCGATGTTCCTCGACGCCGACAAGGGCGGCTATCCGGTGTATCTGCGCCACGCCCTGCGCCTGCTGCGCCAGGGCGGCTTGTTCCTCGCCGACAATGCCTTCGCGTTCGGGGAGTTGCTCGCCGAGAACCCCAGGGACCGCGAGGTCGGCGCCGTGCGCGCCTTCAACGACCTGATGGCGAAGGAGCGCGGACTGCACGCGGTGATCGTGCCGCTCGGCGACGGGTGCTGGGTGGGCGTGAAGGTGTGAGGCTCCGGTCGGCATCGGCGGCAGCAATCAGTCCGGCATCGCCAGACGACGCATCCGTTCCCGCAGAGCGTCCCGATACGCAGTCAGCTCGGCCGCCGAAAGCGGCGACAGCATCTGAGGAAGGGGTTCGACGGGGAACTGCCCGAGAAGCCATGCCCGGATCCCGGGGTCGATCCCCGCATCCTTGCGCAGGGCCAGACCCAGGTCGCTCTCCGGCGGGTGTCCGGCGCGGTCGAGGAACAGGAGGTCGACGAGATCGCGCGGCTCGGAACGGGAGAGGATGCAGGTGAGCTTGGCCGCACGCAGGTCGGCGAGCGACTGGACGACGATGCCCTCGATCGGGGGCGGCGGTGCTTCGATGTCGGGCGTACCCGCGAACACGACGTCGAGCTCGGTGGCAATGGCCCCGACGCGGATGCGCGCGCGGATGAACGATGAACGTGCCCGCGTCCAGCACGACCTCCGCGGTCGCTTTCGCAACAGCAGCCGCCGCCGGCAGATCACGGAGCAGGCCGCGCACGTCGTCGCGCGCGACGCACACGAGGTCCACGCCGCGCGACAGCCGATGCGCGAGGTAGGCACCGCTCAACGCGGAGCCACCTCCCAGCCGGCAGGGCACGCGCGCCTGGCAGGCGCGGATGAGGGCCAGCAACTCGTCGGGCACGACGCGACGGTCGAAGGAACTACGCACCGCGCGCCTTCGCGGGGGGCCACACCGGTTCCGGCAGACCCAACAGGAAGGCCCAACGGGCGCGCGTGCGGCCGAGGTGGCGGATCAGGTCCGGCCACGCGTGGCGGATCTCCGCCGGCGTGACGAACAACCAGACGTCGCGGGTGTTGGCCTCGCGGAGCAGCGCCCCCATCCAGTAGGCGCGTTCGTTCGGGTCGTGCGACCGGAGGTGGCGCTTGAGGTCACCGACGGTCGCGTTGGTCCACCACAGGAAGTACGGCCGGATCTCATCGCACTCAAGTTCCGGCGAAGTGGCTGGCAGGCGGTGCGGCGGCGACATGCGGCGCGGGACTCTACGAGTTCTGTGCCGCCGGACGGCCTGGGACTCGAAGAACCTCACCCGGTCCAGGCCGAGGTGGGCAAAGACCGCACACGGTCTCCACCTGGACGAGCAAGCGCCTCCACCCAGGAGGTCTGAGGATCCAGGACCTTCGCGACTCCGTGCAACGTGCAACTCAGAGTCCCAGCTACGGGTGCTCAGCTACAAGAAACCGCCGCTCCGCCCACTGCACACCGATCGTCATCAGTCCAAGCGCCGATATGATGCCCAAATGCACCCGTCTTGATAGCGGCCACGCTCCAAAGCAGCCACATGTACCTGACGACTCTCCCTTCAGCACCAGATACATCCCGGCCACTGCCAAGCCGCTGATCAACAGCCAGAGACTCAAGTCCCGCCAGCGCGACCAGACCAGGATGCAGAACGCGACTTCGACCACCGAGACCACATAGTACATCTCCATGGCAAGCCAATACTCGGGATCGTATCCGTGCAGGAACTTGATCGCGGCAGAAGTAGCCAGCAAGCCGACGATACCGGTCCGTAGGACTACGGATGAAAGCGAATACCAGAACCTCGGAGCCGACATCATCGCGGGTGAGTGCGAGCGAGGGTGACATCTATCGTAGTGACTTCGGCCCCGACCCGATCGACGGGAATATCGACGGTCTGCGTGAACCGCTCACATCGCGAAGCGGCCACGTCTATACCGAGCTGCCCCACAGGCACCCAAAACACGTGCTCGCTCATGCCATAGGCAAAGGCTTTCGACTCGGTGATCCCCTGGGATGTGAGATTCACCGCCCCGGCCGTCGCAAGTCGCCCCGAGTCGTCCTTGACCTTCAGGATGATGGGGACGAGCGCCTGTTGGAGTGCCACAGAAATGACATGATCGCCAGGAACGTCTGCACTGACCAACGCCGAGTCTCCTAGAGCCAACCTCACGAACGGAGATCGGGACACGATGGAGTACCTCCCAACTGGCACGTTGACGGGTCCACCGATCACAATCGGGATGTCGACGACGTGTCGCTTGCCGCCGTCGATCGGCCGAAGGGCGATCTCCCCGGCTTCACACCGGTTTCCGCTCCATGTCAAGCTCACGTTGATGTTGCACGACGACGGTCGACTGGTGGGAGGAACAATGTGTACGGGGTCCGCCGTAGTCAGAGTCGAGGCAGCTCGGAGTGCCACCGGGACCTCGACCCATCCCTGGCCAACGAGGAGAAGGCTCAATTGCGTCGTGGCAGGCAACGGACTGTAGCCGTCCTTCCGGTCGAAAACCGGGCATGCCAGCACACAGATCGGAGCGCGGGTCTCCGTTTGGAGGCGATCACGCCGCAGATTCAAAGCTGCGGCCGCTCGCGGCGGAATCCACAGCCCGGCCGGAAGGCTCATTTCCCAGGTAGTAACAGCATGATCGGTCGGAGCCACCAGCGCTCCGTACACAGGATCAAACTGAAGGTCAAACGAGTTTGTTCCTTCCTGGATCTGTAGGCCACCTTGTGGCCAACCTTCGACTAGGACACTGGCATCGTGATACGTGCTCGCGGAGGCTCTTCCCGGGGGGATCTCTTCAAGAACGGCGCGTCCACTGGAGTCTGACACCATCGAATAGACTGCCGTGGCCGGGTTGCCTCCCGGAAGACTCTTTCCCGCGGGACGTGAGTCCGCGAGGTCTATTCGGTCGGCAGAGAAACATAACCTCACACCATCGATCGGTCGGCCGTCGCGCAACGCACACCGCACTTCGATCCTTGACGCACGGCGAAGAATCACCCGGACCTCGCTTGCGTCACTCGGGATACTCCGGGTTGTGGGCACATGGCCGGCGCATCCAACATGGATCATGGCCGGAAGCGGCGACGAAGGGAGATCCAGACAGCCATGGGCATCCGTCATGCCAACGATAGATGCGTCCGCCCGATCGTAGAACCGCCTTTCGGCGGCGACTTCGTGAATTGAGGCGCCCAGCAGCGGTGTACCCTGAAGATTGGAGACGATGACACGACACTGGTTGCCAGTCACCGGTATTCGACCCGGTGTCTCCACACCGGGGGTCCTCGCAGCGGACTCTACCTCGCTTGGACTGAACCCTCGGGCGTCCTCACGCGGTACCGACGCGACTCGCACGGGAAACCGTGAGACCAGCCAAAGAAGGGCCGTCGCGAGTGCGAGCAGCCCTGTCGCCACCAGAAGCGCCTTCGATTTCATGATTGGTCAAACCCGCCTTTTCAGGCGTCGGGACAGTTGCACGCCCAACCCGGTGCTGCGGGTGGCAGGCCGAGCTTCTGGCATGCGTTGACGCAACCGTTCTGATCGCACTCGATGGCGTAGACACCCCCGATCAGCGAAAAGGTGCCTCGGCACTTGAGGTTGGGGACCAACCCGTTGCAGCGGCAACTCCAGAAGCTGCCTCCGGGGCCCGTCGTCGAATGGGTCGTGCAGCTGCCGGTGTTGCAGCCACCTTCACAATTCGGCCAGTAGTAGCCCGGATCGGGATCGACGCCTTCGATCCAAGTGATCTTCAGGCGACACGTGTCCACCGGAGTCAGAACTCCCCATATGCCAATGCCGGCGAAGAACAACACAGCCGCGAGCTTTGCCACGAGCACCTCTCGTCCTCCAGATCCCCGGGATTCGGCCCCCGGGATTCGGCCCCCGGGACACTTCGCGAGTCTTCCGGGTGGCGGGCCTGATGTCAAGCGAAAGCTCGTCCTTTTTCTTGAGGCTCGTCGCGTCGCTGGGGGAGTCCCATCGCCCTCTTCCGAGTCCGCCGTTGGCCTGCCCATCACCTCACCCGCACCGTCAGCCGATGCACCACCGTCGTCTGCGGCCACACGCGGATGGGCTCGTGCTTGCGGCCGAAGCCGAACTCCGGTTGCTCCATCACCAGCAGGCGCGTCCCGTCGCTCGCGAGCGTGCGCAGGCGATAGGCGCTCGCGAGTTGCCGCACCGGCTTCAGCGTCCGCGCATCCAGCCAGTGCACGGCCTCGCGGCCGCCGGTGACGAAGCGCTCACCGTCGAAGGCCAGGCCGAACACCCAGTTGAGACCGGTGACCACCGATCGCCGCAGCGCGCCAGTCGTGGCGTCGACCTCGTGCAGCTTGCCGTTGATCTCCAGGACGAAGAGCGCCCCGTCCCGCCAGCACAGGCCTCGCGCAGAGCCGGTCTTGCCGGTCTTCATCTCCGGCGGCGCGGCGATGCGACCGATCTCGGCCCCGGTCGCGCGGTCGAGGCGCAGGATGGGCGCGCCCATCGTCCAGTCGCTGTCGAGGACGAGCAGCGCTTCGCCGTCGGTGCCGAGGTCCTGCGGCACGAACGGCAGCGCGTGCTGGCGGCGCACCTTGCCGTCGCCCGCAGCCAGCGCGTAGAGCGTCCGCCCCTGCGCCACGAACAGCTCATCGCCGATGCGCACCATGCCGCCGGGCACGTCGTCGCTCGGAGCGGGCAACGCATCGAGCGCGACGACGTCGTCACCGGCGAACGGCGCCGCCGGCCGCGCTCTCGGCGCGTCCCACGCCTCCCCCTTCGCAAACAACCCCGCCCGCCGCACGCCATCCTCGACCTCGACCAGGAACTCCGCGGGCTTCTTGAAGCCCGACCAGCGGTGGATGTTCTCCTCCTTCGGCCCGAGCACGAGCAGGCTCGGATACGCCGACACGCGCAGGCGCTCGGAGATGTCGGGGGTCGCATCCCGGTCGACCAGCACCCAATGGAACGCCTTGCTCTGCGCCACGACCGTGGCATCGGGGAAGGTCTCGCGCTCGAGGACCTTGCACCAGTGTCAAGTCTCGAAGGTGAAGTAGGCGAGCACCGGCTTGCCGTCCTTCTGCTGCGCGGCCTGCGCGGCGGCGAGGTCGGGCTCCCAGGTGATGGTCGGCGCCTGGGCGAGGCCGTGGACAGCGAGGGCGAACGCGAGGACGACGGGTGCGGAGCGCATGGACGAGCACGATAGCGAACGGATTGCCTGGTACCGACCACGCGCGCGCTCGCCACAATCCCGGCGATGTCCGTCCTCTTGCTGGCCCTGACGCTCGCCGCGCCGCAGGCCTTCGCCCGTGCCGATGACTGGGCCACCACCGGCACCGACTGCGCGCTGTTCGCCGCCGGCGACATCGACGGCGACGGGTTTGCAGACGTCGTGACCCTCAACGGCGAGCAGAAGCTCTGTTGGGCACCGACGGTGCACGGCTGGAAGGCCGCCGCCTGGGAGGTGCTGCGCGAAGGGATCGCCGACGGCGCGGTCGCGCTCGCGGTCGGCGAGTTCGCCGCGGACCTGCCCGGGATGGAGGTCGTGGTGCGCTACGCCGACCACGCGGTCCTCTTCGGCAAGCGCGCGCCGTCCCGCTTCGCCGAGGAGAGGCCGCTCGGGGAGACGCTCCCGAGCGAGGGTGCGCCCGCGCCGCACGGCGTCGATCCCCCACCGTACGAACCCGACGCAGTCCGGCTCGCGACCTTCGCCGCCGCCGTCGACGGCGACGGCCGCGCCGACGCGCTGGCGGTGTTCACCGCCACGAAGCCGCACGCCCATCGCGTGGTCCGGCTCGCGGTGGCGCTGCGCGGTGCGCCCGACGACGACGGCGACGGCCTCGCCGACGCCGACGAGGCCGCGCGCGGCAGCGACGCGCGCGACCGCGACACCGACGACGACGGCCTGCTCGACGGCTGGGAGGTACACGGCCTGCCCCGCGGCGTGGCGAGCGGTGACGGCGAACTGAGCCCCGTCCGGCGCGACGTCGTGCTCGTGGTGTCGCGCTACGAGGATCTCGACGAGAAGAAGGCCAGCCGCGAGGTCGAGAAGAGCAAGCGCGTGTACGCGGCGATCCCCACGCCGAACCCCGACGGGTCGCACGGCATCGCCGTGCACGTGCGCTGGACCGACCCGGTGCCCGCCGCCGCGCAGGGCGCGTGGCAGGACGTGGGCAACCGCATGCTGCACTCCGACGAGCGTGGGCTCGTGCACTGGATGCAGATCACGCAAGGCAGCGGCGGGCAGGCACAGCAGACCGGCGACATGGGCGGTGCCGGTGCCCACTGGGCCGCGTTCGCGCACGAGCTGGGGCATCAGTTGTCGCTGTCGCACGAGGGCGACTCGCGCGCCGCCTGGTGCCCGCTCTATCCGTCGTTGATGAACTACGCGTTCAACTACCAGCTCGGCGGCGACGGCAACGCGATCCGCTTCAGCGACGGACGCTTCCGCGCGGTCGAGCTGCGCGAGTCGGCGCTGGTCGAGCGACTGCCGTTCCCGCTCGCGGACCTGCGCTACCTCGCCGCCGCCCCCTACCGCTTCACGCTCGCCGCCGACGGCGACGCGGCCACGCGCATCGATTGGAACCAGAACGGTCGCTTCGACGACGAGCCGGTGGAGGCCGACATCAACTACGGGGGATCGACGTACTGCGGCGTGCGCCGCAACGTGGAGGTCTGCGCGGCGGCGCCGGCGTTGTTCGTGCTCGCGGGCGTCACGCACCTCGTCACCGTCGACCCGCGTTCCACCGCGGTGAGCGTGCGGGCGTGCGAGGGTGACGGCACGTGGGCCAGGCCGCGCAAGATCCCGCACAGCCCGACCCGCCACGACCCCCTCGCCGTCGGCAACGGCGACGAGGGCTTCGTCTTCTTCAGGACCCAGCGCGCCTGGCAGGTGGCCCGCGTCACCGGCGAAGTCATCGAAGCGCCGGTCGAACTGGCGGCGCTCGGCACGCGCGACCTCGGCGCGACCGCGTGCGCGGGCCGCGTGCTCGTGGTCAGCCGCGCCGACGACGACGCGCTGGTGGCGTACTTCCTCGACTGGCGCGCGAAGGACAAGCTGAGCGAGCCACAGCCGCTCACGCTGCGCTCGCGCGTGGCGCCGGGCCTCGCCGTGGAGCCGGGCACGGGCCGCGTGGTGATGGCGACCAGCGGCAAGAAGGCCGGCCACGACTGGTGCCTGCGCATCGACTGGCTCGCGCTCGAGGGTGACACCCTGCGCGAGGTCGAGTCGGCGTGGACGCGCGGCGAGCAGGTCAACCACTGCACGACCCGGCCGATCGTGGCGTTCCACGGCGACGAGCTGAATGTGTTCCACACCGGCTGGTTCGACGCCAATGGCCTGACCACGGCGTGGCGCACGCGGCGCATCGGCAACAAGGCCCTCGACGACGGCTGGCTCACCTGCCTGCTCTACGACCAGTGGACCGAGACCCGCGTCGGCGTCGCCTTCGCCGACGGGCCGCAGGGTGCGATCTATGCGTACCGGTGGGATCCGGGCGACCACGGCGACATGAAGGTCAACATGGTGCAGACCGCGCACAACGGGTGGGGCATCGACGCAGCGCCGATGCGCGACTTCGACGACTGCAGCAAGATCACGCAGTGGGGCATCCGCCACTCGATCCTGTGGATGCGCCGCGACGGGTGAAAAGCCCCGGCGGCGGCCACAGGTGATCTGGGTCTGTGGATCGTGCTTCGTCAATCCTCGCGCGCCGACGCCGCCCCTGGTGAGGCGAGGTCGACAGACTCCAAGATGCGCACGCAGGGCGCTCGCGCGGATGGACCACCGCACATCTCCGGGCGAGGGTCTTCATGGTCCTTCGCCACCCCAAGGACCAGGACGGCGCGTAGGTCTCGCTCGAAGCCTCGTTTTCTCGAACGGCGGGCGCGGCGGCCCTCAGCCGCGGATCAACTCGACGGTCCAGGTAGTCACGGTCATCGCCGGCAGCCAGACGAGTCCCTGCAACGCGACCACGACGCCGACCAGCGCCGGGTCCGGAGGCACGGCGATCGCGTAACCGAGCACACCGTTCTGCGGGACGCCGCACACGAACAGGATCGACTGCACGGGGTCCACGGCCCACGCGCCCGTCAGTCCGGGCATGAGCACCGCCGGGATTGGCCGGCCGACCCAGGCGCACGCGCCCAAGGCCCCGGCGGCGTGGATCGCGCCGGGCGCCGTGCGGCCCACCGCGGGCGGCTGGAACGACAGCGCAGGCACGACGCGGCGCTCAACGCGCAGGGTGGGGCTGTGGGCGAGTTGCGCGATGGATGGGTCGAGGACGACGACGCCAGATGTGGCGTCGCCGGTGAGGGTGCCGTCGATCCCGCCCTGGACCGTGGTTCCTCGGGTAATGTGGACGGAGCTGTTGTCCTGCAGGCCGATCGTCGCACTCTGGTACCAGCGCGTGCAGCTCGGCTCGACCCAGCCGGGGGCGAGCGTGCAGGCGTCGATCGTCACGTGGCTCCTCCGGACAGCGAGCGCGCCCCACGCCGGAAAGCAGTACGGGGGCGGCGACATCTCGAGACCCACGATCCGGCAGCCAGTGAGCGCGACCGTCGAGTCCTCGATGTCGAGCGTCCGGCTCGAGCCGCCCACCAGGGTCACCTGCCGCGCCCCGCGGATGCGCGACCAGCCCAGCGTGCAGTTGCTGAGGGAGATCGTGCCCTGGCTCGCCCCGATCTCCACCCCCACACTCGGGGGCCAATCGTTGGCTCGCAGCCCGCCGATCACCAGGTCCTGCCCAGCGGGGATGTACGCGGTCAGCCGCCTGGCGCCGGTCAGGCCCGCGCCGGTCTGGAACTGGATGGTCACGCCTCGCCGGATGTCCAGGCCGAGCCACGGCCCGTGGTCGCCGTCGCGCACGTCGAGGATGTCCCCCAGCGGGGCCCGATCGACCGCCACCTGCAGGTCGGTGAAGTCGGTGCCCGGCCGGTTCTGGACGTCGACGATCCAGACGCGGCGCTGGGCGGCGACTGCTGCGGTGAGCGAGATCGCGAGGCACCAGATCGCCACGCGCGCGGGTGCGACGGTCGACATGCCGGGGATGGTAGCGCCGACGGCAGGGCTCGCTCCTTTTCCTCTGTTCCGCGCCTCTGTGCCTCCCTCGCTTTCACCTCGGAAGCAGCCCAGACGCCGGGTCGACGACCTCGCGCCCGGGCCCGCTCCCGCGGTTCGAAGCTGACCGTCGTAGGCCGCAGCCGGACGCGGTCGTCGCCCAGCGCGCGCACCTTGAAGAACGGCGCGCGCCGGCCGCCCGGCGGCGCCAATGCGAGTTGTCGGTTCCGGAAACTCTGGCACTCCACGACTGCAGCAAGATCACGCAGTGGGGCATCCGCCACTCGATCCTGTGGATGCGCCGCGACGGGTGAAAAGCCCCGGCGGCGAACGCGGGTGAGCGACGTCGGGCGCGCTCGCTTCGTCTATCCTGCGTGCCGACCGCGCCGTCGGCGAGGCGAGGTCGCCGGACTCCTCGATGCGCACGCAGACGAAGCTCCTGTTGGCCGGATGCGGACTGACGACCTTGTTGTGGTTCGCGTCCGCGTGGGGACCGATGTTGTCGCCGACCACGATCGCGCCCGCGGGTGCGACGGCGAGCGAGCGGCCGGCGACCGCGGAGACGCTGACGACCCTCGACGATGGCGCAGGGCCGGCTGCCGCCGACGCGCCGGCCCGCACCCCCGTCACGGAGGATGCCACGGCGTCTCCTTCGGACGACCAGCCCGCTGCCGAGGACCAGACGCCGCTGCGCGTCGTGCACGTGGTCGATGCGCGTGGTCGCTCCGTGGCCGCGGCCGCGGTGTCCCGCGTGGATCGCTCCGCGCCGGCGCCGATCGAGGCTGCGATCCAGGTCGGCCCCGACGGTTCCTTCGACCTGGGGCAGCTCCTCGGCATCGCCGATGCCCGGGCCCGCGAGGTACGAACCTCCATCGACTTGCGGGGCGCCCTCGAATCCTCCGCCCACCGCGCCAGCCCGAGCGGGCTTCAGTGGGGCGCGGGCGTACGCGGCGGCGACGTGCAATCGCGCCTGTTCCTGAGCTTCAGCGGCTTCCCGCCCATCGACGACGGCAAGCCCCCGCGGCTGCTGCCGCTGGGGGTGACCGACGCGTCGGGTCGCTGTCGCGTCCGCCTCGCCGACGACGCGGTGATCCTCGCCACCACGAAGGCGGAGTGGGCGTCGGGCCTCGTCGAGGCGAACGACGGCGACGCGCAGGCCGACGGCGAGATCGTGCTCGTGGTTCACCCGCCGTGCGTCGTGCGCGGCGTCGTCGTCGACGCGGCGGGCCGCGCGCTGGCCGGGGCGATGGTGGCGGCGCGGGCGTTCGGGACGCGGGGCACCGCGCACGGGCGCAGCGTCGCCGACGTCGCGACCGACGCGGGCGGAGCGTTCGCGCTCACCCTCGATGCGGTGGCGACCTACGACATCCAGGCGACGCACGGCGAGCACGCGTCGGAGACCCTGCGCCTGGATGCGCGCGCGACGACGGCGGAGTCGGTGCGCCTCCGCATGCTGGATGCGCTCGAACTGCGCGGCGACGTGCACACCGCGGCGGGAGCCCCGGCGGCGAAGGCCAGTGTGCAGGTACACCGCGCCGACGCGGATGCGGGCGCGGATCGCTTCGTGACGCCGTTCGAAGCGACCGCCACCGCCGACGAGGACGGCACCTTCCGCGTGTCGGTGCCCGGTGCCGGCCGCTACCTCGTCACGGCCAGCCTCGACGCGCACGCGCCGAGCGTGCCGACGCTCGTGGCCGCCACCGCGAGCGGCACGCCGGATCTCCACCTGCACCTGCGAGCGTGGACGCCGATGACCGGAACGGTGCGCTGGGACGACGGCACGCCGATCGCCGGCGCGACGCTCACCGCACACCCCGAGCCCGGGCAGCCCGACGCGAATGTCACGCCGGGCAGCGTCGAGACCGATGCCGACGGCAGGTTCGAGTTCTGGGCCCTCGGGCACGTGCGCTACGAGGTCGTGTGCGTGCCGGTCGCCGCCGCCGAGGCGCGCGAGCGTCGCGTGGGGATCACGCCGTCGCCGCAGGAGTTCGTGTTCGATCGCGCCTCGATCCAGGGCGTGTCCGTGCGGATCCGGCTCGTGGTGCCCGAGGGCCAGCGGCAGGAGTCGGCGACGGCGATCGTGAGCCAGAAGCTCGCATCGGGTTGGGTGCGCGGCCGGGAGCGCGAGATCACGTTCGACGCCGAACACGTCGGGACCGTCGCCCACCTGAAGCAGGGGGAGACGTACGCCGTCGAGCTGCGCGGCGGCTTCAGCCGCTGCCGGACGACCCCGTTCGTGGCCGGCGTCGACGCGGAGCGCACGCTGGTTGCCAAGGCGCCCGGGCAGGTGACCGTGCAGGTGTTCGAGGCCGACGGCTCGCCGGCGTTCGGCGCGACGGCGATCCTGCGCGAGGACGCACCCGACGGTCTGCGCCGCGACGACGCCACGAAGACGACAGGTCTCGATGGGCGCGCGCACTGGGAGAGCGTGTCGGCGCTGCCGTGGCTCGTGCTCGCGGCGCGCGACGGTCGCGAGGGAGCCTTCGTGCGCCTGCAGGTGGAGCCGGACGGCGAGCACCGGGTCGAGGTGCGGTTGCGATGACCGGGCAACCCGTTCATCGCCCGCGTCATCTCGCCAACCACGCGCCCAGCACCACGAGGCTCGCGCCGCCGAGCGCGGTCCACGCCGGGACCTCCGCGAACACGGTGAGCCCCCACGCCATCGCGAACAGGATCTGCACGTAGCCGATCGACGTGGCGCGCGCGGCGGGCACCGCCGCCAGCCCGCGCGTGAGGCAGACCTGGCCGAGCTGCGTCGTGACCCCGACGCCGAGGAGCAGCAGCCACTCGATGCCCTGCGGCATCACGAAGTCCATCGCCGCGAACGGCGCGGTCACCGGCACGGCGACCAGCGGGAAGTAGAAGACGATCACCAGCGGGTGGTCGGTGGCGGCGGCGCGGCGCACGGTCATGTAGGCACACGCGCTGCACAGCGCCCCGCACAGGCCCACGCCCACCGCGAAGACGTGCGACGCATGCTCGACCGCGGCCACGCCGCCGGGACGCGCGACGAGCCACACGCCGAGAAACCCCACCAGCGCCGCCAGCCACACGCGACGCCCGGTGACCTCGCGCAGGAAGGACGGCGCGAGCAGCGCGGTGAAGATCGGGCTCACGAAGTGCAGCACCGTCGCCTCCGCGAGCGGCAGGTGCATGACCGCGTAGTAGAAGCTGAACAGCCCCCCGCACCCGAGCAGCCCGCGCAGCAACAGCATCCGGCGGCGGTTGCCCCACGGCGCGATCCGGTACCAGCGCAGCGTCGCCCAGCTCAGCGCGAGCGTGATGAGCGCGCGCACGAACACCACCTCCGTGGTGGGCAACCGCTCCCCCACGAGCTTGACGAGCAGCGCCATGGCGCTGAACCAGAACGCGCTGCCGAGGAGATACCAGGTGCCGATGCGGAGGTCTTAGCGGGCGCGCCGCGAGAAAGACACCGGGCGCTCGCGACGCCTACTTGTCGCGCTTGACCGGCGGCGGGCTGTCGCCGCTCGCGGGACCGACGGTCAGGTCCTTCGGCGGACCCTTGGGCACCTTGCCGGCGGCCTTCTCCTTCGCGAGGCGCTCCTCGCGCTCGACGACGAGTTTGGGCTTCCTGGCATGGATCGTGAGCTGCACCTCCGTCTCCGGCGGCGGACACGCATCGGTGAGCCACCAGTTCTGATCGCTGCGCGCGCGCTCGTGGCGCAGGGTCACCAGGTGGTTGTTCGGCTCCACGTAGCAGGTGCTGACGAGGTTGCCCTCGAGGTCGGCGATGTAGACCTCCGGCTCGCCGCGGTAGGCGGGGGCCATGCGGCCGCCGAGGTAGATCCAGTCGGCGGCCTCGATCGCCTCGCCGGTGGTGAGATCCATGAGGATGTCGTCGACCGCCTGCTCGCGCACCTTGCCTTCCTTGTCGGTCCACTTGACGGTGAACCACACCGGCGTGCCCTGCGGCGGCGTGATGATCAGCCAGTCGGCGCCGGCGCGCATCTCCTCCTCGCTGGGCGGCGGGTCCTTCTCCTTGTAGGTGACGTTGACGCCCGGCTTCAGGTCGAGCGCCAGCAGCGCGGTGTTGAGCAGGCTCGGCTGGGCCTCGGTGAGGAAGAGCGCCTCGTGCGACTTGCCGCGCCGGTGGATGAGCACGTACTCGATGAGATCGCCGGGCCGACCCATGCGCGCCTTGAAGGTCACGGAGCGCTGCTCGAGGTCGAGGCGCAGGCCGGCGGCGTCGAGGGCCGCGATGACCTTCTCCTTCGGCGTCGCTGCCTCCGGCGCGGCCGCCGGCGGCTGCGCGGCACCGACCGCTGCCAGGAAGAGGAGGGTGCAGGGCGTGCGCGTGTTCATGATCGGTGTCTCGGTGCGGGGTGAAGCCCGGTTGTAGACGACGAGTGCAGGCGCGTCACGCCGGTGCTCATCGCCCGACCTCTGCCTGCAGGGCCGCGACCTCTGCCGTCGCCGCGTCGTCGCCGTCGGCGGCGATCGCCGCCGCGGCAAGATGGGCGCGCGCGGTCGCGAGGTCACCGGCGGCGCGAGCCTGTCGGGCCAGGAGCAGATCTGCGCGCGCGGCGAGCGCCGCCAGCGGCACGACCCCGCGCGCGGGATCGGGATCGCCGACGAAGCGCCGGCGGATGACGTTGGGCAGCGGATGGCGCACGCAGTGCAGGTGCGCCGTGCGATAGGCAGCAGCCGCAGCCGCCAGATCGCCGTCGGCCTCCGCGCGCTGGCCGAGCAGGACGTGTGCCGGGCCGAGCCAGGTCTCGTCGCGGTCGGGCGCGGCGACGATCGCGCGCGCGAGCGCGTCGCCACCGAGCGTGAGCGGCTCGGCGGCGAGGGCCAGTTCGCTCAGCAGGTAGCCGAGGCGGCGGCGCGACAGCGCGTGTGCGTTGCGTGTGTCGCGCGCCTCGGCGACGACGCTGCGCACCGCGTCGCCCTGCGCCGCGGTCGGTCCGCGGCGGATCAGGTCGGTGAGCGGCAGGACGAAGGGATAGTGGGCGGCCGTGCCGGTGTCGGCGAGCGTGTGCCCCGCCTCGCTCACCGGGTTGCCGAGCGGCGCCACGAGCACGGCGCGCAGGCCGATCTCCGCCACCGCCGCGGGCAACGGCAACGGCGCAGCGCCGAGCACTTCCTGCAGCAGGTCTTCGTCGGCCTCGCGCAGGGAGCGCCGACCGAAGTCGGCAGTGAGTTCGCGCACCATGGCCTCGCCGACGCCGGTGGCGAGCAGCCCGCGCAGCGCGGCGAGACGCACGTCGTAGTCCTCTTCCTTCTCGAAGCGCGCGCGCAGCCACGTGACCTCCTGCGCGGCCCGCGGCAGGAGGGCGTCGACCATCGCCTCGCGCAGGGTCGAGTCGAGGTCGCTGGTCTCGACCAGCGTGCGCAAGGCCAGCGCGACCGCGTCGTCCTGCACGTGCCCGCGCACCGCGGCGATGGCGCGCTTGCGCAGGCGCGGCTCGAGATCGGTCAGCCGCTGCAGCAGGTCGAGCGCGCGATCGCGATCGCCGAGCCGGGCCATGCCGATGTCGAGGTCGTCGAGCAGGCGGCGTTCGGTGCGCACCTCGCGTTCCGCGCGCAGCAACGCGAGACTGAAGGCGCGCGGTCGCTCCGTCACCCACTCGACGGCCGCTTCGCCGAACCCCGCACCCAGGGCGCGATGGAACGCCGCGCTCGCTTCGGCCTGCGCGCCGAACGCGATGAGCACGCGCGCGCACGCGCCGAGCACGCGGTCGTCGGTGGCGGCGCGGAAGCAGGCGACCACCGCGGCCTCCGTGCCTTCGTCGATGGCGTCGACGGGCAGCGCGTTCACCGCCACCATCTGGATGGTCGGGTCCTCGTGCGTGAGCAGGCCGCGCACGAACTCCACCGGCAGCACGCGCCGCGGCAGACGCAGCACGTCGCGCAGCGCGCGGTGCCGGTCATCCTGGTGGGCGAGCGCGTACGCCGCCATCGCCGGTTCGAAGCACTCGGCGTCGAGCAGGGCCTCGAACGCGATCGCCGCGCGGTCGCCGCCCGCCCCGAGCTCCGTGAGGACGCGGGCGCGCCGCACCGGGTCTTGCAGGTGCGGGCCGGCGCGGCGCAGCCACCACACGTCGAGCGGGATCTCGCCGTCGAGGGCGGCGCGCACGCGAGCGCCGAGCGCGGGCGACCGCCGCGCTTCGAGCCACGCGCAGATCGCCTCGCTGTCGGCGGCAACCTCGGCCGACGCGAGACCCACCAGGTGTTGCTCGCCGACGTGACTGACGTTCTGCAAGAGCGGCAGCATCGCAGTGAGCGCCTTGCCGTCGAGCGCCGCGGCGTGCACGCCGGCGACCAGACCGTCGGCGACGCGCGAGGACAGGCGCGACGCGGCGAAGTCCGGGAGATGGCCGATGGCCTCGCGGTCGAGCACGCTCAGCACGAGGCGGGCGTGCGCGAAGGTCTGGCGCGCGCGCGGCAGCGCGGCGAGGGCGAGCAGGCGCACGCCCGGTGGAGTGGCTTCCGCTTCGAGAAGGCGCTCGAGGTGTGGGACGTGATCCAGGCGCGGGCGGTCGGCGAGCGCGCGCAGCAGGCGCTCCGCGGCGTCGGGCGCGGCGACGAGATCGCGCCACAGGTCGGCGGGGAGCTGTGCGTGCTCTTCGGCGAGGATGCTCGCCGCCATGGCGACCGCGACGGCGGGAGCGTCGGAGGCGAGGAGCCCGACCACGTCGGGGTCGGTGAGCCGGCCGCGCGCGGCGAGTTCGACGACGGCGGCTTCGGCCACGGGGGCCGGCGGTCGTCGCGCCACGGACCAGAGATCGGGCACGGTGAGCGCGGGTAGCGCCGCGTGGATCAGGGAAGGCGCGGCGATCGCGAGGTCGATGCGCGCGCGCAGGGCGGCGTGCGTCCCCGGGGCGAAGGCGAGCAGGGCCGCGGCGTCGGTCGCCCCCGCGTCGTTTGCCGTGACCTTGCCGAGCAGGACCTCCGCGGTCGCGGTGTCGATGGGCAGGCGCCACAACCGGCGCCGCGCGTCCTCGCGCTGTTCCGGTTCCGGCGCGGAGAGGCGGCGGAGTTGCGTGCCATGGTCGCCGCCGGCGACGACCGGAGGCGCTTGCTCCTGCGCGGGCACGCAGGCGAGGGTCAACGCGAGAGCCAGCATCGTCGCCATGCAGGAAAAGCAGCGGCCAACGGCGGGGCACGGGCGTCGGTTCGCTGGGCGATCGGGTTTCCTGGCGCGCGAAGTCATGCCTCGAAGTTGCGGAGGGCCTCCGCGATGGCGAGGGGAAGGTCCTCGGCGCACAGGCCCGGTTCGGACAGACGCGCGGCGACGAGGTCGCCCGCGGCGCCATGCACGGCGACGCCCAGGCACGCGGCGTCGAACGGCGCCTGCCCCTGGGCGAGCAGCGCCCCGAGCAGCCCGGCGAGCACATCGCCGCTGCCGCCCGTGCCGAGCCCCGGGTTGCCGGTGGCATTGACGAAGATCGCCTCGCCGTCGGTGACGATCGTGCCTGCGCCCTTGAGCACGACGAGCTGCCCGCTGCGGACTGCGAGCGTGCGCGCGGCCCCTTCGCGGTCGTCCTGCACGTCGGCGACGGTGGTGCCGAGCAGCCGCGCCGCCTCGCCGGGATGCGGCGTGAGGACGCAGGTCGCGTGCGTCGTGATCGCCTCGCGCAGCGGTGCCACCATGTTCAGCGCGTCGGCGTCGACCACCATCGGCACGGTGGCGTGGGCGAGCACGTGTTCGACGAGCCCCTTGCTCGCCGTGCCGGTCGAAAGCCCCGGCCCCAGCACGATCGCCGTCGCGTCGGCGAGCGCCACCCGGAGCGCCATCGGCTTGTCGCGCGGCAGCGTGGTCGCCGCCGGCACGGCCACGGTGAACGGCGCCTGCAGCGCGCGCGGCAGGCTCACCTGCACGAGGCCCGCGCCGCCGCGCAGCGCGCCGCGCGCCGCGAGGATCGCCGCGCCGAGCATGCCCTCGCTCCCGGCGATGACGAGCACCGTGCCGAACGTGCCCTTGTGGCCGACGCGCGCGCGCCGCGGGAGCTTCGGGATCTTCGTGATGCGTCGCATGCGGATCACAGCGCGAGCGCGCACTCCACGTGGCCGACGACGGCCTTCACCGAGTTGCGCACCGGCACGCGGGCGAACTCCGCGAGCGACGCGGGGATTGCGTCCCACAGGCCCAGATGGCGCAGGAGTGCCGGCACCACCGGCGTGTAGCCACGCGTCGCGCCATCGTCGACCTTGATCGCGATGCCGAGGTCCAGCTCCGCGACGCCGATCGCGTAGACGCCCTCGGCGCCGTTCTTCGGATAGCAGCGCCCGCCGCCCGCGCGCACGAGCGCAGTGCACAGGCGCCCTTCGCCCGCGAGGTGCACGGGCACGCGGTTGACCGCCGCGCGCAGACGCGTGCATGCCGCCGCGCGTGCCGGCGGCAGGTCGCGCGGGTTGGCCAACCGCCGGAACGCCTCCGCCAGCGCCGCGAGCGGCAGACGCAGCGTCGGCGCCGTGCAGCCGTCGATCGCCGTCGCGATCGACGCCACCGCCACGCCCGCCATCTCCGCCACCGCCGCGCGCACGAGCTGCTGCGACGCGCACTCCGCCTGCAGGTACTCGCCCAGCGGCACGCCACACGCGCGCGCCAGATACAGGAACCCCGCGTGCTTCCCGGAGCAGTTGTGGTGCAGCCGCGACGGCTTCGCTCCCGCGCGCGCGATCGCGAGCGACGTCGCCTTGTCGAACGGCGCCGACGCCCCGCAGCCGAGGTCGTCGGGCGAAAACCCACCGCGCGCCAGCAACCCCGCCACCACGCTCGTGTGCAGCTCCGTGCCTTCGTGGCTCGCGCTGCACAGCGCCAGCTCCTCGTCGCTGAACCCATGCTCCGCCACGATCCCCCGGTCGAAGAGCGGCAGGGCCTGGAACGGCTTCACCGCCGAGCGGCACCACACCGCTTGCCCGACGTCGCCGGCCGCCAGCACCACCCGCCCCCCCTGCACCACCACCACGCTGCCCCGGTGCCACGACTCCACCGCGTCGCCGCGCGTCACCACGCTCAGCAGCGCACCCGCTGCCGGCACCGCCCTCGACCGCCCATCCGTTGCTGTTGTCATCGCGCCCCCGCAAGCTACCCTCACCAGCCGTCGCGCGCAGCGCTGCCCGCAACCTTCGCCCCCACCCGATGGAAGACCCCGAGGACCTGATCGAAGTCGAACTGGCCCGCGTCGTCATCCAGGAGAAGGGCGACCAGCAGTACCTCTTCCTCCGCCAGCGCAGCGGCACCCGCACCTTCCCCATCGTCATCGGCTTCAACGAGGCCGCCGAGATCCACCGCAAGGTCCAGGGCATCCAGTCCATGCGACCCCTCACCCACGACCTCCTCGGCCGCGTCCTCCAGAACGTCGACTGGACCCTCGCCAAGGTCGTCGTCAGCGACCTCCGCGACTCCACCTTCTACGCCAGCCTCGTCCTCTCCCACGACGACGCCGGCAGCGCCGACACCCGCGAAGTCGACTGCCGCCCCTCCGACGCCATCTGCCTCGCCGTCCAGACCCACGCCCCCATCTTCGTCAAGCGCAAGGTCTTCGACCTCGTCGCCCCCGAATAGCCTCGTGCCCCACGGCAGCAGTCGCACCAACAGCACGCACCAGCAGCACGCACACGATCCAGTCACCGCGGTGGGATGGCAGAGCGGCCGAATGCACCGGTTTTGAAAACCGGCGTCGGGTAACACCGACCGGGGGTTCGAATCCCTCTCCCACCGCCACTCTCTCGCTGCGTCGCTCGCCACTCACCCCGCCGCCCGCTCACCCACGCTGAGCAGCCCCAACCGCCGCCACCCCACCCCTAGCAGCCACGTCCGCGCCGCAGCCACCGGCCGCGCCTCGCGCTCCAGCCCGCGCACCCGCACCTCCTCGCGCCACC
>CAYQMF010000064.1:0-35129 GCA_964418595.1 uncultured candidatus Brocadiaceae bacterium
GCATGTCGCTCGGCGGCGTGCGCGACGAGGCCGAGATCCGCGGCCACCGCCGCACCTACATCGGCGCGCTGCCCGGCCGCATGATCCAGTCGATGAAGAAGGCGGGGGTGAAGAACCCCGTCGTCATGCTCGACGAGATCGACAAGCTGTCGTCGGACTTCCGCGGCGATCCGTCGTCGGCGCTGCTCGAGGTCCTCGACCCCGAGCAGAACCACGCGTTCCTCGATCACTATCTCGACGTGCCGTTCGACCTGTCGCGGGTGATGTTCATCGCCACGGCCAACGCCCTGCCGCAGATCCCCGAGCCGCTGCGCGACCGCATGGAGGTGATCGAGATCCCCGGCTACATCCAGGCGGAGAAGGTCGAGATCGCACTGCGCCACCTGATCCCCAAGCAGATCGAGCGGCACGGCCTGCAGCGCCGGCACGTGTCGTTCGGCAAGCCGGTGCTCCGCCAGATGGTGCAGCTCTACACCCGCGAGGCCGGCGTGCGTGGCCTCGAGAAGTGCATCCAGAACGTGTGCCGCAAGACGGCGCTCGCGGTCGCGACGCGCAAGAAGCCGTACGGGCGCCTGAGCCTGCTCGAACTCGAGAAGGCCCTCGGCCAGCCGCGCTACGCCGATACGGGCTCGCGCAACTTGCGCGTGCCCGGCGTCGTGCGCGGGCTCGCCTGGACGCCGCATGGCGGCGACGTGTTGTTCATCGAGGCGGTGGCGACCACGGGCAAGGGCACGCTGACGCTCACTGGCAGCCTCGGCGACGTGATGTCCGAGTCGGTGCGCATCGCCGTCGCCTGCGTGCGCGGTGCTGCGGCGGAGCTGGGCATCCCGGACGGCTTCTTCGGCAAGCATGACCTGCACGTGCACTTCCCGGCCGGCGCGATCCCCAAGGACGGGCCGTCGGCGGGCATCGCCATCGGCTGCGCGGTGGTGTCGCTGGCCACCGGCAAGCGCTTCCCGCCCGACCTCGCCCTCACCGGGGAGGTGACGCTGGTGGGCGAGGTGCTCGCCGTGGGTGGCGTGCGCGAGAAGCTCCTCGCGGCGCAGCGCTACCGGCTCAAGCGCGTCCTGTTGCCGGAAGAGAACCGTCGCGACGTCGCCGAGATCAAGCCGGAGCTGCTGGCGGGGCTGAAGATCCACTACGTCGCCCGTTTCGGGGACGTGGTCCGCGCCGTGTTCGGCGCCTGATCTACTACTCCCGCGAATCCTCGCGTGGCGCGAGGATTCAGTTGTTGCGAGCAGGAGTAGTAGTCGCCTTCAGAGACAACAGCGCCCTGCGGCCCCTTCTGGCGGCGCGAAGCGCCGCATGCAACCCGGAAAGTACGACGCCCGGTGCAGCGGCTTGCCGCTGCACCGAGTGTCGGACACGGGTCGAACCTCCGGATCCGCAGCCTCGCGGAACGCGAGGCTGCGGGAGCGGAGGTTCAACCCTTGGGTTGTGGCCGCAGGGGAGCGCTGAGCGGGCCCTGGCACCGCGGTTTCCGCACGTCTCTCAACGGGGCGGTCGCGTCCTCCCGAAGAACCCGTCGCGCCCACGCTGCGCACACACCACGGGGAAACCATGTTTGCGAACCTGACCAACCATCGCCGGGCGGGACTCGGCTTCGCCACTCTCGCCTTGCTCGCGGCCTGCAACCACGCCGGCGTCACCAACTCCGGGCCGCGCCTGAGCAGCACCATCCCGGCGCAGTCGGTGGCCGGTGGCGGCCAGTTGAGCCTGAACCTCGCGACGTTCGTGACCGACCGTGAGACCGCGGCGGCGAGCCTCACGTACGCGGTGCTCAGCGGCGGCGGTGCGGTCACGGGCACGACCTATGCGAACACCTTCGACACGATCGGCACCTACACGGTGACGGTGCGCGTCACCGATCCTGCGGGCAAGAGCCTCGACATCAGCTTCGAAGTCGACGTGACCAGCGCCAACGTCGCGGTCGTCACCGCGGGCAGCGACCTGCGCATCCTCGACACCGACAGCATGACCTCGCGGCCCATCGCCAATGGCAGCGGCTTCAGCGTGGGCTATCAGGGGCACGTGACCCGCGGCGTGATCGCGTACGGGCGCTCGATCGGCAGCAACCAGGACATCCTGGCCTACGACGCCCGCACGACGGGCACGGTGCAGTTCGCCGCGGGCGAAGACGCCAACGAGGCCTTCCAGGGCGCGGTGGGGACCGATCGTCTGCTGTTCCGCGTCACGCGCGGGAGCACCGTGTCGCTGTGGATGTACGACGTGCGCAGCGGCGCCGTGACGGCGATCTCCGACGTCGATGGCGAGACGACAGGCGCGCCGACCATCGATGGCACGCGCTCGCTCGTCTACCGGCGGACCGTGAGCGGTCAGGGCGACGTGTTCCGCTACGACCTCGCCACCGGGCAGACGACGGTCGTCGCCAACGGTGCGACCAACGAAACCGTCGACCGCGTGCTGCCGAGCGGCGCCGTCCTGTTCACGCGCGTCGGAGGTTCGGGCGAGACCGACCTCTTCTACTGGCGCGCCGACCTCGGCGCGGTCGAGGTGGGCGGCGACGTCGCCGGGATCGCCAACCTGAACAAGACGGTCGGCTTCGTGAACACGAACGACTCGGTGCTGTTCACGGCGAACAACGGTGGGCAGACGGACGTGTACATGTGGACCCCCGGGGAGGGCACGACCATCGTGGCCAACAGCAACGACACCGAGTCGGCGATCGCCGTGCTGCCCACGGGGCACTTCGTGTTCGACGTCAACACCGGCGGCACCGACCGCAACCTCCGCCTGTTCGACGTGAGCGCCAAGGTGGTCCGCAGCTTCCCGGCGAGCAACGTCAACGATGCGTTCGTGGGCAACCTGAGCGACGGCCGGATGATCTACACCAAGGCCACCGGCGCCGGCGTCCACATGTTCCTGGCCACCTACTCGGCCGGGTCGATCAACGAGGTCGCGATCGCCAACACCAACGGCCAGAGCTACACGCTCGCCAGGGTGCTCGCGAACAACAAGGTCGTGTTCCACGTCACCGGCGGCGGCCTCGGCCTCTACAACCCGGCCAACGCGTCGACGATCTCGGCCGCCAACGGCGCGCGCTTCGTGGCCGAGATGCCGACGACCGGCGACTTCGTGTTCAAGTTCACGAATGCCTCGCAGTTCGATCTCGCCCTGTGGGACGACTCCGCCGCAGCCATCATCGCCGTCGGCGCCGGCGGCACCGACGAGGAGGACGCGGTGGGTCTCTCGGGCGGCCGGATCCTGTTCTCGCGCAAGATCGCCAACAGCACCGCGCGCGAGCTCTACCTCTGGCGTCCCGACCTCACCGTGACCCAGGTGACCGACGACGGCGTCGACCACCAGGTGATCACGACGTTCACCGCCTCCGTGCAGTGAGCATCAGGTGAACTGGGCGAGGAACTGCTCGCGCCAGTGGTACCCGACGAGCAGCGACGGGTCGTCGTCGCCGAGCAGGCGCTTGGCGACGTAGAGCGCCTCGACGGAGGCGAGCCCGCCGGCGGGATCGTCGAAGACCCGGCTCGTGCGCGGGTACGCGGTGACGACGCTCGGCGGCACGCTGCGCCGGATCGGTTCGCCGCGCAGGCACGCAGCCAGCCCCGGCAGGTAGCGCCACGTGCTGTCGAGCAGGAGCAGCGGCCGGCCGGCGTCGGCGGGGCCGAGGACGGGCGCGTCGACGGCGAGCACCACGAACCCCGTCGCGTCGAAGGTGAACCCGGGCTTCGCCCGCAGGAAGGTGAACCCCGGCCGGTCGTGCAGGTGGCGGAGCGAGCACTTGGCGATGCGCTCCTTGGGGTGGCGGATCACGGTGACCGGCACCCGCATCACGCGTGCTCCAGCAGTTCGACGACCGCTTGCTCGGCGGCGTGGACCGGAACGCCCAGCACGCACTGCGGCGACGGGCACGTGCGCAGCTTGCACGGCCGGCACGGCACGTCGTGCCAGACGATGCGCTGGCGCGCCGCGCGCGGGCCGTAGAGCGTGTGGTCCTTGGGGCCGAACAGCGCCACGACCCCGGCACCCGCCGCGGCCGCGATGTGCAGCGGTCCGGTGTCCGCGGCGACGACGACGTCGGCTTCCGCGTACACGGCGCCGAGCCCGCGCAGGCCGAGCTGCCCGCCGTCGAGCCGCCGCCCGCCGCCCGCGCCGGCGATCACGGCCGCGGCGAGGTCGCCTTCGCCGGGCCCGAAGCTCACCACGGGTTCGATCCCGCGCGCGCGCAGGCGGGCGCCGAGTTCGCCGAAGCGCGCGAGGGGCCAACGCTTGAAGGCAGCGAAGCCGCTGGTGCCCGGATGCAGCACGACGCGCGGTCGCCGCTCCGCCGGCCAGAACGCGATCGGCGCGTCCGGCGGGGCGAGCACGGCGCGCGCCGGCGCCCCGCGCAGGCCGAGCGCGCGCAGGAGGAAGTGACCGCGCTCGGCGCGGTGGGGGAGCGGCGTTGGGAGGTCGATGGCCTCGCGATAGAAGCGCTGCGCGCCCTCGCGCGCGCCGCCCCTGGTGTAGCCGAGCTTGCGGCCGGCGCGCGCGAACACCACGTGCAGCGCGCTCTTGAGGATGCCGTGCAGGTCGAGCACCGCGTCGTAGCGCGTGCGGCGGAGCGCGAGCAGGCTCGGGAGCACGCGGGCCTTCCGCCGTCGCGGGTAGACGATCACGCGCTCGAGCTGCGGATGGCCGCGCAGGAGATCCGCGAAGCGATCCTCGACCAGGAAGTCGATGCGTACGTCGGGTCGCTCGGCCTTCAACGACGCCACCGTCTCGAGCGCGAAGAGCACGTCACCCAGCGCCGAGAGGCGGATGACGAGGACGCGGGCGGCCGGGGGCGGGACGGACACGGCGCGCGACGTTAGCGGCTTGCCGTCGAGGCTCCACCCTGACCGCCCGTCAGCGCGTGGAACCGGCATTGGCCGCCGTCGGGGCCGAGCCCTACCATCCTTCGCGTGCAAGCCCCCCAAGGCTTCGTCGCGCTCGTCCGACCCGGCGAGCGCGCGATGGTCCGTGCCGACCTCGCCGACCTGGACCTCGATCGCTGGTGGCAGGAGGGCCGCCCGTTGTCGGGGGCCAAGGGGCGAGGCGATGGCGTGCGCGTCGTCGACGTGCGCGAGGATCTCAAGGCGGTCGTCCGGTCGTACCGGCGCGGGGGGGTGCTGCGCGTCGTGCTGCACGAGCGGTTCTTCCACGCCCAGCGCGCGCCGCAGGAACTCGCCGTCCTCGCCGCGCTGCGCGCGGCGGGCGTGCCGACGGTGGAGCCCCTGGCGGCGCTGGCGCGGCGTGCCGGTCCGCTCTGGCGGCTGCGGCTCGCCACCGCGCTGGTCGCCGACGCGCGCCCGCTGCCCGCGTTCGTCGCCGAGCACCCGACGCTCCGTCGGGCGGCGGTCGCGGCCGCCGGCGCCACGGTCGCCAAGGCGTTCGAGGCCGGGCTCTGGCACCGCGACCTCCATCCCGACAACCTCATCGCCCGCGTCGCGCCCGAAGGCGTGGAGGTGCTCCTCCTCGATCTCGATCGCGCGCTGCTCGTACCACCGCTGCCGGACGCTCGCCGCCTCGGGATGCTGGTGCGCATGGCGCGCTATCTGATCCGACACCAGCCCGACCTGCCGGTGGCACCATCGCGGCAGGACACGGTCCGCTTCCTCGCCGGTACGGGACTCACGCGCGGCGATCGCCGCGCGGTCATCGAACTGTTGATCCCGCGCCTCGCCCGTCAGGTGGCGTCGCGCCGCTGGCTGTGGCGGCGGCGCTCTCCGTAGCCCTTGCCGGCGGTGCCGCCGCCGGATGGCGCGTTACCCTGCGGCAACTCCTTCCGCCTCCGCCGATGTCCCTGGTCACCGATCACATCATCTCTCTCGTCCTGGTTGGCTCCATGCTCGCGGCGCAGCCGCCGACACCCGGACGCGACGCACCGCCGGGACCGGGTAGCGCAGACCAGCGTCTCGTGCAGCGGTTCGACACCGACAAGAACGGGTGGCTCGACGCCGCGGAGCGCGTCGCGGCGCGGGTGGCGGCGGTGGAGGGGAGGCGGAACCAGCGCGGTCGGCGGGGCGGCGGGCCCGGTGGGCCCGGGGGCCCGGGTGGTGCCCCGGGGGAGCAGCCTCGAGTCGACGTGCCCGACCTGGCGGTGGTCGTCGAGCGTGACACGGTTCCGGTCTTCGCCGACCGCGATCTCTTCGCCGAGGACGTGATCCGCACCTTCTTCCTCACCCTCGACGACCCAAACGCCAACCAGGGGTGGCGGGCGGAGCTGGCCGACTTCTATCGCACCGATGTCGAGCTGCAAGCGACCCTGCGGGTCGACGGCAACGAGTACCGCGACGTCGGCGTCAGCTATCGCGGCAACACGTCGTTCATGATGGTTCCCGACACGCAGCGGCGCCCGCTCGGGATCAGCCTGGACCTCGTGCACAAGGACCAGCGCCTGCACGGCCAGAAGACGCTCAACCTGCTCAACGCGCACACCGATCCGTCGCTGCAGCGCGAGCTGACCTACCTGCGCATCTGCCGTGAGTACCTGCCGGCGCCGCGCGCAAACTTCGTGCGCGTCGTCATCAACGGCGAGGACTGGGGCGTGCACGTCAACGTGCAGCAGATGAACAAGGACTTCCTCGCCGAGCGCTTCGGCTCGCGCAAGGGCATCCGCTACAAGGCGCCGGCGAACTTCAGCGGTGATGCCGGGCTCGTGGATCTCGGCGACGACGTAGCTGCGTACGACCGCGCCTACGAGCTGTTGAGTGAAGACGCCAAGGACCCATGGACCCCGCTGATTGCGCTGTGCAAGACGCTCGCGCACGCGAGCGACGAAGACCTCGTGGCCAGGCTGCCGGGCATGCTCGACATCGACGCGGCGCTGTGGTTCCTCGCGCTCGACAACGTGTTCATGGACGACGACGGCTACACGTCGCGCGGCAGCGACTACATGCTGTTCTGCGACGAGTCCGGTCGCTTCGTCCTCCTCCCGCACGACAGCAACGAGACCTTCCGCTGGGGCGGGCGCGGTCCGCGGCGTGGGGGCGGTGATCCGGGCGCGGGGGGGCCGCCGCCGGCGCCGAGCGGCCCCACGCGCGACCTGTTTCAGGGGAGCGAGGACGAACGCCGGCCGCTGACCCGACGCCTGCTCGGCATCCCGCAGTGGCGTGCCGCGTACGTCGCGCACGTGCGCACGCTGCTCGACACCTGGCTGCGGTGGGAGGCGCTCGAACCGGCGCTGCGTGCGCACCAGGCCCGCCTCGATCCCTACCTCCGCGTCGACCACCACCAGCTCTACGGCTACCGCGCGTTCGTCGACAGTCTCGAGAGGCCTGCGCCAGACTCCTCGGAGGCCGTGCCCGCGCGCGGCACGCCGACCCTGAGAGAGTTCGTCGACGGCCGGCGTCGCTTCCTCCTGCAACACGTCGCCCTGCAAGGGCCGGCACCGCGCCTCGCGAACGCGACCATCTCGCCCATCGTCGCCAACGGCGATCGCCAGCGTCTGCGCGCGCGAGTCACGGTGGCCGGGGAGGGCGCGGCGCCCGTGCGCGCGTGGTTGCACGTGCGGCGCGAGCGGCACGGCCACGACCTCGCGATCGAGCTGCGCGACGACGGCCAGCACGGCGACGGCGCCGCCGACGACGGGGTCTTCGGCGGCGACTCCGACTCGATCAAGGACGGGCGCACGGTGTTCGCGTGGATCGCGGTGTACGTCGGCGAGGGCGACGGCACGCGCGCGGCGTTCCATCCGGCTGCCGGTGGCGGCAGTCCGCTCGCGGTGTTGCTGCGCAAGAGGTGATCGCCGACCGCACCTTGGTCACTGCGGCGCGAGCACGAGGCGCAGTCCGTCGCTGCCCGCCGCCAGCCCGAGGAATGCGCCGGCCGGGTCGACCACGTAACCCTGTGCGTAGGCGCGCAGTCCGGCCAGCGTGACGTCGGTCGGCATCACGAGCGGCACGCGCGCTTCGCCGCGGACGTCGGTGGCGCCGGGCACGGAGAGATAGGGCTGGAAACAGGGCGCCGAACGGAGGTGGCCCCTCTGCCCCGCTTGCCCGGCCTCTTGACGTATCCGATCTGGGCAGTACAAGTGGGTCCATGATGCGCAACCTGCCCCTTCTCGTCTGCTGCGGGTTCTTGCCGGTGCGCGCCGACCCCGTCCCACTGACAGCCGGGCAGATCCAGACTGTTTGCGCCGCCGTAGGGAAACTGGTCGACCTCGCAGCGGAAGAGTGGAACGTAAATGACCCGAGAGCAGCGGCGCTCCTGCGACTTGTTGCGTGGTGCGATGCGCAGCAGAACCCTGAAGTGGACATTCCCTTCGAGATCCTCGTTGGCGACAATGATGCGGGAGCATCCATGGCAACGCATCCGAACTACCCAAGTATCGTGTGGGGTTGGGCTACAGCGGAGCCGACCAGACAAACACCATTGTCACCGACAGGAAGCGATGGAACGGAGATCAATGGAATGAGCTGACACCAGCAGTTGCCTGCATAATACTTGCTTCAATGCTGCTTCACGAGGCGTCCCACCTTGATGACGATGACTATTACTTCCTCACGGAAGGCGGCTATGCTCCGCCGGAAGACAAGAATCGCCGAAACCACCATGCTGCTGAAGTGGATGGCTACGATCACGAGATCGACACGAGCACTGAGCTTCTTCAAGGGGCGCCAACCCTGACCGAGGCTGAGTTGGACGCGATTGCGAAGTATCGGAGGGAGCGTAGCATCCAGCGAAGGAGATACCAATGAACGTGACTCCGCAATTCGGGGTTGTGGTTCTCGGGGTTCTTCTGACAATGTCGATGACCGGCCTCCCGGGGCAAGAGCCATTGCGCGTTCAGGGTGTCATCTACCACAAGTACGCGACGGCCCTCGAGACCGGGTCGCTCTTTGCTCCAATGAACGACGATGCCGCGCAGCCTGCCGTACTGGAGTGGGCCGTCTACTCGGCCGGGGCGGTTCATCGAGCAACTCTGGCGCTTCCGTTGAACCTTGTCGGTGGAGCTGCCGTTCTTGATGAACGGCACTACATCATTGGTGGCCATCGGGCAACGGACTCGCACGGTGTTCTTTGCAAGCTCGAACTCCTTGGTAACCCAGGTTCCATGAGCATACAGGTGAGTGAGACTCGGAGTTACCCTGAGCGCGACTTCTGGAGCCTGACGTGGCACCAGCCGGAGGGCCGCCTCTATGCAAGCGATTGGGATGCGAAAGTCTTGCTCGCTGCTGATGTGTTGGGCTGGGCCTCGCCGCTCCCATCTGCCTGGGATACTGCGTCCACGAGCGCGGAGGTGAAGTGGCTGGGTGAGCAGTGTCACGTGATTCGAAGGCACCCAGATTCTGCTCAGCCCGGCGTGATCATCGGGCCGGAGAAGCGGACCGTGGCTACGTGGGTGTGGTTCGATCCCCCAACCTGGCGGTCCGCCCCCTTTGTCGCGACGCCGCAATCGCCGCCGTATTGGAGGGTGGATCGCGGTGGATTGTACGACGAGTCAGGACTATTGCGTTTTGCCGGGATCGGTATCCCGGGGCCAACCCAGGTCGATGTCTTGTCGGTCATGGATGGCGATATCGAGCTGAGTGTGAGTCATCCAGGCGGGTCCGCGGAGATAGCGACGGCGGCGCCGGGAGTCTTCTGGGACCTCCCCGGTCGCCCCTACCGGCTCGCTAGTGCGGTGGTGACGAGCCCCGCTTTCCGCCCGATGGTGTCGTATGGGCAGCCTACGGCGACCGCGCAAATCACAGCACGCCTCGTTATTGTTGATCCTCGTTCGAGTCATCGCAACAATCCTGACTTTGGAGTCCTGGTTGGATTCACGGGGAACTTGGCGATACCGGCGGGTACTACATTCTCGGGGTGCCTGTCTCTGGCTGTCCGCGGACCAAGCGGGGATCCCGTCGTGGACGTCGGCGGTGTGAAGCTGTTGATTCCGGACGTGGTTCTGGATACCACGCTCGTGACGCAGCACCCGGGCGCGCGCCTGCATGAGAGATTTGTGCCACTTGGGATTCCTGATGATCCCGACATCGAGAATACCGTCTTTCTCTATCAGTCACTGTTCGTGGATAGCCTCGGGGGAGTGATCGCATCGAGCGTGATAGCCACTTCCGTTCTTCCTGTCGGAAGCGCGGTGGGTGTCCAGGGCGCCAGAACAACCGGGGGCTCACGGAGAGTCATCCTCACAGAGGAGGCAATACGCGAGCGACAGCAAGACGGCCGAGATTATCTCGGGAGGCTAATGGGGCGAAGGGATCAAGCCTATTGGGAGTCCATCCGCCGCAGGCTGGCCAATTGAGGCGATGAGCTGGGCCCGGTGGCAGTGCTGCTGCGCAAGCGCTGACGGCCCTCAGACGCTGAGCAGGCGGGGAGGCGCGGAGAGGCAGGGGATGGCCGCAACATCCGCAGACCGACGCCGATCTTGCGGCGCGCACCGGCACCATCCCGCTCCGCCATGACGACGTTTCCGCTCCACACCGTGCCCGAGGCCGTGCGCGGCATCGTCGCCCGGCTGGCGGGTCGGGGGTGGCGCGCCTGGATCGTCGGGGGCTGCGTGCGCGACACGCTGCTCGGCCGGCCGGCGGCGGACTGGGACGTGGCCACCGACGCTCCGCCCGCGGAGTTGATGCAGGTCTTCCCGCGCGCCGTGCCCACGGGGCTGCCGCACGGCACCGTGACGGTCGTCGATGGCGACCAGCACTACGAGGTGACGACCTTGCGCGGGGAGTCGGTGTACACCGACGGACGCCGGCCGGACGCGGTGCACTTCGTGTCCGACATCGAGGCCGACCTCGCGCGGCGGGACTTCACGGTGAATGCCATCGCGGTGGAGCCCGACACCGGCGCGCTGGTCGATCCGCACGGCGGCCGGCGCGACCTGGTCGCACGCACGATCCGGGCGGTGGGCGACCCGCGCGAGCGCTTCGGCGAGGACGGGCTGCGCGTGCTGCGCGCGGCGCGCTTCGCCGCGACGCTCGAGTTCGAGCTGGAGCCGGCGACCCTGGCGGCGATCGTGCCGACGCTGCCCACCTTCGCCAAGGTGAGCGCCGAGCGCGTGCGCGACGAATGGCTGAAGACCATGCGGGCCAGGCGGCCGTCGCGCGCGTTCGAGGTGATGCGGACCACGGGGATGCTCGCCATCACCTGTCCGGAGCTGCTCGAAGGCGTGGACATGGAGCAGAACAAGTGGCACGAGTTCGACGTGTGGCAGCACGGCATGGCGTGCATGGACGCCTGCGTCGGCGACCCCGTGCTGCGCATCGCGGCGCTGCTGCACGACGTGGGCAAGCCGCGCACGCGCGCGTTCAGCGACAAGACCAAGGACTGGACGTTCTACGACCACGACCGCGTCGGCGCGGAGATCGCGGATCCCATCTGCCAGCGGTTGAAGTTCTCGAACGACGAGCGCTCGCGCATCGTCGCGCTCGTGCGGCACCACCTGTTCCACTACGATGCCTGGACCGACGCCGCGGTGCGGCGCTGGATCCGGCGCGTCGGCCGTGACCGGCTGGACGACCTGTATGCGCTCAGCGAGGCGGACACCCGGGCGAAGGGCGAGGTGATAGAGCCGGAGCTGTTCGCGCCGCTGACCGCACTGCGGGCCCACGTCGAGCGCATGCTCGCGCAGGGCGCGGCGCTGTCGGTGCGCGAACTCGCGATCGACGGCCACGACCTGATGCGCGAGTTCGGGCGCGGGCCGGGGCGTTGGGTCGGCGAAGTGCTCGACGCGCTGCTCGACGAGGTCACCGCCGAGCCGGCCGGCAACGAGCGTGCGGCGTTGTTGGCGCGCGCCCGCGTGATCCTGGGCCTCGAGGCCTGAACCCCGCAGCGCGGGCCTATCCCCAGCCGCGCACGCCGGGCAGGCTGCGGTGCAGCAACCAGTGGTAGAAGCGGCGCGGCAGCCAGCGCCGCAGCAGCGCGAAGGCCCACGCGTCGCGCGTCGCCAGCAGGCGCAACGGCGGCGAGCGCTGGCCGAGCACGCGCACGATGCGGGCGGCGACGTTCTCCGGTGTCGCGGCTGCGGCGCGCATGAGCTTCGCGATGAACGGTGCCATCGACTCGTAGTGCGCGTGGTAGGCGGCGTGGTCGTCGGCGATCGAGCGTGCGCTGTCGACGGTGTTGCGCGTGTTGAGGAACGACGACGAGCGCACGAAGCCCGGCTCGACGAGAGTGACGTGGATCCCCCAGGGCCGCACCTCGTACCACAGCGCTTCGCTCGCGCCTTCGAGCGCCCACTTCGACGCGCTGTAGATCGCCATCGTGGGCATCGCCATCATTCCGCCCACCGACGAGATGTTGACGATGTGGCCGCGCCGCTGCCGGCGCATGTGCGGCAACACGAGCCGCATCAGGTGCATCGGGCCGAGGAAGTTCACGTGCATCTGGGTCAGGCGCTCCTGCTCGTTCACGTGCTCGAGCACCGAGCGGTAGGCGATACCGGCGTTGTTGACGAGCACGTCGACGCCGCCCCAGCGCGCTTCGACCGCCGCCACTACGGCGCGCCGCTCGTCGGCGTTGGTCACATCGAGCGGCAGGAACCAGGTCGCGTCGTCCTCCGTGATCCCTGCCGCCGGCAGGCGCGGCAGCGAACTCGCGCGCGCGGTGAGCACGAGCCGGCGGCCGGTGCCGCGCAAGGCGCGCGCAATCGCGAGCCCCAGCCCGGAGCTGGCTCCGGTGACGAGCACGGTCTCTGGGGCTGCGCCGGCCACGCGGTCGAGTGTAGCCGGCGGCTCAGTCGATCTTCAGCTCGCCGAACCCGTCACGGCGCTGGTGGTGCCGTAGCCGCACGCAGGCGATGAACTCAAGCGGCTCCAGTTGACCGGCCAGACGCGGTGCGAACGCGATCGAGATCGTGATCGACTGCCGCAGCGGCGGGCCCCTCTCGCGCCGCACCACGATCATCACCTGGACCGCTGTCCCGTCTTCTTGCCCGCCGCGACCCGTTCTCGTGCGGAGGGCTTGCGCACCTTGCGGACGTGGACGAGTTCGCGCATCACCAGCGCCGCCGCTACCGCCAACCGCGAAGGCTCACCGTACGAGCGCGCGAGCAGCATGCTTCCTTCGAGGGTTCCGGTGAGGACGCGCGCCGCGTCCTGGGCCGTGCCGGCGAACCCGAGGTCGCCCCCACGCCTGCCGGTCTCCAGCACCGCGGTGAGCCAGGCTTCATTGCCGTCGAAGAACGTCCGGACCGCCCGCTGCATGAGCCGGGGCAGCGTGCTGTATTCGGCGGCCAGCATGCCGCACAGGCAGATGCGGTCGTCGCCGAGCACGTCGACGTACAGCTGCACGTAGCGGTCCAGGCGTTCGCCGGCGTCGTCGCTCGCGTCGCTGATCGCCGCCAACGCTTCGGTGAATCTGGCGGTGTAGCGCTCGATCAGCGCGCGTCCCAGCTCGGCCTTGCTGGGGAAGTGATAGTGCAGGCTGGCCTTGGTGATGCCGATCGCCGTCGCGATGTCGGCGTAGCTGAAGCCGTTGTAGCCGCGGGTCTGCACCAGCCGCTCGGCGACGTCTAGCACCTGATCGGCGGTGCGGGGGGAAGCCATGACGCCGGGGGATCCTACCCGATTGACTCCGTACCTACTAGTTGGTAGACAAGGGGCGGATGGACATCGGGTCCCTTCCCTTTCCCTTCGAGGCAAGCCATGCGACACCGCACCGAGCACAAGTCGTTCTCCCACCCCGACGAAGTCCGCGAGTTCCCGCGCGGCCGCGCCGAGATCCTGAAGGTCGGCGGCGGCGAGGTCGGCCGGCTCGTGTTCCAGCCGGGCTGGCGCTGGTCGACCGACCTCAAGAGCCTCGCCAAGACCAAGAGCTGCGAGGCGCCACACTTCCAGTACCACATCAGCGGGCGGTTGGCGATCCGCATGGACGACGGCACCGAGTTCGTCGCCGGCCCCGGCGACATCACATCGCTGCCGAGCGGCCACGACGCCTGGGTCGTCGGCAACGAGCCCGTTGTGGTCGTCGACTGGTTCGGCGCGAGCAACTACGCCCGCCAAACCTGAGGGCACGCCGGGCCCGCTGTCGGGCTCAGTCGATCTCGAGTTCGCCGAACTCGGTCTCGGCGTTGGTGGCGCCGTAGCCCCAGGCGGTGAGCTTCGTCCAGGCCGCCGGCAGCTCGACGCTCACGCGCTTGCCCGCCGTTTCCGCCACCAGCGTGTGCGCGGCGAGATCGACGCGCACGGTGAGCGGCAGCGTCGACTGGCCGTCCCAGTCGATGGCCACCGCTTCGCGGTTGCGCTGGCCGCCGGGGCCGAGGATCACGAGCTGGCGCGCGCCGAACTCGATGCCGGCGCGCACCTGCTCGCGGCGCGGGTCGCCGCCGCTCAGCACGACGAACCCGTTGCGGAGTTGCCCGCCCACCGGGCGCAGGGTCGTGGTGAAGCGCACCGCGCCGGTGCGCTCCCCCGACCGGAGCAGGTAGCCACCGAGCGTGTTGGCCCACACGCGCACGACGCCATCGCGTCGCTCGACGCGGGCGATGCCGGCCGTGATGTCGAAGGTACCGCCACCCAGCTCGCCGGTGGTGTCGCCGTACTGCACGCGCAGCTCGTCGAGCCGCTGCTCCAACCGCAGGCGCACGTCGGCGTAGGCCGGATCGTCGGCGACGCTGCGCAGCTCCTGGGGGTCCTTCTCCAGGTCGAACAACTCCCACGCATTCCACTGTGGCTCGTAGTAGCGCACGAGCTTGTAGCGCGCGGTGCGCACACCGAACTGCGCCGGCACCATGTGCACCGCGTGCGACTCGTAGTAGTGGTAGTAGATCGCGTCGCGCCAGTCGGCGGGCCGGTCCCCCTGCAGGAAGGGCACGAGGCTCGCGCCGTGCACGTCGGCCGGCACCTTGACCCCGGCGAGTTCGAGCAGGGTCGGCGCGAAGTCGATGTTCTGGGTGAGCGCCTCGACCTCGATCCCCTTGGCCACGTGTTCGGGCCACGACACCAGCAGCGGCATGCGCAGGCTCTCCTCGTACATCCAGCGCTTGTCGTACCAGCCGTGGTCGCCGAGGTAGAAGCCCTGGTCGGACGAGTAGATGACGATCGTGTTCTTCTTGACGTCGGGATGGGTGTCCAGCCACGCCAGCAGGCGGCCGACGCTGCGGTCGACGCCGGCGACGCAGCGCAGGTAGTTCTTGATGTAGCGCTGGTAGAACCAGCGCGTGCGCTCGCGCCCGGTCCGTGGGTTCTTGCGCCACTCGGCGTCCTCGGCGCCGTAGGCGTCGGTCCACGCCTTCTGCTGCGCCGGCGTCATCCGCTTCCACAACGTGTCGAACGCGGGGTCCTCGCCGCGCAGGCCGGCTTCGCGCTCCGCGTCGGTGGGCGGCACCATCAGGTCGTAGTGCAGGTAGAGGTGCTCGGCGATCGTCATCTCCTGATGGCGCGCGCCCGCCATCCGACCTTCCCAGTCGTCGAACAGCGTCGGCGGCTCCGGCAGATCGCCGTCGCGGTAGAGCCCGAACTCCTCCGGCGCCGGCTGCCAGTTGCGATGCGGCGCCTTGTGCTGGCACATGAGCAGGAACGGCTTGTCCGGATCGCGGCGATCGAGCCAGTCGATGGCGAGGTCGGTGGTGATGTTGGTGACGTGGCCCTCGATGCGCTTGCGACCGTCCGGTGTGAGGAGGTCGGGGTTGTAGTACTGGCCCTGCCCCGGCAGCACGATCCAGTGGTCGAAGCCCTGCGGGTCGGACTCGAGGTGCCACTTGCCGATCATCGCCGTCTGGTAGCCGGCGGCGCGCAGCAGCTTCGGCATGGTCACCTGATCGCCGTCGAAGCGGTTGCCGTTGCGCATGAAGCCGTTCGTGTGGCTGAACTTGCCGGTCAGCACCGTCGCTCGCGACGGCCCGCACAGCGCGTTCGTGCAGAAGTTGTTGCGGAACAGCACGCCCTCGCGCGCGAGGCGGTCGAGGTTGGGAGTCTGGTTGACGCGCGAGCCGTAGGCCGAGATCGCGTGCGGCGCGTGGTCGTCGCTGAACACGAACACGATGTTGGGCCGCGTGCCGCGCAGGGCCTGGGCGGATAGCGCGGCGGCGAGCAGCGGGACGACGAGGAGCGTGCGCAGCATGCGCGAGACGCTACCCGCCGGCGCGTGGCGTCGCAGCTTCGTTCGAGGTTCGAAGCACACACGCGGTCGACCCGATCGGTGATGATGGGCGCAGGTTCGCGCATGTACCTTCGACGCCTTCCCCTTCTCGCAGCTCTGAGCTGTTCCCTGACCGCTACGGCAAGTCTCGCCGCGCAGATCGGCGGCACCGGCACCGACGGCGCTCTCGTCGTGACTCAGGGCACGGCGACCCTCGACACGACCTCGCGCACCCTCGGCTTCGACTTCACGTCGATCACGGTCGCAGCGGGGGCTGAACTGCGGTTCGTCGGCTCCCAGCCGGCGCGACTGCGTTCGCAGGGGCCGATCACGATCGACGGCTGGCTGAACGTCGATGGGTTCCGCGCGACCAGCCCGCAGGGTGCGGCCGGCGGAGCGGGCGGCTTCGCGGGAGGAAGAGGTGGGCTCGGGTGGGCGACCGCCGGCGCGGGGCCCGGCGGCGGGTGTGCGGGCGTCAGCAACGGAACGGTGTACTTCCCGCCGGGGCCTGCCTCGCACGCGACCCTGGCGCGGGCACCCTCCTGGTGCGGTGGCACGTCCGCGCCACCCAGCTACGGGTCGCCCTGGCCGTTCTCGCTCCTCGGCGGGAGCGGCGGCGGTGGTACGGCCAATCCATTCAGCGGTGGGTTCGAAGGGCTTGGCGGCAGTGGCGGCGGGGGAAGTGTCCTGCTCGCCGCCGACGGCCCGATCGTGATCCGTGGCCGCATCAGCGCGAAGCCGGGTACGGGGATGGCTCCTGGATCCTCGGGCTCGATCCTCATCCAGACCACATCGACGCTGCGCATCGAAGGCATCGTCGATGCGAGCGAGACCCCAGGGACCGCACCTCTGACCGTCGGCGGCGAGGGCTTCGTCCGTCTCGACACCTACGGCGACCCAGGCTCGATCGCGGGGACCGTCACGCCGCTGCCGATGCAGGTCGTGATGCCGCAGTGCCGCGATGCCGGCGCGCCCCAGGTGGGCTCGACGTGGCAGATCCACGTCGACGCTTGGCCGCAGGATGTGGTCGCGGTGTGGTTGGCAGGGCGGAACACCAATCTGCCCTTCCCGCCACTCGGAGTCCTCCGCCTCGACCCGAGCGCGGGACTGACGTCGATCGGTGCGCACGCCGCGGCACTGAACCCGCCCTGGCTCGATGCGACGGCCACGATTCCGGTGTCGGTGCCCGGCAACGCAAGCCTGCGTGGAGTGACCGTCCACGTGCAGGCGCTCAACGCGATCACGCGGGCAGCCAGTCCGCGGTTCTCGGCGCTGATGACGCGGAAGATCCAGTGAGCGTCGTGCGGGCGCAGGCCTCGTTCAGCCTTCGCCCACCAGCGCCGGGAAGCTCTTGCGCACGCGGGCCAGGTGCTGGTCCTGCGCCTGGCGCGGCCCGGTGAGCAGCGACAGCAGCGACAGCAGGTCCTGCGCGCTCACCGTGTAGGTTGCATCCGGATGCGCCTCGATGTGCTTCACCAGCCGGCGCGTGGCCGCCCGCGGTGACACCTTGCGGCGCGGCAGCGCGACGGTCGGTTCGGCGAACTCGCGAAGCGCCGCGTCGACGGTGGCCTTCTCGCTTCCCGGTGCGGCGGCAGCCGCGACGCGACCGATCGCCTTCGCCCGGCTCCACGACATGCGGCCCTCGGCAAGGAGCGCGCGCACGCGCGGGTCCATCGCCGGCGCGAAGCGCAGCACCTCCTCGACCCACGTCACGCTGCGATCGAGGAACTCGGCGATGCGCGCGACCGACCAGTTCGCGTTGCCGAGGAACACGACCGTGTCGAAGAACTCGGTGAGCCGCGCATCGAGGCGGTCGGCGTTGAGCTTGAGGTTGAGCGCGCGCATCTCCTCCAGGTCGCCGACGACGACGCGCACGTCGACCCGGTCGTAGTAGCCGGGGTGCGTCTGGCGGATGCGGTGGATCGCGTAGTAGCGGTGGAACCCACCGACGAGGAAGAACTCGCCGCGGTTGCGCTCCCACACGACCAGCGGTTCGAGCAGGCCGTTGCGGAGGATGTCGCTCTCGAGGTGCAGCACGCGCGCGTGCTCGAGCGGGCGATGGTTCGGGATCGAGGGATGCAGGTGGACCGTGCCGATCGGCACGTAGTCGTGTCTCTTGGTTGCGATCATGGTGCAGGCCGCCGCGCTGACCCGCGGGTAGGCAGGGGCGAGCCTAGGGCGGGCGGGCGGCGGATCAACGCTGGGGCGGGGGGTGCGGCCGCTTCTCGGCCAGGAGACGTCGGTCCGACACCGACCATCCCATCCGTAAGGCCTCGCGGCGTCGCGCAACCAACTGCCTGTCCGCGGCAACGACCGTGGACAGGAACAACCACGATGCACATCCAATCCCTTCTCCTCACGGCCGCGCTCGCCATGGGCGCGTGCCTCTCCAACTTCACCAATCCCGGCGCGGCTTCCAACGCGCCGACCGCACCCGTCGGATCGGCGAGCCGTGCCTACCTGCGCGCCCACAACCTCCCGGCGCACGGCGTGGCGATCGAGGGCTTCAGCCCCGTGTCGTACTTCGACGGCAAGGTCGAGCGCGGCTCGGCGATGTTCGCGGTCACGCACGCGGGCATCACCTACCACCTCACCGATGCTGCACGCTGGTTCACGATGCCCGCAAGAAGCTGCGGCGCTCGCTGCAGGCGGCGGGGTTCGCGCCCGAGGCGCTGCACCAACACGTGGAGGACGCGCGATGAGGATGCGCCTCGAAGAACTGCAGAAGCTGCTGCACCTGCTCGACATCACCGCCGTCGACGAGATCGACTGCACCGAGTTCATGCACCGCATCGGCGCCTGGGTCGAGCAGCTCGACGCGGGCCACGTGCCGCCGCCCGGGTTCGAGGCCGTCACGCAACACCTGCGCGTCTGCCCGGAGTGCGTCGAGGAGTTCGAGGCGATGTACCGCGCGCTGCGCGGCGAGTGAAGCAAGGCGCGTAAGGTCGCGCGCGCCGCGGCATCCCACGGGTCGTCCCAACGAGACGAAGACGATGACCCGAAACCAACCACGCATACTTCCCCTTTCCCCCGACGCTGCGGCTCCGGCTGCGCGTGGCATCCTCAACGCCGTGCAGAAGGCGCACGGCATGCTCCCCAACCTGCACCGCACGCTGGCGCACGCGCCGGCCGCGCTCGGGCCTACGCCGAGACGACGGCGACGCTCGCGGGCGGCGTGCTCGACGCTCGGCTGCGCGAGCAGATCGCCGTGGCCACTGCCGGCGCCAACGGCTGCCAGTACTGCGCGTCGGCGCACACCGTGCTCGGTCAGGGCGCGGGTGTCGCGCGCGACGAGCTGACGCGGAATCTCGGCGGCGAATCCGCCGACGAGAAGACTGCTGCGGCGCTGGCCTTCGTGCGCGCGCTGCTGCAGGAGCGCGGTGACGTCGCCGACGCCGAGCTGGCTGCGGTGCGCACCGCCGGCTTCTCCGAGGCCGAGATCGTCGAGATCGTCGCCCACGTCGGCTTGAACACGTTCACCAACATGTTCAACGTGCTGGCCCGGACGACGATCGACTTCCCGATCGTCGACCTCGCGGGGGCCCGGTGATGCGCGCCTTCCTGTTCCTGTCGCTGGCGAGCCTGGCGGCGGCGAGCGTGTGGCTGTTGCCCGGATGCGGCGAGGCGCGGGCCACCTCGCCGCAAGGCCCGGGTTCCGGCATGGCGCCGGCTGCCGTGTTCCTCGCCGATGGCAAGCTGCAGCGCCCGCGTGGCTACCGCGCGTGGATCCACGTCGGCACGCCGCTGACGCCGAACGACATGAACAACGGCAAGGCGGGGTTCCCCGAGTTCCACACTGTCTACATCGATCCCGCGAGCTACCGCCACTACCAACAGACCGGCGAGTGGCGCGACGGCACCGTGGTGGTGAAGGAGCTGTCCGACGTCGGCGAGGCCTCGGTGAAGAGCCGTGCCCGCTTCCCTGACGAGCCGGGCAACTGGGGCTTCTTCCGCTCCACGGACGAGGCCGGCGGTCCGCCGCACCACACTTCCTCGGCGATGCCGACGGCAGCGTGTGCGTCCTGCCACGCCGCCGCGGCCGGGCAGGACCTCGTGTTCACGCAGTACTACCCGGTGTTGCGGGCCGCGAAGAAGACGGGGCCCGGCGCTCCCGAGGACGGCTGAGCTGCGGATCCTGCGAGGCCTCGCAGGGGCCGCCGACCGGCCGTCGGCAAGGAGGCGGATCGACGCTGGGACGGCGTTCGCGGCCTCGGTGGCTCCCGTGGCGCAGGTTCCTGGCACTGCTTTGTCACGTTGCTGGCAGACGAGTTGGGAACCCGTTCGGTGGTACGAACCGAAGCGCTCTGGTACGACGCTCGCAGTTTGGTGGACGCTGCGAAAGCTCTGATGGCTCGACTCGGCGAGTTCCTCGACGGGTTCGCGGGCTGCCTCGTCCGCCAGCCACCGATTGGACACGCGACCCGCTGGTGATCGACGACGACAGCGTGATCCGGGCGCGCTGGTTCGGCGAGCCGACCATGATGCGGACTCACGCAGCAGGAAGCGCCGGAGTACGTCCGTCGGCGTGTTCGGGCTCCGGCTGGCTCGGGCTCAGGCTCGTCCAGGCACGGGTTTGGGGAACGAACGAGACGGTGGCGTGGAGAGGAGACCAGCAACCCACGTCAGCAGGTCCCAACGAGCCCGAGCCTCAGCCCGAGCCTCAGCCCTGTTCGCCCTCTGCGCCTCCAGGTCGTAGCTCGTTCCGGTCGGAGCTCACCGCGCCTCGAAGAAGTGACATGGCAGTGCTAGGGAAGGATCCGATCGACGACCGCCCAGACCGACAGAGCCGGATCGTGCTGGCACCGACCCACGTCCGCGCAGGCGAGCGACACGCACACATCGAGTTCGAAGGGCAACGCACCGGACACGGTGGTGAAGCGGCCGGTGCCGGCGTCCTCGGCGCGCCCCTCACCGATCCAGCACGAGCCTCAACCCAGCCGACAGCGCGACCCCCTGCACCGCCGCAGCATCCTCGACCAGCAACTGCGCCGACAGGGGCAGGCCGCGGAGGAACGGATCGTCCGGCAACGCAAGCAGCGGATAGGGCACCAGCCCCGCGCTGGTCGCGACCGCGGGCAGCAGCAGGTCGGGCCCGGCGTGCAGCCAACCGCCGACGAACGGGACCAACCCGTCGGGGAAGCCGGTGAGCGAGACGAGCAGCACCGTCACCGCGTTCGGCGCTGCCTGCCAGCCGGCGAGGTCGATCGAGGGGCCGCCGAGGCGCGGCGCGCGCAGGGCGGCGAGGCCCGGCACGCCGGCGACCCCCGCGAGCCCGGTCCCGAACGCGCCCTGTACCGGCACGCCGGCCGGGAACGACAGCGGCATGACTTCGACGAGGGCGCCGGAGCCTTCGCTGATCGCCCACAGCCGGCGGCCGTCGGGGTCGAAGTCGATCGCCTCCGCGACCCCGCGGCTGTGTGCGATCGAGCACGACGGGTTGCCGAGCGCGCTGGCAAAGCTCGCCCCCGCCGCGCGCGGCCACGCGCGGATCTGCGAGTTGCTGCGCACGAGCACCCAACGCCCGTCCTGCGACACGGTGCCGCCGGTGCACTGCGTCGGCATGCCGGTGAGCGTGGCCTCGAGGACCAAGGTCTTCTCGACGCTGGCATCGAGCGGCAGCGGATAGCGGAAGAGCCGGCACGTCGTCGAGTTCTCCTTCGTGAGCACGAAGGGCGAGCCGTCCTGCGGGTCGATCCACAGCGTCTCGGTGTTGAAGGTGCCGCTCGGGTAGCGGAAGGCGAAGCGCTCGGCCACGACGGGGATCGTCGCGCCGGGCGTCGCCGGCACGTCGGGTTCGGCGATCCGCACGAGGGTGAACGACGTGTAGGCGAGCGAGTTGTTGCCGGTGTCGGCGAAGTACAGGTAGTCGCGCCCCGGCACGGGCCCGGGTCCGATCGCCAGGTCCTCCCAATCGCGGTTGGTGACGCCGGTGAGCGAGTAGATCTGCGCGAGCTGCCCGTTCGTGCGCACGGCGATCGCCTGCGCGCCGCCGCCGGCGCCGTCGTCCTGCAGCCACAGCACGCCGGGGTTGTGGCGGCTCGCCACCATGCCCGAGGTCTCGGTCGCGGTGCCTGGCGGCGTGAGGTTGGTCGGCAGCGCGCCGTTCGTCGTGAACGTGCCGAAGGTGAGGCATTGTGCGCCGAGCGTCGTCGTGACGCCGAGGCTGGCGAGCAAGGAGAGGGCGCGGTGGGTCATGGAGGTGCCACTCAGAAGAAGCGCAGCGCAGTGACGTTCGTGAACGAGAGCCCGCGGCGGCGCGCACAGGCTAGCGCCGTCCCTCGGCTCGCGCTGGACCGAACCCCGGCGCGCCGATGCGTCGCAGCGGATCGGGCAGCGGGCCGGCGACGTCAGCGCGTCGCTCGCCCCGCGTAGCGCGCCGCCGCGATGGCCTGCCGATCGCCGCGATCGGTGAGCGACGTCGCGACGACGCGCAGGCCGGCGAGCGAGTGGGTGAGGGCTTCGGCGCGAAGGCGTGTGCGCGCGCGTTCGAGGAAGAGGTCGGGGTAGCCCGCCGCGATGGTGCCGAGCACGATCACTTCGGGTTCCAACACGTCCACCAGGATCGCGAGCAGGTCGCCGAGCCGATCCGCGCAGCGCGCGATCGCGGCGGCGGCCGTGACGTCGCCGCCGCGCGCGAGGCGGCAGACCTCTTCGGCGTCGAGATCGTGGCGGAGCCGGCCGTCGCGCAGGAGGAGCGAAGGGGCCCCCGTCTGCAGCGCGATGCGCGCCTCCTGCTCCGCGACCTGCACGATGCCGGGCCCCGACAGGAAGCCTTCGACGCTGCCGCGCTTGCCGAAGCCCACCGGACCATCGGCGGCGAGGCGGAGGTGACCGATCTCGGCGGCGAAGCCGTGCCGCCCCTGGTGCAGTTCGCCGCCGACGATGAGGCCCGCGCCCATGCCCGTGCTCATCGTGCAGAAGACGGCGGTGTCGGCGCCCTTGGCCTCACCCCACAGCCACTCGGCGAGCACGCCGGCGTTGGCGTCGTTCATGGTGGTGGCCGGCACCTCGGCGTGCTCACGCAGCCACGCGGCGAGGTCGAAGCCGTGCCAGCGAGGCATGTTCGGCGGGTCGAGGAAGCAGCCGTGGACCGTGATCGGGCCCGGGCACGCGGCGCCGAGGGCGACCGGGCGGCCGTGCTGATTCGCCAGCTCCGTCAGCTCGGCGAGGGCCTGCGCCAAGAGGTCGGCGGGCGCGCGCGCATGGTCGGTGGCGAAGCGGCGCGCCGCCACGATCGTGCCGTCGCCGCGGCCGACGCACACACCGATCTTGGTGCCACCGATGTCGATGCCGCCGAACAGGTCGTCGTCGTCGCCGCGCAGGTGCATGGTCACGTGCTCTCGAGTCAGGGTTCTATCAGGCGGGCCGCCTTCTCGACGAGGCGGAGGAAGTGGCGCTGGCGCCGGGCCGGCAGGCGCTGCGACACTTCGTGCGCGATCTCGTCGGCGCGCGCGCCCTGGCCGGCGGCACGGATCACCAGCAGGCGCAGGTGCAGCGGCAGGTCGACGGCGCGTTCGACCTCCTGCGCGGCGGCGACCGCGGCCGTCGCCTCGGCCTTGCGGCCGCGGCCGAACTGTTCGCGCGCATCGACCAGCGCGCGCAGCACGCGCACGCCCGGCGCCTGCGACGGCTCGTCGCCGGACGGCAGCGTCGGCATCGGGATGCCCAGCAGGCGCAGCCACGCCACCGCCATCGCCCGCGCCGTGAGGTTGCCCGCGGCGTGTGCCGCCGCGATGGCCTCGTGCAGGTGCGTGCGCGCCGCTGGGATCTCGCCCCGCCAGGCGGCGAACTCGCCGAGCGCGAGGTGCGCCTGCGCCGCGACGTCGAACTCGCCGCGCTGCGTTGCCGACGCCACGGCCTCCTCGCCGGCGGCGCGCGCCTCTCGCGTGGCGCCGACTGCGGCGAACAGGTTGGCGCGCAGGGCGAGCACCTGCAGCACGCCATCGCCGTCGCCGTCGAGCCGGAACCGCCGCTCCGCGAGCCTGAGGCTCTTGGCGGCGCGCACGAAGTGAGTGGCGAGCACCTCGACGTGCGCCTGCGCGAGGTGCAGGTCCGCCTGTGCCCTGGTGCCCTTGGGCAGCACCTCGCGCGCCCGCTGCAGGGAGGCGAAGGCGGCCGACGCGTCGCCGGCGGCGGCTTCGATGCGCGCGCGCTGCTGCATCGCCGCGGCGGCGACGGTGCGACCGGCGGCGTCCGGGCCCGCGACCGCCCACGCCGCATCGAGCGTGGCGAGGGCAGCAAGGGTCTGCTCGCGCGCCGCCATGGTGCGCGCCAGCGCGAGCAGGATCGTGCTCCGCGCGGGCGCGTCGTCGAGGGACTCGGCGAGTCGAAGCGCCGCCTGCAGCTCGGTGCCGGCCACGTCGCTCTGGCCGCCGCGCGCTGCGAGGTCGGCCGCGAGCTGGTGGCAGCGCAGGCGATGGACGTCGGTGGTCCGATCGGGCGGGAGGGCGTCGAGGTGGACACGCAGGCGCGCGAGCACGCGTGGGGCGGCGCGGCGTGAGCCGCCGGCCACGAGGTCGGCGAGCCCACGCAGGAGCGGCTCCACGGCGGCGGCGTGGTCGCTGGCGCGCGAGAGGTGCATGCCGACGCGGAGCGCCGCAGCGCCGCGTGCCTGCAGGATCGCCGCGGCCGCGCGGTGCAGGGCGCGGCGCTCGTCCCTGCCGATCAGGTCGAGGAAGGCGGTGCGGAAGTCACGGTGCCGGAAGGCGACGGTGTCGCGGTCGGCGTGCACGACGCGGCCCTGGAACACCGACAGCGCGGCGAGCACGAGCAGCTCCGGCTCGCCGGCGAGCGCGCACAGGTCGGCGAGGGGGAAGCGCTCGCCGAGGATCGCGGCCGCGACCAGCACGCGGCGCTGGTCGGGATCGAGGTCGGCGACGCGCTCGCGCACCCGCGTGAGCAACGGCGCCGCCGGACGGACCTCGGTGCCAGGGTCGAGACCTTCCAGGGCGCCGATGCGACCCCGGACGAGCCCGCGCTGGCCGAGGTCTTCGAGCGCTTCGACCAGGGCCCCGGGGCTGCCGGCGAGGGCGTGCCATGCGTCGTCGACCTGGGCCGCGGCAGGGGTCTCTGCGAACAGCGCGTGCGCGAACCCGACGAACGCGGCGTGCGCCAGCCCGCGCACGCGCAGGTCGTGGAACTCGAACGGCCGGCTCGCGGCGCGCGCGTGCATCACCAGCACCAGCAGGATCGGCTGGTCGGCGACGCGCGCGAGCAGGCGTTCGACGACCGCTTCCGCAGTGGCGTCGAGCTGGTCGGCGTGGTCGATGCGGATGACGAGGGCGCGGTCGGGCCCGACGCGGAGCGCCCGCGCCAGCAGGTCGGCGCGCTGCGCGGGCGGCATCGCCAGCGGCGCGTTGGCGGCGATCTGTCCCAGCGCCTGGAGCTCGGCGTCGGTGCAGCCGGGCAGCGCGGCGCGCACGCGCTCCGCGAGGCGTTCGGCGACGCGCGGCGCATCCGCGCTCTCGCCATCGAGGTGCAGCTCGCGCAGCAGGGTGGGGAAGGGCGTGCCGCGCGCGCGCGCGGCGTCGTGGTCGGGGCTGCCGGCGAGCAGCTCGATGCGTGCGCCGTGCTCGTCGAGCGCGGCGGCGAGCCACTCGTCGAGCAGGCGACGGCGACCGATGCCTTCGGGCCCGGTGACCCGGATGGCGCTGCCCCGGCCCGTGTCGAGCACGCGTTGCAGCCGGCGGCGCAACTCGACGAGTTCCTTGTCGCGCCCGAAGAGCGGCGTCGGCGCGAAGCGTCGCATCGCGCGCAGGCGGCGCTGCGCGGCTTCGACCGGCGCTGCCTCGACGTGCGCGCGCCAGAACTCCGACGCCTCGCCCTGCTCGAGGATCTCGGCCAGTGCCTCGGTGTCGCCGAGCCGCAGCGCCGGCTCCTTGCGCAGCAGTTCGAGCACGACCGCTTCGAGCAGCGGCGACGCGCGCGGGTTGTGGAGCGAAGGCCGCTCCGGGTCGCGCTCCAGGTGTGCGTGCAGGATCTGGTCGGGGTCGGCGAGCGCGTCGGCGAACGGGTGCCGGCCGGTGAGCAGCTCGTACATCACGAGCCCCAGCGCGTAGCGGTCGGCGGCCGCGGTGGCCGGCCGACCGCGCAGGGTCTCCGGCGCCGCGTAGGCGAGGCTGCCGAAGAAGCCGGCGCTCGAGGCGCTGCTGCTCGGGCTGCTGCCGCTGCCGCTGCCGCGCCCGCCCGCGTTCCACGCGAGCCCCAGGTCCATCAGCTTGAGCTGCCCCTCCGGCGTGAGCGCCATGTTCTCGGGCTTCACGTCGCGGTGCACGAGGCCGCGGGCGTGCAGCACGGCGAGGCCGCGCGCTGCGTCGCGCCCGATGCGCCGGCAGAGGTCGTCGACGACGGGGCTCGCCGTGCGCAGGAAGCGGCGCAGCGTCGGCCCGCGCACGAGCTCCATCACGAGCGCCACCGCGCGCAGGCCGAGCACGTCCTCGTCGACGACACCGAGGATGCGCACCACGTACGGGCTGTCGAGCTGCTGGCCGAGATCACCCTCGCGCCGCAGCCGCTCGACCGCGCCTTCGTCGGTGGCGAGTTCCTGGCGCAGGAACTTGATCGCCACCTCTGCCCCCGCCGGCAGGGTATGCAGCGGCCGGCGGAGGATCGCGCGGAACACCGTGCCGACGGACCCGCGGCCCAGTTCCTCTTGCAGTGCGTAGTCGCCGCTCGCGAGCGTGCTCGGGTCCGCCATCGAGCGGAAGGAATAGCAGACGCGGTGGACGTGCCGTGAGGATCTGGGCAGGTTCCGCGCCTCGCGAACGTCGACCTCGTGCTGGCGCTCAGCGTGGCAGGTTGCGCACGAACGCGTCGGCCGCAACCACGGCCTCGATCGGGTCGCGCGCCGTCGCATCGGCACCGACGACTTGCCAGAGGTCGGGCACGGACACGAACGGTGCGCCGCCCACGAGCACGGTGACCGGGCGCTTCGCGTGGGCGCGGACCGTCGCCACGGCCCGCGCGGTCGCCCGCACGTGCGTCGGCAACGTGGCGCTGAGGCACACGACGTCGCACCCGAACTCGGACACCGCGTGGCCGAGTTCGGCGTCGGGCATGTTGGCGCCGAGGCATACCGGGTCCCAGCCGGCGGCCTCGAAGGCGCGCGCGAGCCACCGCACGGTGAGCCCATGCAAGTCGCCGCTGACCGCTGCGCACAGGGAGCGGCGGCGGCGCCGTGGCCACGGTGTGACCTGGTCGTAGAGCCAGCGCAGGTGCGAGTCGACGACCTCCGAGGCGAGGTGTTCTTCGGCGACCGACAGCTCGTTGAGCTGCCACATGCGACCGATCTCGGCCTGCACGAACGCGAGCACGTCACGCGTGAGATCCTCGGGCCGGGCGCCCTGGGCCAGCGCTCTGGCGAGGAACGCCCGGGCGTCCGCATTCCGCAGTTCGAGCAACGCGAGGAGGTACTGCTGCGCCACCGCCCGGTGGGGACCCTGCTCGGTCAGGCGCGTGGCGATGGTCTCGGGCATCGCGCGGAACCCGTCCAAGGCCGTGTGCACCGGCGCGAGCGCCAGCGCGACGATCTCGGCCGGCAGTGCGTCCGGCAGCGCGGTTCGCATCGCGTGCAGATTGTCGAGCAGCGGAGCTGCCGACATGCCGCGCGCCACGAACGCGACCTTCAGCCAGGCGATCTGGGTGGTGAAGAGAGCCGGGCGGTCCGCGGCGACGGCCTCGGCGAGGCAGGCCAGCCGCTGCGCGGTGTCGTCGACGAGGTCGGGGAACCCCGCGCGGCTGTGGCGATCGGCCGCCTGCGGATCGAAGGTGAGGTGTTCGGACACGACCGCGCCGGCGAGGGCGCGCCGCGTGCTGTCGAGGATCGCCGCGGCATGCAGGTGTGCGTCGCGCATCATGTTTCGTTGTCCTGCTTCGGCACGATGCCGAGGATCTCGCGCACGCGGGAGAGGCCGCGGCGCGCATGGCTCTTCACGGTGCCGAGCGGCATCCCGGTGTCGCGGGCGATCTCCTGGTGGGTCTGCCCGTCGAGGTAGGCCAGTTCGATGACGGTGCGTTGCTCGGGCCGGAGCAGGTCGAGAGCTTTCGAGAGGCCCGCCAACTCGTCGCGCACATCGACGTCGTCGTCGGTCCTCGCGGTGACGTTGTCGACCAACGCGTCGCCGTCAGGGAGCGGAGTTCGCCGCAGCCGGCGGGTGCGATCGATGAGCCGGCGCTTCGCGATCGTGAGCACGAAGGTCAGTTCGGTCCCGGCCGCGGGATCGAACCGACCGGCCGAGCGCCACAGCTCGACGAAGACCTCCTGCACCGCGTCTTCGGCGTCGTGCTGGTCCCGGAGCATGCGTCGCGCGAGGCGCCAGATCGGCGCCGAGAAGCGCCGCACGCACGCCGCCACGGCACCCGGCTCGCCGGCGGCTACGTCGCTCAACAACGGGGCAGACACAGGATCGACAGCAGTGCAGATACCAGAACCCGGGGCGCAAGCCCAGGCGCGAGGCTGGATCGTCGGTGCGTCGAGGAGGCTGGTCACAGCCGGGGATTCGCGCCCGCGGGGGTCGCGGATGCGCCCGCGTCGATTCTCTTCGGCACACCGAGAAACCCCGGCCATCCTGCATCCACGCCCGCGGCCGGAGCGAAGAGCCTCCAGGTCCACATGACCAACCCATCGCAGCCGGCGGCCGCAACCCAAAGGGTTGATGTCGTCGCTGGCGCGACGACCAGATAGGGCCGCCGGCGATGGCATCGTTTGGGGCTTCCAGGGCCGCTCGGACCTTGCAGTGGAAGAGCCCACTGCAAGGGAGCTTCGTAGTGAAGCTTGCGCGCCGAGCGAGCATTCGCGGCCCTTGCAGCCCAGAACCATGAAGAACTTCGACATCCTCGCAGCGATCCTCCTCGTCATCGGCGGCCTCAACTGGGGCCTGTTCGGGCTCTTCGGGCTCGACCTTGTCGCGACTGCCTTCGGCACGAGCGCCCTGGCCACCGTCGTCTACACCCTTGTCGGCCTGGCCGCCGTCTATCAGGCGTTCGGCCTCCGCTCGATCCAGCGGCGCTGGCAGGTCCAGCCCGCGAACGCGTGAGCGGTAGGGAGCGGCGCGTCGTTGCCGTCACCGGCGCGTCGGGCTACATCGGCAGTCGCCTCGTTCCCCGACTCCTGGCGGCGGGGTGGCGCGTGCGCTGCCTCGTGCGGACGCCGCGGAAGCTCGAAGCGCGGGCGTGGGTGAGCGACCCAGGTGTCGAGATCGTCGCGTGTGATCTCGCCGACGCGGGCGCCACGCGCGCCGCCCTCACCGGGTGCATCCACGCGTACTACCTGGTGCACTCGATGCTGTCGGCAGGGGCGCACTACGCCAGCGTCGATCAGGAGCTTGCTCAGAGCTTCGCATCGGCGGCGCAGTCGGCCGGCGTGCAACGCATCCTCTACCTCGCCGGCCTCGGGGAAACCGGCGACGACCTCAGCGAGCACCTGCGCTCGCGCCGCCGCGTCGAGGCGGCGCTCGCGTCCGGCACCGTGCCAGTCACTGTGCTGCGCGCCGCCATGATCGTCGGTGCAGGCTCCGCGTCGTTCGAGATCCTGCGCTACCTGACCGAGCGCCTGCCCGTCATGGTGACACCCAGGTGGGTGAGCAGCCCCTGCCAGCCCATCGCCGTCGACGACGTGCTGCACTATCTGGTCGCGTGTCTCGACGAGCCGCGCACCGTCGGCGCCACGCTCGACATCGGCGGCCCCGACGTGCTGACGTACGCGGATCTGATCGGCCTGCTGGCCCGCGCTCGGGGGCTGCGTCGCCTGGTGGTGCCGGTCCCTGTCCTCACGCCGCGCCTCAGCTCCTGGTGGATCCATCTCGTGACCCCGATCAGCGCGCAGATCGCGCGGCCGCTCACGGAGGGCCTGCGCAACCGGGTCGTGTGTCGCGACGAGCGTGCCCGCCAATGGATGCCGCACGCATGCATGCCGATGCGCGAGGCGATCGAGGCCGCGCTGGCCGCGGATACGAAAGGCCACGTCGAGTCGCGCTGGAGCGACGCTGGCGTCCAACCCGGCGACCCGGACTGGGCGGGAGGCACCGCGTTCGTGGATGCCCGGCAGGTCACCGTGGCCGTCGCTCCCGACCGAGTGTTCCGCGCCGTGTGCCGGCTCGGGGGCCGTCATGGCTGGTACGCGATGAACTGGCTGTGGCGCCTGCGCGGGATGATCGACCGTCTGGTCGGCGGCCCCGGGCTGCGCCGTGGGCGACGCGACCCGGAGCGGATCTCCTTCGGCGAAGCGTTGGACTTCTGGCGGGTCACCGAGGTCGCCGCCGACCGCTGCCTGGAACTCCGCGCCGAGATGCGTCTGCCGGGTGTGGCGACGCTGCGGTTCGACCTCGAGCCCGGGGACGTGCCGGGGTCGACCAGGCTGCGCCAGACGGCCCGCTTCCGCCCGCGCGGGGTCCTCGGTCTCGCGTACTGGTACGCGGTGCTGCCACTGCACGCGCTGGTCTTTCGCGGGATGTTGCGCGGGATCGCGCGCGCCGCAGCGAACGGGGCGGTGCGCGAAGTCGACTCGGGCACAGCAGCTTGATCTCGAACACCAGCGCCGCGCGGGGCGAACGCGCCCATCGTCGGCCATCCGGCACCGCCAGCGCGCGTCAGGCGCCTGCGTCAGTGGGGCGACCGACGACGGCGCCACCGTGGCATCGCGCAAGTAGGTCGGCGGTCAGCGCCGATCGCTCGACGCCCGCGCCAGGTTGGAGTTCACGTAGGTCGGGTCGTCGGTGACCTCGCGCACGATCGAAGGCGCGAGCCACGGCGGCAGGACCACCGCCGCGTCGATCGCGGGCAGCTCGATCTCCGCGAGCACGAGGTCGCGGTCGAGGAACTCGTCGATCTCCCAGGTGAGCGCGCTCGCCGGCACGCGGTGCCGGCGCTTCCGGATGCGGCGCCCCTCGGTGAGCGGCCACATCCGCTCGAACAGCTCCGCGGCGATCTCCTCCTCGACCTCCTGGCGCTGGATGCCCTTGCCGAACTTGATGGTGCGGAAGTAGCGCGTCCCGTCGTCGCCCTGTGTGCGGCGCAGGCGCTCCAGGATCCGCGTGCCGGGGATCCAGCCCTGCTCGATCAGCAGCGGGCGCGCGCCAATCGGCAGGCTCGGCATGCCGCGCAGGAGATACTTGCGCTCGATCTCGACGCCGGGCTCCCTGCTCATCGCGTCACGCGAAGAAGTCGTTGCCCTTGTCGTCGACGACCATGAACGCGGGGAAGTCCTTCACTTCGATCCGCCACACCGACTCCATGCCGAGGTCCTCGAAGTCGAGGACCTCGACCTTGGTGATGCTCTCCTGCGCGAGGATCGCCGCGGGTCCGCCGATCGAGCCCAGGTAGAACCCGCCGTGCTTCTTGCACGCCTCCGTCACCTGCTTGCTGCGGTTGCCCTTGGCCAGCGACACGTAGCTGCCGCCCGCGGCCATGAACTGGTCGACGTAGCCGTCCATGCGCCCGGCGGTGGTGGGGCCGAACGAGCCGGACGCGTAGCCGTCGGGCTTCTTGCTCGGGCCCGCGTAGTACACGACGTGGTCCTTCAGGTAGCTCGGCAGCGGCTTGCCGGCATCGAGCATGTCCTTGATGCGCGCGTGCGCGATGTCGCGCGCCACGACCATCGGCCCGGTGAGCGAGAAGCGGGTCTTGATCGGGTGCTGGCTCAGCGTCTTGCGCAGCGCGGCCATCGGTTGGCGCAGGTCGATCCTCACCACGTCGGGGGCGAGCGCGCCGGCGTCGACATCGGGCAGGAAGCGCGCCGGATTGGTTTCGAGCTGTTCGAGGAACACGCCGCCCTTCGTGATCTTGCCCAGCGCCTGACGGTCGGCGGAACACGACACGCCGATGCCCACCGGGCACGACGCGCCGTGCCGCGGCAGGCGGATGACGCGCACGTCGTGGCAGAAGTACTTGCCGCCGAACTGCGCGCCGATCCCGTTCTTGCGCGAGATGTCGAGTACCTTGGCCTCGAGGTCGGGGTCGCGGAAGGCCCGCCCGCGCGCGTTGCCGCTGGTGGGCAGTGAGTCGAGGTAGCGCGTGCTCGCGAGCTTGACGGTCTTGAGCGTCGTCTCGGCGGACGTGCCGCCGATGACGATGGCCAGGTGGTAGGGCGGACACGCCGCCGTGCCGAGCGAGCGCATCTGCTTGTCGAGGAAGGCGAGCAGGCTCTTCTCGTTGAGCAGAGCCTTCGTCTCCTGGTACAGGAACGTCTTGTTCGCGGAGCCGCCGCCCTTGGTGATGAACAGGAAGCGGTACTCGTCGCCGGTCGTCGCGTACAGCTCCACCTGCGCCGGCAGGTTGTCGCCGGTGTTGGCCTCGCGGTACATGTCGAGCGGCGCCATCTGCGAGTAGCGGAGGTTGGTGTCGGTGAAGGTCCGGTACACGCCGCGCGCGATCGCGACCTCGTCGTCGCCGTCGGTCCACACGCGCTGGCCCTTCTGGCCGATGACGATGGCGGTGCCGGGGTCCTGGCCCGACGGCAGCACCATCGACGCCGACGGGTGGGCGTTGCGCAGCATCTGCAGCGCCACGAAGCGATCGTTGGCCGAGGCGCCCGGGTCGTCGAGGATCGCGCGCAGTTGACCCAGGTGGCCGGGCCGGAACAGGTGGCTGATGTCGCGGATCGCCGCGGACGTGAGCTGCGTGAGCACCGTGCCGGCGACCTCCAGGATCGAGTGCACGCCGGCGGTCGCGGGCTGCACGCCGTCGGTGCCGAGCCGGCGGTACGGGGTCGCGTCCTCCGCGAGTTCGAAGAGCTTCTGGAACTGGAACGCAGGCATGCGGAGGTCTTAGGGCGACGTGCTGGCGCTGTCCACGGCGGGATCGGCGCGAGGCCGGCGCGTGCGCTCGCTACCCTGTCGGCGTCATGCTGACCGTCGCCGACGCCGACGTCGCCCGCCTCCTCTCGCTCGCCGACCTGATCCCGGCGCTGCGCACCGGCTTCGCGGCGCCGATCGAGGTGCCGCCGCGGCACCACCATTCGTACGGCAGCGGCGCGGCGACGCCCTCGACGCTGCTCCTGATGCCGGCGTGGCAGGACGGCGAGTTCGTGGGTGTGAAGGTCGCGACCGTGTCGCCGGAGAACGGCGCGCGCGGCCTGCCGGTAGTGCACGCGACCTACCTGCTGCTCGATGCGGGCGACGGACGCATGCTCGCGACCATCGATGCGCGCACGCTGACCGCCCGCCGCACGGCGGCCACCTCGGCGCTGGCGGCGTCGTTCCTCGCGCGCGCGGACGCGCGCACGCTCCTGATGGTGGGGACCGGGACGCTGGCGCGCGAGTTGGTCCCCGCGCACGCCGCGGTGCGGCCGCTGCGCCGGGTGCTGGTGTTCGGGCGCAACCCGGTGCGCGCGCAACGACTGGTGGACGAGCTGCGCGTGCCCGGCGTCGTGCTCGAGGTGTGCGAAGACCTCGGCGACGCGGTTGCCGAAGCCGACGTGATCTCGTGTGCGACGGTGAGCCGCGATCCGCTGATCGCCGGCCGCTGGCTGCGCCCGGGCCAGCACCTCGACCTCGTCGGCGCGTATCGGCCGGACATGCGCGAGGCGGACACGGCGGCGATCGCGCGCAGCGTGGTGTTCGTCGATTCGCTGGCCAGCGCGCCGCGCGAGGCCGGTGACCTCGCGATCCCGCTGGCGGAGGGGACGATCGAGGCGAGCCACGTGGTCGCGGATCTGTTCGCGCTCTGTCGCAGCGAGGCCCTGGGGCGGCGGCGGGCCGACGAGATCACGGTCTTCAAGTCGGTGGGGCACGCGCTCGAGGACTTCGTCGCCGCCACCGCCGTGTACCGTCGCCTGCGCCCCGACCAGCCATGACCGCCTACGACGAGATCGCCCGCCGCGGCACGCTGCGCGTGCCGGACACTTGGACCACCCTGCGCACGATCGACATGCACACAGGCGGCGAGCCGGTGCGCGTGGTCGTCGATGGCTGGCCGCGCGTCGAGGGTGCGACCATGCTCGAGCGCCGGCGCTACGTGCGCGCGCACCACGACCACCTGCGCACCGCGTTGATGTTCGAGCCGCGCGGCCACGCCGACATGTACGGCGTGCTGCCGCTGCCGCCGGAGCGGGCGGACTCGGACTTTGGCGTGCTGTTCCTGCACAACGAGGGCTACAGCACCATGTGCGGGCACGCGACGCTCGCCGTGGCGAAGCTCGCCGTCGAGCAGGGGTGGGTCGCGGCGCGCGCGCCGCAGACGGAGATCGTGATCGACGCGCCCTGCGGCCAGCTCCGCGCCTACGCGCAGGTGCGCGACGGCAAGGTCGTCGCGGTCCAGTTCGACAACGTGCCGTCGTTCGTCGTCGCGCTCGACGAGACCGTCGAGGTGCCCAGGGTCGGCACGGTCCGCTACGACCTCGCCTACGGCGGCGCGTTCTACGCCTACGTCGATGCCACCGCGCTCGGGCTGCGCTGCGTGCCGGCGGAGCATCGCCGCGCCATCGACCTCGGCATGGCGATCAAACGCGCCGTCACCGCGCACAAGCGCAACGTCGTCCACCCCTTCGCGCCGGACCTCTCGTTCCTGTACGGCACGATCTTCGTCGAGCCGGCGCATTCGCCCGGCGCGCACAGCCGCAACCTGTGCGTGTTCGCGGCGGGCGAAGTCGATCGCTCCGCCACCGGCTCGGGCGTATCGGGTCGCGCCGCGATCCTGCACCGGCGTGGCGAGCTGCGCGCCGGCCAGACGATCACCATCGAGAGCCTGCTCGGCTCGACGATGACGGTCCGCGTCGTCGCCGAGACGACCTTCGGTCCGCACGAGGCGATCGTCCCTCGCGTCGGCGGGACTTCGCACCATGTCGGCGAACACCGGTTCGTGATCGATCCTGACGACCCGCTGCGCGACGGCTTCCTGCTGCGGTAGGCCAGCGGCGCGTGACAACGGCTCAGCGCGTGAGCGCGAGCCCGTTGCTGATCGCGAAGCCGCACGGGTCGTCCGAGGCCTTGAACAGCGCCTGCGAAAAGACGGTGCCCGTGGTGAGGCCGGGCGGGAGGGCGAGGGCGAGAGTCACTTCGCCGTCTCCGCCGCCGATCGGCTGCGCGAACGGACTCGCGAGCGGCACGAAGAGCATCCCGCCGCAGAATGGGCGCGGGGCCGGGTCGGCGGCGACGACGAGCGCGCCGGGCAGGGCG
>CAYQMF010000065.1:0-34981 GCA_964418595.1 uncultured candidatus Brocadiaceae bacterium
CAAGTCGTTGATCCTCAACCCTTCGGTGCCTTGAACTGCGGAAGCTGGGCTAGCCGAGCTTCTCGATACCAACAATACCCAGTACGCCGAGCTCCAGAAGCTTCTCAACAATGGAGTCCCTGCAGACATCGAATGGGATCAATGGTGTGACATGACGTCAGAGGCCAAGGCTAAACACATAGAGGATCTAGCAAACCGCCGCGCATTACGGAAGTCTTGTGGCCGCCTTGTCCGGTCTATGGCAGACTTCCTCAAGAAAACTGGCAAGAAGGCGCTTGGCGCTGCCTTCTTCTTCACGGATCTTAAGGAGGAGGGGTTTGTGGGAGCCGTGTACAATAACTCGCCCCTGAGTACGCCGGAGGACGTCTTGGACTTGACGATATGCGCTGGATCGTTTATACGGGACGTCTCCAAATGCATGCCACCGGATACTCAGCAGCGCCGCCGCGAGTCATGGGCGCGGGGTCCCAAATACTAGCACTAACATTGCCTTTTCCGAGCCCGACAGCTTAGTGGGAAATGATATGAAAACTGACGACAGAGCGGCCCGCGAGGGAGTAGCGCGTAATCGGTTCATAGCTGCCTTGGAAGTTCAGTCCTTCGGGGTAATCGGAATTGGCACGGTCCTATCGATGATGATCTTCGGCGAATTCCACCCGTGGTGCATTTGGGGCGGAGGAGAGGCGTTCAAGTTTCTGCATGAGCGTCCACAGTTTATCGAGGCTGGATTTGCTGTTATTGGAAGTTGCGCAAATGGGGACTACGTAGGCGTGTCCGGGGATGGAGAGATCGTCCTGTTGAGCATTGGCAATACTCTGACAGGTCTGACGCGCGTGCAGGATTACTTCGTCGTTGTTGCGCCATCGCTGCGAGATCTACTCAATCGCCGATCGCCGCTCCCATCAGACTGGTGGGAGGCCAAGGAGAAGGCTCGGCGAAGTCGGGACCGTTCAAGGAAGAACCGTTCATAGGGGTAGGACCTCGAAGGACACGGCGGCAAGTGTCAAAGGGACGTGTCGCCTGAAGGTGTAGAGGAAGTGGAGGACGTCTTTACTGCCGGTGGGTCAGCTCACGTGCTCACTGCGGGATCCAATCCCAGCAGCGGAGCGCTCACTCCGGCTGCGCATGCAGGAGCATGCGCCGGTACACCCCATCGCGCGCCACCAGCTCCCCGTGCGTCCCCTGCTCGACGAGCCTGCCCTGCCGCAGGACGAGGATCGAGTCGGCGTGCCGCACGGTCGACAACCGATGCGCCACGACGAGCGCCGTGCGCCCGCGGAGCAGCACGCGCAGGGCCTTCTGGATCCGGGCCTCCGCCTCGCTGTCGATGTTGGCGGTCGCCTCGTCGAGGATGAGCACGTCGGGGTCGAAGGCGAGCGCGCGCGCGAAGCTGAGCAACTGGCGCTCGCCCTGTGAGAACGTGCCGCCGCGTTCCGTGACCTTGGCGTCGAGGCCGCCCTGGAAGCGCACGAGCAGATCCTCCGCGCCCACCGCCTGCAGCGCCGCGAGCACCCGACCGTCCTCGATGCTGTCGTCGAAGAGGCGCACGTTGTCGCGGATGGTGCCGGTGAAGAGGAACACGTCCTGCGCGACGACCGCGACGCGGCGGCGCAGGCTGTCGAGCGTGAGCTTGCGCACGTCGTGCCCGTCGAGGCGTACCGTGCCGGCGCCCACGTCGCGCAGCCGCGACACGAGCGACAGGATCGTGGTCTTGCCTGAACCGGTCGGGCCGACGATGGCGATGGTCTGCCCCGGCTCCGCCACGAAGGACACGCCGCGCAGCACGGGCTTGCCCGGCACGTAGGCGAAGTCGACGGCGTCGAACTCGATGCGCGCGGGTCCGCGCGGACTCGGCACCGCGTCGCTGGCCTCGACGATCGCCGGCGGCGTGTCGAGGATCTTGAAGATGCGCTCCGCGGACGCGAACGCCGACTGCAGCACGTTGTACTTCTCGCCCAGCTCCTTGATGGGCTCCGTGATCTTGCCGAAGTAGAGCCAGAACTGGACGAAGAGCCCGATCGACATCCCGCCCTCGACGATGCCGTTGCTGCCGAGCCACAGGAGCCCGGTCTGCGTGAGGTGCACGACCAGGTCGATGAGGGCGAAGAACACGCTGAACTGCAGGACCGTGCGGCCCCAGGCCTCGCGGGTGGCGCCGTTCATCTCGCCGTAGCGCGCGTCGATCCAGGCCTCGCGCTCGTACAGCCGGGTGGTGCGCACGCCGCCGATGAGTTCGGCGGTGAACCCGTTCTGGCGCGCGAGGTGGCCGCGCACGGCGCGGTACGCGTCGCGCGCGCGGCGCCGGAAGGTCACGCTCAGCACGAGGACCACGGGCACCGCGGCGATCGTGAAGAGCGCGAGGCGGGCATCCACCACGAACAGCACGACGACGATGCCGGCGATCTTCAGCACGTCGAACAGGCTCTGCAGCACGCCGGTGGCGATCAGCTCGTTGCGGTTCTCGACGTCGCTGGTGACGCGCGTCACCAGCCGGCCCGCAGCGTTGCGTTCGAAGAACGAGGCGTCGAGGCCGAGCACGTGCCGGAGCAGGTGGGCGCGCACGTCGCGCACGACCGCCTGGCCGTTGTAGGTGGTGAGCAGGGCGTAGCCGTAGCCCAGACCCGCGCCAGCGAGCGTCGACAGCAGGTACATCGAGCCCAGCCACAGCAGCGGGCCGTGCGCCTGCACCTCGCCCGCGAGCGCGCGCGCGAGCGGGCCGTCGATCGCGGTGCGCAGGATCCAGGGGCCCGCCAGTTCGATGCCGAACGAGACCAGGAGGATGAGCAGCGCCAGCGCGAAGCCGCGCTTGTAGGGGCGGACGAACACCCACAGTCGGCGCAGGTGCGCGAAGTCGACCGCCTTGCCGGTCACATCGTCGTCGTGCACGCTCACGCTTCGCCCTCGAGTGCCTCGGCGGCGGCCTGCAGGCGGTGGAAGCGGCGGTACTGGCCAGGCTGCGCGACGAGGGCGTGGTGCGCGCCGCGCTGCGCGACGCGGCCGTCGTCGAGGACGAGGATCAGGTCGGCGTCGGCGACCGCAGACAGGCGGTGCGTCGCCACGAGCGCGGTGCGCCCGCCGCGCGCGGTCTCCAGTTGGGAGAGGATGCGCCGCTCCGTGGCGTGATCGACCGCCGAGAGGGTGTCGTCGAGGACCAGGACGGACCGATCCGACGCGAGCGCGCGCGCCAGCGACACCCGCTGCTTCTGGCCGCCCGACAGGGTCACGCCGCGCTCGCCGACGATCGTGTCGATCCCGTCGCGCAGCTCCGGCAGGTCCTGGTCGAGGGCGGCCGTGGTCACCGCGGCGTCGCGCTCGTCGAGCTCGATGGCCGCCGGCGCACCGAAGCGGATGTTGGCGTCGATGGTGTCGCTGAACAGGAACGGGTCCTGCGGGGCCACTGCGAAGGCCCGGCGCACCTGGCGCGCGTCGAGGTCGAGCACGTCGCGGCCGTCGAGGAAGATCGTGCCCCGCGGCGGCTCGTACAGGCGCAGGAGCAGCGCGAGCAGCGTCGACTTGCCGGAGCCCACGGCGCCGACGAGGCCGAGCTTCTCGCCCGCGCGCAGCGAGAACGAGACGTCGACGAGGGCGTCGCGCTCACGGCTCGCGTGCCGGAAGGTCAACCCGCGCACCTCGAGGTCGCCGCGCAGCGGCAGCAGCGTCGCGGGGTCGGGGCCCGCCGCACCCGGCTCCAACGGCTGCGCGAACACCTCCTCGATCCGCAGCAGCGCTGCCTTGGCGCGCGGGAACGTGACCATGATCCAGCCGATCGCGATCAGCGGCCAGGTCAGCAGGCCCAGCAACAGCAGGAACTGGAAGAGCTGTCCAGTACTCAACCGCCCGCCGAGGACCTCGAGCCCGCCGACCACGAGCACCGCGAGCGTCACCACGTCCGTCGCCACGTGGATGAGCAGGTTGTAGAGGGCACGCAGGCGCGTCAGCGCGATGTTGCGCTCGAGGTAGTGCTGGCTCAGGTCGTCGAGCCGGCGGTTCTCGGCGCGCGCGCGCGCGAACGTCATCAGCACGCGGATGCCGGCGAAGGCTTCCATCGAGCGGTCGGAGATCGCGCCGATGGCCTCCTGCACCTGCGTGCTCGCCGCCTGGATGCGCGGCATGATCCGCCGCGCCGAGAGGAACATCGCGAGGAACGCGACGAGGATCGAGCCGGCGAGCATCGGCGACAGCGAGGCCATGAGCCACGCGGCGCCGGGGATGACCACGATCGCCGACGCGCCGTACAGCACCGCCGGCCCGACCATGAAGCGCACCAGCTCGACGTCCTGGGTGAGGCGACTGATGAGGTCGCCGGTGCCGGCCTTGTCGAAGTACGGCAGCGGCAGGCGCTGCAGGTGGGCGACGAGGTCGCGCTTGAGGTCGGCCTCGAAGTGGCGCGAGGTCTGGATCAGGAGGTGGCGGGCGAAGAAGCGGAGGACCGCGATGCCGACGCCGGCTGCCACCAGGGCGAGGCAAGTGCCGGCCGGATCGAAGGTGCCGCCCTCGCCCAGCCGGCCCAGGGCATCGAGGGCGCCGCCGATCCAGGCAGTGACCTGCAGGCTCAGCAGCCCGACGAGCGGCGGGCACACCGCGCCGAGCACCACCTCGCGTCGGTACGGCCGCAGCATGCGGAGGGGGCGCTTGGTCGGGGCGGACACGGGGGGCCGGAGGATAGGAAGGACACGGCTTGCGCGGAAGGCCGGCGGATGGCCGCCTTGAGGTCGTCCCGCGCGTCTCCCGATAGGGCAGACGATGGGACAGGGAGTGAAGACCCGTGTTGCGGGCCGACGCCTGGGCGAGTTCGACCTGATCGAGGAGATCGGGCGCGGCGGCATGGGCATCGTGTTCCGCGCCGAGCGTCGCCGCGATGGGCGCGAGGTGGCGGTGAAGATCCTGCCGCCGTCGGTCGCCCTCGATGGCGATGCCGTCGAGCGGTTCACGCGCGAGGCAGAGGCGGCGGCGCGGCTGTCGCACCCCGGCATCCTGCCGATCCTCGCCATCGGCGAGGCGGAGGGTGTGCACTACTTCGCCACGGATCTGGTCGAGGGGCCGAGCCTCGACGCCGTGGTCGCGGAGCTGCGCGGCCGGGACGTGTCGCAGCTCTCGCGCTCGATCGCGGCGGAGACCACGCTGGGGGTCGTGTGCCCGGGGGCGTTGCGCGCCGTGGGCGAGGGCGAAGGAGCCTTCGCGCGTTCCTGTGCGGCGATCGCCGCCGACGTGGCGAGCGCGCTCGGCGCGGCGCACGCTGCCCACCTGGTGCACCGCGACGTGAAGCCCGGCAACGTGCTCATCGACCGCAGCGGCCAGCCGCGCCTCGTCGACTTCGGGCTCTCGCGCGACGAGACCGCGGCCGGCCTCACCCGCACCGGCGACGCGGTGGGGACGCCCGCGTACATGGCGCCGGAGCAGGCCAGCGGCCGACGCGACGTCGATGCGCGCGCCGACGTGTGGGGGCTCGGCGTGATGCTCTACGAGATGCTCACCGCGCGCCTGCCGTTCCAGGGCTCGCACCCGGGGCGGATCATGCGTGCCATCCTCGACGACGAGGTCGCGAGCGTGCGGGTGCACAACTCTGCGGTGCCGGTGGCGCTGGCGAACATCGTGCTCATGTGCCTGCGCAAGGATCGCGACGAGCGCTACCACGACGCGCAGGCGCTCGAGCGCGACCTGCGCGCGTTCCTCGCGGGTGAGCGCGTCATCGCGCGACCGCTCGGCGCGATGCGTCGCCTGCGCGGCCGCGTGCGCACGTGCGCGCGGCCGCTGGTGGTGGCGGTGTCGGCGGCGAGCATCGTGGTCGCGGCGCTGCTGGGCGGCGGAGCCTGGTGGCGGCAGAGCGCGGTGCGGCAGGGTCAGGCGCAGCTCGGCGAGGCCGCGCGCGCCGTGCTCGCGGGCGACGTCGCCGCGGCGGAGCACTCGTACGTGGCAGCCAAGGACCTGCTGAGCGCCGATGCGGTGACGCGAGCCCGCGTCGAGCACCTGGAGGCCGCGCTGCGGCGGGACGGCGGCGAGGAGCGCGCGGCGGCAGCGTTGCGCCCGCTCCTGGCGGCGATCCCACCGAGCCATCCCCGTGCGGCGGCGTTGCGGGCGAGTCTGGACGGCACCGGCGTAGTGCGCTTGTCGAGCGCACCGCGCGCGTCGATGGTGGTGACGCTGCACCCGACGGGCTCGGCGGCGGGGATGGCGCTGCCGCGCGACGGGGTCGTACCGGCGGGTGCGTACACCGTCCGGGCGCGCGTCGGTCCCTCGACCGTGCTGCACGCGCCGGTCACCGTCGAGCGCGGCAGCGCGGCGACGGTGTGCTGGCCGGCGGTGCCCGCCGACGTCACGGGCGACGTGCTTTGCGCCGCGGGGCCGGCAGGGCCGGTGGCGGTGGTCGTGCTCCGCCCGGAGCAGGGTCTCGAGCGTGGGGCCGGCGCGCGCGAGGCGGCGGCGCGCGTTGGCGCGCACGTCCTGAGCCCGGGCCTCGCGCGGTTGGCGCAGGCCACGGGTGTCGTTCCGCCGGGTGGATCGTCGGTCTGGCTGGCGCGCTACCTGCCGATGCCCGACGCGGCGTCGGCCGCGGACCACGCGTTGCTGGAGGAGCGGATCGCCGCGGCCGCCGCGCGCGGGGAGGTGGTGGTCGACTGGACGCTCGACGCCGATGGCGCGCTGAGGCTTGGCGGTGACGCGTCCGCGCCACCATCTGCCGGCCTCGTCCCGGAGGCGGATGCGTTCGTCCTGCGCCTGCCGTTGCGCGTGCAGGGGGCGCGCCCGCTGACGCGGCTCACGCTGCCGTCGGGCACCGGCGTCGACGACGTCGAACCCACCCCGACGCGCTCCTGCTGGCGGGACGGCCGCCTCGTGTTGCTCTTCGAGCCAGCCGCGGCGGCGCATGGCTTCCTGCGCCTGCGTCGGGACGGTGGGTTCAGCGACGCGTCCCCGACCGGGGCGGAAGCGCAGGCGTGCCTCGCGCGCGACGCGCATCGTCTCGCGTCGGGCGGTGGAGCGGGCGGCTGGTGCGATCCGGCCTGGGCGGGCGAGGCCCGTCGCCAGCCCACGCTGCCGGTCGCGACGATCCGGGTGTCCGACGTCGCGCGCGCGGCAGGCGCCGTGACGGTCGAGTTCACCGCGGACCTGGAGGGACTCGGGCCGACGCTGCGCTGGCCCTTGCGCGGGCGATGGCGTGCAGGGGAAGGCGTGGCATTCGCGCCGGCGGTGCGCGCCGACGATGGGATCGTGCGCGCCCAGGGATACCAGCACGTGGGGCTCGGCGTGCGCATCGATGGGGAAGGTCGCACCGACCGGGTGCTGCGCCGGGCCTGCACGCACCTCGTGGAGGCACAGGTCGAGATCGGCCGGATCGGGGCGAACGGTCAGGTCGCGGCGGGCGTGGGCGCGGTCCTGCTCGCGACCCGAGCGCAGGCGGGCGAGTCCGAGGCGGCGGTGCTCGCGCGCCTCAGCGATGGCGCCACGGTGTCCGGCGCCCTGCGCGCGGCGTCGGGGGAGGAGCGCGACTTCCTCGGCCAGGGCGAAGCCGCCGTGCAGGCGGTGGCGCGGGAATGGACGATCGACGTCGGTGCCGACGCGCGCATGGCTCGCCGCGAGCGCTGGCTGTCGGCGAGCGCCGGCGACCGATGGGTCTTGCTGCGCATGTTCGCGGCGGGGGCGACGCACCGCGCTGCGGAGGACGCCTTGCGCGAGGCGCACACCTGGTTCGCGGCGCTGGCGGCCGCGATCCGGCTCGAATGAAGACGCGCGGGCCCGAATCGGCTGGCGCCCGCGCCACCGGAGCGTGTGCGCGTGCCCGTCCAGGATCGAGACGCTAGGTCGACTCCCTTACGGAAACGACAGCGGTCCGGTCGATAGCGGATCGGAACCAGACGCCGTCGCGTGACGGTGCGGGGCCGAAGGACCGATTCGACCATGCGACAACCCTCCCCATCACCGACGGGACGAACGCGCGAGGCGGGCGTGGCCATGCTGCTCGGCGTCATGTTCACGCTGGTGGCCGCGGGCATCGTCATCACCGGCGCCGTGCTCCTGCGCGCGCACCAGACGAAGACGGAGACCAACTTCCGCACCAAGGGTCAAGCGTCGCAGTTCGCGCGCGCCGGCCTGATCGAGGCGATGGGCTGGTTCCGCAAGCAGTCGGCGCAGCCGGTGCTGACCTTCCAGCCGCGTCTCGATCTCACCGCGAATCCTCCGCTCACCGAGACCAACGACGAGGACATCGGGCTGGTGCGCGAGTTCCAGATCAGCGGCTCGGTGTGGGGGCGCTACGAGATCTGGCGCGAGTGGGAGGCCGATCCGATCCCGGAGCGGCTGATCTGGCGGCGGCAGATGCAGGTGCGCGACGTCTCGATGGCGCGCGGCGCGAGCGGGATGGGCAACGTATGGCTCGTCAAGAGCATCGCGCACGTGTTCCGGCGCAACGACGCGACGAAGCAGTACAACGAGGCGCCCAACCATGTGCTCGGCACGGCGGTCGTGGAGACCGAGGTGCGGCGCATGACCCTGGTCCCGCCGGGGATGGCGGCGATCTGCATCGGCACGGCCAGCGGCTCGCGGATCGCGAGCAAGGTCAACGTCCAGGGCGACACCGGCGCCGCGGTGTTCTACCGCCGCGCCGGCAGTGCGGTCCCCTCCGTCACCGGGGGTGCGATCACCGTGGGCGGCGTGTCCGGCTCCACGAACTACGACGATTCGACGCAGGCAGTGTTCGGCGTGTCGGACGAAGAACTGCGCGGCCTCGCCGACGACCGCATCACCGACCAGGCGGCGTTTCCGACCACCCTGCCGCCGCAGTCCCTGTACCACGTGCAGGTGCCCGCGCTCGAGTTCTCGTCGACGCGCCGGCTCGCGGGCAACGCGGTCGTCTACGTGCAGGGCGACGTGAACTTCCGCACCGGCAACATGAGCTTCTTCACCGGGATGCTCTTCGTGCGCGGCAACGTGACCATGAGCGAGACCCTCGAGTTCAACGGCACGCTGATCTGCACCGGCACGGTCAACATCACAGGCTCGGCGGACTGGATCAACATCACCTACGACGACGCCGCGCTGAACACCCTGCGCACCGAGATCGGCCAGTATCGCCTGTCCGGCGCCATCCGCAGCCTGCAGAGGGAGGATTGACCATGCAACACCATCACCGGAGCGAATCGTCGAGGGAGCGTCGGTCGGTCAGCCGCCAGCGCGGCTTCACTCTGATCGAGGTCACCATCGCGGCCGTCGTGTTCGCGCTCATCTCCGTGGCGCTCGTCCAGCACCTGGCACTGAACTTCGCGTCGACGTCGTCGCAGAAGGACACCGTCTACGCCTACAGCAAGGCGCAGGCGATCCTGTCCGAGATCCAGGCCTATGTCGACCGCGGTGAAGTCTCGGCTGCCATCGAACTCGACGCGCTCGACGACGGCGTCACGAACAAACCGCACCTGACGATCAGCATGGACTCGTCGCGCAACCTGGTGCCGCCCGACCATGTGGTCTCGGGCAACTACCAGCGCGACGGCGCCTGGGTGTGGTCGCGCCGGATCACGGTCAAGCGGCTCGCGGGCCTGCAGAACCGCAACGTCCGCTACGTGACGGTGCAGATCTTCAAGCGCAACATCGCAGGCACGGAACAGGCGTTGGCGAGCATCTCGTCGGTGGTGAACTCCGTTGGCTCGTCGTTCCCGACCTCGCAGGTCTACGACCTGTATCTCCTCGCCGTCGAGAACATCCCCGGGTGGTGGGTGTTCATGGAGTCCATCATTCCGTTCGTCGAGTCGGCGATCACCGATCTCGAGGCGCGCAACCCGGGTCTCGTGGTGCGCACGCACTGGATCACCAAGGCCAGCTACGGGCGCTCGCAGTTGTACCAGCCGTTGGTCAACGACATCGACGACAGCATCGTCGACAAGACCAGCGTCTACTACTACCCCGGCCGCATGCCGGCCGGCAGCGCGTCGCAGTACTACTACGTGCCGCACATGATCAAGGCGCGCATGCTGCGCGACGGCGCGGCGGCCAACGGCTACGACCCGATCGTCAACCCGATGCCGTACGCGCTGGCCGACTGGTTCAACCACGCGCTGCGCCTGCCGCAGGAGCGCGAGTTCCACGACGCCCGCGTGGCGTTGATCCGGCAGCGACGCTTGGACATCGCCGCGGCCCGGCGGGCCGGGACGGCCATTCCTCCGGAATACACCGACATGTCCGAGGAGCCGACCCTGCGGCTGCTCTACGAGGACATGAACACCAACCCGGACGCGTATCGCAACGCGTGGATCATCAACCTGCACGGCGAGCTGCTGCCGATGCCGGCGATGCGCAACTACTCGGACGCGGCGCGTCTGCCGGACCAGATCCCCGGTGTCCGCGTGGTGACGCACCCGGAGGAACTGCGCACCCGTCACGAGCCCGCCGGCACGACCGATCCGGTGCGGCTGCGCGTGTACTCGTACACGACCGACCTCGCCTACATCACCAACCGCGCCGCCTACCTGGCGGCTGCCGAGAACGTGGCGCCGAAGATCATGCCCGCGGACCGACCGATCGCGATCGAGCTGCCGGGCATCGACCTCACCGACGGCACCGACGGCAGCACCAACGGAACCAATGGACTGTTCGCGGGGGTCCTGGTCGAGGGCCTGGCAGGGGGCACCGACCGAGCGGGTGTCGCGGTGCCGTACTCCACCGGGTTCGCCGCGATGCGGAGTCGCGACAGGCTCACCAGTACCGAGCAGAAGATCGAGATGCACTACGAGGTGGCGTACGACCCGGCACGCCGCAGCACGCTGCTCAAGCTCTACAACTCGCCGGTGGTCGCGCCCTGGGTGCAGGGGCCTCTCGTCGGCCAGTGGCGCGGGACGTTCCCCGACCGTCGCGGTCGCCTTTACGGCCTCGACTACGTGCCCGGCAGCCCCGGCGGCACGGCATTCGCGCGCGACCTGGGGGTGGCAGGCGGAGCGTCGGACGATGCGCCGCGCAACACCGCGCGCTGGCGGATCACCATCCCGCCGGCGGTGTTCGCGTCGCAGCGGTTCGTCGACGACAACGGGGTCTACAACGACCCGCGCTCGGACGTCGTGCTGACCATGCGGACCCAGATCTGGGACCCCGCGGTGGGCTTCGGGGCGGGCGAGTCGTACCCCGTCGCGGTGCAGCCCGACAACATGTCGGAGACGTACACCTGGTGGGCCGACTCGCCGCAGGACGTGCCGTTGACGGAGCGGTCGCAGTTCCTCGGCGACCCGCGCCACAACCCCTACAAGGACCTCTACCGCGGGGATCCCGACTTCAGCAACGGCTACAACTGGTATCACGACGCGCTTGCCAACTCGGGTGAGATGGCGCGCAACGACTACCCGGGGCTCGACTCCGCCGTCCTCGCCAACCGCTGGTTGGGGCGCATGCGCAGCGACATGCCCCGCCTCTACCAGGTGGTGCGCAACGGCCTCGTGACTGCGGGCGCGGTGTACACGACGCTCACCGGCTTCTCCTACTACTACATGGGGATCGGCGGCGAGATCGGCTACGACAGCGCCAACGGCTACCCGTCCTCGATCCCGACGAGCGCCATGCCGTGGGGTGGCGGGTCGGGGAGCAGCAGCTTCATCAACACGATCACCGGCTACCGCTGCCTCGTGCGCGAGCGCTCGCTCGGTGCGTACTGGTGGGGCATCCCGTGGCTGGGTGAGCTGTATCCCGACTCGCGCTACACGAGCGACTGGCTGGTGGCGGGGAACCTGCCTTGCGGCAGCGGCAACTTCATGCAGCAGACCGACCAGGTCGTGTACCAGAACAGCGTGCAGACCACGTTCGGGACATCGATGCTGTCGGACCGGCACCTCGCGGCGTCGGAAGGCTGCACGAGCTTCTTCAACATCGGCACGCCGACAACGACCTTCCACCACCAGTTCAACGATGGGACGTCGACCCTGATCGGTGCCGGCCTCGACCTGGGTTCGCGCTACAACTTCCCGATGCCGGCCACCGCGCCGAGCAACCGCCCGTTCCGGCTCGACACCAATCGCGACGGCGGCCTCGGCTCGGAGTGGTACCAGAACCCGTACGCGGCGGAGCGCTTCCAGGCGGCCCTGGCGCGGGTGTACTACAACCACCCCAACAGCGGCGGCACCGGATCGGGCCTCGTCGAACTGCGTGACTCCGTCGGTGCGAACTCGGCCTACATCGTCGTCAACGGCATCTCGAACGCGGTCGCCAGCGGCTCGTCGTTCATCGCCAAGTACTCGGTCCTGACCATGGTGCAGTCGTTCCTCGAAGGGGCCGGGACGGGCCTTCGCAACCGGATCCCGCAGTTACCCCGCGTCGAGATCACGCAGCCGACGGAGATCACGGAACTGGCGGCTCCCCTGCAGGTGGACATCGGCTTCGACGTGAGCTGGCGCCGCTGGGACGGGCAGACCTACACCAGCTCCACTCCGCTCACCTACGCGGAGGCCGAGTCCAACCTCGACTACGTTGCGATGTACTCGCGCGACAACGGTCTCACCTGGCTGGTCTGCAACCGCGATGTGCTGGTGACGCCGGGCGAACGACCGACTGACTCGAGCCTGATGCTGGCCGACGCCGGCCCGGGCCCCGAACTCGTGCGCTGGGACGTGCCGGAGACGCGCTTCCCGCAGGGCACGTATCTCGTTCGCGTCGAGTGCTACCGCCGCGGCCTGCAGTTGCACTACGCCCAGCACCAGGTCCGCGTCTTCATCCAACGCTAGGAGACCCTCGCATGCAGCCGACGATGCAACGTGAGCGACGAGTGGGGCTCGTGCGCCAGTGCCGGGCGGCGCTCGCCGCCGGCTTCACCCTGCTCGAGACCCTGATCGCGTCCACGCTCCTGATCATGCTCGTGTTCCTGGTGGTGACGCTCAGCGACGACGCGGCGTCGGCACAGCGCTACGCCGCGCGCATCACGCGTGCGACCGAACTGGGCCAGGACATCGTGTCCGAGATGCGACGCTACGTCTCGTCGTCGGTGCGCCTGTTCCACAACAACGCCGACGGGGCCGGCTACCTCGACCGCGTCGAGCTCGCATTCGACGCGGAGCGGCTGGTTGGCCGCCTGCCGCAGATGCGCTCGACGGCGATCTTCGAGCGCGACACCGGCACGACGATCACCGGCAACGTCCTGTTGTTCGCGCGGCACGCGTGGACCGACACGTACACGTGCTTCGGCAGCGGCAACACGTACGGTCTCGACGTCTACCGCATGTGCGGCTACTACCTGCGTCCTGACGGTGACGGTCTCGTCGTCAACTCGGCCATCGGTCTCAACCTCTGTCGCTACGTCAGCGAACCGGTGGTCTCGGGCGAGCAGATCGACGCGATCCTCGATGCCGCGGATCGCGGCGAGATCTTCCGCAACCTGCTCGACGGGCGGACCACCAGCGATCTCATCGCGCAGCCGGATCCCGTGCATCCACCCCTGCAGGTCGTGTGGCGCGTCAACGGGCAGCCCGACACGGTGGGCACGTTCCGCGAGATCGACCCGGCCGGGCTCGTCCTGTCCGACAACCCGTTGCCGCCGCGTCCGGCCCGCTGGCGGATCGGGCGCGATCTGGCCCTCAGCAACGACGGCCTCCTCCAGTTCCGGCACTACTCGGTGGCCACGAACTGGGCGCCACCGGCGTGTGGCGTAGGCCGGTTCAGCCAGCTCTCGGCCACGGGCGAGGGGTTCCCGCACGGGTTCGAGGTCCAGTTCATCGGTCCGGCCTCCGCCCGCCAGGTGCTCCTGCGCCTCTCCATCGTCAGCACCGTCCGCTCGGGCCTCCCGGCGTGGGCGACGACCGAGATGATCCAGGACTGCCGGGACATCTGAGGCGCCCTGCCCCCGGCACAGGCTTGCGCCGTGGGGCGCCGGCTCCTACAGTCCGCGCCCCCTTGGCCGAGACATCGCGTATGGATGACACCCTCCCCCTTGACCTGGTGCGCCTCGTCGGCGGGTCGTTCCATAAGACGGCGCTCCTGCAGAAGCGGGTGCGTGAGCTCGTGCGCGGTCAGAAGCCGTTGTTCGAGACCCGGGAGCGCAACTTCATCAGGATCGCGGCCGAGGAGATGCGGCGCGGGCTGATCGAACTCGTGCCCGACGAGGACGAGCAGAGCTACTCGCTGTGAAGCGGACTGGATGAGGTGGTCGCACCCGTACGCGGGTGGGACTGCGCCGGCGTAGAAAAGGCGGGCCCCTGGGCTGCAAGGGCCGCGCATGCTCGCCCGGCGCGCAGGATTCACAGCGAGGCTCCCTTGCCGTGGGCTCTTCCACTGCAGGGTCCGAGCGGCCCTGGAAGCCGCAGACGATGCCATCGCCGGCGGCCCTATCTGGTCGTCGCGCCAGCGACGACATCAAACCTCCTGGGTTGCGGCCGCCGGCTTCGATGGGCTCCAGGGCCGTGCGGCGTCGAGCCGATGAACGAGGCGAGGTACCCGCCATGCGCCGATTCGTCTTCCTGGCCTCGCTCCTCGTTCCTCTGCACGCCCTTCCCGCGCAGGATCCCGTCCTGCACCCGGAGAAAGAGCGCGTCCAGAAGGAGATCCTGCGCAAGCAGGAGGCCATCCGCGAGGGCAAGGTCGGCCTCTACAACGTTCGCGTCCGCCTGCGCCTGAACAACGGCTCGCGCATGCTCGGCGTGGTCAAGAGCGGTCGCTTCGTCGAGCAGGAGCACGGGATCGACTTCGTCGAGGCTGACCGGCACAGCTCGGACGCCGGCATCCGGCTCTGGTACTTCGATGACAGCAACAGCTTCGTGTTCCTGCGTTGGGCCGACATCGAGTCGCACAAGGTGGTTGCGCGCCTGACCAACGAAGAAGTACGCGCGATCGAGACGAGCCTCGTGGAGCGCGATGCGGGCCTCGCGGAGCAGCGTCGGCTCGCCGCGGAGAGGAAGGCGAAGGCCGAGGCGGCGGCGCGCGCCGAGGCGGAGCGCGCCGCGGCGCCGACACCCGGAGGGGAGCCGGCGACGCCGGCGACGCCGGCGACGCCTTCACCCATCCCGGATCTGCTGCGCGAGTTCCCCCCGGACCAGGGTTGGGGCGAAGCGCGCGCGGCGGAGATCGAGCAGCGCAAGATCGCGGTCGGCGCCTACCCCAACCCGCAGGAGCGGCGCTTCCTCGAGGTGTTGCCCGACTGGAAGCTGCAGCGCGACGAATACGCTGCGCGCGCGCAGAAGGCCGACAAGCCGGCCGGCGGCGACACGGGCAAGCCCGGGGCGACGACCGAGCCGGCGACCTCGCCGGCGCCCAAGCCGAGCGATACGCCCGCACCGGTCAAGCGCTGAGCGGGACGCCACCCGGCGCGCGCGCTTGGCCGCCGTGGCGCCCCGGCTATCCTCTGGCGCGATGCAGACCGCGCACCTGTTCACGGGGCAAGGATCCCAGTTCGCCGGCATGGGGAGGGACCTCGCCGAGCACTACGCGGTGGCGCGCGACACGTTCGCCGCCGCCGATGAAGCGCTGGGCGAGCCCTTGTCGAGTCTCTGCTTCGAGGGGCCGGAGGAGCGCCTCGCGCTGACGGAGAACACGCAGCCGGCGACGCTGACCATAGCGGTCGCGGCCTGGCGGGCGCTCGGTGCGACGCCGGACGTCGCCGCGGGGCACTCGCTGGGCGAGTACGCTGCCCTCGTGGCGGCGGGCGTGTTCGACTTCACGGACGCCGTCCGTCTCGTGCGGGAGCGCGGCCGACGGATGCAGGCCGCGGTGCCGGTGGGGGTGGGTGGCATGGTCGTGCTGCGCAAACTCACGCTCGACGACGCACGCGCGCTCGTGGGCAAGGTCACCGCCGGCGTGTGCGAGATCGCCAACATCAATGCCCCGGGACAGATCGTCCTGTCGGGCGAGATCGCGGCGATGAAGCAGGTGGTTGGCCTGGTCCCGCCCAAGTCGGCGCTCGAGCTGCCGGTCTCGGTGCCCTTCCACTGCTCGCTCCTGCGCGACGCGGCGGCGGCGTTCGCCGAGCGCCTGGCGGCGACGAGGATGCGCGATCCGGCCTTCCCCGTGTGGTGCAACGTGGACGCCAGGCCGGTGACCACCGCCGCGCAGGCGCGCGACGCGCTGACCCGCCAGTTCGCCGGCTCCGTGCTCTGGCAGCAGAGCCTCGAGGGCATGCTCGCGGCCGGCGTCCGGCGCTTCGTCGAGTTCGGACCGAAGGCGCCGCTCACGAAGATGGCCGTGCAGACGGCCAACCACGTGGGGGTGACCGGGGTGACGGTGCACGCGGCGACCACGCACGCCGAGATCGAAGCGCTGAAGACCCGCTGAACCCGTGCCGACCGGGCGCGAAGAAGTGACCCTGCCGCCCTTGCTGCGTGCGGCGCTTTCCCCGCTGGGCTGGCTGTGGGGCGGGGTGATGGCAACCCGCAACCTGTGCTTCGACGTCGGTCTGCGTCGCGCGCATCGGCTGCCGATCCCCGTGGTCTCGGTCGGCAACCTCCGCGTCGGCGGGACCGGCAAGACTCCGCTCGTCGCGTGGATCCTCGAGCAGGCACACGCGAGTGGTCGTCGTCCCGCGGTCCTGTCGCGCGGCTACGGCCGCCGTCCCGGCGAGGACACCAACGACGAGGGGAAGCTGCTACGGCGTCGGTACCCGTGGGCGTCGGTCTTCTCGTTGCCGGATCGGGTCGAAGCGGGGCGGCAGGCGATCGCCGCCGGGTACGACTACGCGATCCTCGACGACGGCTTCCAGCACCGCCGGCTCGCGCGCGACGTCGACATCGTGTGCCTGGACGCTCGGCGGCCGTTCGACGTCGTGACGCCGTCGGGAATGCAACGCGAGTGGAGCTGCGGGCTGCGACGCGCGAGCCTCGTCGTGCTCACTCGCTTCGCCACGGCGAGTCAGGCGGAGCGAGCCGCGGCGCTGGTCGCGGTCGCGCAGGTTGCTCCGACCCTGCCGGTGTTCACCAGCGGGCATGTGGCGCGCGACCTCCTCCGCGCGCCGGACGGCGTCGTCGTCGGACTCGACGCGCTACGCGATCGCCGGGTGTGGCTGCTGTCGGCGATCGCACGCCCCGCCACGTTCGAAGCCACCGTGCGCGCCTGCGGGGCCGACGTCCTCGGCCACACGGCCGGCCGCGACCACCAGCCGTTCGCGCCGGCGGCGATCGAGAAGCTGGCGCGTGAGGTCGCGGCCAGGGATGCTTGGCTGGTCGTGACCGAGAAAGACGACGTGAAGCTCGCCCCCGACCTGCCCCGCCATGCGCTGCGCATCGACTTGCGGTTCGATGTGGCGCCGCCGCCGGCCCTGCTGGGTCTGCGTTGAGCGAGCGAGGCGCAGGAGGGTCGGGCACGTCCCGACAACGCCGACCGACCTGGCGACATCGGGTCGAGTACGTGGTCGTGCGCGCCCTGTTCGCGATCGTCGGCGCGCTGCCGGAGCGCCTCGCCTACGGCCTCGCGGGCGCGACGGGACGGCTGTTCTTCCGGCTCGCGCCGCGGCGCCAGGCGCTCGCGCTGCGCTTCCTGCGGCAGGCCTTCGGGAACGACCCGAGCGACGCCGAGCTGCTGCGCCTGGGCCGGGTCGCGACCGGCAACATCTTCAAGGTCGGCCTCGACTCCGTGCGGCTGATCCCGTTGGCACGGCGGGGGCGCCTCTTCGAGCGCATCGACATGGGCAGCACGCTGAAGGATCTGCCCAAGCCCCCGTTCCTCGTCGTCTCCGCGCACCTGGGATGTTGGGAAGGCGGCGCCATCGCGATGGCCACGATCTTCGGCCAGGTCCATGCGGTCGCGAAGTCGGCGCGCAACCCGCTCCTCGACCGGTGGCTCGTCGAGAACCGGCGTCGCGCCGGCCTCCATGTCCACCCGCGCCGCGGCGGGATCAAGCTGATCGCGCGCGGGCTCGCCGCGGGCGGCATCGCCGCCATGATCGTCGACCAGAACCAGCGCCTGCGCCCGGTCGTGGCGCCGTTCTTCGGCGCCCCGGCGCGCTGCGAGCGCTCCACCGCCAAGCTCGCGCTGCGCCTGCGCTGCCCGGTGGTCATCGCGGCGATGCTGCGCGTCGGGCCGGCGTTGCGCTTCCGGTTCCTGGTCCTGCCGCCACTGCACCTCGCGAACACCGGGGACCCGGCGCACGACGTCGTCGAAGGGATCACGCGGATCAACCGTGACCTCGAGACGGTGATCCGGATGGCGCCCGACCAGTACCTGTGGCTCCACGATCGCTACCGCGGTGCCGGCCCGGCTGGCAGCGCGGAGTAGGCGTCGGTGTTGCCGGCGCGGGGCGGACGGGGCTAATGTGCCCGCCCTCGATGCAGCGTCTCGCCCGCGTTCTCGCCGAGTTGCCTTCGCCCTCGATCCTCGTGATCGGTGACCTGATCCTCGACTGCTACGTGGACGGCGCGGCCAACCGGGTGTCCCCGGAGGCGCCGGTGCTGATCTTCGAGACCGAGGCGCACCGCTTCCTGTTGGGCGGGGCGTGCAACGTCGCCGCCAACCTGGTGGCGCTGCGCGCCAAGGCGACCATCGTCGGCGTGGTGGGTGAGGACGCCGCCGCGACCCAGCTCCTCGATCTGGCGCGCGGCGTCGGCATCGCCGTCGACGCGGTGGTGACCGACCCGGCCCGCCCGACCACGAAGAAGACCCGCTTCGTGTCGCGCACCGCCCAGGTGCTGCGCGTGGACTCGGAGCGGCGCGCCAGGCTCCAGGGCGAGGTCGAAGCGCGCGTGCTCGCGGTCCTCGCCGAGCGTCCCTTCCCCTACCAGGGGATCCTGCTCAGCGACTACGGCAAGGGGGTGTTGACGCCCCGGGTGATCCAGGCAGCGATCGCGGCGGGCAAGGCGGCGGGGGTGCCGGTGATCGTGGACCCGAAGGGACGCGACTACTCGATCTACCGCGGCGTCGACCTGCTGACCCCCAACCGCGAGGAAGCGGAGGCGGCCACCGGGATGAGCATCCACGGGCCTGGCGACCTCCCCGCGGTGGCCGCGCGCCTGCGCGAGATCACCGGCGTCTCGACCGTGACCATCACGATGGGCAAGGACGGGATCTTCTACGAGAGCGTGGTCGGCGAAGGGCACATGATCCCCACGGAGGCGCGCGCCGTGTTCGACGTGACCGGAGCCGGCGACACGGTGGTCGCCGTCCTGATGCTGACGCAGGCGGCCGGCCTCGGCATCGCCGACTCGCTGCGCCTGGCCAACATCGGCGCCGGGATCGTGGTGGGTCGCTTCGGCACCTGGGCAGTGTCGCGGGGCGAGATGCTCGAGGTGATGGGGGAGCGCGAGCCCGGCAAGACCCTGGACCGGGCGGAAGCCGTCTCGGTCGCCAACCGCCTGCGGATCGAGGGCAAGCGGCTGGTCTTCACCAACGGCTGTTTCGACATCCTCCACCCCGGACACACCGACTACCTGCAGCGGGCGCGGGCCTACGGCGACGCGCTGATGGTGGCGGTGAACACGGACGCCAGCGTGCGCCGGCAGGGGAAGGGGGACGGGCGGCCGATCAACCCGCTCGCCGATCGCATGACCGTGCTGGCGGCCCTGCAGTCGGTCGACTTCGTGGTCGCGTTCGACGAGGACACGCCGGCGGAGCTGATCCGGGCGGTCACCCCGCACGTGCTCGCCAAGGGCGAGGACTGGCGGGACAAGGGAGTCGTGGGCCGGGAGTGGGTCGAGGCGCACGGCGGCCAGGTCGTGCTGGTGCCCCTGGTAGAGGGGCGATCGACGACCAACATCGTCGATCGGATCCGCCGGCTCCCGGGATGAAGCCCTGCCAGTCGTGCCATGGCCGCGCTGGCATCGTGCGTTGACGGAAGTATCCTGCGCGGCGCGTTGCCCGCACCTCACCCGTTGCTTCCAGGAGCCAGCCGTTGGTAGTCGTTCCGCGCAAGGTCCGTTCGAAGGACAAGATCATCGCCGAACCCAGGTCGCTCGCCCCGGTCGTCTCGGGGCTGCGTGCCCAGGGCAAGACGGTCGTCGTGACCAACGGCGTGTTCGACCTCATGCACGTCGGTCACATCCGCTGCCTGGAGGACGCGCGCGCGCGCGCCGACTACCTCGTCGTGGCGGTGAACTCCGACCGCAGCGCCGAGCGCCTGAAGGGCAAGGGTCACCCGATCACGCCGGAGGACGAGCGCATGGAGGTTCTCTCGGCCCTGTGGTTCGTCGACTACGTCACGTGCTTCGACGAAGACACGGCCGATGAACTGCTCAAGCGCCTGCAGCCCGACCTCTATGCCAAGGGCACGGACTACACCGCAAAGACCCTGCCGGAGCGGGAGACCCTGAAGGAACTCGGGATCAAGCCGGTCTTCGTCGGCGACAAGAAGAACCACTCGACGACGAAGCTGATCCAGAAGATCCGCAAGCGCAAGCTCGACGGCTGACCCAGCAGCCGCCGGTCCCATCGGCAGCAGGACCCAGCGTCAGGCGTAGATGCCGCGCATGCGCGTCGCGGCCGCCACGCGGTCGATGCCCAGCATGTACGCGGCGATGCGGTTGCTCACCTCGAAGCGCCGCGCCATGTTCATGACGTCGTGGAAGGCCTGCACCATCAGCGCCTCCGTCCGCGTCTCGACCTCCTGCTGCGACCAGAACAGGCCCATGCGGTCCTGGACCCACTCGAAGTAGGAGACGGTGACGCCGCCGGCGTTGGCGAGGATGTCGGGGATCACGAGACAGCCCTTGGCCTCGAGGATCTTGTCGGCGTTCGCGGTCACCGGGCCGTTGGCGCCCTCGACGATGATCTTGGCCTGGATGCCTGGGGCGTTCTTGCTGGTGATGACGTTCTCGGTCGCGGCCGGCACGAGGATGTCGATGGGCAGCTCGAGGAGCTGCGCGTTGCTGATCGGTTCGCCGCCGCCGGGAAAGCCGTGCACGCCGCGCGTGCGCTGCACGTACTCGCGCAGGGCGCGCACGTCGATGCCGCGCGGGTCGTACAGCCCGCCGCGGATGTCGGATACCGCGACGATCTTGACCCCCAGGCGCGTGAGGTAGTCCGCAGACACCATGCCGACGTTGCCCGCGCCCTGCACGGCCGCCGTGCACTGCTTGGGGTCGATCTTCAGCATGGCGAGCGCCTCGCGCGTGCAGAGCTGCAGGCCGCGACCCGTCGCTTCGATGCGACCCTGTGAGCCGCCGAGTTCGACCGGCTTGCCGGTGACGACGCCGGGCAGCCAGTTGCGGTGGTGCATCGAGTAGGTGTCGACGATCCACGACATCATCCGTCCGTCGGTGCCCATGTCGGGTGCGGGGATGTCGCGGTCGGGCCCGATGATGTCGAGGATCATCGCGGTGTAGCGCCGCGTGATCCGCTCGAGCTCCGGGAGCGAGAGCTTGCCCGGGTCGCAGATCACGCCGCCCTTGCCGCCGCCGAAGGGCACGTTCACGACCGCGCACTTCCACGTCATCCATGCGGCGAGCGCGCGGACCTCGTCCAGGGTCACGTTCGGCGCGAAGCGGATGCCGCCCTTGGCGGGACCGCGAGCCATGGAGTGCTGGACCCGATAGCCGGTGAAGACCTGCAAGCTGCCGTCGTCCATGTGCACCGGGATCGCGACCGTGAGTTCGCGGTCGGGCGTGCGCAGGATCTTGTAGATGCCGTCAGGGTCCAGACCGAGTCGCGCGGCCGCAAGGTCGAACCTTGCGTGCATCGCCTCGAAGGGGTTCTCTTCGCCGAGGACTTGGTTCGGATTCATGTGACGTTGTGCGGACGGCAGCGAGCGTGGCCCCGCGGCATGGGGCGTCGAACTCTACTGGTGTGCCTGTGAGCCGGCAAGAAAGCGAACCCGCGTGGCTGCGATGATGGACATCGCGGCGGGACGCGCCCATGTCGTCGCGGGCTTGGGCTACCTTGACGCGCGCGACGTCGTCCTCGATCCGCGCGGCCGCACCGTCCGCTGCACGCCGCGGCGTCGCACCGTCATGCACGGCGGTGGCGTCGAGGCACCCGCGATCTTCCGCAAGCTCCGCTGCGACGGCGGCGCCGCGGCGCGCCGCGAGTGGCACTGGCTCCAGCGTCTGCCGACGCTCGGGTTCTCGGCCGCCGCTCCGGTGTGCCTGGCCCGTGCGGGACGGGCAAGTGCGGTGGTGTCGCTGGCGGTGCCGGGGCGACCACTCGCCGCGCTCCTGCGCGAGGCGGGCGAGGACGCCGCCGTGCGGTACGTCACTGTCGTTGTCGCACCGATGGTGGCGCGGCTGCACGGGCTCGGCCTCGTCTTCCGGGACCTCTATTGGAACCACCTGTTCGCGGCGTCGCTCGATGCCGGGTCGGAGCCGGCGTTCATCGATGTCGAGCGGATCCTCGCGCCGGTCTGGCGATGGCGCAGGTGGGTCGTGAAGGATCTCGCCGGCCTCGTCGCGAGCTGGCCGGAGCCGGTCGATCGCGAGGCGGTGTGCACGGCGCTGGTGAGCGCCTACGTGGCCGCTGCGGGCGAGGCGGAGCGGCGTCGGCTCGGCGCGGCGGCGCCGTTTCGGGCCGCGGTCGCGACCAAGGCCGCGCGCATCCTGGCGCGCCGCCCGCGCTACGGAACGTGAGCTCTCGGCGCAGGTCGCACCCGCGTGGGTCGACGAGAGAACGCGCTCCGACCCACCCGTAAGCCGGGTCCTGCTCCTGCGCTCGCGCGCAGTGACAACCATTTCTCTAGGAGCACCCTCACGGGTGCCCGCCAACGGCCAACCCGGGAGCCATGGCGCGGGCCGCGCGACTCCCCTACTCGGCCTTTCTCCGGGTGGGGTTTGCCTCTGACCGAAGCGGTCGCCCGCCTCGCGGTGAGCTCTTGCCTCACCATTTCACCCTTGCCGTCGTCGACGGATCGACCGGCCGGCGGTGTCGTTTTCTGTGGCACTGTCCCTGACGCATGAATGCGCCGGTGGGCATTACCCACCACCCTGCCCTGTGGAGCCCGGACTTTCCTCCCGCGAATCGCTTCGCCGGCGGTTGTCCGGATGAGTCGGAGCGCGTGAGCCTAGATACCAGCACCGCGGTCGCCGGCGCAAGGGGCAGTCCGGCGTTGCCGGTCCCGGTGCCACCGGATCCTGTGTTCGATTTTCGGAGAGTCAGGCCCGTCGTGTTGCGGCATGCGTAGGGGCTCGGTATCTTCCCCAGGGCGCTCACGCGTGTCAGGACGTGTGCGCGCGTTGCCCTCTCAGACTCGCACCCTCTGTCTCGCACCCGAGGTCGCCCGTGTTGTCCGCCGTTTCGTTGAGCTTGTTGCTCACGTTCGTGAGGTTCGGTTCCGCCGGGTTCCCAGCTCCGATCGAGAGTCCACCCGTCGCAGCTGCGGCCGAGGTGGCGCCGGTTGGGGGGAACGGCGCGGCGGCCGTGCCCGAGCCGACGACGCTCTTCCTCGTCGGTGGCGGCCTCGTCGGTCTGGCGCTCGCGCGGCGTCGTCGTCGCAGCTGAGGGCGCGTGGAGCAGCCTACGGGCGGGGCGGGACACCACGCGCCTTGTAGCGCTCGCAGATCACGAGCGCGGCGACGCTGTCGGCGAGCTGCTTCCGGCGCGCGGCCTTGAGGCCCGCGCCCTTGAGCATCGCGTGCGCCTCGTCGGTGCTGTGGGTCTCGTCGATCGTGTCGACAGGACAGGGCGCGACGCCGCGCAACGCGTCCACGAAGGCCAGCGTCCGCTGCGCGCGCGCCCCGATGCCGCCCTGGGCGTCGAGAGGCAGGCCCACGACGATCACGTCGCTGCCGCGGTCGCGCGCCGTCGCCGCGATCTCTGCCGCGCACGCGGTGTCCGTGAGGCCGCGCAGGGTCGCGAGCGGCACGACGATCGTGCCGCTGCCGTCGGTCGCGGCGAGGCCGGTTCGCCGGTCCCCGAAGTCGACCGCCAGGATGCGCCGCTTGCCGGTCACAGCACGTCGGTCCAACCAGCGGCGCGCAGGCGTTCGACGACCGCCTTCAGTTCGTCGGCCTTGCCCTTGGGGCACACCAGCACCGCGTCGCCGACCGCCACGGCCACGATGTCCTCCACGCCGAACATCGCGAGCAGGCGTGGCCCCTCCGCGTACGCGACGCAGTTCCTGGCATCCTGCAGCCAGGCGCGCGCGCCGTCCGCGAGCACGGTCACGTTGCCGAGCGAGTCCTTGGGCGCAACTGCGTCCAAGGTGACGAATGACCCGACGTCGCTCCAGTCGAGTTCGGCGTTCACGACCGCGACGCGCGGGGCCTTCTCCATCACCGCGTAGTCGACGCTGATCTTGGGTGCGGCGCGGAAGGCGCTGACCAGGGCCGCACGGTCGCCCTTGGCGATCGCGGACTGCATGGCGCGCGTCGCCTTGGCGAGGTCGGGGGATCCGACTTCCATCGCGGCGAGCAGCGTCGGGACCGTCCACACGAAGATGCCGCTGTTCCAGGCGTGGCGACCGCTGGCCAGGAACGTGGTGGCCTTGGCGAGGTCGGGCTTCTCGTGGAAGGACCTGACCCGGTGCGCTGCCGGGGCGGCGGCATCGAGGGGCACGTCCCGTTCGATGTACCCATAGGTGGTCGCCGGGCGCGTCGGCTTGATCCCGAAGGTCACCAGCGTGTCGTGCGTGCGTGCGATCTCCGCGCCGCGGCGCAGGAGGCGCACGAAGTGCTCCGGCGGTCGGATCACGTGGTCCGCCGGCATGACCGCGAGTACCGCGTCGCGATCGTAAGCACCGATCGTCGCCGCGGCGAGAGCGACGCACGGCGCGGTATCGCGCGCCTCGGGCTCGACGATGATCCGTTCCCTGGGGAAGCCCGCGACGACGTCCGGCAGCCGCTGCGCCTGCGCTTCGTTCGTGACGATCCAGGTGCGGTCCCGGCCGGCGACCTCGGCGACTCGTTCGACGGTGGCGCCGAGCAGACTCACACCATGGGCGAGGGGCAGGAACTGCTTGGGCCGCAGCGCGCGGCTGGCTGGCCAGAAGCGGGTGCCGGACCCGCCGGCCATGATGACGGCGTGGAGGTTGGACATGGGCGGCGATTCGGATCAGTGGCGGCGGCGGGGAAGCTCGGGAATCACGGCGGGGATGGGCTCGATCGGTCGTCGCGCCGGCGCGCCCTGGAACAGCACGACCGGCGTCACCACGGGCGAGCGGAGGTAGCCGTGTACCTTGAACTCGACGACCTTGGAGAACGCATTGTGCAGGAGCTGCGGCAGGATGAGGAAGTCGGCGCCGTCGCCGAACAGGCTCGGCAGCTCGAGCGTCATGTCGAGATAGCCATCCATCGCGAGCGATCCCTTGCCGCGCACGTCGACGACCTGCGAGTTGAGCTCGAGCTTCTGGATGTCGATCCGGCGATCGCCCAGCACGAACTCGAGGCTGGCTCCGGTGAACTGCGGGTGGCGCTGGAGCAGCGCATAGATCCCCCGGAAGAGCGGGACCTCACCCAGCTTCCCCGCCGACACCTGCAGGCGTCCCTGGCCGCGCGTGTCGAGCAGGCGCGTGCCGGGCAGGCTCGTCAGGCGCAGTTCGCCGTTCACGCTGCCACGCATCCCCGCGCGCCCGCTCTCGCCCAACGCCTCGGACAGGCGCACGCCCTGCCACTGCAGGTTGGCCGACAGGGTACCTTCGCCGGCCGTCGCATACCGGAGGTGCGGTACGCCCTCGATCCCCGTCACGCGTCCGCCGTGCAGACGAAGCGCCACGTCGCCGAAGCTGAACTCCGCCGGGGTGGCCACGAACGACGCGTCGATGTCGGTGAGCTGCCGGCCGAGCACCGACATCGCCATTCCGGTGAGGGAGCCGTTGATCCGTCCGCTCTCGCCGTCGACGGTGCAGTCGCGCAGGGTGAGCACGCCGTTCACGTCCTCGATCGGGACGGCGAGGAGGAAGCCGCAGTTGCGCGCGAGGATCTGCCCGGAGAAGCGCAGGTCGAAGTCGCCGGCGCCGGTGGCGCGGTCCGGCACCGCGAAGTCGAGTTCGAGCTCCGTGACCTTCATCCGGCCGCGCGGCTTGCGACGCAGGAAGGTCTCGCGCAGCGGGCTGTCGCCGAAGAGGCGAGCCAGATCGTCGTTCACCGGGAAGTCGTCGGCGGCGACCTTGGCGCGCACGCGGGTCGCGGCCCCCTCGTGCAGGATGCGCGCATCGCGCACGACGATCGGTGACGTGCCGACGAAGCCACGCACGTCCGACAAGGTCGTGACTCCATCGACCACGGTGACCTCGCCCACGAGCTTCGTCGCCGCCGCCGGCAGCATCGCGGCATTCGAGCTGACCTCGCGGAGCTGGACCCGCAGGTGCTGGCGGGGGGAACCTTCGCCGACCCGATGCTGGTGGCGCGCGATCACGTCGATGCTGCCCGCGGGGGCGAACACATCCCAACTGGCACGCGGGAACGCTCCGGTTCGATCGAGCACGTCGGCCAACTGGGCGTCGAGCTGCAGGCCCATGACGACCGAGGAGAGGTCCACGTCCGTTGCGGCACTCGACGTGGCCACCGACCCGGAGAGCAGGATCTGGGCCGGCGCGGCGCCCGCCGGCTGCTCCACGCTGCCGCGCACGAGGTGCAGCTCCGTCCTGCTCTCGGTGCCGTCGCCGTGGACGAACACGGTGCCAGTGAGTCCGCGCACGGACACCGGCAGCACGCGCGGGCGCGCGATCGCGTCGCGCAGATCGATCCGGACGTCGTAGCTCGGCTGCGCGGCCTGGAAGGGCTGCCAGAAGGCGAGTTCGCCCGCGACCTCGCCGCCCGGCTCCAGCGTCTCCCACAAGGTCTGCAGCCGCGGCACGAGCGTCGTGAGACCGACGCGCAGGTCTTCGTCGACGCTCAGGCCTTCACTGCGCACCCGCAGCTCATGCCGGTGCGCATCCTGCCCCGGACCATCGTGTTGCTGGAAGCGGCCGCGCACCAGCAACGGACGACCCGACCGCTCACCGGTGAGATCGATCGCCACACCATGCGCGTCGATCTCCATCTGCCCGGTGATCTTGCGCACGCGGCACGGCAGGTGACGCCAGGTGGCCTCTGCCTCGCGCGGCGCGACGCGCACGAGGATGTCACCGATCCCGCTGGGCGTGAGCGCTGCGATCTTCACGTCCACGTCCACCACACCGGTGGGCGCATACTCGTCGTAGTGCATTGTGACATCCGGGCCGAGGCCGCCCAGTGCAACGCGGAGGTCGGGGCCGAGCACGAGTCCCTCCGCCCTCGCGCTGAGCGAGCCCGCCGGCCCGGACGCCGTGAGGGGGAACTCGCCCTGGAACTCGAGCGCGGCCCCCGCCGCGTCGCGCGCAGTCAGCGGGCCGACGAATACGCGCTGGCCGCGCATGCGCGCCGTACCGGCGACATCGGTGACGCGGTGCGGGAAGCCCACGCGCGTGCCGGCGCTGTTGCCAAAGCCGCGGTACGTGGCTGCGCCGCCCCGCACCGTGGCGTCCAGCTCGACCTCGAGCCCCGCGCGGATGCGCAGGTCGACGCGCGCGTCGAGTTCGCCTCGCGGCTCGATCCCGACGGCATCGAGCACGTCGCTGCCGATGGCATGCGCGCGCGCGGCGCCGAGCAGGGGCTCATCGATGCGCATCCTCGCGATGTCGACGCGCAGTTCGCCTTCGGGCGTCGAACCGAACAGCCGTCGCACCGCACCGGTGAGGCCGATCCGCTCGAGGGCAGCGGCGTCGGTGGTGGCGGTCTCGAGCGCGAGCGAGACCGAACCCTCGTCCTGCAGGCGCCCCGAGATCCGGCCGGCGAGATCCCGCACCGGGCGAGGCAGTTGCGCGGCGGCGAAGGTGACTCCGGCCAGCTCCGCCAGGAAACCACCTTGTGGCGCACCGCCCTTGCCGTCGTGCTCGAACCAGAGCTGCGCCGCTGGCACGCGGCCCTGCACACCCGCGGCTTCGAGCTGCCCGGCCGCGGCCTGTGAGAAGGGCTCGACGGCCCGGCGCGAGATCTCGAGATCGTTGGCCTTGGCCGTGACGCGAAACGCGCCGGTCGTGAGGTCGGCCTGCCCGCTGACCAGCACGCGGGTTCCGATCGAGGTCGTCATCGCGCCGGACAACACGAGACCGCTGCCGCCCACCGCGTCGGGCAGCAGTTCGAGGTCGACGTTCTCGAAGCGCAGCGGCGGCGAGGACGCCGCGAAGCGGATCCCGATCACCGCGTCCTCGATCACCACCTCCGGGCACCCGGCGGCTGGCTTGGGCGCCAGGCTGCCGCGCAGGAGGTCGGGGAGGCGGATCGCGTCAGGACCTGCCACGCGCAGGTCGTCGATCCGCAGCCCGCGGATCACGACTCGGTGGACCTCACCGAGGGTGCCCAGCGGGTTGGTGTTCAGGCTCACCACCACGTCGCTCGTGGTCAGGAGTGGCGTGTCGCCACCGCGCGGGTCGACGAGACGGAATCGGCTGACGGTCACACGTCCGCGGGGCAGGTCGATCTCGGCGGCGTCCAGATCGAACGATCCCGCAAGGACCGACGCCAGCGCATCGCGCACCAGCGACGTCGCGACACCGGTCTGCCGCAGCACGATCCAGGTGCCGGCAACCAGGACGGCGCAGCACGCGAGGAAGAGGAGAAACGTGCGTTTCCAGGTCACGGGCGAGGGGGGCAGATGCTAGCAGCGCATGGCTCGAGGGGCGAAGCGAACTGCGTCGGACGAGCGGCGAAAGCAGGGCGATGTCGTGTGCTCCGCCGCGCGCCGCGATGCGTCGGTGGTCGAGAACGAGCGTGAAACACCCGTTTCGTGGCCGTTTTTGGCAGTTTCGTGTTTGACACGAAGGCGCGTGCCCTCAAGACTCCCGCTCGAATCGCCGGTTTTGACCGCGCCGAGGGGGCGCGGGCGGGGCCGGCAACACCCGATCCTTGCAAAGGACCGAGACATGGCAGCCAAGAAGAAAGCCTCGAAGAAAGCAGCCCCGACCGGCGACCTCATCATCTCGAAGTCGCGCACCAAGGCCGCGACCAAGAAGTGCAACGTCTCCAGCGACTTCTACGGCGCGCTCGACAAGCGCGTCCGCGAGATGATCAGCAGCGCTGAGGCGCGCGCGCAGGAGAACAAGCGCAAGACGCTCAAGCCCTACGACATCTGATCGTTGGCTTGCGGTCACGGCGCGTGCCGGTTCGCCGGGACGACGCCGCGTGCTGCGCAAGTGAACCACGACCCGCTTGGCCTCGCGGTCAGGCGGGTCGTTCTGTGTACGGCCCCATCAGGTAGAGGGGCTCGAGTTCGGCGGGCGTCGCCGCACGCGTGGCGAGCCAAGGATCGAACAGCACGCCCGCGTCGTACGGCGGCAGCGGCGCGGGCGTTCCCAGGGCGACGAGCGCGGGGATTGCTGTGGGCTCGACCACCAGCGCTTCGTCGTCCCGGGCAAGGCCGCGCAGGTCGTCGAGCGTGACCGCCCGCGGCGCCTCGGCGAGGCGTGCACACGCGCCATCGAACTCCAACCGTGCGGTATGCCATCGCTCGCGGCGCGCGTCGAGGATCACGCGCAGCGGTCGGTTCGGAGCGACCACCGCGGTCCGCCAGGCGCGGATCGCCAGCAACTCAAGGCTCGTGGCGTGCCGGACGGCGAGTTGCGCCTGTTCGGCGAGCACGCGCGCGAAGGTCAAGGCGACGCGGAGGCCCGTGTAGGAACCCGGGCCCCGATCGACGCGGAGTCCGGCGAGCGCGGCCGGACGGATGCCGGCGGCGCCGAGCAGCGAGTCGACGGCGGCGAACAACTCGGTGGACAACGCGCGCGCCTCGGCGTCCCGCACACCGAGCAGGCGGCCGTCGTCGGCACACAGCGCGACCGAGAACCGTGCGCCGCTCGCACTCACACCCAGCGCTGGACCGCTCACAGGCTCGTGCGGATCACGTCGGCGAGACGGGCCGCGTGTCTCTCGACGATCTCGGTGGTCGGACCTTCCACCATGACGCGGCAGAGGTTCTCGGTGCCGGAGTAGCGCAGCACCACGCGGCCGTCGTCGCCGAGCTCGTGCTCGATGGCACGCAGCGCGGACTGTACCGCCGGCATCGAGTCCAGCGGCGGCTTGGCGCGGACCGGGACGTTCACGAGGAGCTGCGGGAAGCGGCGCAGGCCGCCCAGCACCTTGGCGAAGCCCTCGGCGCGGGCCTGCGGCAGCTCGAGCAGCGCCAGCGCGGTGAACAGACCGTCGCCTGTGTACGCGCCAGGCCCGCCGAAGACGATGTGTCCGGACTGCTCGCCGCCGAGAGCGTAGCCGTGCGCGCGCATGGCCTGCACCACGTGTCGGTCGCCCACCGGCGTCGTGAGGATGCCGATGCCGCACGCGTCCAGCGCGCGCCGCAACCCGAGGTTGCTCATCACGGTGGTCACCACCGTGTTGCCCGGCAGCGCGCCCCGCGCCGCCATGTGCGGCGCCATCGCGGCGAGCACGCTGTCGCCGTCGTGCACGTTGCCCAGTTCGTCGACGAAGATGCCACGGTCGCCGTCCCCGTCGAGGCAGATGCCGAGGTGGGCGCCCTCGCGCCGCACCACCGCGGCGAGGTGCTGGGGATGCAGCGCGCCGACGCCGGCGTTGATGTTGCTGCCGTCGGGCGTGCACCCTGTCGCGATCACCTCGGCGCCGAGCATCGTGAGCACCTGCGGCGCAAGGTTGGCGCCGCCGCCGTTCGCGGCGTCGATCGCAAGGCGCAGGCCGGTCAGATCGAGGGTCGGGAAGGCGTTGCGCAGGTGGTTCTCGTACTCGAGCACCAGTTCGCGCCGTGGCTTGAGGCGACCGCGCGCGCCGTCCTCGGCGTCGACCCGGATGGCGAGCTCTTCGATGTCCCGCTCCGCGTCGTCGGGCAGCTTGCTGCCGTCGGCGCCGAACAGCTTGATGCCGTTGTCCTCGGCCGGATTGTGCGACGCGCTGATCATCACCCCCGCGTCGGCGCGGGTCTTGCGCGTGACGAGCGCCAGCGCCGGCGTCGTCACCAGGCCGACATCGACGCAGGCCACGTCGGCGGCGACGAGGCCGTCCGCCATGACCTGCATGATCGCCTGTCCGGAGCTGCGCCCATCGTGGCCGAGGACCACGCGCTTCTGCTCCTGTCCGGCGCCCTGCAGCCAGACGCCGAGGGCGGCGGCGACGCGGCGCAGCGTGGCTTCGTCCATGGGCGGCGTACCCCATGGCCCGCGCAGGCCATCGGTACCGAAGCGGGGGCGCTCCAGCCCCGGCCGGGTTGGTCGGGTGTCGTCGGTCATTCCTTCTTCTTGAGTCTGACCTGCACCGAGAGGGTGTTCACCCCCTGGTAGTCGCGGCCGCGCTGGTAGTGGGGATCGGTGAGGCGCAGGGTGCCGATGAGGATCTGGCCGTCGACCGTGTCGGCCGACACGCGCACGTCGACGCGGGCGTGCTCCTTGGCCCAGTCGTCGCGTTCCGACCCGGCGGGCAGCGTCGACAGCGTGCCGGCGAGTTCGCCGCTGACGCGGACGCGCACGCTCAGGGTGGCATCACACTCGAACTCCTCCCCGCTCGCGCGCGGACGTGCCAGCGTGTCGAGCAAGACGGGTACCTTCAGTTCGTAGTCCTCGAACTTGGGATCCAGGGGGATGGAGACGTTGATCGAGTTGCCGACCACCGAGAGGTCGAAGCCGGGCAGGAGCGAGAGCGTGGCCGACACGCGCGGGGTCGTCGCCGTGCCGAAGCCGCGGAGATCGAGCCGGAACAGCGGCCGCTCGTCGCGCATGGCGGCGTCGATCTGCTGGCGGGCGCCGCGCAGCGACACGTGGCGCTCGCTGAAGTCGGCGGCGTCGAGGCGGAGTCGGGCCCGGAAGTCGGGGAAGCGCACGGGGTCCGGGTACTCGACCTGCACGCGTGACATCGCCAGCACGAACGGCTCCGTCGCGACGCGCTCGAGGACGACGGCCACGCGGCGGGGCTTCATCTCCTCGATGGACTTGGCGACGTTGGGATCCGACGAGCGGATGTCGGAGCGGTCGAACACGAACACGTTCTGCGCGTTGATGGCCCCGGCACGCGGTCGCACGAACACGTCCGGGGCGTCGAGGATCGCGTCGACGACGTGCTTGGGCCCCTTGAAGGTCAGTTCGACCGCCTTCAGCTCCGCCTCGTCGACGCTGTCCCGGAAGCCCTTGACCCGGTACTGCTCGTTGGCGCCGAGATCGACAAGCAAGGGATACGTGTCGGCATCCACCGCCGCGCCCTTCGCCGCCAGGGGGAAGCGCTCGGTCTTGGGCACCGTCACCTGGCTGTCGAGGAAGATCCACAGCGGCACCGCGAGCGCCAGCGCCAGGAGCTTGCGCACGGGATCCGAGGCCAGGCTGCGGAGGAAGCTGCGCCGGCCGATGCGCTTGCTCTCGCGCTCCTTGGCCGCGCTCACTGCCGCGCCCTCCGGCGCAACCCGAGCGCGTCCTCGATGGTGCGCTCGAGTTGTTCGAGCGACAGGTCGAACATGAGCTTGCCGCCCAGCATCGCCGAGACCTTGCCGGTCTCTTCCGACACCACGATGGCCAGGGCGTCGGTCTCCTCCGAGAGGCCGAGCCCGGCGCGATGCCGCGTGCCGAGGCGCTTGTCGACATCGGGGTTCTGGCTGAGCGGCAGAAGGCACGAGGCGGCCACGATGCGGTCCTCACGGACGACGATGGCGCCGTCGTGCAGCGCGGTCCCCGGGTAGAAGATCGACTCGATCAGGTAGCTGTTCAGCTCGGCGTCGATGGTGATGCCGGTCTCGGCGAGGCTGGCGAGCGAGCCCTCGCGCTCGATCGCGATGAGGGCGCCGATGCGATCCTTGCTGAGGCGCGCCACCGAGCGCAGCAGGCGCTGCATCGTCTTGCTCTCGCGCTTGAGGAAGCGGCCGAAGATGGGCGCGTCGCCGAGGTGCACGATGACGCGCCGGATCTCCGGCTGGAACTCGACGATCGGCTCGATGATCGCGACGTTGACGAGTGCGTTGAAGGCGTACTCGAGCCGGATCAGGTTGCCGAGCCGGATCAGGACGATGAACGAGAGGAACCCGAGCCCGAAGATGAGGGTGAGGCCACGGATGACGCCGGAGCCGCGCGTCTCGCGCAGGAAACGCAGCACGAGGTAGATGCCGACGGCGAACACCGTCACCTCGACGATCATCTTCACGAGGCTGTCTAGCTCTGGCATGTGAGCCGCCCTCCGGCGCGGATCGCGCTGGCGACCAGGACGACATCGTGCATCGCCGCCACGTCATGCACACGCACGATTTCCACGCCGGCGAGCGCGAGGGCGGCAACGGCCGCCGCGGTGCCGGCCAGACGTTCGCCCACCGCTCGGCCGGTGAGATGCTGGAGGAAGGACTTCCGCGACGGGCCGACCACCAGCGGGCAGCCGAGACGACGCAGCTCTGCGATCCGCGCGATCAGGATCGGGACGTCGTCTGGGCGCGTGCCGAACCCCAGGCCCGGATCGAGGTACAGGCGGGTCGGATCCACGCCTCGTGCCAGCGCCCGATCGCGGCCGGCGCCGAGCCCCGCGGCGACGTCCGCGACCACGTCGCCCTGGTCGGCCGCGGTCCGCGGCGGCGTGAACCGGTGCATCAGGACGAGGCTCGCGCCACTCTCGACCACGACATCCGCGAGCGCGGGGTCCTCGTTCAGGGCCATCGTGTCGTTCACGATGTCGGCTCCCGCCGCGATCGCCGCGGCGGCCACCTCGGCCCGGGTCGTGTCCACCGAGATGAGCGCCGGCGTGGCCGCCCGCAGGCCGGCGATCACCGGCACGATCCGCTCGATCTGCACCCGCGGCGGGACGGGCCGGTAGCCCGGGCGCGTGCTCTCGCCACCGACATCGACGATCGCGGCCCCCGCGTCCGCCATGGCCACGCCTGCCATGATCGCCGCGACCGGGTCGCCGAACCGTCCGCCGTCCGAGAACGAATCCGGCGTGACGTTGAGTACGCCCATCAGGACCGTGCCCGATGGGATCTGCAACGGGCGTGGTCGTGGCGCCGACACCGTGGTGGGGGGCGCTATGAGGACGGCGCGAGCCCTTCCGCGCCGGCCAGTCCGATGTCCTGGATCTCCTTGCCCCCGGCCGGCGGCCGCGACCTCGCCTCGCGGCGGGCCTTGGCCGCCCGGAACTCCTCGAGGTTGTCGCCACGCACGACGGCGGCGACTTCATCGCCGCCCAGCGTCTCGTAGCGCATGAGCCCCGCGGCCAGCGCGTCGAGCGTGGCGCGGCTGCCCGACACCAGTTCGTCGGCGCGGCGGTACTGCGCTTCACAGATCGCGCGGATCTCGGCGTCGATGCGCCCGCGCGTGGCCTCGCTCACGTCCGGCGACATGTGCAGCTCGCGCCCGAGGTAGCCGTCCTCGTGGTCGGCGGCGTAGCGGATCGGTCCGATTGCGTCGCTCATCCCGAGGTCGCACACCATCATGCGGGCGATGTGCGTGGCCTGCTTGATGTCGTTCTGCGCGCCCGCCGACACGTCGCCGAACACGAGGCTCTCGGCCACCCGACCGCCGTACGCCATCGCGATCATCCCGAGCAGCTTCTTGCGGCGCATGTGGTAGTCGTCCTTCTCCGGCAGGGAGAAGGTTGCACCCAGCGCCATGCCGCGCGACACGACGGTGACCTTGTGCACCGGGTCGAGTTCCGGGATGCGCATCGACACGAGCGCGTGTCCGGCCTCGTGGTAGGCGGTCACCCGCCGGTCGTGCTCCTCGATGCCGCGGCTGCGCTTCTCGCGTCCCCAGCGCACGCGGTCGCGCGCTTCCTCGAGGTCGCCGATCTCGACCGCTTCCTTGCCGGCCATGGTGGCGAGGATCGCGGCCTCGTTGACGACGGCGGCGAGGTCGGCGCCGGAGAACCCCGGCGTCGCCTTGGCGATGACCGAGACGTCCACGTGCGGGCTCATCTTCACGCGGCGTGAATGCACGCGCAGGATCGACTCGCGCCCCTTCACGTCCGGCATGTCGATGACGATCTGCCGATCGAAGCGTCCGGGTCGCAGCAACGCCGGGTCGAGCACGTCCGGGCGGTTGGTGGCGGCGATCAGGATGATGCCGCGGTCGCTGTCGAACCCGTCCATCTCGACGAGGATGGCGTTGAGCGTCTGCTCACGCTCGTCATGACCGCCGCCCATGCCGGAGCCACGCTTGCGGCCGACGGCGTCGATCTCGTCGAGGAAGATCAGGCACGGGCTGCACTCGCGCGCCTGCTTGAACAGGTCGCGCACGCGGCTGGCG
>CAYQMF010000066.1:0-34885 GCA_964418595.1 uncultured candidatus Brocadiaceae bacterium
TGGCCTGACAAACTTGACCCAAACCTAAGGATCCCCGGCACCAAGACGTCTAGCGGCTGGTGCCGGGCATCTCGCGGACCTGCTTGCGCTCCAGTTCCACGCGCAGCGTCGGGGGCTTGCTCGGGTCGAGCTTGGTCCGGGCCTGCCAGGGCTCGTAGCCCGCCCGGCGCACCACGAGTTCGAGCACGGCGCCGGCCTTGCCGGTGATCGTGACCGGGGTCTGGCCGTGCAGGTCGCCGTCGACCAGCACGTCGGCCCCCGCTGGCTCGGACACGATCGACAGCGACACCTCTCCCTCGCCGCGCGTCCGGCCGCGGCACGCGGTCACGAACGACGGGTCGCGTCCGACCTGGGCCAGCGCGTCGCGCAACGCATCGTGCTGGAGGTTGGTCGCGTCTTCCTTGCGGAACCGGTTGGCGTCCACGGAGGTCGTGCCGGTGACGGTCTTGGTGAACAGCTTCAGTCCCGTCTCGACCGAGAGCACGGACACCTGCACGTCTGCCGCGATCACGCGCTTGCGGATGTTCAGGCCATAGGCCTTGTTCTCCGTCGTCCGCTCGCGGATCGAAGTGATGGCGCCGGTGACGATCACCGTCGCGCCCAGCAGCCGACCCACGTTCGCGATCCGGGTGGCGTCGACCGTCCCGCTGCCGCCGAACTCCATCTCCTCGAGACAGCTCGACACCCGCGCGCGCTCGACGACGGCCACGCCGGCATTGACGGCGACTTCCTCGACGCTGGCGCGGCAGAGTTCGGCCAGCGCATCGACGCGCTGGCGTCCGGTGGTGTCCGGCACGACCTCGCGTGTGACCCGCTGGGTCACGCCGCTGGTGTTCTCGAAGGGCAGGACGACCACGCGCGCGGCGGTCGGATCCGGTTGGACCGGAGCCTGGGCAGGAAGGGCGGCGGCGAGGGAAAGGACAAGGAGCGTCTTGGACATGGGAGCGGCCTCTTTTGCGTCCCCCAGCGCCACGCGCGCGCGCCCGTTGCAACGGGACGGCGGCGGCAGCGCTGAGGGCGCATGCACGCAAGCGGCCTCGCATTCCTCCTCCTCGCATCCCTCGCCTCCCTGGCCACGGCCCAGGAGCTCCCCCGCACGCTCGACAGCGCCATCGTCGTGGCGCCGTTCGAGAACCTCACGGATCGGCGCGACCAGCAGGCCGACCCCGCGAACCCGCGCCGGCGGATCGACCGGTTCGCCGAGTCGGCGCGCGAGGGCGTGGAGCGACGGCTCGTCGCGGCGAGCCTCCCCGTCGTCGATCGGGCCCGCCTCGGCTCCGTGCTGCAGGAGGAAGCCCTCGCCGAGTCGGGCCTCGTCGACGGCGCGTCGGTGACGCGCGTGGGCGCCAAGGTCGGCGCGCACTGGCTCGTGGCGGGCACGCTCAACGCGCTCCGCATGGTCCGCACCAAGCCGGGCAAGCGCGAGGACGCGTTCGAACAGAGCGTCGTCCTCACCGTGCGCGTGATCGACATCACGACCATGCAGGTCGCCTACGCGAAGCGCTACGAGGGGACCCAGAAGGGCGACGGCCGGCCGGGCCGCGACATCCTGAGCGGCCCTCTCGCGGCCGCGCTCGAGGTGATGGGCCGTGACGCGGGCCTCGTCGCCGCGCTCCGCAACCGTCCGTCCAAGCTTCCCGCTCTCTACGCGGTGGTCCTGCCGTTCGCCAACGGCACGGGCGTGCGCGGCGCTACATCCTCGCGCCAGGGTGGCGATCGCTTCGGCGAGACCGCGCGCGAGGCCGTCGAGGCCGAGTTCGCGCGCCGGCGCGTGCCGATGGTCGATCGCCTGCGCCTCGCCGACGCCCAGCGTGAACTGGCACTCGGCGAGACGGGCCTCCTCGACCCAGCGTCCCTGGCCAAGGTCGGCAAGCACCTCGGCGCCCGCTACGTCGTGACCGGCAGCGTTTCCGGCTACCTGGCGACGGAGGATCGCAAGAACCACGGCGTCGACCTCACGGCGAAGGTGCTGGTCAAGGTGATCGACGCGGAGTCGATGCGCATCGTGCTGAGCGAGGAGTTCCAAGGTGATCTGCGGTGGAACGGCGTCTCGTCCAACGACCGGCTCGAAGCCGTGCTGGAGCGCGCGCTCGCCAAGCTGTCGGCGCCCGCGAGCCTGCGGCTCGCGGAGATGCCGGGCAACTGAGCGCGACACGGAGGACGGCGAGACGGAACGTGAAGCCGTCCCCCAGGCCGGCGAAAGACGAACGCGGACGCGGGGTTGTCGGATGCGGACCTGCGCCCGCCATGGCCATCCTTCCATCGCGCTCCCACGCCACCCTGCGCCTCGCCGCACTGGTCGGCAACACGCCGCTCCTGCGCATCGACTACGCCCTCGACGGTGCGGCGCGGGTGGTCTACGCCAAGTACGAGCCGATGAACCTCACCGGCAGCGTGAAGGACCGCATGGCGCTGCACATCCTCGAGCGCGCCTGCGCGACCGGAGCGCTGGTGCCGGGTCAGCCGATCGTCGAGGCGAGCAGCGGCAACACCGGGATCTCGATCGCGGCGCTGGGGCGAGCGCTCGGGCATCCGGTGACGATCTTCATGCCCGACTGGATGAGCATGGAACGCAAGCGCCTGATCGAGGCGTTCGGGGCCACGGTCGTCGGGGTGACACGCGAGCAGGGCGGTTTCGTCGGGTCGGTCCGGCTGGCCGAGGAGTTCGCGCGCAAGCACGGGGCGTTCGAGCCGCGTCAGTTCGCCAACGAGGCCAACGTCGAAGCCCACATCGCCAGCACCGGCCCGGAGATCGAACGGCAGCTCGCGCAGTTCGGTGTCGCGCCGGATGCGTTCGTCGCCGGCGTCGGCACCGGCGGCACCGTGATGGGGGTCGGTGCCTACCTGCGGCGCGGCGGTCGCAACGTGCGGATCCACCCGCTCGAGCCGGCCAACTCGCCGACGCTGCGCACCGGCCACCGCGTCGGCCAGCACCGCATCCAGGGCATCTCCGACGAGTTCGTGCCGCCCATCGTCCACCTCGATCAGCTCGATCCGGTGGTCGACGCCTGGGACGGCGATTCGATCCTCATGGCGCAGGCGCTGTCGCGGCAGATGGGGCTCGGTGTCGGCATCTCGTCCGGCGCCAACGTTCTCGGGGCGATGCAGTTGCGTGAGGGGATGAGCGGCGAAGCCGTGGTGGCCACCCTGCTGCCGGACTCGAACAAGAAGTACCTGTCCACCGACCTCTGCCGTGAAGAGCCAGTGCAGGAGGGCTACTGGACGCCGCGGGTGACCCTGCTGGGCGTGGTCGCCGTGCGCTGACGAGGTCGCCACGGACGATGGCGGTCCGCCTCAGGCGCCAACCGCGCGGTCCAGCCACGCGGCCCAGCCCCGCTGGCACGCGAGCGGGCCACCGATCAGGATGCCGGCGACAACCATCCCGCCGCCGAACCACGTCGAGGAGTGCACGCGGCCGAGCGTCGCGCGATCGTGCCGCACCACCGGCACCAGCAACCCGAGCATCAGCGCGACCGTGACTGCTCGCCAGTGATGGTCTTCCAACGCGACCCAGCGCGTTTCATGCGGACACCGACCAGGGTCTTGCAGGTGGCTTCGACAGCGCCGCTGCCGATCGGCAGACCGAGGCGCAACGACCTTGCGAAGCGCATGCGTTCGGCGTGGTTCTCGAAAGTGATGGCTTCATGGACCGGCCGCTTGGAGTCGCATCGCTTGTTCTCCACGCCGGAGTCCCGCAGCTCGGCAAGGATCTCCTCAGCAGCGCTGTTCGCGCGACGCAACCGAACACGCCAACGGTGCAACACCGGTTCGACGTGGTCGGCACTGAAGATGAGCTTGGCGGCCGGCGCCAATTCCTCGATCACGTGCCAGAAGTCGATGCCTTGCTCCACCTTGCCGAACACCGTCGCGGGGAAGTGGGTTTGGAGCAGGTTGCACATCTCGGGTGCGCCGTCGGACAGCAGCTTGATTCGGAGGTCGGGGCGTTGCTCGAGCAGGCGATGGGCCTCGTTGGCGATCTCGGCGCACCACGGCTCGACGTCGCTCTCGGGCATGCATCCGTACCGGAGCGTGTGCAGGCTCTCTCCCTCGGCGTCGTGCAGAGAGATCGTCGCGCAGTAGGCCATGCGGAAGTTCCGATCGACGGGCCGTTTCGGCGCATCCTTGCGCGGTCGGCCAGCCGGACGGGTCGTGACCTCCTCCATCGGCATGGCCACACGATCCAAGGCCACGCTCATGGCGACGGCTTCCGCCGGCATATCGAACTCCTGCGTGAGTTCGTCCCGCAGGCATACATCGAGGATTGCCGCGCTCTCCGTTAGTCGAGCCTACCGCGATCATGTAGTAGCGCCGCTTGTCGGGCTTCGAGAACTTGCCAGCGCCCTCGGCAAGATTGAGGACGATCGATGTCGAGGCACGCTCGAGCTGGTCGCCCCGTTCGGCTGAGGATCCTCGACGTCATCGGCGAGGGCCCACTGGCCGCGGTGCGCTTCGAGAACGGCACGCCGAGCGGCGTGGTCGAGTCGTGCGACTGGGTACGGGTCGAGGACGGCCTGATCCGCGAGGCGCGCTCGTACTACGAACCCACACCGATCCGCGCCGTGCTGGCGCCGTCCGACCAGGACGGGTTGGGGGGCGCATCCGCGTGAGCCGAACGCTAGCCAGATGGCGTGGGCGAGACCTTCGCGCGCCCCTCGTGTAGCGGCCGGACACCGCGCACACGAAGATCATTGCGCACTCCGCGACTCCCTACTTCACCTCCGCGACGAGGGCCGCGGAGTCGGCCAGTTCCGCAAGGCGTCGAAGAAGGCGTGCGTGCGGAGGGCATTCGCGCGCAGCGGATTCGAACAGAGCCTGCGTCCCACCGCACGATCTGCGCCAACATGGCTTCGTCGTCGATGCGTTCTCCACCGGGAGGCTGTCGTCTGGCCCTCGTTTCGCTTGCTCGATCAGGAACTCGACATCGTCGGCGATGGCCGCGCGCAACCAGCCGCGGGACACCTCGGCGGTCCATGTGGCGTTCACGGCTCCGGGCGTTCGCCAGTGCTGCGTACTGCTCCACCGCGCTCGCCAAGGTCTTGGCGAAGCCGCACGACTGCGTAGGGACCGATCGACACGGGGAGGTCCGGCGGGTGCTGGGGCTCCGAGGGTGGGTTCGGCATGCCTGGCGCTGATTGCGCAAGGCTAGCGGCAGCGGACCGGCGCGCGCGACGGCGCTGCCTGCTATTCATGCGGCGATGCCGATCGCCGTCGCCGCGTTGCTGTCGCTCGCCCTGCAGACTCCGACGCCGGCACCCCAAGACGGCGTGCAGCGCGCGGTGGCGTTCTGCGTGCGCTACGCCAACGGCTGGCTCGCGCATGCCGACGCCCGCTCCGGCCTGCTGCCGCGGACGCTCACCGGCGACGCGTACTGGAACGCGAAGGACTGCGCCGCCGACAACTTCCCCTTCCTGGCGATGACGGCGCACCTCACCGGCCTGCCGCACCTGCGCCGGGCGGCCGACTTCATCTTCGCGCAGGAGCAGAAGCTCACCCGACACGGCAGCGGCATGCCTGACGACTTCGTGTTCGCCACCCAGGCGCTGCGCGCGCGCGACGCGAAGCCGGAGGACCTCGTGTTCGGCGCCGCCGAGTACTGCAAGGACGGGCTCCTGCCGTTGTACGAGTGGACCGGCGATCCGCGCTACCTGCGGCGCATGACGGAGCTGCTGCACGCGATCGCGGCGCAGGCGGCGGTGCCATCGCCGGCCGGCGCGCTGCCCTCGAGCAACCTGGAGGTGAACGGCGACCTCCTGCAGGCGATGAGCCGCGCGTGGTGGATCACCGGCGACGATGAGTTCTCCACCGTCGCGTTCCGCCTCGCCGACCACCACCTCCTGCACGCCCCGCTGCTGCAACTCCAGAGCCTCGCGTTGCGCGACCACGGCTGCGAGGTGATCGGGGGGCTCAGCGAGGCGTACGCCCTGGCCCGGCACGCGGACCCGGCGCGCGCCGACGCGTGGCAGGCCCCGCTGTACGCGCTTCTCGACTGCATCGCGACGCACGGCGTGCGCGACGATGGCCTGCTGCACGTCGCCATCGATCCGCGCACCGGCAAGGTCACGCACGCGGGCGCGAGCGACGGGTGGGGCTACGTGTTCGATGCGTTCCTCACGGTCGCCGCGGTCGACCACGAGCCGCGCTTCCGCGACATCGTTGCGCGCAGTCTCGACCGCGTGGTGAAGGTCGACGTCAGGAGCACCCCGGGTCTCGGCGGCGCCGACGGCTGCGCCGACTCGCTCGAGGGCGCGCTCAACATCCTGGCGCGCCTCCCCCACGCCGGAGCGTCGGCGTGGGTCGACCGCGAGATCGGGATCCTGTTCGACGCGCAGCGCCCCGACGGGATCCTCGAGGCCTGGTACGGCGACGGCAACTCGGCGCGCACGATGTGGATGTGGGCGTTGAGCAAGACGCAGGGCGTCAGCGTGCAACCCTGGCGGGAAGACGTGGCGCTCTCGGTCGCACGCGCGGCGGACGGGGGCCTGCAGATCGCGCTGCACGCCGACTTCGCGTGGAGCGGCACGATGTCGTGCGATCGTCCCCGGCATGGCGACGTGATGCGCATGCCGCTCGACTACGCCCGGATCAACCAGTGGCCGGAGTGGTTCGCGCCGGCGCGCCACGACGCATTCACCCTCACCCAGGAGGGCGGCGCCGCGCGCCAAATGACCGGCGCCGATCTGTGGGCGATGCCGCTCGAACTGAAGAAGGGCGAGACGAAGCGCTTCACGCTCGTCGCCGCGGCCGCCCCACCCCTGCGCACGCTCGGCTACGTCCCGGGCGACGCCGCGCCAGCCGACTGGCAACGCCGGGTGCGCGCGCGCCTGCTCACGCTGCTCGGCGTCGACGACCTGCTCGGCGCGCAGATCCCGCTCGCCCCGCAGGTCGTCAGCGCGGGGCGGCGCGAGGGCTACACCGACCAGGAGATCGAGCTGCAGAGCACGCCGACGCGCCGGATGACCGTGCGCATGACCGTGCCGACGGCGGGCGCGGGACCGTTCCCCGCCGTCGTGTGCATCCACGGCCACGGTGGCACCCGCGCGTCCGTGCACGAACCAGGCATCTACCGGGGCTTCGCGGCGGCGCTGGCGCGGCAGGGCTTCGTCACCATCGCCTGCGACGTCGGTCAGCACGCGGTCTTCGAGCGCGGGCGCACGCTCATGGGCGAGCGCTTCTTCGACCTGCGCCGCTGCGTCGACCATCTGGTCGCCAGCGGGCAGGTCGATCCGGTGCGCATCGGCTGCGCTGGGCTGTCGCTCGGCGGCGAGATGGCCATGTGGCTCGGGGCGCTGGACCCGCGCATCGCGGCGGTCGTGAGCTGCGGCTTCCTCACCACGATGGACCAGATGGAGCAAGGCCACTGCATGTGCTGGAAGCTCCACGGGCTGCGCGAGCTGGTCGACTACGCCGACATCTACGCCCTCACTGCGCCGCGGCCCCTGCAGTGCCAGAACGGCCTCCGCGAAGGCCCCGCCGACTTCTGCGTACCCCTGGCCCGCGCCGCGATGACGCAGATCCTCGCGATCTACCGCGATCTGCGCGCGCCCGACGCGGCGACGCTGCACGTGCACGCCGAAGGTCACGTCGTCGATCTGCCGGCGTTGCTGGCCTTCCTCAACAAGCACCTGGGTCACTGACATGTCGCACGGCTCGGTCGCCTTCGCCCTCGGCCTGCTCGCGGTCCCGCTCGCGCTGCTGCGCTACATCCTCAAGGACCTGCTCGCGCCGCTGGGTGTGCCGGTGTGGCTCGGCTCGCTCCTCGCGAGCCTGTGGGTCCTGCTGGGCTTCGCCCTGGTGCTCATGTTCGGCCGCGAAGGTCGCGTCGCCGGTGGCCGGTACTGGCGTGCGGCGTTGCCGTTCCTGCTGCTGGCGGCCTGGTGCGAACTGCTCGTGATCGGCGGCATCCTGCTCACCGGCGCGCGCGACGCCGACACGTACTACTGCGGCCCCTTCGCCACAGTCCGCGACCACTTCCCCACGGCGCACGAGCACGCGCGGGGACACGTCCAGGGCTTCGCGCCGCGCGCGGCGATCTGGCTCGTGCTCGGCGCGATCGTGTACGCGCTCGCGCAACGCGCGACGACGGCCCGGCGACCCGACCGGCTATGATCCGCGGTCGCGTCGCCGCGGCCCATGACCCGATCGCTGCACGAACTCCTGCAAGGCGCCCGCGCCGGCGATGCCGGCGCGCGTGACGAACTGTTGCGCGCCATCTACCCCCAGGTCGAGCGGCAGGTCCACGCGGCGCTCGCGCGCGACTTCCGGCGGCGGCACCCGTGGACCATGGCACTCTTCTCCACCGGCGACATCGTGCAGGAGGTGTTCCTGGCCGTGGTGCGGTGCGAGCCGGAGGCCGGGGCGCAGGAGGAGCGACAGCTCTGGGCATGGCTCGCGACCCAGGTGCAGAACCGGATCATCGATCGTGTCCGGTTCCATCTGGCGCAGCGGCGCAATGCGCGGCAAACCCTGCCGCTCGCCGAAGGCCAGACGGACGGACCGTCGCTGGCTGGGCGCGACCGCACGCCTTCGGTCATCGCCGCCCTCGACGAGCGGGCGGCGCTGGTCGAGCGCGTCCTCGACGAGCTGGACGCGGGCGAGCGCAAGCTGTGGCAGGCACGCGTCGAAGACGAGCGGAGCTTCGCGGACGTGGCGCGTGACCTCGGCTACCCGTCCGACGAGTCGGCTCGCAGCGCCTTCCGCCGCTTGCAGGCGCGGCTGGCGGTGCGCCTGCACCGCCTCGGCGTGCGCGGCGTCGAAGGCGCGAGCGAGCCGTGAGCGCGCGCGTGGAGCCCACCGACGACGACGACGTGCTCGAGAGCCTGCTCGCGGAGTGGTTGCGCCGGCGCGAGGCGGGCGAGCGCAGCATCGACCTCGACGTCCTCTGCGGGGCGCGCAGGGATCTCGCTCCCGCCCTGCGCGCGATGACGGCGCTCGCGGCCGTGCTGCCCGGCGCCGAGTCGGTGCCCGACGACCCGCTCCTCGGTCGCCAGCTCGGCGGGCGCTACCGGCTCACGGCGCGGCTCGGCGCCGGGGGAATGGGGCTCGTGTACGCGGCGCACGACGAGGACCTGCACCGCGACGTGGCGGTGAAGGTCCTCGACGATCTGTTCGCGCGCGACGCCGACCGCGTGCAGCGGTTCGAACGCGAGGCGCGTGGCCTCGCCGCGATCGACGACCCGCACATCGTCGCCGTGCACGATCTCGACGTGCGGGCGGATCCGCCGTACCTCGTCATGGACCGGGTGTTCGGCGTCGACCTCGCGGCACTCGTGCGCGCGCTGCGCGAGGTCACCCCCGCCGGTCGACTGTCGCCGCCGGAGCGCGTCGGCGACCTCGTGCGCCGGCTCACGGGCGGCGACGCCGTGGCCGCGGTGTTCCAGCAACCCTGGCCCCTGGTCGTCGCCGCGCTCGGCCAGCAGATGTGCCAGGCGCTGCACGCCGCGCATACGCTCGGTGTCGTCCATCGCGACGTCAAGCCGAGCAACTTCATGCTCGACGCGCGCGGCCGCGTCCGCCTGCTCGACTTCGGACTCGCCCGGTCCACCGTCGACCCCACGCTGACCCGCGCCGACGCGCGCCTCGGCACGCCGCTGTACATGTCACCGGAGGTCGTGCGGGGGGAGCCGGCGACGCCGGCGAGCGACGTGTACGGGCTCGGCGCGACGCTCTACGAGCTGCTCTGCCTGCAGCCGCCGTTCGCCGGCCAGGGCAGCGAACTCGAGACGCGCATCCTCTGCGACGAACCTCCGCCGCCGCGCACCCACCGTGCGTCGGTCCCTCGCGACCTCGGCGCCGTCTGCCTCCAGGCGCTCGCGAAGGTCCCCGCGCGTCGCTACGCCGGCGCCGCCGCGTTCGCCGCCGATCTCGCGCGCTTCGCTGCGTTCGAGCCCGTGCTGGCCCGCGCGCGCGCGTGGCCGGGGCCGGTGCGTGCGGCCATCGGCACCTTCCGCCGCTACCGCGGGGCGATCGTCGCCGCCGCGGCGCTCGTGGTCGTGGCCGGCGTCGCCGCGACCGCCGCGGGGCACCTGCTCGGCTCGGAGCAGACACGCGCGGCTGCCGCCGCGGCGGGCGTGCGCCGCACGGAGGCCGCGGCGCTGCACGCGCGGCTCTCGCCATACGTCGGCTTCGCCGCCGGTCGCGACGATCGACTCCGCGATCCCGCTCGCACAGCGACGCTCGCCGCCCTCGACCGCATCCTCACCCTCACGCCCGAGGACGACCTGGCGCGCTTCCTGCGCTGGTGGATGCGCGGCGAAGAGGACCCGCCGGCGACCCTCGTCCCCGCCGATCACGCGGTCCTCGCCGGCGCGCTGGGCGAAGAACGGCTGGCCCGCCTCGCCGCGGGCGCGCGCGCGCTGCAGGCGCGCAACCGCACCGATCGTGCGGTGGGCGCGGCACAGATGCAGGCGGCGCTCGGCGCCGGGGACGCGGAGCCTCTGCACCCGATCGCGCGCCGGCTGCGCGTCACGATCGCCCTGCAGCTCGCGGAGTTCGACATCGACCAGCGCCAGGCCATGGCGGACCTCGTGCTCGACCTGCTCGCGGGCGACGCCGAGCGCACTGCCTTCGCGCTGTTCGCACGCGGCGCGGCACTCCTGCTGCACGAGGACCTGCGTGCCGCCCGCGACGCCTACCTCGAGTGCGACCGCCTCTGTCCCGATCAGCCGTCGACGCTGCACGCCCTGGCGCGGATCCATCGCCTCCTCGGCGAGCCGAGCCGCGCGCTGCCGTGCATCGAGCGCGCCGTGGCGCTCACCCCGACGCCGCACGTCAACCATCTCGAGCAGCTCGCGGTCGTGCTCGCGGCGCTGGGCGAGTTCGCGCGCGCGGATGCTGTTCTCGCACTCTTCCCGGACGACCAGGACAGCAACGTGCGCCGCCACCTGGTGGCGGCGCGCGCGCGCACGCGACAGGCGGCGATCGAAGGGGACGCCGGCGTGCGCGATCGGCTGCTCACGGAGGCGGACACACACCTCGAAGCGATGCGCGGTCTGGCCGCGCGAGGTCGCCTGGGCGGGCGCCAGACGAACGCCATGGAGACCGCGCGCGCAGACGTGGAGGAGTTGCGCGCGGACCGTCCCGACCAGCGCGTCGCCCTCTACCTGCGGTTTCTGCTCGACGGCCCCGGCGGCAACGCCATGGGCGGCCCGCTCGCGCGCCAGCTCCTCGACCGGCTGGGGATCAGCCTCACGGAGGCCGGCCAACCGCAACTCGGCGAACTGCTGCGCCAGCAGGCCGACGCACTCCTGCGCCTCGAGAAGGACGGCGTCGTGGTGCGTTGAGGCGTCTGGTGGGTCGCCGGCGCGGGAAACCGCGACCGGTCGGCACCGACCCTACGCTGGAGACCGGAGCGGTTTGACGGCCGGGGTCCGGCCGTGGACGATCCGCGCCGTTCCCTGGCACTGCCCGGTCGAGGGTTCCATGCGACATCTCCTGCTCGTCGCGACGCTGCACGCCGCGCTCTCTCCCATCGCCACCGCCCAGACGCCGCCGCCCGACGGCCCGCTCGTCGGCCTGCAGCTCGCGTTCTCGATCGACCCGGCCACGCCCGTCGGCGCGGCTGGCACGCGCGAGGCACAGCCGTACTGGAAGCGCAATGGCTCACGCAGCGGCCTGCCGACGCCGACCTCGACGGTGCTCGCCAACTTCGCGCCGTCCCTCGTGTTCGGCCCCTACATGGCCCCGCCCTATCCCGACATCGACGCGATGAGCATGGGGCTCGACTTCATCCCGGCAGACTCCTTCGGCGTCGTCTCCATCGACTTCGGCCACTGGAACTTCCTCGCGTTCTCCGTGCGGCGCGGCACGGCCGGCGAGCTCGGCGGGGCGATCAATGCCGAGGTCGGCACCGCGGGAGGCAACGAGGCCGACTTCTTCCACTACGTGTTCCGCGGCGCGAGCTGCATCCCTCCGGAGTTCGTCGACCGCACCTTCAAGCTCGCCGACTCGAGCGAGGTCGCCCTGCCGGCCGGGTCGGAGGTCGACGGCGCCGACCTCATGATGAGCCTCATGCCGCTGGAGAACGCGATCCCCGGGATCGGCCTGCCCGTGTGCCCGTTTCCCTGCCCGGTCGTCTACTACTCGTTCACGGCCGCGACGCTGGGGCGCGTGCCGCCGACGTGGTGGAACAGCACGCCAATCTCGGGCGCAACCGTGTTTTCGAGCACCTGGAACGGCACGGGGTGGTCGGCGCCCACGGTCGCGTACACGCCCGGGCAACTCGGCCTTCAGGACTGCGAAGACGTCGACGCGCTGGCGATCGATCTGTACGACCCCCGCGGCATCCAGATCCTGTTTTCCGCGACGTCGTCGGGCTGCGTCGTCCGCGACCAATTGATGTTCCTGCAGTGCGCGTGCGACAACGCGATCCCGGTGCCACTCCGCTACTCGACCGGCGAACCCGTGAGCAGCCGCATCGGCATCGATCGCTCCCGCCAGGAAGACGACGTCGACGCCATCTGCATCGGGGATCCGATCTGCCGCGGCGGCTCGCACTTCTGGGAACCCGTGCGCTACGAGCGGATCATCGGCTACCCCTGGGCGGGCGGCAGCACGTTCGGCCTCACGCGCGGCCTCGCAGTGCAAGCGCTGCGCGAGCCGCTCTCCATCGGAGCGGGCTTCCGCTACACGCTCTTCGTCACCGGCGGGCATCCGGGCGGCCCCGGCGCCTGGTTCCTGTGGGACCCGCTCACCTACCCGTTCGCGGCCCCGCTGCAGCTCTTCTTCGCGGTGCCCGCCGTCTCACCGTTTCCGGGCAACCCGGTGCAGTCGGTGGTCACGTTCCCCGCCGCCTTGTTCGGGATCGACATCGTCATGCAGGCCGCGACGTTGGGGCTCGCGCCCCCGGACGTGCGCGTGAGCCATCCGCTCTACCTCACGCTCTATTGAGCGAGCGATCAGAAGTCCACGGCCTGGGCGTTCGAGAAGTGGAACACCGTGGCCAGGGAATCCATGACCACCGACTGCACCCAGACCGTGCCGGTGAAGTTGGCGTTCGACGCAAGCCCGTCGGGCACGAGGTTCACCTGTGCCACGCCGTTGCCGTCCAGTGACAGGGGGAACACCAGCATGGGAATCACTTCGAGGCAGCCGAGCACGGGCGGGAAGATCGGGATGCCGCCGGTGGGTGTGACTCCGGCGAAGGCCCATGCGAAACCGTTGGGCTTGCTGTGGTCCTGGATGCGCAGATCGAGCCCGTCGAGGCGCAACGGCGATGCGCAGTCAGGATGCATGCCGCCGACGCCGAAGCTGACGCTGGGGATCGCCGGCGCGCGGTTGCCGATGTTGAGCAGCGGCGTGCGCGGATCGACGGCGAACGCCAGGGTGAGCCCGGGTGTCGCCGGAGCGTTGACCCACGGGAACGCGCCGTTGAGCTTCGACCACGCGTAGCTCGGCATGCCGGCGCGCGGGTAGTCGCCGGTGGCGGGCACGGCCACGCCGCCGGGCTGGTAGGCGGCGGCGAGCACTTCGAGTCCCTCCGTCAGGACACCGGACGTGTAGGTCGCCGCTCCCACCTCGACGCCGATGCAGAAGCCGGTGTCGCACGGAATGGTGACCGTCGGCTGTGGAGCCAGGAAGTACATGGTGGTGGTCACCAGTCCTGGTCCGACGGGACCAGCCGGCGTCGTCTTGGGTGCAGTCAACGGGTTGAGCCGGACTCCGGGTGCGGTGCCGGTCCAGTCGCGGATGATCGGTGTGAACACCTCCGGCGTGGAGCGGTCGCCGTCCCAGAACCGCACCTCGAATCGGTAGAACAACACGCAATCGCACGTGCCCGCGCCGCGGTTGCCGACGCTGCGGAAGTGTGAGCCCGGGACATGCATGAGGATCTCACCGGCGCTCGCGCCAAGGCCCAGGCGCGTCGAAGTCGTCCAGGACACATCGGGCCGCGACGGGTAGACCTCGAACATCTGCGCCGCGGCACGGGCGGCAAGCGAGGCAAGCAGGAACAACGCAGGAAGGGCAAGTGGGGACATGGCTCGGCCCGGGGATGGATCGTGGTTCAGGTCAGGGTGGGGTGCGGCAAGCGCGCCACGGACCCCGGATCTCCCGACGCGACCGCCACCGGACAGCGAACCTGCCGATCTCCGACGCCGGCTGCAATCCCTCTGGCCGGGAGGGTTCGCGCGGGGCAGGGGACCCGCGGCGGTCAGGTTCCGACCACCGCGGCCAGCGCCGCCGCGAAGAGCACGCCGGCGCGGTTCGCCCCCGGCTCCGCGACCACCGCCTGGACGTAGAGGGCTGCACCGGCGAGTGCGGGCACCGAGGGCAGCGGGATGGCGAGCGTGCTCGCGCCCTGGGCCGGCGCCGGCATCGTCAGGACGACCTCGGCACTCGTGTGCAGGAAGCACGACGTGAACCCGAGCGCGGAGAGGTCGACAGGCAACGGCAGCGCGCCCAGTCGTTCGCGCGAACTCCCGAGCAGGAGCCACGCGGCGGTCGCGCTCGTGGCGAGACCGGTGGCGCGCACCGTGAAGCTCGCGCCGACGCGCGGGCCGCCAGTGGGCGCAAGCGTCGCGGGCGCACCCGCGACGCCGGCACAACCCGCGCCATAGGGCAGCGCCAACGGCTCGCCACGAAGGCTGGCGGCGGCGACCCGAAGGGTCTCGTAGGCGAGCAGTTCGTCGGGGGTCAGCGCGCCGTCGTACAGGTTCGTCTGCTCGAACGGATCGGCCACGAGGTCGTACAGCTCGTCGCGCGCGTTCGCCCCCGAGAAGCGGATGAGCTTCCAACGTGCTTCGCGCACGGCGTGTCCGGCGCCGGCGCCAGGGAACAGCTCCACGTGCGCGAAGCGGCGCAGCGGGGTCTGGCCGGGATCGCGCAGGTAGGGCGCGAAGCTCAAGCAGTCGAGCGGCACGTCGGCGGGCACCGACGCGCGCGCATCGAGACCGTGCAGCTCGCACAGCGTGGCGAACAGGTCCGTGGGATCGATGAGGGCGGCGACTTCGCGTCCGGGCGAGGCGACGCTCGGCCCCTGCACGAACAGCGGCACGCGCGTGCCGCCTTCGTACAACGTGCCCTTCGCATGCGTCGGCACGAACGGCGCCTGCGTCACGTTCCGCGGCGTGCCGTTGTCGCCGAGGAAGACCACGTCCGTGCCGGCGCGCACGCCGGACGGCAGCGACGTGAGCAGCCGGCCGATCTCGCGATCCATCGCCTCCACCATCGCCTTGTAGAAGGGCAGCGGTGTCGTCGCCGGATCGAGGCCGGTGAGGTCCTGGCTGTGCAGCGACGGGGGCGGCGCGTGCAGCGGCGTGTGCGCCGCCTGGAACGAGACGACGCACACCCACGGCGCGGTCTGCGCGCCGATCCAGGCGAGCGCCTCGTTCACGAGGTCGGTGGTCGCGTAGGTCGTCGACGTCGACGTCGTGCCGTTCGTCGTCTTCGCCCAGGACCGGTAGTTCGTCACCTGCGGGCCGAGCGTGCCGGTGAAGTGCGACCACCCGTGCTGGTTCGGGGCATCCGCGCCGATCGCATCGCCGAGGTGCCACTTGCCGATGAGCCCGTGCCGCGTGCCGTTGCTGGCGAGCAGCTCGGGGAGGGTGTGTTCGGTCAGGAGCAGGCCGGCCGCGCCGTTGCCGAGCGCGGTGCCGACGCCGGTGCGGAACGGCGAGCGTCCGGTGTGGATGCAGGCGCGCGTCGGCGAGCACAGTGGCTGCGCCAGCGCGTTGCGGAAGAGCACGCCGCCGCGCGCGAGCGCATCGAGGTTCGGTGTCGGTGGCGGCGATGGCACCGCGGCGTACACGCCGACCGAGTCGACCCCGACGTCGTCGGCGATCAGGACGAGCGTATTGGGGCGGGTCTGCGCGACGAGAGTGGCGCCGAGGGCGAGGCCGAAGAAGACGAACGAGGCGAGGCGCATGCGAGGCTGTCCGGCGCAGGAGCGGTTTTCGCGGACACGGAGACGGTAACAGGATCGTCGCGGGACGGTCGAGCGCCGGACCGAGTGCCTAGGGCGCGACCCCGAGCACCGCGTTGCTCGACGCCAGCCCTGCCGGCGCGCCGCCGTCGAGGATCCACGCCTGCGCGTAGATCCGCGACGCCGGTGCCATCGGCGCCGTCTGCAGAAACGCGAAGTCCGCTCCGCCGGCGCCGTCGATGGGCATTGGGACGATCACGTCGGGCGATGGCACCAGCGTGCCACCGAAGATCGGCAGCGACACCGCACTTGCGCCGAGCACCAGGACGGCCGGCGCGCCCGGCACGGCGCGCGTCAGCCAGAACCGGTTGGTGCCGTTCAGCGCCAACGGCCCCGACCCCTGGAGGCGGGGAATGCCGAGGGTCCCGGCAGACCCCGACCCGAGGTCGCTCCAGCGGCCATTCGGCTCCCACTCCAGGCGCACGTCGTCGAAGTTGACCTCGATCCCTGGCGCCGCGTTCCGGTTGAGCAACCGGATGCGCAGCGGCTGCCCAGCCTGCGCGTGCGACGCGCCGATCTCGACCTCGATGCGTGACCGCAGGAAGCGACCCTCGGCGGGCAGCAGCGTGTTCGCGTCGGCGGCGATCACGACGCCGCCTGCCTGCAACTCGATCCGGTAGCCTGGAAAGCCCCCGAACAGGAACGGAGCCGCGACGTCGTTGGTGATGTTGCCGACGTCGACGGTGAGCGTGTAGCGCCGGTCGGTGCGCAGCACGTCGGCGAGCGTCTGCTGCAGACCCGCCTCCTGGCGCGCGAAGAACAACTGGTTGGCCTGATCGTCCATCAGGAAGACCACTCCGACGTTCACGCCGTGCGGCGGCGGCACTGCATACAGGGTGGTCGTCGCCGGATGCAGCACGCCGATCGTGCGCGCGCCGTAGTTCAAGGGGCCGAACCCCGTCCAGCCTGGAGGCGGCGCGATGGTTGCGAAGGTCCCCGCCGGAATCGCTGGCGCCTCGAAGCTGTGGTTCGCGAGCGGGACCGGCGTCGCCTGCGCGCAGATGGCGGACGCCGTCACGGAGCAAAGGGTGAGCCGGGAGAGCATGGGTGGAGCGTGAAGGCTACCCGCGAACGGCCGCGAGATGGCGAACGCGACGCCGGCCCGCCGGATGCCCCGCGCGAGGGTGCTTCGGGCCTGCTCGCTCCGATCGCCGCCTCAGCGCGGCGTCTCCTTGATCCCCAACGTCGCGTAGATCTGCCGCGTCGCGTCGCTCTGGTTGAGCGTGTAGTAGTGGATGCCGGCGACGCGGTTGTCGAGCAGATCCCGCGACTGCTCGGTCGCCCAGTGGATGCCGACGCGCCGCATCGCATCCTCGTCGTCGCCGCAGCGCTGGATCGCCTTGATCAACCGCGCCGGGAAGCGCGCGCCGAGCGCGAGTTCGGCCATGCGCTTCATGCCCTTGAGCGTCGTCACCGGCATGATCCCGGCGAGGATCGGCACCTTGATCCCGGCCAGCGCGCAGCGCTCGCGGAAGTCGTAGAAGTCGCGATTGTCGAAGAAGAGCTGCGTGACGATGTAGTCGGCGCCCGCCTCGACCTTCGCCTTGAGGTGGTCCATCTCGACCAGCCGGTTGGGGGTCGCGGGGTGACCCTCGGGGAAGCCGGCCACCCCCACCCCGAAGCCGCGCGGGTCGGGGTGCGCCTTGTTGGCGTTGAACGCCTGGATGAAGGTCACGAGATCGGCCGCGTGGCGGAAGTCGTCGGCGCTGCGATCGTGTTCGACCCCGCGCGGCGGATCGCCGCCCAGCGCCAGGATGTTGCTCACCCCCGCCTGCGCGTAGCGGCGCAGGATCGCCTCGATCTCGCCGCGCTTGTGGCACACGCAGGTGAGGTGCGGCACCGTCTCGACGCTGGTGGTCTGCTTGATGCGCACCACGAGGTCGTGCGTGAGTTCGCGCGTCGACCCGCCCGCGCCGTAGGTGACCGACACGAACGACGGCTTGAGCGCCTGGAGGTCGGCGATCGTGCCGTACAGCTTCTCTGCGCCCTCCTGGTTCTTGGGCGGGAAGAACTCGAACGAGAAGGTCGAGGGGTACTGCTGGAAGACGTCGCGGATGTGCATGTCGCCGTGGGGGATTATCGGCAAGTGCGGCGTGCGGGCCACGGTGCGCCTGCAGAGATACGGCCAGATCTGGACCCGCACGGAACTGGCGTTCTCTCGGCGGCTACGCTTCGACCATGGCATCCGCATCGGCCGGACGACCCACGGCGCTGCTGATCCTGGCAGGCGCGCTCGTCGCTGGCGGCGCGGCGCTCGTCCTCGCATGGCCTGCGGGGTTGGAGGACGCCGAACCCCGCGACGCGATCCGCGACGAGCTGTCGCCGAGTCCGGCGACAGCACCGACGACGGCGGCCGCCGTGATCATCGCCCGCTGCGTCGATCGCCACACGTCCACGCCGATCGCCGGGTGCGAGGTGTTCCTGTCGGCCCAGGAAGACGCGCCCGGAGTCCGGCCGACCCGCCCAGAGCGACTGGGTCCGTTCACCAGTGACGGCGAAGGCCGAGTGCGGATCGAGCCGACGACGACGGGGTGGCACTGCGCGTTGTTCCTTCGCGCAGATGGCTTCGTCCCGGCAACGCGCGACCTCACGCCGTCGCAAGCAACCGGTGGGGACCTCGGCGACATCCGCCTCCGCCGTGGCACCAGGGTGGTCGGCAGGGTGATCGACACCGGCGGCGTGCCGCAGCCGGGTGTATCCCTGGGCGCCGGACACTTCGAGGATCAGGATCGATGGCGGTCCGGAGCGGCGCATTCCGCCGCGGATGGCACCTTCGATCTCGGCTGCCTTCTCCCGGGGTCGTACGGGCTCTCGGTCGGGTACGGTCGCGCGCTGCGGTCGCCGCTCACGTTCGAGGTCGACGCCGACAAGGAAGCGATGGACGTGACCGTCACCCTCTTCTCCGAGGCCGAGGTACCGATCAACGAAGGGGTCGTCGTCGACGACGAGGGCCAACCGCTGGCAGGCGTGCGCCTGATGGGCAAGTTGATGTTCGCGGACAACATGGTCACGGACGCGAACGGCCGCTTCCGCCACGTCGTCGGGCCGGCGAGCGAGCCGCGCGTCCACTACTACCCGGAGGTGGAAGGCTACGAGTGGGTCGACGGCATGGAGACGGTCTGGCCCGCGGGCTCGCGCGCCATCGAGTTCCGCATGCGACGCGTCCCGTCCCGATCGCTCGACCTTCGCGTGGTCGACGGAACCACCGACAACCCGGTCGAGGCGTTCGAGGCAGTGTGCATCGAACGCCCGGCTCGCTTCGTGCGGCACGAGATGGGCTGGATGGGCCGCGTGCACGCGCTGGGCTCGCATCAAGACGGACGCGTACGCCTGGAAGGCCTCACTCCGGACACGACGGCCGTCGTGGTCCGTTCCGCGGGCGACCCAGCCCTGGTGGCCTTCGCCGAACTGGCGCCCGGGGCCAGCGAGCTGACCGTACGCACGCCCGCTGCCGGTGAGCGGACGATCGAACTCGTCGGAGCTGCAGGTGCACCCATCGCCGACTCCCTCGTCGAGCTGCTCCTGCCCCTGGACGACAGGCCGCTGTCGTCGGATTCGAACGCAATCGCCGACCTACGGTCGTGGACCCCGTACCTCGACAGCCAGCACGCCGTGACCGTGCACGCGGTGCGCAGCGACGCCACGGGTCGGGCCGTGCTGCGCGGCCCGCTCGGTCGCCCCCTCGTTGTCCGCGTCGTGGGTCGCGGCCACGTTCCCACGTTGCTCTCGCCGGTGACCCTCGCCGGCCGACCCATCCGGGTCCTCGTGCGAGCCGGCGGCACGCTGGTCGGCAGACTCCCGGCGGCACTCCGTGCCGGGCTCGGCGACGTCGCCCAAGAGCCACCCGAGTCCTACACGCTCAGGTTCATGCGTTCACCACAATGGCCGGAAGCGCTCGGGTACGCCTGCGCCCAGGACCCGGACGGCTACGGGCTGACGCTCGTGACGGAGCACCATGCGCCAGGCCTGACCGACGTGGGCCTACCGGAGTGGAAGTCGCTGCCGAGCCTTCGCCACGTCTTCGCGGTCGGACCCGATGGGAACTTCAGGATCGAAGGGATCGAACCGGGGAAATGGAGAATCAGACTGTCGCTCCCGACGCGCGATGGCTTCCCCAACCGACTCGAACTCGGCACGCTCGCGAACCTCCGCGACGGCGAGACGCGATCACTCCAAGGCACCGCGCATCTGGAGCCCGCCGTCGTCACCGGCGTCGTGACCGTCGACGGGGTTCCGTTCGCCGACCGCGTCGTCGGCTTCACGCCGACCTCGTTCCGGAGCGGGTTGGAACTGTTCAGGGACCGCATCACCTGCGAGACCGACCCCGCGGGTCGCTTCGCGGTCCGCCTCCTCGCCGGCCGCTGGCAGGCCGCCGTCGTGGCGCGCGGGGTGCCCACGGATGACCACGCCGCGTGGATCTCCCTTCCGACCCAGGTCGAGGTGCAGCCCGGCGTCGCGCAGGTCGCTGACATCACGTTCTCACGCCGACGCATCACGTTCCGCCTCCTCGACGCGGCGCAGACGCCGCTGCCGTTCCTGCGCGTGAACGTCCGCGTCGGCTCCGATCGGCTCGACGTGCTCGCCGACTGCGACGGCCGCTTCGTGCTCGACCCGTTCGCCACCGACGCCACCACCGTGCATCTCCGCGCCGACGCCGGCTCCGCCTCGGCGCCCGTGCCCGACGAACCGCGCGACCCGATCGTCGACGTGGTCCTGACGAAGTAGGAACGACCGCCAGACCGGCGCCAGGCACAGCTCTGGCAGGATCTCGACTGGCAGTCGCCCCCACCCACGCGTAGACACGCGCACCCGTGTCCGACCCGCGCCCCTCCGCCGCCCGCCCCCAGGGCCTGCTCGCCACCGCGCTCCTGTTCGCCCTGTTCGCGAGCTACGGGATCTTGAAGCCGCTGCGCGACGACGTCGGCCAGTACTTCGGCCGCGACATCCTGCCGCGCGTGTGGCTCGGCACTGCGATCGTCACGGTGATCGTCACCGCGCTGCTCAGCGCGGCGATCGCGCGCTGGCCGCGGCGGCGGGTGGCGCCGTTCGTGTTCGCGGCGTTCGCGGCGCTCACCGCGGGCGCGTGGGTGTTCTACGACGCGCTCGCGCCGGCCGAGCACGCCGAGGGCAAGGCGTTCTGGCTGCCGGCCTGCTTCTACTGTTGGGTGAGCACCTACCTCATGGTCGGGCTCGCGCTGTTCTGGGGGCTGATGGCCGACCTGTACGGCAGCGCCGCGGGCAAGCGCACGTTCGGGCCGATCGCGGTCGGCGGCACGCTGGGGCAGCTCGGCGGCGCCGCGTTCACGGGGCACGGGGCGGAAGCGCTCGGGCGCTACGCGGTGCTCGGAGTGGCGGTGGCGCTGCTGCTCGTGGCGGCAGCGCTGTGCGTGGCGTTGCTGGCGCGGTCCACGGCACGCGAAGCGCAGGCCCCTGGCGCGCGCGGCGGCGTCGGCGGCTCGTGGTTCGAAGGCTTCGCCGCCTCGCTGCGCAACCCGTACCTCGCGATGATCCTCGGCTACGTCGCACTGCAGAGCTTTGCGTCGGCGGTGGCCTCGCTCGAAGTCGTCGAGCCGGTGAAGGCTCACTTCGGTGCCGACCGCGCGGCGCGCGTCGCGTTCAACGCGAGCGTGGACTTCTGGGCACAGGCCATCACGCTCGGTTTCCAGTTCGCACTCGTCGGCCCGCTCATGACGCGCTTCGGCATCGGCATCGCGCTCGCACTGCAGCCGCTCGCCTACGCCGTCGGCTTCGTCGCGCTCGCCTTCGCCACACCCGAGGCCTTCCTGGTGACGATCGCCTGCTTCGAGGTCGCCCGCCGCGCCACCAACTACGGCTTCGCCAAACCGAGCCGCGACGCGCTCTTCACCGTGTGCACGCCGAGCGACAAGTACAAAGCCAAGAGCGTGATCGACGCCGCCGGCTTCCGCATCTTCGACTGGGTGTTCGGCGAGTCGACCAACGCATGGCGCCAGCCGGTCGCGGCGCTGGTGGGCGGCGGCGTGGCGGCCTCCGCGACGGTGGCGGTGCCGATCGCGCTCGCCTGGGCCGGGCTCAGCGCGTGGCTGGGGCGCATGCACCGGCGCCGCGGTGGGTGACCGGGTTGCCGCGGGGCCACCGACCCTTCACTCGCAGGTTGCAAGAGCCGCCGTCGGCGGCGACCATCGGCAAGGAGCCGCCCTCGTCGAGGCGCGCACGCTAGGGATCGCCGGAGTCCGTCACAAGCCGTGACGGTTCGGTGGAGCCGCGCGGTTGAGGCATGTCCCATCGCGACCGGCGGCCGGTCAACCAGAAGTTGTGCTGCGCTGCGCGCGGCCAGAAGAGGCCGCCGGCGATGGTGAACTTCCGCGGCCTGAGTAAGGAACCGTCCGTGCGGGACACCTGGACATCGGACCGACTACCGGCACCCTCGAACCGACCGGCGAACCATCATGTGTACTTCCATCCGCAATTCCGACGTTTCGCGCTCCCGCGCTTCGAATCCCCCGGCCGCCGCGCGCTGGCTCGCGGTGGCCGCCACGCTCGTCGCCACGACCGGCTTCACGCAAGCGCAGTGTGCTCTGCAGTGGCAGCCGGGCTCCGTGTCGGCAGGCGTCAACGGCTACAACGGCACCCAGGGCGTGATGTACGCCTCCACCGTCTGGGACCCTGACGGCGCCGGACCGGCACCCGCGTTGCTCGTGCTCGCCGGTCTGTTCGCCACCGCTGGCGGCACCTCGGCCAACAACATCGCGGCCTACGACCCGGTCGCCGCAACCTGGTCGAGCCTTGGGGCCGGCACGAACAACCGCGTGCGCGCGCTCGCCGTGCTCGCCAGCGGCGAGCTCGTGGCGGGTGGTGCCTTCACGAGTGCGGGGGGAATCACGGTCAACGGGATCGCCACTTGGAACGGCGCTGGCTGGTCCGGCGTCGGGGGTGGTGTCACCGGGTCCTCTGGCGAGGTGCGGGGTCTGGCCGCGCTGCGGAACGGCGACCTCGTCGCCGGCGGCTTCTTCACAACGGCCGGGACGACCAGCGCCAACAACATCGCGCGCTGGGATGCCACGGCGGCGACCTGGTCCGCCCTGGGCAGCGGCGTCCCAGGCGGCGTCTACTCCCTGGCCGTGCGCCCGAACGGTGACGTCATTGCCGGCTCGCTCTCGAGCCTGACGCGGTGGGACGGCGCGACCTGGTCGTCGACGGGCACGCTGTCGGCGAACGGGGCACAGCCCCAGGTCAACGCCTTGGCGATCGCGAGCAACGGCGACGTGCTGGCCGCAGGTGCCTTCCTGTCGATCAACGGCCAGACCGTCAATCGGGTGGCACGCTGGAACGGCACGACCTGGTCGGCGCTCGGCGTAGGCTCGAGCGTCAACGTCGCCGCGATCGGCGAACTCGCGAACGGTGACGTCGTCGCAGGCGGTCAGTACCCCGGCAGCAACGCGAGGTTCGTGGCACGGTGGAACGGCAGCGCCTGGAACCCGATGGCCGGCGGCACGACGTGGCAGCCGCAGACGTTCGCGTCGATGCCGAACGGCACGCTGGTGGCCGGCGGCGTCGGGCTCTTGTTCTGGAACGGCGCGTCGTGGTCGGCGCTGCCAGGAGTCAGCGCCGCAACCTTCGCACTGGCGAGCAAGCCCGACGGGCGATTTGTCGCGGGCGGACGCTTCCTTGCCGCGGGGGGTCAGCAGGCCAACCTCGTCGCCGAGTGGGACGGCAGCAACTGGAACCCGCTCGGCCCAGGCATTCCGCTCGGCACCCAGGCTAGCAACGCACTGGTCACTGCGCTCTGCGCAGCGCCGAACGGCGACGTGTTCGCCGGTGGTTCGTTCGGCAGTGGCACGAGCACGCAGGGCATCGCGCGTTGGAACGGCAGTAGCTGGAATCCGATGGCATCGGGAGTCATCGGGCAGGTCCTCAGCATGGCGCTCATGCCGAACGGCGACCTCATCGTCGGCGGCATCTTCCAGTCCCCCGCCAACAACATCGCACGTTGGGACGGCAGTGCGTGGCACCCCCTCGGTCAGGGCATCGGCCAGCCCGGCGTCAGCGGCAACATCGTGCGTGCGCTCGCGGTATTGCCGAACGGGGACCTCGTCGCCGGCGGCTCGTTCTCGATCGCGGGCGGAGTCAACGTCGGCTACGGCATCGCGCGCTGGAACGGCGCGACCTGGGCGCCGATGGGCTTGAACAGCGGCGTGGACGCCCTGACCGTCCGATCGAACGGCGACTTGATCGCCAGCAGCGCGGGTCTCCTGCGCTGGAATGGCACGGCGTGGTCGCCGCTCGGCGCCACGTCCGGGGCTACGGCACTCATGTCGCTGCCAAATGGCGATGTCGTAGCCACGGGCTCGTTCACGCAGCAGGGCGGCGTGGTCTGCAATGGCATCGCGCGCTGGAACGGCAGTGTCTGGTCCGCGTTCGGTACGGGGTTGGCGGGCGGCGTCGGTCAGGCACTCGCCGTCGGACCGCTCGGCGAACTCGCGGTTGGCGGAGACTTCCGCACGGTCAATGGCGGGCCCTCGGCATTCGTCGCCCGGCTGCGGACACCGTGCTTGGCGAGCGCCGTCTCGCAGCCCTCCGGCTGCACCGCAGGCGGCCCGACGCTCACCGCCGACCGCCTGCCTTGGGTTGGCGGTACCTTCCGCTCGAGTTGCAGCGGCATGGCAGCGACGTCCATCGGCCTCGCGGCGCTCGGCGCCTCACCGCTGGCCCTGCCGCTGTCGCTCGTGCATCCCGCGGGCGCGCCCGGTTGTCTGCTCCTCGCCAGCCCGGACATCACGCTGTTCGTACTGCCGGTGGGCGGCACGGCGACGCTTCAGTTCGGCGTCCCGAACGACTCGGGTCTCGTCGGCGGCGTGCTGCGTCACCAGATGCTCGAATGCGAACTCTCGGGCCTGAACCTCACGAGCCTCGAGTCTTCGAATGGGCTGACGCTGACGGTCGGGATGTTCTAGTCTCGGTTGCCGAAGACGAAGTTCCTGGCCGGGCGCGTTGGCGCAAGTCGCGCACCCGGTGCTCGAGCGCAGTCAACTTCTTGGCGATGAGCGCCTCGTCGGTCACGGCTCGTCTCCGGCGAACCGGCGGTACCGTTGCAGCACGGGTACGAGGTCGAAGTACTCGTTGCGCGCGCGCACCTCGAACGCGATCCGTGCCGAGCGCTCGCGCTCGAGCACGAGCACGCCATCGCGAAGGACGCGGTGCACGAGATCGGGGGCGGCGTCATTGAGCACGGCGACGTCGACTTCGGCGCCGAGCACGGTCTCGAGCGCGGCGGCGAGATCGAGGCCCAGCATCAGGGTCGCGTAGCCGTCGCCGGGGGCCTCGGTGAAGAGCACCGCGACATCGACATCGCTGTCCTCCCGCGCATCCCCTCGCGCCTGGCTGCCGAACAGCCACACCGCCACCAGCGGCAGCGGACTGGGCGCGAAGTGAGCGCGCAGGCGTTCGAGGAGGGCATCGCGGTCCATCGGAATCAGGATCCTAACCGGAACCCGATCCCCCGCACGCGGCCGGCGTCGACGGTGAAGCCCGTGATCTTGCCGTCCTTGCGTGCGAGGCGCACCGTCGCGCCGCCAACGTTGAACTCGTCCTGGACGCTCGGGCCGAGTCGCATCACGTCCTCGCGATAGCCGATGTCGACGCGCAGACCGCCCTCGACCGGCGTGAGCCGCCAGGTGGCGTCGAGTTCGTCGCTGCGGAATGCGCCCGTCAGCGCGGCGAGGTCGTCGGCCGACGGCTGCCACGGCTCGATGCGCGTGAGCTTGCGCGCCGGCTGGTCGGCGACCTTCATCTGCAGGGCCTTGCCGCCGTCGACGAACTCGACCGCGATCGGAACGGGCGCGCCCTCGGCGACGAAGGTCGCGGGACCGGTGGCGACCAGCGGGAACGCCTGCTCCGCGGTGAGCGGGAGGTGGAGGCGGCCATCGGCGAACGACACGGCGAACACGCGGCCGCCCGACGAACGGAACGACCCGGCGAACGCGGCGAGCGCCGCGGCGTCGGGCTGGGCGGCGGCAGAGGCGGTGGCCTTGGCCTCGACGGCAACCGGCGGGCCGACCGGCACAGGCGCGAGCTTGTCAGCCAGCACGATGTCGGCGACGGCCAGCGCCTTGCTGTCGGGGTCGAACGTGCCGAGGTTGGCGAGCACGGCGACGGTCACCCCGAGCGCGGGGAAGCGCACCATCTGCGAGCGGTAGCCGGCCCAGGCGCCGCCGTGGTCGACTGCGCGCTGGCCACAGTGCTCGAGGTGGCGGAGCGCGCAGGCGTAGTCGAGCACGCGGCCATCGCTCAGCGCACCCCGGGTCAGCATCGTCTCGATCAGGGCCGCACCGCCGCCGAGCTTGTTGGCCGCGAAGTTCGCGTCCCAACGCGCGAGGTCCTGCAGGTTGCTGAGCACGCCGCCGTCGCCGACGAGGTCGAAGCGGTACAGCTCGGTCGTGAACCCACCGCCCTTCGCCGGCGAATACCCGATGGCGCGGCGCTTCACGATGCGATCGTGGTCGTCGTAGAGGTCGGTGCCGGTCATGCCGAGCGGCGCGAAGATGCGCGCGCGCAGGAAGTCGCCCGGCGTCGCGCCAGTGACCTTGCGGATGATCTCGGCCAGCAGGAAGTAGCCGCTGTTGCTGTAGAGGTGCTCCGCCCCGGGCGTGAAGTTGAGCGCCTTCTGCCGCGCGATCAGCGCCAGGATCTCCGCCTCGGGATGGTCGTTGCCGAACTCCATGCCCGCGAGCTGCATGAGCACGAGGTAGTCGCGGATGCCGCTCGTGTGGTGCAGCAGGTGGCGGATGGTGATCGGCGTGCCATGGTCGGGGAACGCCGGCAGATGACGGCGGATGTCGTCGTCGAGGGTGAGCTTGCCGTCCTGCTCGAGCAGGAGGATCGCGCAGGCGAAGAACTGCTTGGAAGTCGAGGCGAGGTCGAAGACCGAGTCGGGTGCCAGCGCCACGCCGCGCTCGAGGTCGGCCGCACCGTAGGCGCGCGCATGGATGACCCTGCCGCCGGCGAACACGCCGACGACGCAGCCAGGCGACGACGGCTTGTTCCACGGCGCGAAGAGCGCGTCGATGGCGGCGACGGCGGCGGGTTTCAGCGCGGTGGGCGCCTGTGCGGGGAGCGCGAGGGCGAGAAGGAACGCAAGTGCAAGGGATTGCATGTGGGAGCCAGGTCGCGCACCTACGCCGACCCGGCGCGCGACGTTACGCGGACGGGGCGGGAACGCGGGAAGCCGTTCCGTATCATCCGCCGCCCATGGCACAGCTCTCCCTCGGCAGCGAGGCGCGCCCGCTGCGCGTCGCCGTCATCGGCTCGGGCCCGTCCGCGTTCTACGCGGTGCAGGCCCTGTTCAAGACCGAGAACCTGCACGTGCGCGCCGACGTGTTCGACCGCCTGCCGACGCCGTTCGGGCTGGTGCGCGGCGGAGTGGCCCCCGACCACCAGAAGATCAAGTCGGTGGTGAAGGTGTACGAGGAGGTCGCGAAGGACGCGCGCTTCCGTTTCTTCGGCAACGTCAAGCTCGGGCGCGACCTCTCGGTCGACGACCTGCGCGCGCGCTACGATCAGATCGTCTACGCGGTCGGCAACGAGAGCGACCGCAAGCTCGGCATCCCGGGCGAAGGCCTCGCCGGGGTCCATTCGGCGACCGAGTTCGTGGGTTGGTACAACGCGCACCCCGACTTCACGAACCGGCGTTTCGCGCTCGGTGCAGCGACATCGGTCGCCGTCGTCGGCAACGGCAACGTGGCGATGGACGTGGCGCGCGTGCTGCTGAAGGACCCCGACGCACTCGCCGACACCGACATCGCCGGCTACGCGCTCGACGTGCTGCGCGGCAGCAAAGTGCGCGAGGTGATCCTGCTGGGGCGGCGCGGACCGGCGCAGGCGGCGTTCTCGCCGAAGGAGCTGGAGGAGATCGCCGAGCTGCCCGGCGTCGACGCGGTCGTCACGCCGGACGAAGCGGCGCTGGATCCGCTCAGCGAAGGCTGGGTGCCGAGCCAGCCGCGCTCGACGCAGCGCAACGTGAAGCTGATCGCGGAGCTGGCAGCGAAGGGCGAGGGCGAAGGCGCGCGCAAGCTGCGCTGCAGGTTCCTGGTGTCGCCGGTCGAGATCGTCGGCAAGGACGGCAAGGTGAGCGCGGTGAAGGTCGAGCACGCGCAGCTCGTGGCCGACAAGGACGGCACGCCCCGCCCCAAGGGCACCGGCAAGTTCAGCACGCTGCCGTGCCAGTTGGTGCTCGCCGCGGTCGGCTACCGCGGCGTGCCGACCAAGGGCGTGCCGTTCGACGAGCGCGCCGGGATCATCCCCAACGAGGCGGGGCGCGTGCTCGCGGCGCCGGGTGGGAGCGTGGTGGCGGATCAGTACGTGGTCGGCTGGGCCAAGCGCGGGCCGACGGGACTGATCGGCACCAACAGCCCCGACTCGGTCGACACCGTGCGGCAGATGGTGGCCGACCTGAAGGACCGCAAGGCGGCGGCGCTGGCTGCGCGCGACGCGGACGCGGTGCCGGAGCTGCTGCGCGACCGCAGCGTCAACGTCGTGACCTACGCCGACTGGCGCAAGCTCGACGCGTACGAGCTGGCGCAGGGCCAGAAGCAGGGCAAGGCGCGCCACAAGCTGCACGACGTCGCCGAGATGCTGCGCGTGATCGCGGGGAAGCAGGCGTGAGGCTCGCCTGCATCGGCGGCGGCCCCGCGGCGCTCTACTTCGCGATCCTGATGCGCAAGGCGTTCCCAGAGGTGGACGTCGACGTGTACGAGCGCAACCGGCACGACGACACGTTCGGCTGGGGCGTGGTGTTCTCGGACGAGACGCTGAGCAACTTCGAAGAAGCCGACCCCGAGACCTACGCGCAGATCCGCGCCGGCTTCCGCTACTGGAGCGACATCGAGACCTTCGTCGGCGGTGACAAGGTGACGTCGACAGGGCACGGGTTCTGCGGCATGTCGCGGCAGAAACTGCTGCTCATCCTGCAGGCGCGGGCGAAGAAGCTGGGCGCGCGGCTGCTGTTCCAGAAGGAGATCAAGACGGTGGCCGACGTCGGGCCGGCGCACCTCATCGTCGGCGCCGACGGGATCAACAGCGTCGTACGCGCGGCGCACGCGGACGTGTTCCGGCCCACTCTGGACTGGCGCAAGTGCAAGTTCGCGTGGTTCGGCACCGACCTCGAGCTGCGCGCGTTCACCTTCGTGTTCCAGGAGACGGAGTGGGGTCTGTTCCAGGTGCACGCGTACCCGTTCGACGCGCAGCGGAGCACGTGGATCGTGGAGTGCACGGAGGACACCTGGCGGCGCGCCGGGCTCGACGCGATGGACGAGACGGCGTCGGCGCGCTTCTGCGAGGAGCTGTTCGCCGAGCACCTGCACGGCAAGCGGCTGCTCACCAACCGCTCGCTGTGGCGCACCTTCCCGACGATCACGTGCGAGCGCTGGCACCACGAGAACATCGTGCTGGTCGGCGACGCGGTGCACACCGCGCACTTCTCGGTGGGCTCCGGGACCAAGCTGGCGATGGAGGACGCGATCGCGCTGTGCGAGGCGTTCCGGGCGCACGGGTTCGACGATGTGCCCAAGGCGCTCGCGGGCTACGAGGAAGCGCGGCGGATCGACGTGCTCAAGACCCAGCGCGCGGCCCAGACGTCGCTCGAGTGGTTCGAGAACTCGGCGCGCTACCTGACGCAGGGACCGCTCGAGTTCCAGTTCAACCTCATGACGCGCAGCAAGCGCATCACCTGGGACAACCTCGAGCAGCGCGACCCGGCGCTGCTGCGCGCGGTGCGCGCGGACTTCGCCGAGCGCGCCGGCGCGAAGCGGCAGTCGGACGGCGCGTGGCCGGTGCCGGTGTTCACGCCGTTCACGTTGCGGCAGATGACGCTGCCGAACCGGATCGTGGTGAGCCCGATGTGCCAGTACTCGGCGCAGGACGGCACGCCGGGCGACTGGCACCTCGTGCACCTCGGCAGCCGCGCGATCGGCGGAGCCGGACTCGTGATCACGGAGATGACGAACGTCACGCCGGAGGGCCGGATCACGCCGGGTTGCGCGGGGATGTACCGCGACGAGCACGTCGCGGCGTGGCGGCGGATCGTCGAGTTCGCGCACGCGCACGGCGAGGGCAAGATCGGCATCCAGCTCGCACACGCCGGGCGCAAGGGCGCCGTGTCGCACCCGTGGGATCGGGCCAACGACGTGCCGCTGCCCGACGGCGAGGCCTGGGAGACGCTGGCGCCGTCGGCGATCCCGTTCCGCAGCGGTTGGCGCGCGCCGCGGGCGATGACCCGCGCGGACATGGACGCCGTGCGCGACGCGTTCGTGCGGGCCACGCGCATGAGCGAAGCTGCGGGCTTCGACTTCATCGAGCTGCACATGGCGCACGGCTACCTGCTGTCGAGCTTCCTGTCGCCGCTCAGCAATCGGCGCACCGACGCCTGGGGCGGCTCGCTCGAGAACCGCATGCGGTACCCGATCGAGGTGTTCCGCGCGGTGCGCGCCGCGTGGCCCGACCACAAGCCGCTCGGGGTGCGCGTGTCCGCCACCGACTGGCTCGGCGACGACGGCATGACGCCCGCCGACACGGTGGAGTTCGCGCACGCCCTCGCCGAGTTCGGCTGCGACGTGATCGACGTGTCGACGGCCGGCAACGTCCCCGAGTCGAAGCCCGACTACGGCCGGATGTACCAGGTGCCGTTCGCCGAGCAGGTGCGCCACGAGGCCGGCATGCCGGTGATGGCCGTCGGCGCGATCCTCGGCAGCGACCACTGCAACACGATCCTCGCCGCCGGCCGCGCCGACCTCTGCTGCATGGCCCGCCCCCACCTCGGGAACCCGCACCTCACGCTGCACGCGGCCGCAAAGTACGGGTTCGTCGACCAGCCGTGGCCCGGCCAATACCTGGCGGGGCGCGGCATGCCCGACCTCCGCTAGCCGGGCCGGCTACCCGGCCGAGCCAGCTACTTGGGCGCCCAGTTGAAGGTGTGCTCGCCGAGGATCATGAGCGCCTCCTTGCCCTGATCCTCCTTCAGGTTGCGGCGCTCGATCTCCGCCTTGATGGCCTTGTCCTCGATCATCACGAGGTGCGTGCCCTTCTTCTCGTACCCGGCGACATCCTCCCAGTCTCCGTAGCCGCCCATCGTGATGGGCCGCGTGAGGAACCGGTTGCCCTCGGTCTTCCACTGGCCGCGCGTGACCGCTTGCGGCTCGGCGAAGCCCTGGCTGCCCTTGTCGTACTCCCAGACGTCCTTGTCGACGCGGCGCGCGTAGCTGCCATTGCGGAACAAAGTGAGGTGCTCGGCCTTGTAGCGCGTGCCCTGACGCACCTGCTTGTGGAAGAAGGGGACCTTCTCCTCCGGACGGTCCCACGCGTACGAGTACCAGCCGGCGATGTCGAGGTCGCGCGCCTCCTGATGCGCTTCACCCTCCGTGGTGAGATCCTGGATCACACGCGCCTCGAACGCCTTCCTCGCCTTCTCGCGCTCCTCCCGCTGACGCGCCTGCTCCTCGTAGTAGGCCTTCTTCTGTTCGGGGGTCATGTTGGCCGTGGGGTCGGTGCACGCCCCGAAGAGGAACAGGCTCGCGGCGAGGCCGCAGGCGACGGTGTGGATCTTCATCGACTCGCTCCGGATTGGTCCGCCGACCCGACGTGGGCCGTGACGGCAAGCTACCGCCGCACGGCCACGAAGAAAGCACGGACTCAGCGACCGCTTCCGGCTCGCGGGGCGGCGGTCTTCGCCGGTGGCGTCCCCGGCACGCGCGCGAGCGCGACCCGCAGCTCCGTGGTTTGCGCGGTGAAGAGATCGACCGCCTGCTCCTGCGGCACGTGCGTCGCCGGCCCACGCACGCGCAGCGTGAAGCGCGAGAGCGCGAGCCCGGCCCAGCGGTAGTTGCCCCGGCGCGCGTCGTCCACGACGGGCACGAGCGCGGTGGCGAGGGTCAACTGCTGCCGGTCGACGAGTTCGACCTTCACCTGCGCCGGCTCGAAGGGGCGCCCGCGTTCGTCGAGGACGCACACGCGCAGGCTCGCCGCCGGCTGGAGCAGGACGTCGCCGAGGCGTCGCGTCTGGCCCGCGGCGACCAGCGCTGCTGGAATCGCCACGGGCTGGTAGCCCTCGGCACCGAGTTGCAGATCGACGCGCCCGGGGTTCAGTCCGCGCAGGCTGTAGGTGCCGTCGACGTACGCCATGCGGCGCTTGTCGACGCCGGTGATCGACACGTCGGGCTTCGCCTGACCGGTGACAGCGTCGAGGACGCGCAGCTCGAGGATGCCGGAGCCGACCGGCACCATCGGGTCGACGAAGACCCGGAGCCTGCCGGAGTGCGGGACCTGCACCGCGACGGGCTTGCCCACGATCACCTCCGGCCCACGCACGTCGAGCGAGTACTCGCCGCGCGGCAGGTCGGCCAACGTGAATCGACCGAGGTCGTCGGTCCAGGTCGCGATGCGCGTGCCACCCTTCTCGTGCGCCACGACGCTGACCCGCGCCGCGGCGAGTCCCACCTCCTGCCCGCGCGCGACGACGACGCCTTCGAGCGTGTGCGCGACGCGGAGCGTCACCTCATCGAGAACCGCGATCGGCTTGTCGTTGCCGAGGTTCACGTCGACGCCGAACGGCACGTACCCAGGCAGACTGACGGTGAGCCGCGACGGGAACGCCGCCACGTCGTCGAACGCGTAGCCGCCGTCGGCGTCGGTGATCGCAACCGTCGCATAGCGTTCCGCCCCCAGCCGCAGGGCGAGCTGCACCCGCGCGTCCGCGAGCGCCACGCCAACCTCGCTGCGCACGCGGCCGCGCACGGCGACGCCGCACTTCATCTCGATCACGACGCCGTCGCGGACCTCGCCCGGTTGCAGCTTGTCGACACCGATGCCGCTCGGGGCGCGCCCCGGCTTGCTCGCCGCGACGAACGCGCTCGCCCGCACCGGCACCTCGCGCAGCTCGAACCGCCCTTGCGCATCCGTCGGCGCGGTCGGCCCGAACCGGATCTGGTCGCCGCCCCACCACCCGAACGTCACCTCCGCGTCCGCCACCGGCGTGCGATCGACGTCGACGACCGTGCCGCGCAGGACGACCGCGGCCACGAGGTCGAAGGCGACCACGCTCTCGCCGCGCGACTCGCGCAGCTCCAGGGTGTGCATGGTCGCGGTGTGTCCCTCGGCGTCGGCGCGCACCCGCACCGACCCCGGGGCCACGCCGGTGAACGCGAAGCGGCCATCGGCGTCGGTGAGCGCTTCGAGGCGCCGGTGGAACCCGGCGACGTTGCCCGCGCGCGCCTCCCAGGTGAGCGTGATCGCCACCCCCGCGAGGACGGCGCCGCTCGGCATCGAGCGCGCGACGCCCGAGACCGAGTGTCCGGGTGGCATCGCCACGTCGATCCGGTTGTCGCCTGGGGCGAGGTACACGCCCGCGAGCATGAAGAAGCGCGAAGCCCGACCACGCGGACTCTCGAAGGTCAGGTCGTACGTGCCGGGTCGCAGCGCGTCGAGCACGACGAGCCCGGCGGCGTCGGTGTCGCCGCGCGCGCCGGTTCGTCCGCGCGTGCGTACGCTCACTCCCTCGAGCGGCACGCCTTCGCCGTCGCGCAGCCGCGCGAGCAGGACTGCGGCAGCCGCGAGCCGGATCGTCGCGGTCGCCCCGAACGGATGCTCGGCGAGCCCCGCGGGAAGGTGACCCGCGCCGCGCGCGGTGAGCTCGACCGTGGGCGCCAACGGCAGCGTCAACGCCGCCTGGCCGTCGTCGCCGGTGACCTGCTCGTCGAAGGCGCCGGCCGCGCTGGCCCGCACCGTCGCGCCGGGCAGCGGACGGCCCAGCGCGTCGAGGACCAGCACCGTCGCGGCCGCGGTGCGCGGTCGCGGGTCGTCGCTACGGGAAAGCTCCTGCCGCTGGATCGGCGCGGCTTCGTCCTCGAACGCGGGCGCGTCTTCGCGAGCGGCGCCTTCGGCGGAGGTCTCCTCCACGGAGGATGCGCCCGCATCCCGGCTCGCCGGCTCGCCCCCGGCATCCTGAGCACCACCCACCGCGAACCAGGCGAGCCCGGCCAGGGCCAGCACGAGCAGCAACAGGGACAGGGCTCGACGCGACACGAGCCGCGGATGGTAGCAGGCCCTGCGGCGACCGTCAGCGCGCCCGGCGCAGGTCGGCCGCCAGGGCCTGAGCGCGAGTGTCCTCGGGGGCCACCCGCAGCAGCCGCTCCGCCCATTGGCGCGCGGCGTCGCGCGCGCCGCGGTCGCGCTCGAACGTGGCCAGGGCGACGAGCACGTCGACGGCTTCGGGATGCCGGCCGTGCACGCGTTCCAGCACGGCGATCGCGCGCGCGACGTCGCCGCCGGACTGCAGGGCCACCGCGAACACGTAGCCGAAGCGCGCGTCGTCGGGCGCCAGCTCGGTCGCGCGCTGCAGCGACGGCAACGCCTCGCTCCGTCGCTGCAGGCGCACGAGCGCGAGCCCCAGCGCGTGATGCAGGGCCGCGGCGTCGGGCGCGTGCCGGAGGCCCTCGCGCAGGACGGCCTCCGCCGCGGCGTCGCGTCCCTGCGCGCGATGCAAGTCCGCAAGGTTGCCGACCGCCGGCACGAACCCCGAGTCGAAGCGCAGCGCCTGCGCGTACGCCGCCGCAGCACCGGCCGCATCGCCTTCGGCCTGCAGAAGCAGCCCGCGGTCGAGGTGTGCCCATGGCCACTCGGCGTTGGTCGCGAGGAACGCGAGCCGCTCCGCGCGCGCCCGCGCGCGTGCCGGCACGGCGGCGGAATCGAGACCCGCGAGGATCGAGTCGGCGACGCCGGCGAGTTGGCGCGCGGCCTCGATGCGCACGGCGCGGACGGCGTCGCGCAGGCCCTTCGTCGCGAAGCCGACGCGATCGACTGGCGGCAGCGCTTCGAGCGCGCGCATCGCGCCATGACGCAGCAGCGCGTCGGTCGAAGACTGCGCACTCGCAATCGCATCGCGCGCGGCGGGGGTCGGGTTGCTGCACCGCATCGCCAGCGCCGTCGCGCGCGCGACCGCCGTCT
>CAYQMF010000067.1:0-34851 GCA_964418595.1 uncultured candidatus Brocadiaceae bacterium
TCGCGTCGTCGCGAAGCATCTGGACCGACACCGGCGACGCGAACGGCGAAAGCCCGTGCGCCTCGACGACGTGCCGGAGCCGGCCGCGCCGGTGCCCGTACTCCACGGGCCATCTTCGTGCCCTGTAATCGAGAAGACGCCGGCCTGGGGCCTCCTTCGCGGCAACCGCGAACGGGCGATCGTGTGTGACGTCGCACGGGGCGGGACCTTCATGGCGATCTCGATCGGGCGCGGGTGGCCATTCAAGGAGGTGCAGCGCGTCGCGCGCGAGCTTCCGGGCAAGCTGGACCGTCGACAGGGTGCCGTTCGCTGAACGGGTCGCCGCCGCCGCCGTGCACGTCTACAGCACCGCCGCTGGCCGACGGGTCGAGTGGCTCGCCAGCGTCCGCCGGTTCGGACCCGACCGAGTGGGTCGACTGGGCGGCGCGCCTGTCGGTGGCCGTCGCGGGCGCTGCGGACCGCGTCGACGACTTTGCTCGGGGGCGCACCCGAGGCGAAGGCGCAACGTGCGCTCGCGCTCACGAAACGGATGCGGGACGCGGCGAAGGCGGGCAGGCTGCGGGCGCTCGTGGTTGGGCTGATCGAGGGCGGGGCACTTGGGTAGGGCGCGGGACTCGCGCATTTTTTTTCGAGCCCTCGAGCCTCGTCCCAACCGTGTGCCGCGCGCCGGCTTGCGCCATCGCCCGATCCCCTCGTTCCGGTCCGTCACGAAGGAAAACGCGGTCGCCGACCCACCGCGTGGGACATCCATGGGTGCCGGTGGGCGCGACGGTGACGTCCGCGACCGGCGCATCCCATCACCCCTGACCACGAAGAACCCGACCATGATCATCGGACAATCCCTGGCCTCCGGCACGACCGCCTACAGCCCCTGGCTCGATCGCGAGAGCGACGCGGCCACGTTCTATCTGGACATCATCGCGCGGATGTCGGGCGTGAAGCTGGACGTGACGATCCAGCACAAGAAGCGCACGGAGGCCGACTCGGCCGCGACCACGGCGGCGACCTTCGCACAGATCACGACCACCGGCGTCAAGGAGCAGGCGGCGAGTGGCCTGAAGGAGCTGGTCCGCCTCAAGTACGTCGTCACCAACAGCGGGAGCGCGGCGTGGATCCACCTGCGCGTCATGCCGACCATCTGGGTCGTGGACTGAAGGAGTACACACCATGGATCCCATGATCATCGGCGCAGCCGTCCCGTTCGTGGACAGCACCTTGTTCCACCTGTACTCGGCGTGGATTCCCCGGCAGGGCAACGCCGTCCGTCTGGGCGTGGAGGCCTTCACGTCGGAGTACGTGAAGCTGACTGTGCAGACGAAGAACCGCGAGGACACGGAAAGCGACGTCGCCGACCTCGGAAACGCGACGGGAACCAGCACCGTGACCGTGCGCGTGACCGGCGCCAAGGAGCTGGTCCGCTACAAGGTCACGACGAACCCGAATCTGGAGATGTACGCCACGACGGAGTTCATCCGGTTGCTCGACCCGCAGTGGGAGCGCTGACCATGGATGCCTATCTGATCGGGGAGCTGTTGTTCGAGGGCATCGACGCCTACACGCCGTGGATGCCGGCGCAGGGCAACGCCGGGGTGTTCGCGGTGAGTGTGCTCGGCATCTCGGGCCTGACGATGACGGTGACGCTGCAGACGAAGAAGCGCGACGACACCGATGAGTCCGGGAACATCTCGGAGCCGGGCTCGATCGCGAGCATCACGACCACCGGCGTGAAGACCAGCGCCGCGCTGTCGAACTTCAAGGACGTGTACCGGTTGAAGATCTCGACCGGTGCGACACCGGCCATGGACTGGGTGGTGTTCCGGATCCTGCAGGCGTCGTGGCTGGCGAACTGATGAAGTCCTCACGAGCACACCCGACGCGCGATCGGTCTGACTGTCGACGCCATCTCGCACGCCTGTGGCCCGAGCCGGGCAGGGGGGCGACATGACCCGACGACCACCCCAGCGACCGTCCGAGCTCCGCGGGACGAACTACTACCCCTCGAGCATGGCCGGGACGGACAACGCTCTCGGTCTGTTGCCGAAGAACGGCCAGCCCTTTCTCACGCCGCCGACGCCAGGGAACCTGGGCGCCGAGGACGGCCTGTTCGACGCGCGCCACAACCTTCTCGAACTGCAGGAGATCCGCCGCGCCGGGTTCAACAACATCCGGGTGTGGCCGAGCTTCTTCGCCTGGATGTCCAATCGGACCAACTACAAGGCGACGCTCGCGCAGCTAGTAGCCAACTGCCGGAGCGTAGGCCTGACGATGACATACATCATCTGGACGACGGCCGAGGCGAGCGTGGACAAGGACAACCCGGCGGGTTTCGTGTTCAACACAGCTTCGACGCGCTGGGCGTTCGCTGGGGCGAGTCGGCGCGATCCGGATCTGCACCTGTGGCTCTGGGCCCTGGCGGCAGGCCTGTACGTGCAGAACTACCACCGTGGCAAGGTCCCCGCTGGCGAGCCCTGGTTCGCCGGGACGCACAGCGAACCAGGGAACTACATGTTCCGTCGGCGCCTGGCATTCGGCAGTTGGCCACTTGAATTCCACTACCTCATCGACGCGTATCTCGAGGACATCGGTGCGATCTTCAGCACCGCGACGGGCCAGGCCGTGTTGTTCTCGTACGACCTCCTCAACGAGCCCGACTACAACCCTGTCGTGTTCGCGCAAGCCCGCGACATCATGTTCGACCTCCTGGCGTTCACCCAGGAACGTCTCCTGCGGCGCACACCGGCCGTTCGATGCACGGTTGGTTTCGCCGGCATCGGGACCGAGCAAACCCGCTTCATGAGCGACCTCTATCTACGAGGTGTCAAACTGCAGTACGTCTCCTCGCACGCGTACCGCACGACCGTCGACATGCCCGACTTCACGAGGACAATCCGGGACGCCAAGGCCGTTGCCACGCGACTGGGACTCGACTACGTCTGCTCGGAGTTCTGGGCGCGGTGGCTCGCGTTCCCGCCACCTGCGCGGGTAGGACCGTACCTGAGGGTTCTCAGGGGCTTCGGCGTCGGCGGCCAGATCTGGTCGTTCCTCGAGTTGAACATCTTCTACCGGGATGCGTGGGAGCACTGGCGAACCGACCCCACGGTCCTGCCCATCGTTCCGCCCGGCAGCCGCGTCCCGCCCGGCGGTCGCGGCACCCAACCGATCCGCACCCAGTTGCCCTTGCCGGAGGCGGTCGATGGCATCCGGCGCCCGAGACGAGCGACATGGCGATTCGACAGTCCGTGGGTTGCGAGCTTCGGCTTCGATCTCACTGGTTCGCAGGCGGACTTGGACGAGATCGCGAGCTGGGGGCTGTCGTGAGGATCGCGACGGCCGTTGCGTGGGACGGGGATGCCGCCGGCGGACCGTACGACCGTTGACGATGCCCCGCCGGCGGGCGAGGCTCAGGTCCCATGGCGAAACGACAGCGCGAGTTGGTCGAGTGCCCGCACTGCGGCGCGCAGTTTCCCGCCGGCCGGCTCGCGTGTCCCGAGTGCGGTAGCGACGCCGAGACCGGCTGGAAGGATGCGGAGGAGATCGACTACCAGTCGATCGAGTTGCCGGACGACGAAGCCCCGCGCGAGCCGCGTTCCCGCGTCGGCTGGTGGATCGCATTCGCACTCGCGCTGCTCGGCATGCTGGCGTTCGCGCTCCTGCGGTAGCCAGTCTCAGTGACAGCAAGCCGGCTCGCCGCCGTGCTCGTGTGACTCATCGTGCGCGTGCGCCATGAACAGGCGCGCCAGCGCGCCGCGCACGCCGACCCGCAGCAGGAAGCCGAGGAACGCGCCGGCGAGGATCGCCACGCACAGGAGCTCCAGCCACGAACCGTGGTGGTGGTGGATGTCGACGGTGGCCAGCGGGGTGGGACTCGCGAGCAGCCCGTTGACCGTCCAGCCCATCGCGATGGCGAGCGCCAGCATGCTGCCGGCGAAGGCCAGGGCCACGCTGCGCCCGTGCAGGCTGCTGAGGATCCCGTACGTGGTGATGTTCGTCGCCGGGCCGGTGAGCAGGAAGGCGATGGCCGCGCCTGGGGAGACGCCCTGCAGCACGAGCACCGCGGCGAGCGGCGTCGAGCCCGAGGCACACACGTAGAGCGGCATGCCGATCAGCGCCGCCATCGGGACGTCGAGGCCGACGGGAAGTCTGGCGACGAGGGTCGGGTCGAGGTACGGCGTGAGGATCGCCGCGAGGCCGAGGCCTGCCACGATCCACGACCCGGTGTCGTCGACCGCGCCGACGAAGCCGGCGCGCAGGACGCCCGCGACGCTGCGCTGCGGCGCGATCGAGGCCCCGCCCTTCGCCGGCGCCGGCCGCATGCGCGCGCGGGCGACGCGGTGCACGACCAGCGCCACCGAAAACGCGAGCGCCGCCGCGGTGACCACGCGTGCGATCGCGATGTCGGGTCCGAGCAGTTGCCAGGACAGGAGGATGGCGGCGATCTCGAGCTCCGGCGTGGCCACCAGGAACGCGATCGCCGCCGCCATCGGCGCGCCCTTGCCGATGAGGTCGCGGTAGAGCGGGACGACGCCGCACGAGCACACCGGCAGCGGCAGGCCGATGGCCATCCCGCGCAGCGCCTGGGTCGCCGGGGTCTTGCCGGTGAGCCGGCGCGCCCAGTCGGCCGGCAGGAGCGCCTGCGAGATGCCGACCGCGAGGAAGCCGAACACCAGCGCCGGCGCGCTCTGCAGCAGGAGCGACCAGAAGATCTCGCCGGGACCGTGCCCGCCCATCGTCGGGGCGTGCGAGTGGCTCGCGGTCAGGCCGTACATCGTCAGGGCCCCGACCGCGCCGCCGGCGACCGACGCGATGTGCCAGCGCCCAGCCGTGGGCACGGCGGCACGCGGGGCCGGGATGTGCGCGTGCAGCACCACGTGCATGAGCGTGCCGCACAGCAGCGCCTCGAACACTGCGATTGCCGCCGCCGGCGCGTCGGCGAGCGCGCCGGTGCCGAGGAAGTAGCCCGCCGCGGTGCCGAGGCCGACGATGAGCGCGGCGGCGAGCGCGTAGCCCGCCCCCAGGGTGCGCGGCACCACCCACCAGATCGCGAGGCCCTCCAGGAGGCGGTGCAAGAGCACTGCCCACACGAGCAGGTGCGGGTCCACGGAGCCGTGATCGTGGCCTTCGTGTCCGGGCAAGTGCGTGTGCGGCAGGGCCGAACCGGTCAGCGCGGCACCGTCGACCAGCGCGTGCAGGAGCATCGCGAGCACGACGAACACGAGGACGGTGACGCGCGTGCGCCGACCGGTCGGCGCGAGCCCCTGCTCGGCGAGCACGGGGGCGAGCAGCCCCACCACGAGCGCCAGGACCGCCCACCACCCGCCGCGCCCGAGCGCGTCGGGCAGCACGTGCAGGAGCACCATGCCGCCGACCGACACGATCACGAACGAGTCGAGCGAGACCGCGGTCCACCGCGCGCGCCGCGCCCACGCCACCAGCAATGGCCCGAGCGCCAGCGGCAGCAGGCTCAGCAGGAGCACCAACATCGGGCGGGAGGGTAGGGCCGTGACCCGTCGACGCCAACGCGGATCTGCCGCGTCGCCGAACCGTCACTCCCAGTCGAGCGCGCCGCGCATGCGCGGGGGTGAGACCACCGTGCGCGACGGGATGCCTTCTTTGGTGAAGGCGTCGGCCATGGCGCGGCCGATGGCGGCGGTGCGGTTGGCGTGTCGGGTGAACGCGATCAGCGCCGGACCCGCCCCGGAGATCGTCGCCCCGGCCGCGCCCGCGGTCACCGCGGCGCGCATGGCATCGGACATCCCCGGCAACGCCTGCCGGCGGTAGGGCACGTGCACGTCGTCGACGATGCATTCGCCGAGCAGGTCCTCGTCGCCGAGCGCGAGCGCGCGCAGCACGCCGAGCGCGCGGCCGGTGGTGCGCGACGCGAACGCGTGCGGCAGCGAGGCCGGCAGCAGGCGGGCGAGTTCGGCGACGCTCATCGGCACCGCCGGGGCGACGACGACGAAGCGCCAGTCGTCGAGGAGCGCGTGCGGGAACACGCGGTAGCGCGGGGCGGTGCCGGTGGTCGCGAGCTGGCAGCAGGCGACGAGGCCGCCGACCAACGCCGCTGCGCCGTGCGCGGGATCGCCGCCGAGCGCGACCAGCTCGGAGACGAGATCCTCGAACGACGGCGTCTCCTTGGCGAAGCGGGCGGCGATCGCCATGCCGCAGGCGAATCCCGCCGACGTCGTGCCGAGGCCGCACGCCGGGGGGATGTCGCTCTCGATGGTCGCGTGCAGGGCGGCGGGGAGCTTGATGCCGAACCGGGTCGCGGTGGCGTGGATGCCGCGCACGATCGGATCGTGGCGCGGGTCGTCGAACTGCTCGACGACCCCGGCGCGGCGCTCGATGCTGATGCCCTCGCCCTTGCGGCGCACTTCGACGCGGGCCTTCAGGGTCACGTCGAGGGCCACGCCCAGCACCTGGTAGCCAGGGCCGAGGTTGGCAGACGACGCGGGGACCTCGAAGCGGAAGGTGTCGGTCACGGGAGCCAGGCCGGGCGGTGTGTCTGCATCGGCAATCTCGCGGGCGGACTTGCAGGGCCGCGATGGCGTCAGCCGTCGCCGAACACCGTCATGCCGCCGCTGCCCTGGTTGTTCTCGAAGTGGACCATGTCGACCAGAAGCGTCGCGAACAGCAACAGGGGCTTCACCGCCTCCAGCTCGGGCAGGTCGTCGTACTCGATGCCGAACACGTCGGCGTCGGTGAAGATCTCGCGCAGCGCCCCGCCCCACTGCTTGCGGATCACGCCGACCTCCTGGCCCTGGAACAGGACCTTGAAGGTCCAGATCCGGAACATCGGGCTCCAGATCGTGAACAGCTCCTGCCCGGCCGGCGTCTCGACGGTGAACTTGCGGTTGAGGATCGAGAAGCGGCGGCGGATCCGACCGAGCGGCTTGCCGTCGGCCTCGACGTCGACGCGGTGGAAGAACCAGGTGAACGGCTTCTTGGCGCACGCCGTCTCCTGGCCGGCGGGATCGAGCACGTGCAGCACGCCGGGGCGACCGGAGCCGAGGAACTGCCGGCCGAGCATGCGGCCGAAACCCCCGCCTTCCTCGGCGGCGAAGCCGAGGACCGTGCCGGACTCGTCGGTGATCTCGTAGCGGTTCTTCGTCTCGAACCCGATGAGGATCTCGCCCCACTCCTTGATCTGCCGGATGAGGAAGCGCTTGCGTGCCATCGCGTCAGTCTCCGAACTTGATGCCCTGCGCGAGCGGCAGGTCGGCGCCCCAGTTCACCGTCGAGGTCTGCCGGCGCATGTAGACCTTCCACGCGTCCGAACCCGACTCGCGTCCGCCGCCGGTCTCCTTCTCGCCGCCGAACGCGCCGCCGATCTCGGCGCCGGACGTGCCGATGTTGACGTTGGCGATGCCGCAGTCGGAACCCGTCGCCGACACGAAGCGCTCCGCGTGCCGCACGTTGAGCGTGAAGATCGCGGAGCTGAGTCCCTGCGGCACGGCGTTGTGCAGCGCGATCGCGTGGTCGAGGTCGCGCACCGGGATGACGTAGAGGATCGGCGCGAAGGTCTCGTCGCGCACGACCGCCGTCTGGTCGGGCATGCGCACGATGGCCGGCTCGACGAAGTGGCCGCCGGCCAGGGCGCCGGGCAGCGCCAGCCGCTTGCCGCCGCACAGGACCTTGCCGCCCTCGCGCTTCGCCTGCTCGATGGCGGCGAGCATCGCGGTCACGGAAGCCGCGTCGATCAGCGGGCCGAGCAGCGTGCCGGGCGTCCCGGGGTCGCCGGCGCGCACCTGGCCGTAGGCCTTGACCACGCGCGCCTGCAGTGCGTCGACGACCTTGTCGTGCACGAGCAGGCGCCGCGTCGTCGTGCAGCGCTGCCCGGCGGTGCCGACCGCGCCGAACACGATCGCGCGCGTCGCCATGTCGAGGTCGGCGTCGTCCATCACCACGATCGCGTTGTTGCCGCCCAGTTCGAGGAGCGAACGCCCGAGGCGCATGGCGACCCGCTGCCCGACGACTTTGCCCATCCGCACGGAGCCGGTGGCCGAGATCAGCGGCATGCGCCCGTCGTCGACGAGGCGCTTGCCGATCTCGTCGTCGCTGCCGATCACGAGGCCGAGCAGGCCGCCGAGCCCGTGCGGTTCGAGGACCGACGCGCAGATGCGCGTGATCGCCAGCGCGGTGAGCGGGGTCTTCGGCGAAGGCTTCCACACCAGCGCGTCACCGCACACCAGCGCGAGCATCGAGTTCCACGCCCACACCGCGACCGGGAAGTTGAACGCCGTGATCACGCCGACGATGCCGAGCGGCTGCCACGTCTCGCGCATGACGTGCCTCGGTCGCTCGCTCTGGATGGTGAGCCCGTAGAGCTGGCGCGACAGGCCGAGCGCGAAGTCGGCGATGTCGATGCACTCCTGCACCTCGCCGCGCCCCTCCTCCAGGATCTTGCCGGCCTCCAGCGTCACCAGGCGACCGAGCGCGTCCTTCTTGGCGCGCAGGGCGAGCCCCATCTGCCGCACGTACTCGCCGCGCTGCGGTGCGGGGATCTCGCGCCAGCGCGCGAAGGCCGCGGCCGCCGCGGCGACGACCTTCTCGTAGTCGGCGGCGCTCGCGGCGCGGACCGTGGCGATCGGCTGGCCGGTGGCCGGGTTGTGCGCGGTGATCGGCGCGCCCTTGGTCTCGAGCCACGCGCCGGCGTAGGCGCCCGGGTTCTCGGCGGCGAGGCCGAGGGCGGAGAGGACATCTTGCATCGGCAGAAGCGTGCCGGCTCGCGGCGGAACAGTCACGCGCCGAACAGGGCTCCTGCCAGATCAGGGCTCCTGCCAGATCAGGGCTCCTGCCAGATCAGGGCTCCTGCCAGATCAGGGCTCCTCCTACAGGTCGTAGAAGCGCAGGTCGCTGTCGGTGAGCTGCTTGGTCCAGTGGTAGATCTGGTACGCGTGGCCGCTGAAGTGCTCGGCGACGTGCACGACGCATCCGACCCCGGTGTCGGGGAAACGCCCGCCCTGGAACGGGTAGGTCGCGAGCAGTTGCTCGGGCGTGAGGCGGGCGACGATCGCGCTCGCCTCGCGCACGGTGGCTTCCAGCGCATCCAGCATGTCGGGTGGCGAGGGCTGTCCCACGCCCGGCTCGGCGGCGAACTCGGCCGGGCGGTTCCGCGCATCGGCGGCCTTGCCGAGCCCGCTGATGATCCACTGCCGCACGTTGCCGGTGAGGTGCAAGATCAGGTTGGCGACCGAATTGGAGTGGGCGTTGGGTCGCTGCCACACCTGTGCCTCCGTGAGCAGCGACACGCAATGGCGGATGCGCGGCACCGCCTCCTGCACGACGCGCCGCTCGAACTCAGCGGCCAGCAGGGCTGCCAGCGCGCGCGCCGGGTCGCGGCTCACGGGCCGCGCTCCACCCGCGCGCGCAGGTCGAGGAGGTCCTTCTCGAGCATCGCGAGCTTCTGCACGAGGCCCTTCTGCTTGAAGGTGAGCTTCGACAGCCGCACCGAGAGCATGAGGCACAGCAGCATGAGGAACAGGAACGCCCCGAAGAACAACGCCGAGACCGGGCTCTTGGCGCTGATCAGCGACTGGAACCAGGCGAGCCACTCGTGTTGCCACGCCAGCACCAGCAGCACGAGGCCGGTGATCAGCCAGAGCAGCGCGTACTCCTCGCGGAGCTTGCGGCGCCGGACCAGTTCGATCGCGACGACCAGCATGATCCCGGCCACCGTGTAGGCGACGGGCTTCTGGCCGGCGGGGATCTCCTCGAGCGACGAGCCGAACCACGCCTGCATGGCGGCGACGGGGAGCGAAGTGAACGCGATCAACTCGCGATCCTCCCGGCGCGGTAGGGCGACTCGCGGCGCACCGACATCAGGGTGAGGTTCAGCAGCATCTTGTAGGCGTAGTAGGCGACTTTGCCGCCGCGGTGCATGCTCGTTCCACCCTTGCGCGGGAACATGCGCACCGGGACCTCGCCGACGCGCAGGCCGGCCCGGTGCAGGCCGATGATCACGTCGGTGTCGGGGTAGTCCTCCGGGAAGCCGTCGCGGGCGAGGAACGTCACCGCGCGCCGGCTCAGCCCCTGGAACCCGGACGTGGGATCGGTGATGTGCACGCCGGTCCAGATGCTCGCGATCTTGCCGAACAGCCACGAGCCCGCGCGCCGCGCCCACCCCACGCACGGCGGCTGCGGCATGCGGTAGCGCGAGCCGAGCGCCACGTCGAGCCCGGTGTCGAGCGCGGCGAGGAGGTCGCCGATGCAGGTCGGGTCATGCTGGCCGTCCGCGTCCATCTGCACGACGCGGTCCACCCCGGCGCGCAGCGCGAAGAGGTAGCCGGTCTGCAGCGCTCCACCGTAGCCCAGGTTGCAGGGCAGGCTCAGCACCTCGGCACCTGCCGCGAGCGCGTCCGCGCGCGTGCCGTCAGTGCTGCCGTCGTCGATCACGATCATGCGCGCGCCGGGCACGTGCGCGAGCACGGCGCGCACGACGTTGCCGATCCGACCTTCTTCGTTGAAGGCCGGGGTCAACACCATCGGCGCTGGCGCCGCCCGCTCGCTCATCGTCGCGCGGAGCATAGCCAGCGTCCGTCTCGGCCCCAGCGGATTCCCCGCGGTCAGCGACTCGCCGGCGTCACGGTCACATCGACCGAGTCGATGGTGAACTCGCCGCGTTGGCCGCCCGGCAACTCGCACGCGATCTCGATCCGGATCCAACGGTTGCGGTCGACGTGCGCGAGGCTCGCGAACGTGAACTCGACGTCGAAGGCGTTCGTGCTCGCGACGGTCCCGTCCCACGCCACGTCGAACCGGTGGCGCACGTAGTCCTGCACCGACACGCGCACGCGGGTCTGCGGGCCGACCACGGACACGGAGCAGGTGGCCCGCACCTGCGCGCGCGCCACGTCGCCGGCCGCCTCGATGGGGAGCTTGAAGGGCAGGAACAAGCCCGCGACCTCGTGGCCGTCGAACGGCACCGTCACGAGCGTGACGCCCACTCCGTCCTTGCTGCGCAGCAGCTCCGGCGTCCCGAGCCCCCTTCGCCCGATCACGATGCTCGTGTCCTCCGTGTCGAGGTCGCCGGCGACCGGCGCGGCGCCGGGCGTCGTCAGCGCGCGCGCCCCGGCGAGGACGTCGAAGCCGCGGTGCGTGAGCCGGCTGTCCAGCGACAGCCACGCGACGTCGCTGCCATCGCGCGCCATGGTGACGAGGCGCAGCCCGAGCTGGCCGTCGGCCGGCACAGTGCGCGCCGCGAGCAGGCGGTCGCCGGGGAGGAAGCGCGGCTGCCGGTCGCCGCCGGCCGGCACCGCCGGCAGCGGCGTCACCTGCAGCGTCGTGACGTCCACGAGGTGCAGGCGGGTGGCGCCGGTCGCATCGCGGCGGACGAAGGCGACGACGCTGGCGTCCGGGGCGAGCGCGGGTTCGAAGTCACCGATGTCGGGTCCGACGAGGCCGCCGCCGTCGGTGAGCGGCAGGAGCCCGCCACCCTGGGCGTTCGCCAGCCAGAGGCGGGCGCGGCCGCCTTCCGTCCGGCTGAACACGACCCGATCGCCGCGCGCGTCGGGGTCGCGGTCGGCGGCGCCTTGGGCCGGCTGCGTGAACGGGGCAAGTCCGCTGCCGTCGCGACCGATGCGCCAGAGCTGCGACGCGCCGCTGCGGTCGGAGGCGAACAGGATCGTCGTCCCGTCGGCGCTCCAGCAGGGCGTCGCGTCGACGGCGTTGTCGCGGGTGAGCCGGACCTCGGCGACGCTGCCGTCGATGGCCGCGAGGTACAGCTCCGTCGACTCCGGCTGGTCGCCGCGCGTCTGGCGCGCGAACACGACGGTGAGCGGATCGGTGGGGTGTGCGCGCACGCCGGACTCGATGCCGGCGCGCGAGGCGAACTCGCGCTCGCCGAGGCCGGCGAGGGTGCTCGCGTAGGTGCGCGCGCTGTCGAACGAGTCGTCGGTGCGACCGCGGCAGACGACCAGCTCGAGCGGCAGGCCGGTGGCGTCGATGGGCAACCCGCCGCTGTTGCCACCGCCGGAGCGCGCGCAGGCGGCGCCGAGGGCGAGGAGCGCGAGGGCTGGCAGGCGCGACATGCGGTCACCTTATCCGCTCGGCTGGCGAGCGCGCCATTGACGCGACCGGGCGAACCAGAGGAACGTGGCGCCGTGCGCGTCGACGACTTCGACTTCGAACTGCCGGAGAGCGCGATCGCGTCGCGCCCGTGCGAGCCGCGCGACGCGGCTCGCCTGCTCGTGCTGGAGCGCAGCACGGGGCAGCTCGCCGACCACGTGTTCCGCGACCTGCCGGAGCTGCTCGCACCCGGCGACCTGCTCGTCCTGAACGACACGCGCGTGCAACCCTGGCGCCTGCGCGGTCAGCGCACGACCGGCGGCCGCATCGATCTCCTGATCGTCGAGCGCCAAGGGGAGATCGCGCGCGGCTACGTGAAGCCGGCGCGCCGCCTGCGCCCGGGCGAGGCGATCGCGCTCGAAGGCGGTGCCGTCACGCTGGTGCTGCGCGCCGACCTCGGCGGCGGGCAGTTCGAGTTCACGCTGCACAGCGCGGAAGGCTCGCTCGACGCGGCGCTGGAGCGCGTGGGTCGGGCGCCGCTGCCCCCCTACGTCGCACGCGACGGCAGCGAGGACGTCGCCGCCGACCGGGCGCGCTACCAGACGGTGTACGCGGCGCGGCCGGCGGCGATCGCCGCGCCGACCGCGGGGCTGCACTTCACGCCGGCGCTGCTCGAGCGGCTCGCGGCGCGCGGCGTGGAGCGCGCGATCGTCACCCTGCACGTGGGCGTGGGCACCTTCGCGCCGCTGCGGGTCGACGAGGTGGAGGCGCACCGCATGCACCACGAGACCTACGAGCTGCCGGAGGCGACGGCGGCGGCCGTGCGCCGCACGCGCGCGCGCGGTGGACGGGTGGTGGCGGTCGGCACGACGAGCGCGCGCGTGCTCGAGACCTGTGCCACGGCGGAGCGCCTGGTGTGCGCCGGCGCCGGCAGCACCGACCTGTTCCTGTACCCCGGGCGCGACCTGCGCGTCGTCGACGCGCTGATCACCAACTTCCACCTGCCCCGCTCGACGCTCCTGATGCTGGTCGCGGCCTTCGCGGGGCGGCGGGCGGTGCTCGCGGCATACCGCGCCGCGCTCGCCCGCGGCTACCGCTTCTATTCGTTCGGCGACGCGATGCTGATCCGCTGACGTCGGTCCGTCACGACGGGAGCAGGCCGACGAGTGTGGCGGCAGCGCGCTGCGGATCGTCGGCACCGAGGATCGCGGCGCTCACCGCGATGCGCGTGCAGCCGGCGGCCACGAGCTGCGGGAGGTTGGCGGCGGTGATCCCGCCGATCGCGAACAGCGGCAGGCGCGCGGTCGCGAACGCCGCGCGCAGGACGACGGGCGCGAGACCCTCGCGGTAGCCCTTGGTGGCCGTGGCGAAGCAGGGGCCGAAGCCCAGGTAGTCGGCGCCCGCGGCCTGCGCCGCCGCGATCTGCGCGAGGTCGTGCGTGCTGATGCCGAGCAGGCGCTGGGAGCCGAGGATGGCGCGGGCGGCGGCGGCCGGCAGGTCGTCCTGGCCGACGTGCGCTCCGGCCGCGCCGACCTCGACGGCCAGTGCCGGGTCGTCGTTGACGATCAGGGCGACGCCGTGCTCGGCGCACAGTGCACGACACCGTGGCAAGCCCGGGCGCGGGTTGGCCTTCACCCGCCACTGCACCATGTCGACCCCGCCGCGCAGCGCTGCGAGCAACGTCTCCCACGGATCACGGCGACACAGCGACGGCGTGAAGAGGAGGCAGAGGCGGGCACGCAGCGTGGCCATGGCGAGGCTGCGAACCTATCATCCCGCGCGTGCTGCACGACCTGTTCTGGCCCAACGTGGCGGTGTTCGGCATCGGGCAACTGGCGGCGTGGTTCCACCTGCGCACCGGCCGCGTCGTGCGCGGCGTGGTCACGATGGTGGCGCTGCTCCTGCTCGCCGACCTCGCGCTCGTCGCACGCTTCGCGTATGGCGCGGAGGGCGTCGCCGTCGGCGCGCTCGGCGCGATGCAGGTGTGGGCGCTGGGGGAAGCGGTGCTCCTCGGCATCGCGCGCTGGCGGCGCGCGCGCCCGGCCGCGGTCGCGCGCCGGCGCCACGACTATCGGCTGGCGATCGTGAGCGAGTTGCGCGGCGAGGACGCGGAGGCGCTCGCGCTCCTGCGCGGGCTGGCCCGCGTGGATCCGTGGGACGTGGAGGTCGCGTTCGCGCTCGCGGCCGTGCACCGTCGCCTGGGCGATCCGCGCGCGTCGCGGCGTCAGCTCCGGCGGGCGCGGCGGCTCGACCGCATCGGGCGCCTGTCGGATCTCATCTACCTCGAAGAGCTGCGTCTGCGCGCGCCTCGTGCGGCGGGCGACACGCCGCGCGTGGCGCGGGCGGTGCCGGCACCGGTGCCGGCGAGCACGGCCTGAGGCGGATGCGCCTCGCCGCGGCGCGCCGAGGTCACGACGCCTTCCAGCGGCGCTTCTCGAGGTCGTTGGCGAAGCGCTGCGAGTCCTCGGGGTTGAACATCCGCACGGTGGCGCCGCAGTGCACGCAGTACGACGCGTTGACGCTCATGATGTAGCGCACGTAGGTCTTGCAGGTCGCGCACCACTTGGTCTCGGTGTAGTAGTCCATCGTTCGTGTTCCCTTGGTTGTCGGTGACAGGCGCAACGGGAACAGAGCAAGTCGCTTGCCAGAACGTGCGCTCGGGCGCGTGGGCTTTGCGGCGAGTCGTCGATCGCCGCGTCCGCACCGGCGCATCGCGGTCGCGGCGAGCCGTGCGGTGAGGAGTGCCGGCGTCGCCGGCGGGCGTCGGGATTCCTGGACGGGAGACGCCGCCTCCGCCGCCGCGGGTGAGGAATGCCCGCTGCCAAGGATGGAGGACGAGAGAGTCGGCGCGACGCGACGCGTCGCGTCGCGCCGACGGTGGGTCTTCGGAGCGTGTCGAAGCCTACCTCACGCGCGCGTCGCGAGCGCGGCAGCCAGCTCGACTCGCACCGTTTCGTCGGTCTCGCGCGCCCACGCTGCATCGAGACCCGCGTGCCTGGGCGCGAGGCGTCCGAGTGCCCACGCGGCGTGACCGCGCACGATGGGGTCGCCGTCCTCCAGGGCGCGGCTGAGTGCCGGCGCGGCGCCTTCTCCACCGATGTTGCCGAGCGCGACGGCCGCGTTGCGCCGCAGGCCCTGGCGCGTCGCGCGCCGCATCGCGGTGCCGCGCCAGTCGGTCTCGTACTCTGCCTCGCTCAGCTCGAGCATCCCGATGAGCCCGTACGTCTCGACGACGGGATGCGGCCGCAGGTCGGCGGGGCGCGCGTCCGCAAGCAACCCGCGCCGTGGGCTGAAGCGCGTGAACGGACAGACTTCGAGGCAGACGTCGCAGCCGAACACCCAGTCGCCGTGGGCCGCGCGCAGTTCGAGGGGGATGCTGCCGCGCAGTTCGATGGTGGTGTAGCTGAGGCAGCGGCGCGCATCGACCTCGAACGGCGCGACGATGGCCTGCGTCGGGCAGGCGTCGAGGCAACGCCGGCACGAGCCGCAGGTGCCGGTGGCGAGGGGATCGTGCGGCAGATCGAGGGGCGTCAGCAGCTCCGACAGGAAGAGGTAGGGGCCGTGCGTGGGGGAGATCACGCCTGCGCTCTTGGCCAGGAAGCCGATGCCGGCCCGCGCTGCGAGCGCGCGCTCGAGGACCGGGACGGCGTCGGTGCCGACACGCGTCTGGCCGGCAGGTGCCCCGGCCGCTTCGAGGGCCGCGCGGAGGCGACGCGTGGCGTTGCCGAGCCAGCGGTGGTAGTCGCGCCCGAGCGCGTAGCGGGCGATGCGACCGCCACCCTGGAGCGAGCCCGGCGGGCCGCCGTAGTCGTGCCCGAGCGCGATCGTGCTCCGGGCGTTTGGAGCGAAGCGCGTGGGGTCGGCGATGACCGCGGCGTTCCTGGCGAGGTAGTGCATCTCGCCGGCGCGCCCCGCCTCGAGCCAGGTGAGGAACCGCTCGGCGTGCTCGCCGGGGTCCGCCGGGCCGAAGCGCACGAGGTCGAAGCCCGCCTCGTGCGCGAGGCTGCGGACCAGGTCCGGCGCGAGGGCAGGCATCGCGGCAGTGTGGCTCCCCACCGGGTCCGGCGCACCCACGGCTCAACCTTTCGCTCCGGAATGGCCGATGCCAGGGCAGAGACTGCCATGGCAAAGGTGAACGAACTCCGCAGCACTTCCACCCGGCCGCCCCAAGACCTCGTGATCCTGCGCGAGCGCGAGCTGGGCGGCGAGCTGGTGAACGCGATCCGACGCGTGCGTGCGGACGCGACGACGCAGAACAGCCGGATCCTGGTGATCGCCGCCGACGACGCGACGGAGGCGGCGTCGACCCCGCCCGTGCACGACACGGTCGCCCTCGCGCGGCGCGCCGCCGAGACGCGCGCGTTGCAAGCCGCAGGCGAGCGCATCCAGCCGCTCACCGCCGACCTGCGCCACCTGTTCGGCGAGGCGACCCGCGCCCTTGCCGAGCTCGACGCCGAGTTGGAGGGCGGTCCAAGGGTGGGGCTGCGGCACCGCGCGCGGTCCCTGGCGGGCGTTCTCGAGTGGGTGGAGGCCGTGACCCACGACCTCGAACTCGAGGCCGCGGCCTGCGTGGCGGGCCGTCAGCCCGTCGATCTGGTCGAGGTCCTGGCGGAGGCGGGTGCGGCCCTCGAACGGCGTCGCCCCGGGGTGCGCGTGCACGTCACGCCCGCGGAGGGCCACGGCGAATGGCCCGCCGTCGAGTCCGCGTGCCTCGCCGAGTTCTGTGCGGCGGCACTGGACCTGGTCGCCGAGCGCATCGGCGGGCAGGGAGCCATCCAGGCGTCGGTCGCCCTCGATCGCACCGGCGTCACCGTGCGCCTCCTCGGGGTGGGCGAGAAGCACCGCGTCCGGGGCGGCGGCCGAATCCAGGCGCTGCGCCGTCTGGCGGCGAGGATCGACGCACGCCTGTTCGCCGACCCGGCGAGCGGCCCGACGGGGACGGGGTTCGGGTTCACCCTGGGCAACCCGGCGTAGCGACCCAGCCGCGAGGCCGGCGGCCGCTCGCCGGGGCTCGGATTTGTGGGGGCAAGGGGTTACAACGGCGCCGTCCGGGGCTAGGCACCGGCGCAGTCTTCGGTCCCGCGCTTCGCGGGCCCACCCCTTTCTCCCCCAGCCTCAACCGATGCACACCGCCGCTGCGAGCGTCGCCGTGGGCGACCGATGGAGCCAGGTGCTCCACGAGCTGTGGGAGTTGACCGGGGACGATGCCCTGCGGCGGCTGGGGGATGGAGCTCGATGCGCCGGTGCACCGGCCGCGGGGATCGAGGCGAACGCGGACGAGATCAGCACGGCGCTGATGAACTGCTTCAAGAACAGCGGCGAGAGCCGCGTGTTCGAGTTGCTCTTCGAGCTCAACGAGCCGGGGTTCCTGCACACGGTCCAGAGCCGCGTGCGGCGCGGCCACCTGCCGATCGATCCGCACGACGTGGTGCAGGAGGTGTTCCTCAACATCTACCGCTACCCGCACTGCTTCGTGGCGGCGCGTCCCGATTCGTTCCGCAACTGGGGACATCGGATCGTTCGCAACACGCTGCTGAAGTTCATGAAGACCGCCGGTCGCGTCGCCAACCACGTCTCGCTCGACGACCAGCAGGTCCAACCCCAGGACGACCACGCCCACACTCCGCTGCGCAACGCGCTGGAAGCGGAGTCCGCGACCGTCGCCAACACCGCATACCTCCTGTACCTCAATCTCTACCTGACGCAGTTCCATCGCCTCTCGGCGAAGGAGCAGCGTGCGCTCACGATGGTGGAGATCGAGGGAGCTTCGTACAAGGCCGCCGCCGACGCGCTGGGTCTGCGCCTCGAGAACCTGAAGATGGTCATCTTCCGGGGACGTCGCAAGATCCTGCGCGGCATGGCGGCCCTGCTCGGGCTCCTGGCCCCGACTTCCACTGCTTGCCTCACTTCGAACACCGCTCGCTCTGGCCGATGAATCCGACTACCCAACCTCCGCCGACACGCCCGTCGGTTGATCCTTGTCTGCAGATCCAGGTGGACCTGTCGGCCATGCTCGATGGCGAGCTCGAGACGGCGTCGATGCGTCGGGTTCTCGTGCACGCCGACCTGTGTCCGTCGTGCCGCATGTTCTTGCAGGCGATCCGGACCCACGCGCAGGCGCACGCCGACCTGCACGCGATCTTCGAGGGCGAGGATCTGGCGACGGTGCACTCGAGTGGAGGGGATCTCGGCGGAGTCGAGACCGGGGCTGGCAGCGGAACGGGGAGGGCGACCGGGCGATCGCGCCTCGCCGCGGAGCTGCGCCAGAAGCTGCTCGAGAGCCGGACGGCGCTCGCTCGCATCCTGTACGAACTCGGGCGTGGTCACGTCCTGCTCGGCACGAGTCCCAACTTCTATCGCGCCGTCGCGCGCGAGCCCGTCCCGATCCCGGACGTGTGCATGCGCGGCCGCAATCTCCTGGACGAGGTCCATCGCCTCGCGCCGGCGCTGACCAGCGACGCGGCGCGCGGCGAATGGGTTCGCGCCCGGCTGCTGTTCGAGGGCTCCAAGCTGAGCTCGCCGCGCGCCAACCTCGAGAAGGGCGTCACGCTCCTGCGCGAGGCACTGGTCCTGGCGCCGCGCTACCACGAGGCGCGCATCTACCTCGGGCACGCGTACCACATCGAGCACGAGCGCGATCTGGCCCGCCACGAGTTCCGCGTCGTGCTCGCGAGCACCGACGATCCCAACCTCCGTGCGTTCGCCCTCGAGAACCTGGGCAACGTCGATCTCGAAGAGGGCTTTCCCGACCGGGCCATCCCGCACTTCCTCGCCCTCATCGAGAGCGGTGTCGTCGTGCGCGAGCCCCGGTTCTTCACCACCTACTTCAACCTCGCGCTCGCCTACGGCCTGTTGCGCGAGTTCGGGTCGTGCACGCTCTGGCTCTCTCGCCTGCACGACGAGTTCCCGCACAAGCGGCGGATCATCGGCGGCGAGCTGCGTTCCCGGTCACAGTTCGCGGCGGCGGTCGCGAGCAACCCGGAGGTCGCCGCCTCGCTGGCCCTCCGCTTCCCCACCTGGTTCCCGATCCTGACCTCGGGAGGCCCGATTGCAGCGGCCCCGACCACCGAGGAGAGGTGCTGAGATGATGATGAAGCGAATCGTCCTGGCGCTCCTCGCGCTGGTCCTGGCGGCGGTGGCCGCGCTGGCGGGTGACACCATCGGCGGCGGCGAAGGCGGGGCGATCAATCTGCCCGGCGGCCGTAGCGGTACCAGCATGCAGTCGAGCGGCGGCGGCTCGTCGTCCTCGTGGACCGTGGGTACCAAGGACCACCTCCGCTTGCGGGTGACGCCGGACATGGCGAAGTCCATCGTCGTGCTCAACGCGATGGACGTCCCGTTCACCCAGATGCTCACGCCGGTCGACGGCCTGATCACCGTGACCCGGGACACGCTGCTCACCCTCCGCGGGGTCGGTGAGCCCGGCTTCACGCTCGACATCGTGGCGCCGAACGGCAGCTTCCTCCACGTCGCGGTGCTGTTCGTGGGTGCCGACCAGATGCGCGTCACCGCCGAGTGACGCGGACCGCGACCCCGTCCGCGATCAGCGCCAGCAGCCGGGCCGGGTGGTTGGTCGTGATCGCGTCGATGCCCAGGGTCGCCGCGCCGACCAGCGACACGTCGTCGTTGGCGGTGTAGACGCAGACGAGGTAACCGTGCGCGTGCAGGAGGGCGACGTCCTCCGCGCGCAGCGCGCGCACGTCCCAGTGCACGATGCGGGCGCCGGTCGCCGGCAGCGCGGCCAGGCGTTCGGCGGAGAGAGGGCCTTCGCCGAGCGCGCCGAGTGCGAGGCGCGGTTCGAGCCGGTGCACCTCCGTCACGAAGTCCCAGTCGAACGACTGCACGATGACGTCGTCGACGAGGCCGAGCCGGCGCAGCAGGGTCACGAGGCTCGCGGCGTCGCCGGCCTTGTGTTCGATCATCGTCACCGCGCCGGGCTGGATCAGGGTCAGCGCCTGCTCCAGGGTCGGCACGCGCGCGCCGGCGTGCGCCCTGGCCTTCCACGCGCCGGCGTCGAGCCGCGCCAGGTCCGCGGCCTGCGTCGATCGGACCTCGACGCGCTTGCGTCCGAGAATCGTCGCCGCGTCGGTCGTGCGATCCAGGGTCGCGTCGTGGATGCACACCAGCACGCCGTCGGCGGTGACGTGGTAGTCGAGTTCGATCATGCTCGCGCCGGCGTCGAGCGCTGCGGCGAAGGCCGGCAGCGTGTTCTCCGGGAATGCGCCGCTGTCGCCGCGATGCGCGACGGTGATCGGCGCCCGGGCGCAGAGTCGGCGCAGGCGCGCCATGAGGACCGGTTCTTCCATCGGTGGGTCGACTTCGAGGTTGATGGGGGCGCACGCCGCAGCCAGCGAAACCAGCGCAACCGCGGTGCGAGGCGCCGCGTTCCACGTCACGCCGGCGGTTCCTCTGCGCCCTGGCTGCGGTGCACGCGCAGGGATCGCACGGCGATCACGCGATCGTCGACGGTGAGCTCGAGGCTGTGGCTGCCCTCGCGCTTGAACTCGACGTTGGGGAAGGGGAGGAGGAGTTCGAAGTTGCTCAGCGGCGTGCTCTCCGGGATCGGCGGGACCTGGCCGCGCACGGCGAACACCACATCGCCCTCCGTGTCGCGGATCACCACCTGCACGGTGGTGTCGCCCATGAAGTCGCCGAGGCTGAGGAACACCTGGAACGCCGGGAAGCGGCAGGGCAGCTCGTTGGTGACGAGCGCGTCGAAGGTGCCGATCACGCACCACTTCCCGGTCGGCAGCATCTGGAACGCCTGGTCGCAGATCAGGAACGCGTACAACTGGGGCGGCGGCCGCTTCATCGCGGGGCATTGGACCACGCGCGCGGGTCGTCGAAGACGGGGAAAGCGTGGAAGCGGAAGGCCGGCGCGGCCGAGTAGACTGCCCGCTGACCCCGTCGGTGACGCTTCTCGCAGGCGCGCGGAGCGCACTTGCAATTCACCCGTTGCCGGCGGACTTAGGCTTGCGATGACCGAACCCACCGCAGAACCCGCGCCGTCGCCCCCGACCTGGAGCGCCGCAACTCTCCTGGCGGTCGGCCTGGTCGCCTTCGTCTGGGTCTCCGACGTCCAGGGCGTGATGTTCCACCGCGCCGAGTTCCAGCTTGGCGACTGGATGCGACCGGTGCTCGTCTATGTCCTGGGCGCGGTGTTCGTGGTGTGGGAGTGGGATCGGGTAGCGCGCACGTTCCTCAGCCGTCGCTTCGCCGTGGCTGGCGGGACGGTGCTGGCGGCGGTCGTGCTCGCCTCGCTTCCCGACGCGCCTGCGCGACCGACCGGCATCCCCACGCTGCGCGCCGGCACCAGAGAGACCCTGCCGGAGATCGTGCACACGCTCGCGGCGCCGCGCTCGACCGCGTGGATCGAGCCGCAGCGTGTCGCACGCCCGGACTCGCTCGCGGGCCGCATGGGCATCCGCGCGCGGGAGTCTGCACAGGGGCTCGTGGTGGATCTGCCGCCGGGGTGGGTGCAGGTGCCGGCCTCGGACATGCGTCCCGTCGACCTGCGCGTGACGGGCCAGCCGCTCGTCGAGTGCTACGTGTCGAGTCTGCCCGGTGCTGCGGGGGGCACGCTCGCGAACATCAACCGCTGGCGTACGGACCAGCTCGCGCTCGACCCGATCGACGACGCCGCGTTCGCCGCCCTGCCGCACGTGCGCCTGCTCGGGGTCGACGCGGTGCAGGTGGAGTACGAGGGCACGTTCCGCGGTGTCGGCAAGGAGCCGATCCCGGACGCGAAGCTGCTCGGGGTGATCGCGTCGCTGCCGCAGGTCACCCTCTTCCTGAAGATGACGGGGCCGAAGGCCGCGGTCGACGCGGAACGAAAGGGCTTCGAGCAGGTGCGCGACACGCTGCGGCTCGGGCCGGCCGCCGACCCGCACGGGTCGAACCCGCACGGCGCGACGCCGTCGGGCGCGGGTGCGCCGCGCGACGATGGCGCGGTGCAACCGCCGCCGGCCAGCGGCATCCGCTGGGATGTGCCGGCGGGCTGGCGGCAGGCGGCGGCACGCGCGATGCGGGTCGTGACGCTGGTGCCCGACGCCGCGCCGGGGGTCGAGTGCTACGTGACGGAGCTCGCGGGCGATGGCGGCGGCGTCGCCATGAACGTCAATCGCTGGCGCAAGGATCAGTTCGGTGCCGATGCGCTGGGCACCGACGCGATCGCCGCGCTGCCGACGGTGCCGATGTTCGGCCGCACCGGCACGCTCGTCGAGGTGACCGGCACGTTCACCGGCATGGGAGCCGGCCCGCAGCCGGATCACACGCTGCTCGGCGTCGTGTGTCGGCTCGAGCAGAAGCTCGTGACGGTCAAGATGGTCGGCCCGACCGCCAAGGTCGAGGCCGAGCGCGAGCGCTTCCTCCAGTTCTGCCGCTCGCTGCGAGGCGAATGAACATGCCACTCCTGCATCGAATCTACGTCGGCCTCGGCAGCCTGAAGCTGACCGTCGTCCTGCTCGCGTGTCTGACCCTGCTCACCTTCGTGGGCACGCTCGCGCAGGTGGACAAGGGGCTGTTCGACGCGCAGCGGTTGTACTTCGACTCGTGGGTCGTGCTGCACCCGGTGCGCTACCTCACGATCCCGCTCCCGGGTGGTCAGCTCGTGATGGTGGTGCTGTTCGTCAACCTGCTCATCGGCGGCTTCCTGCGCATCCGCCGCAGCAAGCGGCTCGTGGGGGTGTACGTCGCGCACGTCGGCATCGCCCTGCTGCTCCTGGCCGGCTTCGTCAAGCTGCACCACTCCGACGACGGCTACCTCGCGCTGTTCGAGCAGGACCGCGCCAACTACTTCGAAAGCCACTACCACTGGGAGCTCGTGGTGGCGGGTCCCTCGGGACGTGAGTTCGTCGTGCCGGAAGCGACGCTGCTGGAAGCGACCGACCACCGCGTCCGCCTCCAGCATGTCGATCTGCCGTTCGACCTGCGCATCGAGGGCTTTGCGCCCAACGCCACGCCGCGACCGGCGCGCGAGAACGACATCGGCGGCGACGAAGTGGAGGGCGTGTTCCTGGAGCGGCGGCCGCGCGCCAAGGAGCGCGAGGGCGATCAGCCCGGCGTCTACGTCGCGGTGCGCGGCAAGGACGGAGTCGAGCGCCGCAACATCCTGTGGGGTTCGGACATGCTCCGGCCGCGGGCCTGGAAGACCGAGATCGATGGCGCGACCTGGGCCTTCGATCTCCGCCACGAGCGCTTCGAGCTGCCGTTCACGGTGCGCCTCGACGACTTCAAGAAGGAAGAGCATCCCGGCACGCGCATCGCGAGTTCCTACGCGAGCGACATCACCCAGCTCACCGGCGGCAGCGAACGCCCGGTGGAGATCAAGATGAACGAGCCCCTCCGCGACGCGGGCTTCGTGCTCTTCCAGAGTTCGTGGGGGCCTCCCGACGCCGAGCCGGGTGAGCCGCTGTACTCGCAGTTCTCGGTCGTGCGCAACCCTTCCGATCACTGGCCGCTGATCGCCTGCGTCGTCCTCGCCATTGGCCTGCTGGTTCACTTCGGGTCGCGCCTGCAACGGTCGGTCAGCACGACCCTCGTCCGCGACATGGGTACTTCCGCATGATCCGCCTCCTCCTGGTCGCGCTGACCTTTCTCTTCGCCGGTTGCTCGGGAGCACTCGACGCCAAGCTCCGCGTGCGCCAGCAGCCGTGGAGCACCGACGCGCTCGACGCCGTCGCCGCGCTGCCCGCGCAGGATGGCGGCCGCATCAAGCCGCTGTCGACCGTGGCGATGTTCGCCTTGCTCGGCATCAACGGCAACCGCGAGTTCACCCTGCGCTGGAGCGACGGCCAGAGCGAAACCTTGAGTCCGACGGCGTGGCTCCTCGACTGCCTGTTCTTCCCGGAGCAGGCGCGCCACTACCGCTGTCTGCGCATCGACAACGACGAGGCGGTGGTCGCCCTCGGCCTGCACTTCGACGACCGCAAGCGGCTCGATCGCTACAGCTACGAGGAGCTGCGGCCCGCGCACGACCGGCTGATGGAACTGGGCAGCAAGTACCAGAGGATCGACGCCAAGGTCCGCACGCCGGTCCAGCAGCAGGTCTTCACCCTGGCGAACCAGGTGGTGCTCCTCGACCGCATGCTCGCCTGGTTGGACTTCGCGCGCGCGCGGATCGACGTGCAGCGCACCGACGGCCTGAGGGCAAGCTTTGCGGGCGAGTCACGGCGGCCGGTGTCGTGGGTGCTGAAGAACCTGCCCGTGCTGCTCACCATGCGCGAGGTCGTGCGCGACGGCACCGACCGCATGACCGAGGAGCGCCGGGCGGCGGAGAGCGCCGGCCTGAAGGCGCTCTTCGACGACCTCTACGGGTGTCTGCGCGCCGCCGACGCCATCGCCTTCCTGCCGCCTGGCGACGCCAAGGCGCAGACCTGGTGGCACATGCACGACCTCGTCGGCGGCATTTCCCGCGGCGTCGAGCAGGATCCGCGCCATCTGCAGGCCGTGGAGCAACTGGAGGCGATGGCCGCGGCCCGCGACCGGCCCGCGGACTTCGCCACGGCGGCGACCGCGTTGCTCACCAACACGCGCGGCGCCGCGGCCATGCGCGGTGAGTACGGCAAGATCCGCACGGAGATCTCCTTCTACCGCGCCGACTGGTTCTACCGCGCGCTCCTGGTGTTCGGGCTGGCCTTCGTCCTCGCTGCGTTCTGCTGGGCGCGTCCGACCGGCGCGTGGATGGTGCGCGCCGCGACCGGATCCGTCGGCGTGGGCACGCTGCTCCTGATCGCGGGGATCACGACGCGCTGCATCATCCGCGGTCGGCCGCCGGTCTCGACCCTCTACGAGACGATCCTGTTCATCACCGCGATCGCGGCGATGGTCGGCCTCGCCATCGAGTGGCTGAATCGCCGCCGCGTCGGACTGACCCTCGCGGCGTTCTCCGGCATGGGTGGGATGTTCCTGGCGCGCTGGTTCGAGGAACTCGAAGGCCAGGACACCATGCCGCAACTCGTCGCCGTGCTGGACACCAACTTCTGGCTCAGCACGCACGTGACGACCGTGACGATGGGGTACTCGGCCGGCCTCTTCGCCGCGTTGCTCGGCGGGCTCTACATCCTCGGCAAGCTCACCGGCCTGGCCGACGCCGCGCTGCTCCGCTCGTACTCCAGGATGCTGTACGGTGTGCTCTGCTTCGGGCTGCTGTTCTCGCTGGTCGGCACGATCCTCGGCGGCATCTGGGCCAACTACTCGTGGGGCCGCTTCTGGGGCTGGGACCCGAAGGAGAACGGCGCCCTCCTCATCTGCCTGGCGGAGATCGCCATCCTGCACGCGCGCATGACCGGCTGGCTCAAGCAGCACGGCATGGCCATGGCCGCGGTCGGCAACGGCGTCGTGGTGGCGTTCTCGTGGTGGCACGTGAACCTGCTGGGCGTCGGGTTGCACAGCTACGGCTTCACGGGCGGCATCCTCACCTGGCTGACGATCTTCTACGCAAGCCAGCTCGCGCTCCTCGTCGCCGGCGTCGTCGCCTGGTACCGCGCGCCTGCGCCGGCACCCGAGGCACGCGAAGCGGACCTCGACCTGCCGGTGTCGGCCGCGGAGACCGCCTCGTAGCATGCCGCCGATGGACTCCGCCTCCCTCCGCGCCGCGATCGGCAAGACCATCGAGGAGAGCATCGCGACCAAACAGCGCCTGCTCGCGGACTGTCTGCCCGACGTGCAGACCCTGTGCGAGGCCGCGCTCGCCTGCATCCGCGGCGGCGGCACGATCTTCTTCTGCGGCAATGGCGGCTCGTCGTGCGACGCCGCGCACGCCGTCGGCGAACTGGTGGGCTGGTTCGAGAAGAAGGACCGGCCGCCGTACGCCGCCGTGGCGCTCGGCCACGAGGTGCCGACCCTGACCGCGATCGGCAACGATGCCGGCTACGAGCACGTGTTCGCGCGTCAGCTCGCGGCGTTGGCGAAGCCCGGCGACCTGCTGGTGGGGTTCTCCACGTCCGGCGGCAGCAAGAACGTGATCGCCGCGGTCGAAGCGGCCAGGCGCGTGCCGATCCGTACCATCGCGCTCACCGGCAGCAAGCCGAGCAAGCTCGCCGAGCTGGTCGATCTCTGTGTGCGCGTGCCGTCGACGAACACCGCGCGCATCCAGGAGAGCCACCTCCTGTGCGTGCACCTGCTGTGCGCGGCGGTCGAAGCGGGGATGGCGCCGTAGCGCCGCTACCGGCCCTGCACCACGAACGCGCGGCCGACCGCGTCGGCCACGCCCGGCAGCACACGCAGCCGGCCGTCGCTGTCGGCGCGGGTCGACTGCAGCGTCGCCAGCGCCGCCTCCAGGATCGGATCTGCCGGGCGGTCGCTCGGCGGCGCACCGCGCATGCCCTGTCCGGGAGCGAACAGGTACATCGACTGGTCGATCGGCGCGCCCGACGCCCGCGTCATGTGCCCCATCTGCCGCACGCTTCGCAACGAAGCCTCGAGGCCGGTGAGCCGGTCGCGGCTCACCACGACGAGGTAGTGGATGGGACCGACGATGGCGTGCGTCGGCCAGTTCATGGCGAAGCCGTCGAAGGTGCCGGGCAGCGCGACGGTGCCGGCCGGGAGGGGGTTGCCCGGTGCGGCCGCGAGGCGCTCGGAGGGAAACAGAGCGATCGTGCCTTGCACCTGCGACCAGCTCGCCACGTACACGAAGGCCGGGTAGGGCAGGTCGAGTTCCAGCCGGAGCGCCGTACCGGCGGCCAGCTCCGTGAGCTGCGGGACCTTGCGCATGTCGTCGCCGACGCGCCAGCGCAGGCTCGGTTGCGGGTCGAACGCGGGGAGCGCCATGCCGCCGAGCAGGACGGTCATCGACAGCAGGCTGGCGACCGTGAGGAAGACGGTCGCCTGGCTGCGGCGCTGGCCTGCGGGGTGCGGCATCGCGACAGGTTAGCGGTCCACGCCGACCGGCGCGATCACCTGCCGCCGCGGTGCAGCCTGGTCGTCGATGCCTGGTCGGTGGGCTTGACGATCATGCTGTCGATGTCGACGTGCGGCGGCCGGCTCACCGCGAACCAGATGCACTCGGCGATGTCCTCGGCGGTCAGCGGGCGCGTGTCTTGGTAGACCTTCGCGGCGCGCGCGGCGTCGCCGTCGAAGCGCACGAGGCTGAAGTCGGTCTCGACCATGCCGGGGTCGATGCTCGTGACGCGCACGCGCGAGCCCAGGGTCTCGAGCCGGATCGCCTGCGTGATCGACTGCAGGGCGCGCTTGCTCGCGCAGTACACGCCGCCGTTCTCGTACGTCTCGTGCCCGGCCAGCGAGCCGAGCATCACGATGTGACCGCTGCGGCGCGCGAGCATCTCCTTCAGCACCGGCTGGGTGACGTGCAGCACGCCCATCACGTTGGTCTCGACCATCTCGCGCCAGTGCGCGAGTTCGCCGTCGACGACCGGGGCGAGCCCCTTGGCCTTGCCGGCGTTGTTGATCAGCACGTCGACCGGCCCATGCGCCGCGCGCGCGCCGGCCAGGAAGGTCTCGACGCTCGCTGGATCGCACACGTCGAGGGCGTGGCAGAAGCTGTCCGCGAGCCCCTGGTCGAGCTGCTCCGGGTTGCGGGCGCCGAGCGAGAGGCGGTAGCCCTGGCGGGCGAGGAGGGCGGCGGTGGCGGCGCCGATGCCCTTGCTGGCACCGGTGACGATGGCGTGCGGTCGCATGGGCCAGGGTTATAGGTCCTGACCCCGCGTCTGTATCGCCGGCGTGGCCGGCGCCGCGCCGCACTTCACTGCACGAAGGTGACGTTCTCGTCGTTGCTGAACGCGGTCAGCGCGGGTCCGGGGCCGATGACCGCCACCGCGCTCGACAGGGTCGTGCCGATCATCGCGCGCGGGATGAAGAGGCCCCCGAGCGGGAAGGGCACGCCGCCGCGGCCGACGCCGTCGAGGACGCCGGCGAAGCCGGTGACGGAGAAGGTGAGCGCGTCCAGGTTGAGCGGGAGGTGCAGCCCGCCGAAGTCGAAGCCCGGCTGCGTGCCGCTGAGGCTGAACAGCACGACGAACACGTTGCCGGCGTTGCCCGACCCGCCGTCGACGCTGTAGTTGACGTTGGTCGGCGCCGCCACGGAGACGGTGGCCACGTCGGCCCAGTGCAGCACCTTTCCCGCCACCGCTTCGTCGGCGCCGATGTCGACGACGCCGCCGGCCACGCGCGGGTCACCCTCGAAGTCGCGCGCGGGGAGGCCGACCGCACCGTTGTTGCCGGCGTTGCGGCACGGCGAGCCCGAAGCGAGGCGATGGTTGCCCGACAGCGAGTTGAGCAGCATCGGCGCGGCGTTGATGTTGCCGGTGCCGGGGTAGCCGCCAGTGACGTCGCTGTAGGTCACGTTGGCCGACGGCGGCTGCGCGTTGGCGTCGAGGCCGGTGAACGCGAACTCGCCGAGCCCGCCGTTGTTCCACACGATGCAGTTGGTGACGTCAGCCGAGACGTTGCGGCCGAAGGCCCCGGCGTTGGCGTAGCCGGCCACGCCGCCGCCCTGGTTGTCGACGATCGTGTTGTTGACCACCAGCGCGCCGGTGACGTTGAAGTACTTGATCCCGCCGCCGTTGCTGTTGCTGACGTTGCCCCAGATCCGGTTGTTGGTGATCGTGGCGACCGCGTTCAGCGAGAACCAGATCCCCGCGCCGCCGTCGAGGTTGCCGCTCGTGCCCAGCGTCGTGTTGCCGGTGATGCGGTTGCTGTCGATCGTGCAGGTCGCGTTGTAGAGGAGGATGATGCCGCCGCCGCGCGTGTTGGCGGTGTTGCGCCGGATCGTGCAGTCGCGGATCTCGGCGAGACTGGAAGGCGCGGTGGATCCGAAGCCGCCGACCGCGATCCCGCCGCCGGACGCGAAGGTCGCGCCGTTCACGACGTTGTCTTCGACCGTGCAACGCTCGATCAGTGGCGACGTGACGATCCCGCCCGGATAGTCCGACGCCCCGATCCCGCCGCCGTAGGTGCCGGCCGAGTTGTTGCGCACGATGCAGTCGCGGATGGTCGGCGACGCGCCGTTGACGCGGATGCCGCCGCCGACGTTCGCCGCGGTCGCGCCGGGGTTCGAGCCGCCGCGGATCGTGAAGCCCTCGAGGACCGCCGCGCGCGTCGAGCCGGTGGGGAAGGTCACCGTCGGCAGCGACTGGGAGCTGCCGTCGATGGTGGTGAGCAGGGCGCCGGCGGCGGAGCGAATGACGATGTCCTTGCCCTGCACATCGATGTTCTCGAGGTAGGTCCCGGGCAGGACGAAGACCGTGTCGTTGTTGATCGCGGCGGCGATCGCGCTCTGGATCGTGGGATAGGAGCCGGACGGGACGGTGAGCGTGCTCTGCGCCAGGGCGCTGGGGACGAAGGCACCGAGAGCGAGGACGAAGGCGAACCTGTGCATGACCGGGAGGTGGATGGGGTGTCGATCGAGATTCCGAGGCGGCGCGCGCAGCCTACTCGAAGGCGCGATGGCGCGCCTGCGCGCGCGGCTCCGTCGCCGCGGGAGCCGGGCGCCTTTCGTGCGAGCGGATGCGACAAAACGCGCGTCACGCGCCAGACCTTGCGGTCAACTGCAAGGCAGCGACACCCCACCCGTGACCGCCCATCCCAGCCTCACGCCGGACGAACTCGAGGACCGGGTCGCGATTGCGTTCCTGGAGCGGTACCGCGTCGACGATGCCGCCGGTCGGACGCGCAGCCTTGTCGACTACGTCGCTGCGTTCCCCGGCTACGAGGCGCGGGTCGCGCAGGAGTGGCTGATCGCTGCCGGCCACGTCGCCGCAGACGCGCGGTCGACGGTGGCATCCTCGGCGGCGAGCGGAGCGACCGACGCGATCGGGCCGTATCGCGTGCTGCACGAACTGGGCCGCGGCGGCCAGGGCGTCGTGTACCTCGCGCACGATCCACGCGTCGGCCGCAAGGTCGCGCTCAAGGTGCTCGCGCGCGACCTCGCCGCGCTCTCCGGTCAGGCGGCACTGCGCTTCAAGCGCGAGGCGGAGGCGATCGCTCGCCTCGACCATCCACACATCGCGACCGTGTACGAGGTGGGGGAGGCCGATGGCGCCTTCTACCTCGCCATGCGCTACGTCGCGGGCGGCAGCCTGCAGCAGCGCATCGCCGCGCGCGTGGCGGAGGGCGAAGGTCCACCCCGCGCGCGCGCCGACCTCGACGCTTCGGTGCGGCTGATCGAGCGCGCCGCGCGTGCGCTCCAGGCGGCGCATGGCGCCGGCATCCTGCACCGCGACGTCAAGCCGGCGAACCTCCTGCTCGCCGGTCCCGACGAGCCGGTGCTCGTCGACTTCGGCCTGGCCAGCGACGCGGCGGGGAGCACGCCGACGATCACCGTGCCCGGCGCCGTGATCGGCACGCTGTGCTACCTGCCGCCGGAGCGCCTCGCCGGTGGCGGCGCCGACGCGCGCGGCGACGTGTACGGGCTCGGCGCGGTGCTCTTCGAGTTGCTGGCGCTGCGCCGCCCGCACCAGGCCGCGACCACCGCCGCGGAGCTGCACGCGATCGCGCACGCACCGCTGCCCGACGTGCGGCGCGAGAACCCGGCGGTGGGGCGCGACCTCGCCGTGGTCGTCGCCACCGCGCTCGCGCGCGAGACCGCGCAGCGCTACCAGACCGCCGCGGCGTTCGCCGACGACCTCGCGCGCGTGCTCGCGCACGAGCCGATCCAGGCGCGCCCGGCCGGGGCGTGGACGCGTCTGCTGCGCTTCGGCGAGCGCGAGCCGGCGCTGGCGACGACGCTCATCGGGCTGCTGCTGGTCCTGGGCGTGGGGCTCGCCACGACCACGTGGTTCTGGCGTCGCGAGAGCAGGGCCCTCGCCGACGTCGTGCGCCTCCAGGACCTCAAGCTCGCCCGCGAGCTGCGTACGCGCGAAGGCTCACTCTGGCCGGCGCGGCCGGAGCAGGCCGAGGCGATGCAGGCCTGGATCGACGACGCGCGCGCGCTGGGCACGCGTATGCCTGGGCACACAGAGTTGCTCGGTCGTTTGCCGCCGCCGGGGTCCGACCCCACCGCCGACTGGCAGCGCGAGCAGCTCGAGACCCTGACGCGCGAGGTCAGCGACCTCGACGTGCGCGTCGCCCGGGTGGAAGCGCGGCGCCAGACCGCGCTCGCCCTCCCCGACGCGACGCTCGTGCGCTTCGCCGACGCGTGGGCGGCGGCGCGCGCCCGCGTCGCGGCCTCGCCGCGCTACGGCTTCGATCTGCCGCCGCAGCTCGGCCTCGTACCGCTCGGCCCCGATCCCAGGAGCGCCCTCGAGGAGTTCGCGCACGCGACCTCGGGCGCGATCCCGGGGCGCGATGCGATCACCGGCAAGCTCGCCTTCGACGAAGGCTCCGCCGTGGTGCTCGTGCTGATCCCCGGCGGACGCGCGGTGCTCGGCGCCGACCGCGAGCGCCCCGCCGACGGCCGCCCGGCCAACGTCGACCCGGCGGTGCCCGCGGAGTGGACCCCGAGCTACGTGGTCGACCTGCAGCCGTTCTTCCTGAGCAAGTTCGAACTCACCCAGGCGCAGTGGCAGCGGCACACCGGCGAGAACCCCAGCGCCTACAAGCCCGACTCCGGCCTCACGCGCATCGGGTCCACGCTGCACCCCGTGGAGCTGGTCACCTGGGAGCGCTTCGCCCGCACGCTGCCGGAACTCGACCTCGCGCTTCCCACGGAGGCGCAGTGGGAGTGGGCGTATCGCGCCGGCACGTCGACTGCGTATCCGCACGGCGACGACAACAAGGGACTCGCGGGGCGCGAGAACCTCGCCGACGCGTACGCGCGCGAGCACGGGCGCAACGGCAAATGGCGCTTCCTCGACTGGCTGAACGACGGATTCACCGTGCACGCGCCGGTCGGCAGCTTCCTGCCCAATGGCTTCGGCCTGCACGACATGGGCGGCAACGTGAAGGAGTGGTGCGCCGACTCGTGGGAGGACTACCCCGCCGTCGCGCCCGCGCCCGGCGATGGTCTGCGGCTCGGCGAGTACGGCCGGTACCGCATCGTGCGCGGCGGCAGCTACGCGAGCGCGGACGACGACCCGCGGTCGGCGGCGCGCGGTGGTGTGGAGAAGACGCTCAGCGGGCCGGAGGCCGGCGTGCGCCCGATGCGGCGCGTGCAGCGATAGATGCGCGGTGCGCGGCGTCCGCGCGGGCCGCGTTCAGCGCGACGCTTCGAGACTCGCGTCGAACTGCGTGCGGCGCTTCTTCGACGCTTGCGCGCGGTAGCTCTCGTCGAGCCACTCCTCGAAGAGCTGCGCCGGCGGCAGCTCGCGCCCGAGCTTGCCCTTCTCCAGATCGAACGACACCCAGCCGCTCTTGCCGAGCCCGTACCCCGTGGGCGTCGCGCCCGGCACGGCGAGCGCCACCGTCTGCGACTCCGGCAGCTTGAGCGAGAGCGACGGCGGATCGTCCGGCGCGCCCAAGTACGCGAAGGTCTTGTCGTCGACCGCGAGGTCGAGGTGGCCGGGCCACGGGCTCTTCGTGTGCGCCCCGGGGAAGCGCGCGAGCCCACGTTCGCGCAGGTGGGCGACGAGGCTGGACGTGGTCTTGGGCGGCCTGGGCATCGGGCGCGAGTGTAGGAAGCGGAGCGATCGGGACCAGCTTCGCTGCGGGGACGGTCCGGTCTAGCGATCGCCCACCCACGCCGCGAGCCCCGCCGTCCCCTGCAGCCGCTCGCGCAACCGCTGCCAGCGCTTGCGACAGGTCTCTGGGGTCACACCGAGCACCGCCGCGGCTTCGACATGCGTCAGGCCCTCCAGCCCCAGCAGCGACAGGAGCTGACGGTCCTCGTCGTCCAGCGCGTCGAGGTGCGCGACGGCGGCCTTCGTGTCTTCCTGTCGGGCGACGCGCTGGGTCATCGACGTCACGGTCTCGATCACGCCGCCCAGCTCCGTGTCGCCGCCGGGGCGGTGGCGGGCGCTGATGGGGCTGCGCGACAGCTCGCGGAGGGTCTCGAGCCAGACGCGGTTGGCGATCCCGAAGAGCCAGGCGCGGAACGAGCCGCGCGCCGGATCGAACGTGGCCTGCCGCGTGCACGCGCGCACGGCGACCTCCTGCACGAGGTCGCCCGGCTCGAGCCAGCGGCGCAGGTCGCCGCGCAGGCGGACGTGTGCCCACGCGTACAGGCGCGGGGCGGTCTCGGCGAGGGCGTCGAGGAACGGCGGCGAGGGGGCAGGCGAACCGGGCGGGTCGACCACGTGCGGGAGAAGGCTACCACCGGGCGCGGGCTGGGCGTCGCGCGCCCTGGCGGCCAGGCCGGCGAAGCCCGCGCGCGTGCCCGTAGCTGCCGGTCGAGCTCACACCACGCCTGGTGGCACGCCGGCGGTGGGTTTCATCTGGCCGGGCCCGTACCTTTCGATCAGCCGACCCCCGATCTTTCGATCAGCCGCAGCCCGAGGTTACGATCAGCCGGATGCCCGGCCGCCTCCACGCCCGTTTCGCAGCGCCGCGCCTGGTCGAAGGCCTGGCTGATTCCCCGGTGGTGCTGGTCCACGGGCCCCGCCAGTGCGGCAAGACGACGCTGGCGCAGACAGTCGGCCGGAAGCATGGCTACACCTACCTCAGTTTCGACGATGCGGTGACGCTCGGCGCAGCGACCGCGGACCCGGCTGGGTTCGTCGGCGACCTCCCGGAGCGCACGATCCTCGACGAGGTGCAACGGGCGCCCGGCATCTTCGCGGCGCTGAAGAGCGCCGTCGACCGCCGCCGCACTCCGGGTCGATTCCTGCTCACCGGTTCGAGCAGTGCGCTGCTGGTTCCCAACCTCGCCGACTCCCTGGCCGGCCGGATGGAGATCCTCCGCCTGCACCCGCTGGCCCAGTGCGAACTCGCAGGTCGCGATCCGGGTTTCCTCGAGGCACTCTTCGCCGACCGGTTCGCGGTGTTCCGCGCCGCGCGTCTCGGCAAGGCCCTCGCCGCGCGCATGGTGGCCGGCGGCTATCCCGCCGCGCTCGCCCGGCCCGTACCTCGTCGCCGCGCGATCTGGTACCGCGACTACATCGAGACGCTGATCGAGCGCGACGTGCGGGATCTGGCCCGCATCCGATCGCTCGATGTCCTCCCCCGCCTCCTCGCCGCGGCAGCCGCGCAGACCGCGTGCCTGCTGAACGTCAGCGAGCTGGCCGGCCCGTTCCAGCTCACCCGCCCGACGATCCGCGACTACGTGACGCTGCTCGCGCGCGTCTTCCTGTTGGAGGAACTACCCCCGTGGCACAGCAACCGGATGAGCCGCCTCGTGAAGACGCCGAAGCTGCACCTCGGCGACGCGGGCGTCGTTTGTGCGCTCCTCGGGCTCGATGCCGACACGCTGTGGGAGGATCGCAAGACCCTGGGGCAGGTGCTCGAGACGTTCGTGTTCCAGGAGCTGCGCCGGCAGGCGAGCTGGGGTGGCGAACCGATCCGCTTCCACCACTTCCGCGACAAGGACGGCGTCGAGGTCGACATCGTGCTGGAGGCTGCGGGCGGCCGGCTGGCGGGCGTCGAGGTGAAGGCAGGCGCCACCGTGACCGCGGCCGACTTCCGAGGCTTGCGCAAGCTCAAGGAGGCTGCCGGGCGGCGGTTCGCGGCGGGCGTCGTGCTGTACGACGGTGAGGTCAGCGCGCGCTTCGGCGGCGGGCTGATCGCTCTGCCCATCCGGGCCTTGTGGGAGCCCGCGTGGATGGAGGCATGACGGTGAGAAGGCTGCCCTGCGCGTAGTGCGATCCCTACGCGCGGAGGGGTCATACGGGAATCAAACCCCGACGAGTGTGGTTGCCGAGCGATCAAACAGTTGGTAGAGGAGAGCGAACGATGGAGACCACGAAGGTGACCAGAATGATGAGCGCTCGCACGATGTTTGCTCCGTCCGTCCGTCCGTCCGTCCGTCCGTCCGTCCGTCCGTCCGTCCGTCCTTCTTGCCTCATTGATGGTGTTCGTGCC
>CAYQMF010000068.1:0-34715 GCA_964418595.1 uncultured candidatus Brocadiaceae bacterium
CACGCAGCAGGAAGTGCATCTTGCGGATCGCGAAGTACTTGAACTCGAAGCACAGCTCCGGGCTGATGTACGAGTTGGGCTCCTGCTCGAAGGGCAGCGTGATGTTGAGGCCGATGCTCTTGGCGCCGACGTCGTGGGCGCCGCGATTGGCGGCCTCCATGATCCCGGGCCCGCCGCCGGTGCAGACGACGAACTCCTTCTGTCCGCCTTCGGTGCTCACCAATTGGCCGAAGCGTCGGGCCTCGTCGTAGAAGTGCGCCTTGGCCAGCACGTTCTCGGCGATGCGCATCTCACGCTGCCGGACCGGATCGGTCGGCGCTTCCTTGAGCGCACTGCGCGCTGCCGTGACGCGGGCCTCGGCGTCGTCGCGCGGGACGATCCGCGTGCCGCCGAACACGACGATCGTCGAGTGGATGCCCTGGTCCTCGAAGGTCAGCTCCGGCTTGAGGAGTTCCAGCTCCAGGCGCACCGGCCGCAACTCGACGCGGCCCATGAAGTCGGGGTCGATGTGTGCCTGCCGGTAGGAGGGCGATTCCCTGATGGCCCGGATGCGGTTGGCGCGCTCGGCTTCGTCGCGCTCGCGGGGAGATCTGCTCATGACTGCGGGGACCGGCGCGCACGGCGGCGGTCGGGTTGGGTACTCGAAGCGGGACTCGGAGTATCGACCATCCCGGTCCGCGGGGTTGACCGAACGTCCCGTGCCGGCGAAGAAACCGCGCGGGTTTGACCCTGGTCACCGGGTGCGGGAGGCTACCCGGCCCATGGTCGATCGGTCCCGCCTTACCTACTGCGGCAACGTCCACGCCGCGGCCGACCTGGACGCGTGGCTTCTGACCCTCGCGCGGTTCGCGGCCCCTGTCGCGGCGGCGGCCGGTGCGGCGCGACCGTTTCCTCTCGGTGTGTGGTGGCCGGCGGAGGTCGCGGCACGGCTGGCCGCGGATGCGCGCGCGCGCGAGCGCGTGCGCGCGGAACTCGCGGCGCACGGTCTGCAGATCGCGACCCTGAACGTGTTTCCGCAGGCCGACTTCCACGGCGCGCGCGTGAAGGAACGAGTCTACCGCCCCGACTGGGGGACGCCGGCGCGGCTGGCGTTCACGCTCGACGCCGCGCGGGCGGCGGCGGCGCTCTCGCCACCCGGCACCGTCCTGCCGCTGTCGACCCTCCCCCTGGGCTTCGGCGGTGGCGACCTCGTCGCGATGCGCAGCAACCTCGCGCGCGCTGCCTTCGCCCTCGCCGACTTGGAGGCCGAGACCGGAGTGCAGTGCGTGCTGGCGCTCGAGCCAGAGCCCGCGTGTCTGGTCGAGACGGTTGCCGAGGCGATCGCTTGCGTGCAGGCGGTGCGCGCGGAACACGGTGAGGTCGCCGTGCAACGGCACCTGGGCGTGTGCCTCGATCTCTGCCATCTGGCGGTCATGCACGAGGACCCGCTCATGGCACTCGCGGCCGCGGCGGCGGCCGGCGTGCCCGTGGCCAAGATCCAGGTGTCCGCGTGTCTCGAGGCCCGTGGCGAGGCCGGGCTCGATCGTCTGCTCGACCCTGCGCAACGGTGGGACGAGCCACGCTACTTGCACCAGACCACCGGGCTCCTGCCGAGCGGTGCGCGAATCCACGCCCTGGATCTCGATGAGGTGCGGGCGCGCCGCTCGGAGTTCGCCGCGGCATCCGTGGTCCGGACCCACTTCCACGTCCCCGTGTTCTGGGACGACGAAGGACCCCTGGGTTCGACGCGTGCGACGCTCACGGCCGCGCTGCGGGCGATGGGGTCGATGCGCTTACCCTTGCTGGAAGTCGAGACCTACACTTGGCACGTGTTGCCCGGCTTCTCGGGCAAGGACGAGGACCTCATCGCGGGGCTGGCGCGCGAGGTGTCCTTCGTCCGTGGCCAGATCGATCCCGCGCCCGCCCGTCGTCCCACGTAGAGCCCCACTCTGCCGCATGATCCACGTCCGCAATCTCGCCAAAACCTACCGTCGTGGCCAGGAGTCCGTCGTCGCCTGCAGCGTGGGCCGACTCGACATCGCACCGGGTGAGCAGGTCGCCCTCGTGGGCCGATCCGGCACCGGCAAGTCGACCCTGCTCAACGTCCTGGCCGGGATCCTGCGTCCGGATCGCGGCGAGGTGACCGTCGACGGCGTCGACATCGCCGCCCTCGGCGAGTCGCAGCGCGATCGGTTCCGTGCCGAGCGCCTGGGCATGGTGTTCCAGACCTTCAACCTGCTGCAGGCCTTCTCGGCGGTCGAGAACGTCGTGCTGGGCGCGTTGTTCGCCGGCCGCAGCGCCCGCGCCATCCGCAAGCGTGCCGAGGAACTGCTCACACGGGTCGGCCTCGGTGAACGCATGCACCACACGCCGTCCGAACTCTCGGTGGGGCAGGCGCAGCGCGTCGCCATCTGCCGCGCCTTGGTCAACGAGCCGAAGCTGATCCTTGCCGACGAACCACTCGGCAACCAGGACCGTGCCACCGGGCGCGAGGTGCTGCAGCTCCTCCTGGAACTCGCGGCCGACCGCGGCAGCACGGTCGTGATGGTGACGCACGACGAGGAGAGCGCGCGCATGATGCAGCGCACCGTCGATCTCGCCGACCTGCGGGAGGCGTCGTGAACATCCTCGGCATCAGCCTGCGCAACCTGCGCGTACGCCTCGTGTCGACCTCGCTCACCACGTTGTCGATCCTCGTGGGCACCACGCTGCTCGCGTCGCTGTGGCTGCTGATCGGCGAGACCGAGGCGCGCTACCGGGCGAGTGCGTCGGGCTTCCGCGCCATCGTCGGTCCCAAGGAAGGTGCGCCGCTCGCCCTGGTGCTGAACACGGTCTACAACCTCGGCATGAGTCCGGGGATCGTGCCGCTCTCGGTCTACCAGGAGCTGCACGGGCGCCGTGATCTGCGCTACGCGATCCCGCAGGGACGTGGCGACACCTACAAGGGGTTTCCGGTCATCGGCACGACCGACGAGATGTTCAGCAAGTTCCGCCGTGGCGAGAACGGTGAGCTGCGCATGACGTACGGGCGCTCGTTCAACTTCTCGCACGATGAGTTCATCCAGTTCGCCGCCGATCTTGCCGCGGGCAAGGTCAAGCCGGCGACGCACGAGCACGACCACGCGCACGCACCGGGCGAGGTCCACTACCACGCGCATCCGCACCGCGAGGCGGTGATCGGCGCCGAGGTGGCGCGCCGCGCGAACATGGGGCTCGGCAGCCTTGTCGTGCCCGTGCACGGCGCGGGGAACGAGCCCGATGCTCACGTGCACGACGAGAGCGTGTGCGAGGTGGTGGGGGTGCTCGCACCGACCGGGAGTCCGATCGACGACTGCATCTTCATCCCGTTCGCGACGTTCCTGACCATGGACAAGCACGACGCCATCCGGCCGGGTCAGGAAGCCAGTGCCGACAATGTGGCGCTGTCCGCGGTGATCTGCGAGCCGTACCGGCGGCTGGGCGAACAGCACCTGCGCTACGAGTTCCAGGGGCGGCGCGACGCCGCGGTCGCGGTCACGTGGACGGAGATCACGGAGATGCTGCGCATCGTGGGCAATGCCACCGACGTCCTGCGCGTCGTCTCCTACCTCGTCCTCCTGGTCGCTGCCGTGTCGGTCTTGGTGGCGCTCTACAACACGATGAACGAACGCCGCCGCGAAATCGCGATCATGCGGGCGCTCGGGGCGCGGCGGGGCCAGATCCTGCGCATCATCGTGCAGGAGGCGGCGGTCATCGCGGGCGTGGGCGCCGTCCTGGGGGTCGCGGCCTGCCACGGTCTCGCCTACCTGCTGGCGGACCTGGTCAGGGCTCAGACCGGGGTGGGCGTCGACTGGGCAGCCTTCTCGCGGGACGAGCTGTGGCTTATCCTCGGCGTCATCATCCTCGGGGCCGTGGCTGGCGTGTTGCCGGCGATCAAGGCCGCCCGCACGCAAGTCGCCGACAACCTCGCGCCGACATCATGAACACCATGCGCCTTCTCGTTCCCGTCCTGCTCGCCCTGGCTGCCGAGCTCGGAGCCCAGTCCGGGGCGAACGGTCAGGTCGGTCCGGTGGTGATCCCGCCGCAGAACCCGCCCACGGGAACGCCGCCGAGCCAGGAGAAGCCGGTCGTCGTGAAGCCGGCGACCGACAAGAAGCCGGATGTCAAGGCGGATGGCGAGCCGCAGAAGGCGACCACGGACGCCAAGCCGACGACACCACCCGTGGTCGTCGAGGAGGCGCCGCCGACGCCGGCCCTGCCGAAGTCCGCCGATCCCGCCGACATCGCCGCGATGCAGAGCGCGCAGGCGATGCTGCAGGCGGAGGCGCGGCTGCGGAAGACGCTGAAAGAGGGTGGGATCGCCGGGATCGACAAGATCCTCACCTTCGAGGAGATCTCGAGCTGGCCCTACGAGGATGGCCTCAAGGGCATGCCCGAGCCGGTGAAGAAGATGGACGGCAAGGCCGTGCTGATGACGGGCTTCATGCTGCCGATCGACGAGGTGGAGAACATCAAGGAGTTCCTGCTCGTACAGTCGCTCTGGTCCTGCTGCTACGGCCAGCCGCCCGACATCAACGGCATCGTTCGCGTGGTGATGAAGGGCGACAAGCGCATCAACTACAAGTACGACCCGATCAAGGTCACCGGGAAGTTCAAGGTGGTCGCGTCGTTCGAGGACGGCTACTGCATCGACATCTACCAGCTGGTCGCCGACGAGGTCGAAGTGATCAAGTAGGGTCGCGCCGTCCCGTTCCGGGACGCGGGGAGCAGCGCCGGCACCGGGTGGTGCGCGGCGCGGGGACTTTCGGGATCGCTGCGGGTCGCGTCCCGGTCGAGCCGATAAGGCGGTTGGACCATGCCAGCGTCCCAGATCCATGTCGGGTTGCGTCGGATGCCGCTGGGCTTCCGGATGCTCGCCCTCCTGCTCGGCACCGCCGTGGTGGGATCGGTGCTGGTGACGTTCGAGGTGGGTGCCCGGCTCGACGCGGAGCGGAGCACGACGGCCCGTGCTCGCCTCGAATCATCGAGCACGGAGCTGGCGGCGCGGATCGCACCGCACCTCGAGAGTGGCGACGACCTCCGGATGGCGGTGGTGGCCACGGCTGCGGCCGATGTCGGCGCGGGCCGGGTCCAGGTGATCGACCGAAGCGGCCTCGTGCGTTTCGACAGCCGAGTGGTCGACGGCGGCAAGATCGTGCCGTTGCTCGGCAGCACCGGCGCGAACTTCCGTACGCTCGATGGCGGGACCGAGGTCGAGACCATCCAGCCGTGTCGCGTGGGGCGCCGGCTGCTGGGTGAGGTGAGGATCCGCGGGGTCGCACCGGCGGGGTCGGGGTTCGCGTGGGGACTCTTCGGCCTGGTCTTCCTCACCAGCCTGTCACTCGTGAGCCTCGCCGTCGCCCTGTGCCACCACTGGTTCGCCTCGGTGCGCGAAGTGGCCGACGTCGCGCGCGAACTCGCCCGCGGCGAGATCCAGGCGCGATGTCGCACCGACGCCGCGGGCGTCGTCGGTGACCTGCAGCGCGCGGTGATCGAGGTGGGAGACGTGATGCGTCTGGGGGTCGGCGGCGCGAAGGAGAGCGTCGTCGCGCTCGGCCTCGAACTCGTCGACCAGGTGGAACGACGCGACCACACCCCGCCCGGCCATGGCCAACGCACCGCGCGCTACGCCGCGATGCTGGCCGAGAACCTCGCGTTGCTGGAGGACGACCGTCGCGACCTCGACCTCGCGGCGCGCCTGCACGACCTCGGCAAGGTCGCGATCCGACCGAACGTGCTGGCGAAGGTCGGCGTGCTGTCGGCGCCGGAGCGTGAGTCCCTGCGGCAGCACCCCGATCGCGGGGCGAGCTTCCTCAGCGGCGTGCCGGCCCTGCAGCGCGTGGCGCAGATCGTGCGCCACCATCACGAGAAGTACAGCGGCTCCGGGTATCCCGATGGTCTGCGCGGCGAGCGCATTCCGCTCGGCGCACGCATCCTCGCCATCGCCGATGCCTACGACGTGCTCACGACGCGCGGGATCCAGGGCGAGGCGTTGGGTTGGCAGGCGGCGCTCGATCGCCTGCGGGAGGATCGGGGCGAGCACTTCGACCCCTGGCTGTTCGATCTGTTCGAGGAGCTGATCCGTCGGAGTCCGACGCCGGAGGATTCCTCGCGAGCCGTCGTGCTCGCGCCGGTTGGCGTTGCAGCCTACAAGGCGGGCGAACCCACTGAGTTGCAGCGCGAGCTCGAGGCGTCGCAGGCGGAAGAAGACGACCTGTTCAGCTCGACCGGGTCCGAGCTCGAAGTGTTGGGGAACGACGACGAGCCATGAAACGCGTGGTCCTGGGATTGAGCCTGCTCGCTGGGTGCGTGAGCCCACCGATCGACGTCTATCCTGCGGCGGCGCGTGCCGTCGACGAGGGGCAACTGTTGCGAGCTCTCGCGTACCTCGATCAGATCCCGCCGGCACACCCGCAGTACCCCGACGCCCGGATGCTGGCCCAGGCGGTCGAGCGCCGGCTCCGGCGCAGCCAGGAACTGCTGCTGCAGGGTCTCGAACTGCGTGCGCAGTGGCGCGACGAGGAGGCGTTGCACTGCTTCGAGGAGTCGCAGGCGATCTGGGCGGCGGCTGTGGGGGTCGATGCCTGGATCGAGGCGACGCGGAGTCGGATCCAGGCGGCGCGGCTCGCGAGCGCGCCGCCGGCCGCCGGCGAGATCAAGACCACCGAACCGGTGCCGACCGCGGTGGTGGAGGCCCCGCCGGGCCCGCAGCCTTCGCCCGAGGCCGAGCGACCGTCCGCAGTCGTCGACCCGGCGGAGAGCCCGGCCCAGGCGGTGGGGCCCCTGGTCCAGGTGCCGGTGCCGGCGGAGACGGGCCCCAAGCGGACACCGCAGACCCTTGCGCAGATCGAGCGCCTGATCGAGGCGGGCGACCTGCAGACGGCTCTCGACGAGCTCGACCTGTGTCTTGCGGCGAACAACGCCGACGAGGCGGTGCGGCAGCGCCTCGTGCGCGTGTTGCACCAGCGCGCGCTCCAGAGCTACGGGCGCGGTTGGCTCGACGTCGCGATCGCCGATTGGACCCGGCTCCTGGCGATCGAGGGCGCGCATCCGCAGGCTCGCAGCTTCCTGCAGGCGGCGACGGCGGAACACCAGCGTCGGACATCGACGCCGGCGACGCCGCCAAAGTGAGGGCGCCAAAGTGAGGGCAGCACGCGCGGGCGCCACGTTCGGGCATCGACGCGAGTCGCTGTTGCTCTCCCGCTAGACCCGCGCGCCGCGAGTCTGCCGCACGAAAAGATGCCGGGGGGTGAACTTCGGGAAAAGGGGAAGAAGGAGAGTCAAGTTTTTACGTCCGTGGCGGACAACCCCCGGCACATGTGCGGTTTCCGCCCGACCGACCAGACTTGACTCCGGGCGGTCGGCTCAAATATCGGGTGCTTGGGCTCCCAAGCAGTTGGGCCGCACCTTAGGCGCGACCACAAGCCGTGTCAAGCACGGAGATTCCCGGGCTCGAGGACGAGGCCGAGGCTGGTCGCCGTCGCGCTCCAACCCGCCGGCACCAACGATGTTCCGGTCGCTTCCTCCACGACGCACGGGCCGCGGCACTCGCTTCGTTCGCCGAGTTCCCCGCGCGCGTACACGGATAGGGCAGTGCCGCCGATCGGCGGGCGGCGCGGCGAGCCCACTGGCCTGCGTCGGGGGCCGAGCGGAGCGGCCGGAAGGGCCAGGCCGGCGAGGTCTGCTCGCGCTCGCAGCTCGACGAGTTCGAGGTCGCCGGCCGGTACGAAGCCGTTGCGTTCGGCGTGGGCCGTACGGAAGCGAGCCGCGAGGCCTGGCCCGAAGGGCAGTGGGATCCCGGCGCCCTGTCCGCGCGCCCGCACGACGGCCTCGGTCGCGATGCGTGCGCGCCGGCCTGACTCCAGCGCACGGCGGGCCGCGCGCGCGACGCTCGCTGCGGCGGCGCGCAGCGCTCCGGGCCGCAGGTGTTCGAGGAGCGCGCCGATGGGATGCTGGGCATCTGCAGACTCCCCGGCGAGCGCAAGGCCAACGGCAGAGAACGCGCCAGGATGCACGGGCACGATGGCGCGGGGCATCGACAGGCGCCGCGCCAGCCCGGCCGCGTGCAGCCCGCCCGCGCCTCCATAGGCGACCAAGGGGATGCCGGCGGGGTCGAGCGTGCGCGCCACCGTGATCACGATCAGGGCCCGCATCATCGTCGTCTCCGCGACCTCGAGGATGCCGCGCGCGGCGGCGCGCGCCGAGACACCGAGGCGCCGAGCGATGGTCTCGACGGCCCGGACGCTGCGATCGGGATCGATGGGGAAGCCGCCACCGAGCAGCGTGTCCGCACCCAGGTGCCCGAGCGCGACATGCGCATCGGTGACGGTTGCCTCGGTGCCCTTGCCGTAGCAGGCGGGGCCGGGCTCCGCGCCGGCGCTGTGCGGGCCCACCCGCAAGGCGCCGCCAGAGTCGACCCACGCGATGCTGCCGCCGCCGCAGCCCACCGTGTGCACGGGCACGGCCGGCAGCGGGATGGGCAGGTCGGCCAGGGTCGCGGCGTGGGTCACTTCGCGCGCGACGTCGGCGCGTACCAGACACACGTCCGTGGACGTTCCGCCCATGTCGAACGCGGCGACTGCGTCGGCACCCATGGCCTCTGCCAGCTTGCGGCTGGCGTCCACGCCGCCGGCCGGCCCGGACAGCGCGGCGCGCGCCGGGAACTCGGCAGCTTCGCCGTCGGCCATCACGCCGCCGCTGCTGCGCATCAGCCGAACGCGTCCGCGCCCGACCGCGCTGCGCAGTCGTCCGATGTAGCGGCCCATGATCGGCCGGAGCGCGGCGTTGAGGATCGCGGCACAGAAGCGCTCGTACTCCCCGCGGGTCCGCAACAGCACGCCGCTGCAGGTGATCGGGACGCCGAGCCCTTCGAGCGCGGCGGCAATGCGCAGCTCGTCGGCGGGATCGACGTGGCTGTGCAGCAGGCCGATGGCGACTGCCTCGACCCGCGAGCGCGCGAGGCGTGCCGCCAGGCGCGCGAGCTGCGTGGGCGTCGGCTGCTGCAACACGCTGCCGTCGGCGGCGCGCCGACTCTCGATCTCGAAGCGCAGCTCGCGCGGCACCGGCGGCACCGGCTTGCGGGCGGCCAGATCGTAGATGTCGGTGCGAGCCTGCCTGCCGATCTCGATCAGGTCGAGGAACCCCTTGCCGGTCACGAAGGCGGTCCTCGGCAGGGATCCGGTGAGGATGGCGTTGAGGCCGACCGTCGTGCCGTGCACGAGGTCGGCCACCGCGCCCGCGGGCAGCCCTGCGGCGAGGCCCGTCGCGACCGCTGCCGCAGGGTCGCCGGGCGTCGAGGGCATCTTGTGGATCACGACGCCCTTCGTGGTGTGCACGGCGACGTCGGTGAACGTTCCTCCGGTGTCGATGCCGATGCGTTGCAGCGGGGTCATGCGGGCCGGGAGAATAGGCGAGCGAGGGTCGAACGCAGGTGCCTTCCTGTGGTCGGCTGCGACCGGCACGAGAGCCGTCTCGCTCCTCGTCGCGGTGGCTCCCGTACCACGCACCTCCTACAATCCCGCGCCCCGCATGGACGTCGCCGTCGCCTGCCTGCTGGCCTACTTGCTCGGAGGAGTGCCGTTCGGTCTGCTTCTCGCGCGCCTCCTCGCGGGCGTCGACATCCGTCGGATCGGATCCGGCAACGTCGGCGCCACCAACGCGGCGCGGGCGTTCTCGACGCGTCCCAAGCGCCTCGCCGCGTTCCTGCTCATCTACGCCCTCGATGGGTTCAAGGGCTACGCGCCGACGGCCTGGTTCGCCGGAGCGTTCGAGCTGGCGAGTCCCAATGCGCCGGTGTTCCTGGGTTGCTGCGCCCTGCTCGGGCACTGCTTCACGCCGTACCTGCGGTTCAAGGGTGGCAAGGGCGTGGCGACCGGTTGCGGCGTGTTCGCGGCTCTCGAACCGATCGCCCTCGGTGTCGCTCTGCTGGCGTTCGGGCTGGCGTACGCCCTCACCCGCAAGGTCTTCGTCGGCAGCCTCACGCTCGGCGTCGCCCTCGCGCTGGCCGTCGTGCTGCGCGAGCCGGCGTCGGCCTTCGCGACCCGCACCGGAGCCAGCGTGTTCGCGATCGCCATCGCCGCGTTCCTCTTCTTCACGCACCGCAGCAACCTGCAGAAGGCGATGCGCGGAGCCGGCGCGTGAAGCTCACGATCCTCGGCAACGGGGGGTTCGGCACCGCGCTGGCGATCCTCGCCGACGCGACCGGACACGCGGTCCGGCTGTGGGGACACGACCCCGCCTACACCGCGGAGCTGGCCGCAACGCGTCGCAACCCTCGCTACCTGGCGGTCGCCACGCTGCCGGCGAGCGTTGCCGTCACTGCCGACGCCGCGACCGCCCTCGACGGGGCGGAGCTGATCCTCGCCGCGATCCCCACCCAGCACGTGCGCAGCGTGCTCGCGGGCATGGGCACCATGCTTCCGCGCGGCGTGCCGATCGTGTCGCTGGCGAAGGGGCTGGAGCAGGCGAGCGGCAAACGGCCCTCCGAGGTCATCGCGGAGGTCACCGGCGGGCGTTCGCCCGTGCTCGTCTTGTCGGGCCCCAGCCACGCGGAGGAGATCGCCGAGGGCAAGCCCGCGACCCTCGTCCTGGCCGCGGATGCAGCGCAAGGCGCGACGTGCCTGCGCCTGCAGGAAGCGCTCAGCTCGCCGCGCTTCCGCATCTACCGCAACACCGACGTGCTCGGCGTCGAGCTGTGCGGTGCGCTCAAGAACGTGATCGCGATCGCGGCCGGCATCGCCGATGGCCTGGGCTATGGCGACAACGCGAAGGCCGCGGTGCTCACTCGCGGCCTCGTCGAGATGGTCCGCTACGGGGAGGTCGAAGGTGCGCAGCGCGCGACGTTCTACGGCCTCGCCGGCATCGGCGACCTCGCCGTGACGGCCTTCAGCCGGCACGGTCGCAACCGTGCATTCGGCGAGCGTGTGGGCAAGGGCGAACGCGCCGACGCGGTCCTCGCCTCGAGCCGGAAGGTCGTCGAAGGCGCCTGGACGTCGCGCGCCGTGCGCGCGCGGGCGCGCGCGCGCGGGATCGCGATGCCGCTCACCGATGCCGTGTGCGGAGTGTTGTTCGAGGCCGTCCCGGCCGAGGCCGCCGTGCGCGCGCTGATGCTGCGCGACCCCAAGGACGAGGCTCCGTGACCGAGAACGGATCGATCGCCGCACCGGCGCCGTGGCGCGACGGCCTGGCGATCGCGGGCGCGGCGCTCGTGCTCTACCTGCTGCTCGCCCAGGAGGCGTTGCATGGTCTCGACGTGCACGTGCATGTCTTCTTCCTGACCCAGGGGCACCTCGAACACCCGCTCCACTTTCTCTACCTGAAGATCGTCGGTGCGGCGTGGCCACTGCTGCGCGAATGCGGGCTCAGCCCGCACCACGCCCTGCGGCTGATGTCGGCGATCGGGAGCGCGGCCTTCGTGCTCGGCTGCCACCGCGCGGCGGCGCGGCTGCACATGCCGCACCGCCACGCCATGCTGGTCGCGGCGCTCTGCGCCGTGCCCGGGGCCAACCTGTTCTTCGCGACCGTGCCCGAGATCCACGGCGTGTTCGGTGCCTTCGCGGGCGTCGTGTGGTGGGCCGCTGCAGCGCTCGTCGAAGCGCCGGGTCTGCGCCGAGCGTGTGTGCTCGGGCTCGCGTCGGGCGTCGCGAGCAGCGTGCACGCCACGGGCCACCTCCAGCTCGGCACCGCGATCCTCCTGTGGTGGGCCCTGTCGCCCGCACGCGGGCTCGGTGTTGCGTCGCGGCTCGCGCTGGGTGCGGGTGTCGTGCACGTCGCAGTTGCGACCGGGTTCGCGCTCTGGTTGCAGCCGGCGCGGATCGCGACGCCGTTCCAGGGCCAGCTCGAGTTCCTGCGCGATGGTCTCGATGGTCTCGCACTCGGCGACGTCACGCGCGTGCTCTGCGGTGAGTGGTTGCTGGTGTTCCTGCCGCTGTCGCTCACCGCCCTCGTAGCTCCGCTGCGCAGTGCGACCCGGCGCCTCGGGCTCGCCACGCTGGCTGCGCTCGGCGTGTACCTCGCGCTGTGTCTCGTGCTGCTGCACGACCTGCACGAGCGCGGCGCCTACCTGCTGCCGCTGGTCCTGCCGTTTGCGTTGTGCACCCTGCGCGCGTTGGGCACGCGCCTCACGCTCGGTGCCGGGCTGTTCGCGCTCGGCTGGGGGATCGTGTTCGTGGGCGCACACGACCACATCGAGGCCGCGGCCTGGGTCGATGACTTCGTCGCGGTGGCGCGCGACGAACCGCTCGCGGTGATCTGTCGCGACGTGCCGGAGCAGGAGCAGATCACGCGGGCGGTGCCCGACGTGCCGTTCGTGCGGGTCGATTCGCTGGTGCCGACCGCGGAGCGGGGGGCCGCGGCCTTCGCGCAGTTCTGCGCCCAGTTCGACGGGCTGGTGACGCACTACGCCGGCAGTGGCCGCCGCGTGTTCATCACGCGCGCGGCGTACGAGACCATGGCCGCCAGCGGTCAGTCGTTCTTCACGCGGTTTCTCACCGAGCACCTCGCGCGCCACTATCGGCTGGAGGAAGTGGTGCGCGGGGGCTTCGCCGCCTATCGCGTGCGGCCCCGGTAGCAGGTCACAGGATCGTCGTGTGCGCGCCCGCGGTGTGCGACCAGCCGCCGGCGGCGGCAGCATCGAGGATGAACCACTGGGTGGCGAGCGGGAAGCCGAGGGCGCCCATCGCCGGCAGGCGCAGGGCAGTGCCCGCACTGCCCGCGCCACGCCCGACCGTGCCGGTCGTGGTCACCACGATCGTGATGAGCGGGTTGACGTGGAACTCGCCGATGGGCGGCAGTTGGAAGTAGGTCTGCGTGCCGATGCCCAGCACTGCCGGAGCCGCTGGCGCTGCGTTGGTCAAGACCAACCCCAGCTCGTTCCCCTGCGCCGCCCAGCCCGTGACGATCTGGTTCGGGACGCCGACGACGCCGGCCTTGCCGACGCCGACAGGCACGATGGGGTTCGTGTTGTGCGGGCAGAAGAGCCGCGACTTGTAGGGCTTGGCCGGCCACGGGTTGGCGCCGCTGTTGGCGCCGTTCCAGGTCGAGCCGCCGTCGAACGAGCCGCGATACGGGACCGTGCCAGTCGCCGTCGTGGAGTACGGCGTGCGCGAGCCGTTCGGCATGCCCCACACCAGCCAGAACACCTGGTTCGCCGTGAGCGCGACCGGCGTCGGCAGGTCGGCCCCCTGCCAGGAGATGACGCTGGTCTGCGTGTAGGTGCCGGTGCCACTCAGGTTGGCGAGCGGTCGGTCGTTGGCAGCGTCGTGACTCCAGATCGCGAATGAACCCGGGCCGGCGACGAGGCCGGTGTGTACTTGCGCGGCGCTGATGATGTTGTTGGCGCTCGCGACGAGACGCATCCCGAGCAGGAGGTTGGGGCCGCCCATCGTGACGTTGGTGACGAGCGTGCCGTCGTCGTGGGTGGTCACGCACTCGCGTTGGGCGACGGCGGATGCGACGAGGAGGAGGGAGACGAGGATGGTTCGCATGGCGAGCTTCTTCGGGGCGGGGACTGGCTGCATCATACGCTCGGCTGCACGGCGCCCGCCGTGCGGCCCAGGGTCGGCATGCGCGGTTTCCTGCAGTTCCTTCGCAGCGTAGGTCGAGTGGGCGTGCTCATCGCCGCTGCCGGACTCGTCTGGCTCGTGCACCGCGGCGGGCTTTGGGGTCCGTTGGCCGTCACGTTGCCGGTGTCGGCCACGCTGATCGGCGCTGTGGCAGCGATGGCGTCGCTCCTCCGCGGTGCCGCCGAGCGCCGGCGCCTCGACGGCGTGTCCCTGCGCGACCTCGACCGCATGCCGGGTAGCGTGTTCGAGGACTGGGTGTGTCGACGACTCACGCGCGCGGGCTTCCAGTGCCAGAACCTGCCGCGCACGCGCGACTACGGGATCGACGTCGTCGCAGGGCGTGGCCCGCTCCGGGTCGGTGTGCAGGCCAAGCGCTACGAAGGACCGGTCGGCAACCACGCCGTGCAGGAGGCGATCGCCGGCGCGGGTCACCACCGGTGCCAGGTGGCCGCCGTAGTCACGCAGTCGCGCTTCACGCCGGCAGCCCGCGAGCAGGCGCGGACCGCACGCCTGCGGGTCGTCTTGATCGGGCGCGACCAGTTGGTCGACCTGCCGCGGCTCCTGCACGGCTGACCTCCTCCACTCAGCGCCGTCGCTTCGGATCGGCGCCGTCGTCCTTCAGCCGACCGGCGCGTCGCAGTGCGTCCCGCAGGATCCACTCCACCTGTCCGTTCAGGCTGCGCAGTTCGTCCTCGGCCCACTTCCGCAGCGCGTCGTGCAGCCGCGGATCTAGGCGCAGGAGAAACGGTCGGCGCGGGTTCTCGTCGGCCACGGCCTACCCGTGCAGCGTGCCCGCGTTGATCACCGGCGTCGCGTCGTGGTCGGAGCAGAGCACCACGAGCAGGTTGCTGACCATCGCCGCGCGTCTTTCCGGATCGAGTTCGATCACCTTCTTGTCGGTTAGCTGCCCGAGTGCCAGCTCGACCATGCTCACCGCGCCTTCGACGATCTTCTGGCGGGCGGCGATCACCGCCTCGGCCTGTTGCCGGCGCAGCATGGCGCCTGCGATCTCGGGGGCGTAGGCGAGGTGGCTGATGCGCGCCTCCAGCACTTCGATGCCGGCGAGCGCCAGGCGCTCGGCCAGTTCGGTCTTCAGTTCCTCGTTCACTTCATCCAGGCTGCCGCGCAGCGACGGCGCGTCGTCGTGGTCGGTGATGTCGTACGGATGCTGCGCCGCGAGGTGGCGAACCGCTGACTCGGCCTGCACCTGGATGTACGAGGCGTAGTCTTCGACGTCGAAGCTCGCCATCGCGGTGTTGCTCACGCGCCACACGACGACGGCCCCGATCTCGATCGGGTTGCCGAGCTTGTCGTTCACCTTCAGCGTGTCGCTCGTGAAGTTGTGCGCGCGCAGGGACACGGACTTGCGGACCGTGAAGGGATTGACCGCGAAGAACCCGTCCTTCCGGATCGTGCCCACGTAGCGCCCGAACAGGATGAGGACCTTGGCCTGGTTCGGGTTGACGATGGTCAGCGAGATCAGCGCGAAGATCGCGGCGATCAACGAGAGGATGCCGGCCGCGACGCCAACCCCCTGCACCATGTCCTCGCGACTGTTCGCGGCGATGACAAAGCAGGTGATGGGGACGGGCAGGAGCAGGCAGAGGCCGAGGACGAGTCGGGCGAGCCCTGAGGGAGGGTTCGCGAGGACGCGCTCGAGGGAAGGGACCTTGGCAGCGGGAGGGTTGGTCATGGGTGCCTCGTGGGATAGCGAAGTGATATCACAAAGACATCGCCGCTACGTGGCAGTTCGCCAAGGATTCACACGGTGTGCGGCGCTCAGCGCGGCAGCGAGGAGAGGAACCGCTGCCCGTAGCGGCGATTGGTCGCGCGCGGGTCGAGGATGACCACGCGCCCGGTGTCCTGGGTGGATCGCACGAGCCGACCGAAGCCCTGCCGGAACCGCAGGATCGCTTCCGGAAGGCTGTCCTCCAGGAACGAGCTGCCACCGCGCGCTTCGATCGAACGATGCCGGGCCCGGGTGAGGGGATGGTCGGGCTGCGCGAACGGCAGGCGCGTGACGATCACCAGCGTCAACGCGTCCCCGCGGATGTCGATGCCTTCCCAGAGGGTGTCGGTGCCGACGAGCACCGAGGTCGGCTCCGCCAGCTTGCGCTGCAGCAGCGCCGCAGTGGCCGCCTCGCCCTGCACGAGGAGCGGGATCGCCGCCGCCTCGAGGGGAGCGCGCAGCGCGTCGGCGACCCTACGCACGAACGCCCACGACGTGCAGAGGACGAGCGCACGGCCCCCGTTGTCGAGCACGTAGTCGACGACCCGCCCGGTCGCTGCTGCGTTGAAGGCATCGCTCTCCCGCACCGGGTCCGGCAGGTCGGACTCGACGACGAGTTCCACCTGCCGGCGGTAGTCGAACGGCGAACCCAGCCGGAGCGTCTCTGTGTCGTCGAGGCCCAGCCGGCCGCGCAGCCACGCGAACCCTTCGTCGTCGCCCGGGCCAAGCGTGGCGCTCGTGAGCACCGCGCTGTCCAGCTGCCCGAACAGGTGTTGCCGCAGCACCGGCGCCACCTCGATCGGCGCGCAGTGGAGTTCCGCGCCGCCGCGGGTCCGCTCCAGCCATCGCACCGTTCCGTCCGCGCCGCCCTGACAGAGCGCCTTGCTCACGGCGCGCAGGCCTTCGAAGCCCTGCGCGCGCGCCAGCAGCTCCGTGCGCAGGCTCACGTCCTCGATCGCCGCCGCGCAGGCGACCAGTTCCTGCGCGAGCCCGAGCAGCGGGGCGTCGAGCTGGTCGTCGAGCGGCTCCGCTTCGAGGGCGACGTGCTGCTGGCTGCCGAGGCGCGCCTCGAGATCGCCGAAGAACATCTCGCACGCGTCTTCGACCTGGCGCGCGCAGAGACGGGCACGGTCGGAACCGTGTCGCGCGAGCGGGCTACGCTCGGCGTTGCGCGGGTGCAGACGCCGCAGGTGCCAGCGCAGCGTGCCGCGCCCGAGGCGCAGGCCCAGGTGCTCGGTGGCGACGCGTTCGAGGTGGTGCGCCTCGTCGAAGATCACCACCCGATGCGGCGGCAGGTAGCGCGCTCCCGCCATGCGCAGCGCCACGTCGGCCAGGTAGAGGGCGTGGTTGACGATGAGCACCTGGGCGGTGCCCATGCGACGTCGACCGCGCTGGTAGTGGCAGGGCTCGAAGTGCGGGCAGGCCTTGTGCAGGCAGTTGCCGCGCTCCGCCTGGACCTCCTCCCAGACCTCGTGCGCCACCGGCTCCGGCAGGTCTGTGCGCAGGCCGTCGCGCGTCGTTCGCGCCCATTCGGCGACGGCCGCGAACTCGGCGACGAAGGCGTGGTCGTGGAACAGGTTGCGCCGCTCACGCTCCGCGAGGTGCAGGCGGCGCATGCACAGGTAGTTGCTCCGACCCACCGCGGTGACCGCGCTGAACTCGAGGGGCAGCACCGACTGCAGGAACGGGACGTCCTTGCGTTCGAGCTGTTGCTGCAACGCGATCGTTCGCGTCGACACCACGACCGGCCCGGCGCCGCGGTGCGCGAGCGCGTGCAGCAACGCCGGCACGAGGTACGCGAACGACTTGCCTACGCCGGTGCCGGCCTCGGCGAGCAACGTGCGTCGCTCGGCGAGCGCGGTCTCGATCGCGGCGGCCATTTGCAGTTGCTGCGGCCGCCGCTCGTACTCCGGCAGCCGCCGCGCGATGGCGCCTTCCGGACCGAGCAGGCTCTGCACCGACGCCGCGTCACTCATGCTCGCGCTGCCCGGCAGCGATCCGGTCGGCGGCACGCGCCCGCATCCAGATGAAGACCAGGACCACACCCACCGCCGCCAGGGAAACGACCAGCACGTCGTTCTGCCCGGAGCTGCCGCTTCCGGCGCTGACCACGTCGAGGAACGTGAACCCATCGCGGGCGCCGACGACGACGGCCGTGGTGACCAGCGTCACGCCCGCGCCCGCCACGCTCCAATGTGCTGCCGCACGCCCCACGCTCACGTGTGGTCCAACCAACGCGGCACGTCGGCACCGAGGCCGAGCGGACGTGCGGGCTCTGCGGGCACGAAGTCTTCGGCGCTGGCCAGCCGGCTGTCCCAAGGGCGGTTGCGGGAGTGCACGACGGGTGCGACGCGAGGCGTCGGTTTCTGTAGGAGCTTCATTCCGAGCGCCGACCGGGCGCGAACCCAGTGCCAGCCGTGTCGCCGCACCGCGTGGTGATCACGGAACCCGTAGCGGACGCGCAACATGCGAGGGATGACGTAGCGCAGCTCGGTGACCTCGTCCAGTTCGGCGAGCGCGACATCGCCATGCACGAGCGTGCGGCGGGTGAGCAGCACCCAGCCGAACCACACGGCGAAGGAGATGACTCCGGGCAGGACCAGCCAACGCCACAGCGGCGCCGCGAAGTCGCGCACGTGGTTGATGCGAGCACCTGCGAGGCGGTTCACGTGCGGTTCGGCGGCGAGATACTGGACGTCCACGGAGGTGCCGGGCTCCTGCCCATCGCTCGCGATCAGAGACTGCCCGCCCAGGGGCGGTTCGCCCGCCGGTGTGAACCGGTAGTCGATGCGCACGGACGGTCGCCCATCGAGGGTCACGCGCACCGGAGTGACGCCGGTTACCTCGCCGATGGCGCGCACCGCGCCGCGATCGAGCCTGACGTCGTCGTTCGCCTTGCCGCCCCACGCATAGAAGAACATCAGCGTGACGACGCCGCCGTACACCGACGCGAGGAACGCGAGCAGGGCAAGCGGCCAGCGAGCCCACAGCACCGGCGGCCAGCGTGGCCGCCGCGGCGCCGGCGGGATCAGGTGCAGCTCGTGACGCATGCCGGGGCGGGATCATACGGCGGCGCGTGACGAGGTCGGTGGTGGCGATGGGTGCCGATGGGTCGCAAGGGTGGGGAAACCGCGGCGGCGGCTCGATAAGGTGGGGCCGACCGCACCCGCGCCCGGCGCGAAATTCGCCGACTGCCGAGGGCTTGCGCGCCAGACCAAACCCCCGCAACAAACCCCATGAGCCGCGTCGACGAGATCCTGAGCTGGTACGAGTCCGATCACCCCGGTGTCCTGAAGAACCTGCGCTGGATGCTGCAGACCGGTCGGATCGCCGGCTCCGGCAAGATGGTCATCCTGCCGGTCGACCAGGGGTTCGAGCACGGCCCGGCCCGCTCGTTCGCCAAGAACCCGGGCGGCTACGACCCGCTGTACCACTTCAACCTCGCCGTCGAGGCCGGCTGCAACGCCTACGCCGCCCCGCTCGGCTTCCTCGAGGCCGGCGCGCGCCAGTTCGCGGGCAAGATCCCCACGATCCTGAAGCTCAACAACAGCGACTCGCTGCTCGGCGGCGCCGACCCCAAGCCGGCGGTGACCGGCTCGGTGCAGGATGCGCTGCGTCTCGGCTGCGCGGCGATCGGCTTCACCATCTACCCAGGCTCCGCCTTCCGCAACGAGATGTACATGGAGCTGCGCGAACTCGCGGAGGAGGCGAAGGACGCCGGCCTCGCGGTCGTGGTGTGGAGCTACCCGCGCGGCGCCGGCCTCTCCAAGAACGGTGAGACGGCGATCGACGTCGTCGCCTACGCAGCCCAGATCGCGTGTCAGCTCGGCGCGCACATCATCAAAGTCAAGCCGCCGACCGAGCACATCGAGCAGGCCGCCGCGAAGAAGGTGTACGAGAGCGAGAAGATCCCGGTCGGCACGCTCCCCGATCGCATCAAGCACGTCGTGCAGAGCTGCTTCGGCGGCCGTCGCATCGTGATCTTCAGCGGCGGGGAAGCGAAGGGGAACGATGAGGTGCTGGCGGAGATCAAGGGGCTCGCGGCCGGCGGCTCGTTCGGCTCGATCATGGGGCGCAACGCGTTCCAACGGCCGAAGGCCGACGCGATCAAGCTCCTGCACGCCGTGCAGGACATCTACAAGGGCTGAGCGGGTCCAGAATCCCGCTCACCTTGGCACCCCCGAGATCCAGCCATGTGGTCCAAGCGATTTGCGATCCTGTTCCCGGTCTCCTTTGCCTTCGCGGTTCCCGCCACGGCGCAGCAGGGGGAGGGCGAGACCGCCGTGGGAGTGCGGGCGGAGTTGGTCATCGAGACGACCGACAACTACCCGCTCGACACGTGCGTGGTGTGCGACAAGGCGTTGGGCGAGCGCCCGGCGGTGCTCGAGCTCGAAGGCCGCAAGTGGAAGACATGCTGCGCCGCCTGCAAGTCGGCGATCGAGAAGGACGTCAAGCCGTCGTTCGCGAAGTTGCGGGATGCAGCGGTCGCAGCCCAGGGACCCGGCTACCCGGGGATCAAGACGCGCGATCCGCGCTACTCGCGCTGCATCCTCTGCCGCGCGGAACTGGCCAAGGCGGAGGCGCCGGTCGTGCACCTCACCAGGGACAATCTGATGGTGATCGTGTGCAGCGAGGCGTGCGCGGCGGGCTTCGACGAACATCGCTCGGCGCGGCAGCGGCACGCGGTGAACCTCCGGGGCCTGCTGTCGACGCGGACGTCGACCGCCACCGAGAAGAGCTGTTGCGTGTGCGAGAAGGAGAACGGCGCCGAGGCAGCCTGGGTGCAGCACGGCACCACGCTCCTGAAGGCGTGCGGCAAGGAATGCGTGAAGGCCTTCCGCGCGACGCCCAATGCCTTCGTGGCGCGCGCTGCCGCCAAGGCCGCGGCGGCGCGCGCGGAAGCGAGCAAGACCGAGACCGAGACCGGCGGCAAGGGCGCCGATTCGGGCAAGACCGACAAGCCGATCAAGAAGTGATCAGCCCGCGCCGCGCAGCGCGGGGAACGTCGGCGTGAGCGCCTCGACCGCGGCGGCGTAGCTCCTGCGCCGGGCCGCGTAGATCGCCTGCCAGGCGGGGTCGGGGGCGAGGGTTTCGCCGGCGCCGCCGATCGCGAAGCCGCCGACGACTTGCGCGATGCTGGCGCTGGCGTCCCTGCGCCGGCGCAGCGTCCAGGATGCCTGCAGCGCCGCGCCCAGTGCGGCCGCGTCGGGATGGATGCCGAGGCGGACGTCGCGGCCGGTCGCCGCCGCCACGATGCGACACCACAGCGCAGACCGGCTGCCGCCGCCCGTCAGCCGCAGCTCGCGCAGCGACATCCCCAGCTCGACGAGGCGATCGAGCAACCCCGCAAGCGCGAACGTGGCGCCTTCCATCGCGGCGCGGGCGACGTTGGCGCGCGTCGCGTTGCCCGGCGTGAGGCCGAGGAACGCCCCCGTCGCCGCCGGCAGGTCCGGCGTGCGCTCACCCGTGAAGAACGGCAGGCAGAGCACGCCGGCGGCACCCGGAGCCGCCGCGGTCGCCTCGCGCTCCAGGTCGGTGAGCGACATCCCGAGCAGGGTGCGCGTGGTCTCGGTGCTGACCGTGGCGTTCATGGTGCAGCCGAGCGGTAGCCATCGACCCGTCGAGTCGCAGAACGCCGCGATCTCGCCGCGCGGGTCGCAGACGGGTCGGTCGGCGCACGCGAACACGGTGCCCGAGGTGCCTAGGCTGAGCACCGCGATGCCGGGCTCGACGGCGCCGGCGCCGATCGCGGCCATCATGTTGTCGCCGCCACCTGCCGCGACGAGCGTCGTCACCGGCAGGCCCAGCTCCGTCGCGAGCGCGCGGCGCAGCGTGCCCGCCGGTTCGCCGGCTCCGATCATGCGCGGCAGCATCCCGTCGAGCCCCGGCGCGACCGCTGCCAGCACGGCAGGGGAGAAGGTCCGCGTCCGCACGTCGAAGAACCCGGTCCCCGAGGCATCGCCGGCCTCGCACGTCGCCTCGCCCGTGAGCCAGTGGTTCACGTAGTCGTGCGGCAGGACCACCCGGCGCAGGCGCGCGAAGTTCGCGGGCTCGTGCGTCGCCAGCCACCGGATCTTGCCCGCCGTGAACCCGGGCGGCAGCCCGTTGCCGGTGAGGCCGAACAGACGTTCGCGCCCGCCGAGGGCCGCGACGATCGCCGCGCACTCGGCGGCGGTCGACACGTCGTTCCAGAGCTTCGCCGGTCGAATCACTTCGCCCGCGGCATCGAGGGGCACGAAGCCGTGCTGCTGTCCCGACACGCCGATCGAGGCCACGCCAGCCCACGCCTGGGGTTGCGCGGCGCGCAACTCGGCCAGCGCGGCGCGGGTGGCGACGAGCCAGTCCCGCGGGTGCTGCTCGCTGTGCCCCGGGGGCAGGCCCGCGATCAGCGCGACCTCGCGCGCGGCGGTCGCCACCACGCCGCGTTCGTCGTCGAGGAGCAAGGCTTTGACGCTCTGCGTGCCCACGTCGATGCCCAGGTGAGTCGCCATGAGCACACGTTGGCGGGCGCCCCTTGGACGCACAAGCGTGCGTTGGCTCGACTTCCTCGCGGCGATCGAGGACGCTGCCCGGATGCGCTGGGTCGGTCTGGTCGCGTTCGCCATCTTCGCCGTCGGCTGTCACCTGGCCGGGGGCAACCACCGGCACGTCGGAACGGTGCGCGAGACGCTCACGCCCAAGGCGCCGGTGACCTCGGTCCGCATCGCCAACGGGGTCGGTGCGATGGAGGTGCGCCAGGCCACGGGGGCCGACGTGGTGATCGAGGCAGAGGTGTGGCTTGCGGAGGGTCGCGCCGAGACGGACTTCACCCCGGGCTTCGCCGACCACGTCACGGTCGAGGAGACCGCGGGCGCGCTCACCCTCGGCACCGTGCACGCCGGCAAGACCGATGCGCAGGACTGGCAGCTTCGCCTCACCGTCGCCGTGCCCGCAGGTGTCGCCCTCGAGCTCGACCAGCCGGTAGGGCACGTGCGGGTCGAACTGCCGGAGACCAAGGGGGTCCGCATCCACGTGGCGACCGGCGCGATCGAGTTCGCCGCGCCTGTCGTGCGGGGCGCCATGGCGATCGACGTCGGGACCGGCTCGGCGCGGATCGGCGTGGGCACGACGGGCCCGACCGAGGGTCTCACCGTCGCATGTCGCACCGGGCAGATCGCAGTCGCGCTGCCCGGCGAGGTCCGAGGCGCGTTCGAGCTGAGCGCCGGCACCGGTGGGCTCGAATGCGACCCGAGGTTTGGCGTGCATGAGACGCGGGAACTGGCCGGCGTGGAAGGTCGCGGGCGGGTCGGCGACGGCGGGCCGACCCACGTCCTGCGCGTCGGCACAGGGCAGATCCGGCTCCGCTGACGTCCCGATTCCGCTGTTCGCCCGGCGCCGACGGTCGCTAGCCTCTCCGCCAGTCCATGCAGCTCACCCCCAAGTCGGCGACGTTGTTGTCGCTCGCCGTCCCCGGCGCGGCCCACTTCGCGCTCGGGCGACCCGGGCGCGCGGCGTTGGCGCTGGTCTCGACCCTCGCCCTCTTCCTGGCGGGCTGGTCGGTCCTCGGCGAGCGCCTGTGGTTCTTCGCGTTCTTCCAGCCGTTCGACTGGCTGGCACCGGTCTTCAAGCTCGTGCCCCTCAACCTCCTGCCGGAGGGCCTCAACGTGCTGGGTGCGGCGATCGCGTCGCTGGCGCGCGCGACGTCGTCGTACGCGGTCGAGCGCCTCGGCCGCATGCCGGTCAGCGGGGAACACCTCGCCGCCTGGCTGACGGGTGCGTCGGGGGTGCTCTCGGTGGTGTGGGCTGCCGATGCGCACTGGCTGGCTCGCGGCCTGCACGGTGCGCGCGTGCCGCCCGCGTTCGCGGCGATGCTGTCGTGGGTCGTGCCCGGCGCCGGCCATGTGCTCGCCGGACAGAAGAGCAAGGGTCTGCTGATGGGGGCGGCGGTCGTCGCCGTGTTCGTGCTCGGCCTCGTGATCTCGCAGGGTCACGCCGTCGACCGCGCCCACTTCGGCGCGTGGTGGGCCGGGGCGTCGCTGTTCGGCTCCGGCACCTTGTTCGCTTCGCTGGTGACCGCGCCCATGTCCCTGCCCGACCAGATCCCCGACCTGCTCGACTTCGGCGTGGCGCTGTGCACGTGCGCCGGGCTCATGAACGCCATGGTCATGTCCGACGCCTACACGGTGGCCGAGGGCACGGCCGCCGCGCCGGCGCGCGCGGAGGTGGCGGCGTGATCGGCACCGGCATGTTCCTGCGCCTCGCGCTCTTCCTGCCGGTGCTCTGGCTCGTGATGGTGGTGTACGCCGGGCTCAAGCAGACCGATGCCTCTGGCACGATCCGTGCCGCGAACAAGGGCAGCGTGAAAGCGCTCGCCTGGCTGGCCGTGATCGGGCTCGCCATGTTCGTGATCGAGTGGCTGTTCATCGACTGACGCGCAGCGCAGCCGGCGGCCGAATCCTGCGCGCCGCGCGCGGATTCGCGGCCCTTGCCGCGCATCGCGCCTCAGCGGCAGAGCCGGCGCGCGACGAAGCCGCCGGGCATCACGTCGACGAGCCCCTTCTGCACCAGCTCGAGCAGCGCGCGCGTGAACACCGCGCGCTCCTGCCGCGATTCCCGCCACAGGAGGTCGTCCGGGCGCGGGCCGACCTCGACCAGACGCAGGAGCGCGATCGCATCGGCGGAGCACCCGGCCTCGGCGGTGGCCAGCGCCGGCGCCCGCACGTCGAGGTTGCGCAGCAGGTCTTCGGGGTCGACCGCGAGCAGGGCGCCGTCGACCAGCAATTGGTGGCAGCCGCGACTGCGTGGGCTGGTGTAGGCCCCGGGCACGGCGAACACGGTCGTGCCGGCGTCGGCTGCGAACGCCGCCGTGTGCATCGTCCCCGACGCGAGCCCGGCCTCCGTGACGAGCACGGCCTCGGTCGCGACCGCGAGAATGCGATTGCGGCGGGGGAAGTGACCGCGCGCGGCGCGCAGGCCAGGTGGCGCCTCGGACAGGCACAGCCCGCCGGCGGCCAGGATGCGCTCCGCGAGCCCGGCGTGGGCGCGCGGGTAGATCTCGTCGAGCCCGCCGGCGAGAACGGCGACGGTAGGCGTCGACGCGGCCAGCGCGCAGCCGTGGGCGATGCCGTCCACGCCGAGGGCGAGCCCGCTCCAGATCACGAGCCCGGCGCGCGCGCACGCGGTCGCGAAGTCGTGCGTCGCCGCGATCCCGTACGCGGTCGGCGTGCGACTGCCGACGATGGTGATGCTGCGGGTCGTGTGCGCCTCGAGGACGCGGAGGTCGCCGTGGGCGAAGAGCGCAAGCGGACGCAGCGGCGCGCGCTGCAGGCGTGTCGGGAACTCCGGGCTCGCCGGCGTGAGCACCCGCATCCCCAGCGCCGCCGCGTCCGTCAGCCAGCGCTTCACCGTCGCCTGCAACCGGTCGTGGTCGCGCAGGCGGCCGCGCGCCGCAGCCGGGATGTGCGGCGGCGGATCCGCGAGGGTGCGCTCGGGATCGAGGTCGGGGTCGAGGAGGGCGGAGACCGCTGCCGGGGCATGCGCCTCCGCGGCGGCCAGAAGGAGATAGGGATCCACGTCCCCCTGTGGCCAGTGAGGCCGCCGCGGTGACAGGGCAGGTCAGCCGTCGCGCTTCTTCTCCGCGTCGCTGGCCGGCGCGGGCGGCGGTGGGGGCAGGGTGACGGGCAGGGGCTCGCCCGGGACATCGGGGAGGAGGAGATCGACGCCGCGGCCATCGGCGCCATGGACCATGACCCACACGTCGCCCGCGGTGTGCAAGGTCAGCCGCGCCTCGCCGGTCTCCTTGTCGTAGGTGACCGGCAGCAGGGCTGTCGTGTACGGCTTGCGCCCACGCGGTGCCGCGTCCCCGAGGCTCAGGTAGACCTCCGGTTCGAGCACGCCCTCGGCCGCGCGCACCTTGACGACGAAGGTCTTCGCCGGCGCGGCGAAGGGACGCACCGCGGGGCGGTCGTCTGCACTGGCCAGCACCGCGCCCAGCAGGTGGACGGGACCGTCGGCGATGCGCGCGAAGATGGGCATGGGGCCCGGCGGGAGCCCCTCGATCCGCACGAAGCCGGGATGGTCGGGGAAGCTGCGCATCAGTACGCGGCCCGGCGCGTACTGCACGCCGACCTCGACGCGCTGGGAGCCTTCGGCCTTGGACGCGTCGAGATCGAGCAGGATCGACGCCGTCGTGGCGCGCGGTGCTTCGGGCTCGGGGGGCGCGGGCGTCGGGGCGAGTTCGACCTCGATCGGCGTGGTGGAGGACGAGTCGACCAGGACCTCCAGTTCACCGCCCGTCGCATGGCGCACCAGCGCGCGGAACACGCCGGTCGGCAGGCCGGTGAGCCGGGCGCGACCGAGCGCGTCGGTGATCGCGAACGGCGGGGGATCGAGGCTCATCGTGCGCGCGCCGCTGTCCTCGAGCCAGATCACGGCGCCGAAGAGCCCTTGACCCTCGCGGTCGGCCACCGCGAAGGTCGCCGTCGCGCCGGCGGCGACCGGTGTGCTGCCGGCGGCAGGCGCCGGCGCAGGTTCGGCGGCGGCGTCGACGAACAGCGCCGCGTCGGGATCCCAGGCATCGACGAGCACCGGGCCGGACGCGCTGCGCACGCGCGTGGGCAGTTCGCCGCCGAGGAGCGGGACACGGGGATCGCCGAAGCTCAGCGTCACCTCCGTGCCGGCCACGCGGTAGCTGGCAGTGATCGGCGTGGCGGCGGGTTCGCCTCGTTGGGCGAGCACGCGGCGTGGGGGATCCGCCGACACTTCGAGCGGGATCGTGTGCGCGCCCTCGGCGAGGGTCCGCTGCCAGCGTTCGCACCCGGCCGCGAAGATCGTCACGCGGTAGCCCTCGGCGCGCGCGGTCGGCAGCGTCGCCGGCGTCTCGCCGGGCACGCGCGGGGGCTCGTCGAAGGTGAACGCCCCGTCCGCACCCAGCTCCACGATCGTCGGCAGCCACAGGCTCGCATCGCCGCGGGCGCGGTACACGCGCTCGACGAGCGCGTAGCCCTGCACCGCCGGCTCGATCCGCACCCGCAGGCGCGCGCCGTCGCCCCGCGCGCGGGGCAGGACCGCGTCGATCCCGTTCGCCGCCGCGATCCGGGTCCCGATCCCGCGCAGCCATGTGCCACAGCCCTCGGCGGTCACGCGCAGCGCGAGTTCGACGCCGCTGCCGTCGGTGAGGGCGGCCTGCTGCGGCGAGAGGACGATGCGCCAGGTGCCGCTGCGATCGGTGCGGGTCTTGGGCAGCGAGGTCCTGGTGCGCTGCGCGGCCTGCGCGAGCGTGTAGCGACCGCGCGCCCCCGGCGTCGGCCGTGCCAGCACCGGCAGCGCCTCGAAGGCCACGGTCGCGCCGGCGACGGGCGCGCCGGCGTCGTCGTGCACGGTGCCGGCGAGCTGCACGTCCTGCGCGCGGACGGCGGCGGTCAGCACGAGCACCGGCAAGCCGCAGCGCCAGCCGCGCATCAGTCCTTCACCACGCTGCGGTAGAGCCAGCGCAGTTCCGGCTCGAGAGCATCGAGGTCGGCCTCCGCGACGCGCAGCAGGACGGAGACGGTGACCTGACCGTGCGAGAACACCGTCTCGTCGTAGACGAGGCCGCCGGCGCTGAAGGTGCGACGCTGCCCGCCGGTCGCCAACGCGAACGGCGGCGCGCGATGGTTCGTGAACCGGACGCCGCGCTTCTTGGCGTCCGCGCCATACGCGACGTCCCAGATGAAGCGCGCGATCGCGCCCGCGCTGTGGCCGCGCACGGTCTTGCCGGTGACGCCGCGCTCGCGCGGCGTGTCGCCGTACCAGTACTCGAGCGTCGGCCCGAACAGGTACACCGCGAATGTCGTGGTCTCGCCGCGCTGGAAGCAGAACGCGCAGTTGTTCCAGCGTTGCAGGTCATCCGGTGGGCGCGCCTGCGACCGCCACCCGGCCGACTGCGGCACGCCGACGCGCAGGCCGTCCTTGCCCGACGCGACCTTGCCGGCGCGGTCGTTGTCGTCGCGCCACACGCGGAAGCCTTCGCCCCACTCGCGTTGGTTCCACACCTGCGGCATCGCCTTGCGCTGGCTGGCGTCGGCGAGGATCGGTGCGGCCGCCGGGTCCTTGGCGTCGAGCGCGTCGAGGGCCGCGTAGTAGGCGGCGAGGCAATCGCGCCATGGTCCCGCGGCGGATTGGGCGGGCGCCTTGCGCACCACGGGGAGGAGGAAGCCCTGCGCGGCGAGCGCGTGGCTCGACGGCAGGGCGCGGGCGATCGGCAGCACGCGCTCCGGATCGGAAGGGTCCGCGGCGAGGGCGCGCTGCAACTGCGGGATGGCGTCGTCGAAACGACGCAGGGTCAGGAGGCCGAGGCCGAGTTCGCCGGCGAGGTCGGCGGTCTGCGTCGGCGTCAGCGTGCAGGCGAGCCCATCGGTGGCGAGCGCGATCGCCTCGCGCGTCCGGTCGCAGGCGCGCAGGATCGGCGCCCCGTGCAGCGCCAGCGCCGCCATGTCGCGGCTGGTGCGTTGCTCGCCGGCGAGCAGCGCGTCGCGCGCCGCGACCACGGCACCCACGTGCGTGCGGTCGGTGACTCGCCCGTCGACGACGACGTCGGTGTGCGGTGTGAGCACGCGCGTGAGCGCGCCGCCCACGTCGGCCGCGACCCGTTTGCGGTCATCGGCCAACCGCGCCGGCACCGTGTCGGGGAGGAGCTGGGCGGCCCAGCGCAGCGCGGTCTCGTGCAGCGCCGGCACGGTCGGGGCCCTCTCGACGAAGAGCTGCATCGCGCGCAGGCGCAGTTCGGCGTCACTCGGGGCCTGGCCGCGCTCCAACAGGTCGATGGCCGCCGCGACGTCGCCGCGCGCCAACAGGTCGACCACCGCCGACTGTGCAGGAAGGGCTGCGGCGAAGGCGCCAGCGACGAGGGCGGGGAGCGAGGGGCGCGAACGCATGGGTCGCACGATACAGTGCGGCGGTCCTGTGGGCTCCGTGCCGCGTCGCTCCGGCCGGTCGTGGCCGCGTTTCCCGAGGAGGTCGCCGTGTCGCAGTCGGTCCGGTTCGGTGTGAGGGTGTCCTGGCTCGTCGCCGTCGTCTTCGTGGCCGGCACCACCGTCGCCGCGCAGCGCACGTGGATCGTCGATCCGGAGAGCCGGCCGGGCTTCGATTTCGCCGACCTTCCGCCGGCGATCGCGGCGAGTGCGCCGGGCGACACGATCAAGGTGCGCGGGAGCACGACGCGGCCCGTCAACCTGGGGGTCAGCACCAGCAAGGGTCTCACCATCATTGGAGAGGGCGCGGCGCACTACTACTTCGGATGGCCCGGCGTCCACTCGGTACCCCCGCATCAGCGTCTCGTCGTGCGCGACTTCAGTGCCTTCACCGGGTGGACCACGAACCCACCAACCATGGATGCCGGCATCGCGATCTACGACTGTTTCGGGTCGGTCTCGGCCTCACCGTTCCCTCCGTGACCGTCGTCGGTCCGTGGGTTGTGGCTCAGTACCCCTCGCGCTTGTCGACCAGATTCAGCAGGGCCTCACCGCGCGCGAAGCGGCGCAGGTTCTCCGCGAACAGCTCGAAGCGCCGGGTCTCGCTGAGCGGGGAGCGACCGGAGACGTGCGGCGTGAGGATCACGTTGCGCATCGCCCACAACGGGTGCGTCTCCGGCAATGGCTCGGGGTCGACGACGTCGAGGCCGGCGCCGCCGAGGCGGCCGCTGCGCAGGGCTTCGACCATCGCGTCGGTGTCGACGATCGCGCCGCGGCCGACGTTGATGAACAGGGCGCCGGGCTTCATGCGGGCGAAGCGCGCGGCGTCGAAGAACTTCCGGGTCGCCTTGGTGAGCGGGAGGCAGATCGCGACCACGTCGGCGACCGGGAGGAGGGCGTCGGTCTCCTCGCTCCGGTGTACGCGCTCGACGTAGTGCGGCACGTCGCGGGGCGTGCGCGCGGTGGCGAGCACCCGCATGCCGAAGCCGTGCGCGCGCTGCGCGACCTCGCGGCCGATGCCGCCGAGGCCGAGCACGAGCATGGTCTTGCCGGTCAGCTCGAACTGCGCGGTCGCGTCGTCGCGCGCCCAGTGTGAGGCCTGCTGTTGCTCGACCCAGTGCGGGAGGCCGCGCGCGATGCCGAGCGTCATCCCGAGCACATGGTCGGCGATCGCGCTGCCGTACATCCCGGCCATGTTGGTGAGCAGGATCGTGTCGTTGTCGAGCAGCTCGGGGATGGTCACGTAGCGTTCGACGCCGGCGCTCATCGACTGTACCCAGCGCAGGCTCTTGGCCTTGGCGAGCAGCTCGCTCGTGCAGAAGCGTGCGTCCATGCCGTGCACGCGGCCGATGTGCGCGGCGGCCGCGGCGGCGTCCTCCGCGATCACGATCTCGACGTTGGGGGCGAGCGCCGCGAGCGTCGCGCGCTCGGGGCCGTCGAGCGGACCGCAGAGGAACACCAGCTTCGGCGGCGGCTCGCCCGGCGGCACCGGGATCGCGACGGCGTCGCCGGCCTGCGTCGCGAAGCTGCTGCCGGCGCCGCGCGTGAGTTCTGCGATCACATGCCGCACGTGGGCGGGGTCGAGGGGCTCGCTGGTCCACTGCCGCCAGGTGGGCACGACCGCGGCGGTGCGCATCGCCTCCACCGTCATCCCTTCGCCGAGCAGGCGCGCGACTTCGCTGCGCAGCTCGCGAAGGTAGGTCTGTCGCTGGACGAGCAGTTCGCTGCCGCCGACGTCGCCGTGTCCGGGGAGCACGATGGCCGGCTCGAGGGTGCGGGCCTTCGCCATCACGTCGATCCAGCCCGCGGTGTCGCCGTCGCCGACGTAGCTCATCGCGCCGCTCGGGCAGGCGTCGCCGGTGCAGAGGATGCGCTCGCGCGGCAGCCACACGAACAGGTCGCCACGGGTGTGCGCGTGCCCGAAGTGCAGCAGTTCGATGGGACGGTCGCCTTCCGCGAGCGTCAAGCGCGAGCCGAAGGTCAGCTCCGGCGCGTACGGTTCGTACTTTCTCGCCACCGCGTCGCGCTCCTGCCGCTGCCGGTAGGCGGCGAGGTTCTCGGCGTAGGCGCGCGCCGCGTTCTCGTGCGCCACGACCATGGCGCCTTCCTTGGCGAAGGCGCCGGAGCCGAACGCGTGGTCGCCGTGATGATGGGTCATCACCACGTAGCGGATCGGCTTGCTGGTCGTGGCCTTGATCGCACGCAACGCGCGCTCGGCGCCGAGCGGAAACGCCGCGTCGACCACGACCACGAAGCGTGCGGTCTCGATCCACGCGACATTGGAGCCGAGCCTGCCCACGTCCCGCGACGGCAGGAACCACACGCCGTCGGCAATGCGCCGTGGTTCGTCGTCCGGCGCGGTGGTCGCCTGCGCGGGCAGGCCGGCGGCGGCGAGGAGGAGCGCGAGAAGCGAAGGGAAGACGGCGCGCATGGCGCCGTTCTAGCGCGCGTGCCCGTCCGGCCGCGGACCGATCAGAGGATCTTGAACCGGCCGCTGCGGGGCATCGACAGGGGCGGCACGTACGTCTGCCCGTTGGTGGGCACCACCAGCGCTTGTGCGAAGAACTCGGCGCCGACCAACATCGGCAGGTTCGGGATCGCGAGGCGATAACGGCCCTGCGCGGTGAACACGCCCGGGATCAGGATCGCGCCCTGGAGTTGCAGGTAGAACCGGAACGGATAGTTGGAGGTCACCGGCCGCGACTCCGACGCGCCCAGGTACCACACGCCGGCCGTGTTCGGCTGCAGGTCGAACGCGAAGTCGACGAACCCACCGTGTGGCGGGTCGCCCGGAGCCACTGTGGCGTGGCCCAGCCAGCGCGCCGGCGCCGGATTCGTGACCAACACGTTGTTGGTCGCGGGGCTCGACGCCTGGAAGCAGTTGGTCAAGGACGTGGTGCCGAACTGGGTCTGGTCGGTGACCGGGCTGCGGATCAACTCGCAGTCGAGGAGGGGGAAGGTGACCCGGTTGGTGGCATCGACCACGATCGGGTAGCTCTCGAAAACGTCCCACTGCAGGTCGGGGCGGACGCCTTCGTTGCTCAGCCAGAAGGACCCGTTCGTGAAGTGGTTGACGTGCATCCAGATCCGCCGCGAGAGGCGGCCCGACTCGATCTTGATGTTGCCGTCGTAGAGGTTCTCGCTGGTGTGCAGGTCGAAGCGGGCGCCGGCCGGCCCGAGCACGATGGCGAAGTCGCTCGGGCCGGTACCGGCACGGACGTCGAGGTAGTGGTGGTGGAAGACGGTGTCGGCGCCGGCGATGGAGCCTTCCATGTCGAACACGTTCTGGCGCGCCATGTACGGGCCGTACACCGCGCGCACCAGCCACTCGCTGTCGTTGCCCACCGCGCGCCGCAGGCGGATGCAGGCACCGCCGCCCGTCATCGCGCAGCGGAACAGCTCGAACGAGTGGCGGCCACCGGCGCCGTCGCTCTGCAGGTGGGCGCCGACGCCACACCCGGTCATGGTCAGGAACTCGGCCTGGAACTCGAGCGCGCCGGCCTGCGCCTCGAGGAGGGCCTCGACGCCGATCGGCTGCCCGAAGAGCTGCGTGCGTTCGACGGTGAACGGCACCTTCGAACCCGGGCTCAGGGTGCGCGTGCGCAGGCGGATCGCCGACTGCGTCTGGCCGGCCATGGCGAGATCCGCGAGCAACCCACGCTGACCCACGACGAAGTTCGTGCTGGTCTCGACGTCGATGCCGACCGCGCCACCGAGGATCTGCAGGTTCTGCACGACGAGCCGGTTGGTGCGCACCTCCAATCCGACGAGGAGGGAGCCGACCGCGAAGGTGGGGACCGTCCCGTTGCGCCGGATCCCGAGCAGGCGGGCGGTGACGCCGCTGTTGTTCTGACCGCTGATCGGGGTGAGGTCGCGCTCGAACGTGACCAGCGGCGTCGTCGCGGCATCGACCTGGATCGTGTCGAGGGTCGTGCCGATGCCGACGATGCGGGCGCGCTCGGCGGCCGAGAGCGACGCCAGCGCGAGCGTCCCGTTCATCACGCGCACGGCCTCGTCGAGGGAGAGCCTGGAGTCGCCGACGTTGCCGTGCGAGAGGGGGTCGTCGACGGTGGCGACCAGCGTCTGTGCAGGCAGTACCTGGGTCGCGAGCGTGGCGAGGACCGCGGTGACGGTGGCGAGGGTCTTCATCTCAGGAGCCGATCTCGAAGGAGCCGCCGATGGGGAGGAAGAGAGGCGGAACGAACGGTTGCGAAGCGATGGGTGCCTGCACGGGCTGCCCGTAGAAGCCGCGACCGCGCAACGACATGTTCATCGGCACCGGCACCCGGGTGCGGGCCTGTCCGGTGGCGATGCCCGGGAGCGTCACGAAGCTGGTGAGGTCGAAGTAGAAGCGGAACGGCGACGCGAACACGTTGGGGTTGGCGTCGGCGACCCCCAGGATCCAGAGCGCGGCGATGCCGGCGGGCAGGTCCACGCTGAGATCGACGAAGCCCCCGAGGGGCGGATCGATCGGGCTCACCGTGGCGCGCCCGATCCAAGGCGCCGTCAGGGCGTTCTGGGCCGTGACCGGACCCGACGTCGGGCTGCTGGCGAGGAAGCAACCGGAGAGCAGCACGGCCCCGGGTGCGAGGTTCGTGAGCGGGCTGCGCACGAGTTCACTGCCGTCGAGGTTCAGGGTGCCGGCGTTGGTGGCGAGCACCTGCAGGGGGATCGACGTGAACGTGTTCCACTGCAGCAGCCCGTTGCCGTTGCCCAGATCGAAGCTCGCCGCGCCGTTCCGCAGGCGGCTGTTGCCGATCACGAGTCCGTTGGCACCTGGGGCGAGCGCGACGCCGATGTCGCCGGCGAGCAGGGTCTCCGTGACACGAAGGGTGCACGTGCCGGCGCGAGGTGCCGTGCGCAGGGCGAAGTCGCCCGGCAGAACGCCGCCGCTGGCCACGACGTGGTGCAGGCCGAGCGCGGTCGTGCCAGGCGTGTTGGCCTCGACATCGAATGCGCGCTGCATCGCGTCGACGTCGACGTGCAGGAAGCGCAGTTGCCAGCGCGCGGTGCTCGCCGCGGTGCGCCGCACCCGCACGCCGTGCGTCGCCTGTCGGATCTCGGCGTGCGTCAGGTCGAGCAGGTGATCGCCGCCCGTGCTCTGGATGTCGACGTCGATGCCGACGGCGCAGTCTTCGATCGCGAGGTGCTCCGCCGAGACGTCGACGTTGCCGAAGGTGCTGAGGTCGCGGATCTGCAGCCCGATGGGTGCGTCGTGCACGTGCACTTCGTGCAACACGAGCGGGGCCTGTTCGCCGGAGGGGCTCGCGTTGTTGGTGACCCGGATGCCGACGCTCGACTGGCCTTCGCAGTGGATCTCACCCAACTCGGCGAACTCGCTCGGGTGGTAGTGCTGCGACGTGTCGAAGTCGATTCCGATCTGGCCGCCGCGGATCTCGAGCCCGTGGATGTGTGCGTGGTTGGTGCGCACCGGCAGGCCGACGGCGTGGTTGCCGGCGTCGAGCACGACGTGGCCGGCGGCCGTGCCGGTCACGCCGAGGAGGCTGACGTGCACGTGCGCGTGGTGCTGGCCGACGACATCGGTGAGCACACGCTCCAGCGTGACGGTCGGTGTGACTGCCGGGTCGAGACGGATCTCCTCGAGGATCGAGCCGATTCCCGAGAACCGGGCGCGCTCCTGGGTCGACAGCGCGGTGAGGGCGAGGGTGCCGTTGACGACCCGGATCGCCTCGTCCAGCGACAGCCGGGTGTCGCCGAGGGCGCCGTGCGACCGCACGTCGTCGACGGTGCAGGTCAGTTGCGCGGACAGACCGGTGGCCAGGAGTGGGAGGGCGACGATCGGGAGACGCATGCTTGGCGCGGGAGAGAAGATCGGGCAGGCGCAGCGCGGAAGGCTACGGTCAGCCCAGATCCGGGGCAAGCCGCCCGCGGTGGGACCGACGGCGCGTTCTCCAACCGTCGGCACCCAGAACTCGTGCGGACTCTCTCGGCGCGGCGCTCAGCTCGTCGGCGTCCCCGTCTCCGCCTTCTCCGGCGCCGGCGCCGGCAGCGCTTCCTTGTGGAAGGCGACCTTGCCGTCTTCGAGCACCGCCTTCAGCAGCCAGTGGCCCTCGAGGGAACCGCGCAGGATCTCCTCGGAGAGGGGATCCTCGATCATCCGCTCGATGGCGCGCTTGAGCGGTCGCGCCCCGAAGTCGGCGTTGAAGTTCTTCTCGATCAGGTGGTCGACCACCTCCGGCGTGACTTCGAGCTTCAGGTTCTTGCCGGCCATCCGGCTCTGCACCTTGGCCATCTCGTTGCGCACGATGCGCTGCATGTCGTCGCGGCTGAGCTGGTTGAAGACCACCAGCTCGTCGACGCGGTTGAGGAACTCGGGCCGGAAGTGGCGCTCCACCTCGCCCTGGATCATCTCGCGCATCTTCTCGTAGCCGCCCTCGCCGGCCGACTTGGTGAAGCCGAGGCCGGCCGAGTTCTTGATCAGATTGGCGCCGATGTTCGACGTCATGATCAGGACCACGTTGCGGAAGTCGATGTGCC
>CAYQMF010000069.1:0-34579 GCA_964418595.1 uncultured candidatus Brocadiaceae bacterium
GTCGGCGCGCGCGCCGTGCTGGCCGGGCCGCCGGCGCGTGGTCTCGACGCGGTGCGGGCGGCGGTGCTGGCGCGGTGCGGGGAACAAGTCGCCGGCACGGTGACCGGCGGCGCGATCGCATTCGGAGTGCTCTCGGTCATGCAGCTCAAGCTCACGTGCGTCGCGCTCACCGCGGCGGTCCTCGTCTTCTTCGCGCTCCAGGGCTTCGGCGGCGCGCCGGCCGCGGCGCCCGAGCCCGTCGCGGCCGGTGTCGCGGCCGAACTCGGGGCGGCCGCGAGCGCGAACGAGCCGCTCCGCGCCGTGCCCGTGGCTGGCGAGCCCGTGCGCGAGCCGGTGGTCGGCGAGGCGAAGGACCGCGACGAACCCGAAGCGCCGCCGGCGCTCCGCGTCACGGTGCGTTGGGCGCACGACCGCGCGCTCGCGGCGGGCGTCACGGTGTGGCTCGTCGATGCGCAGCGGCTGCAGGACGTGCGTGCGTCGCTGGCTGCGCAGCGCACCGATGTGCGGGGCGAGGCGGTGTTCGCCGATCTGCCTTCCGCCACGTACATGGTGCACATCGACCGCGCGGGTTCGCTGCGGTCGGTCGACTACCGGGGCGAGCGCGGGATGCAGGTGGAGGTGCTCCTGCCGCGTGGCCTCGAAGTCGCCGGCGTCGTGCGCGATGCCCGCGGTGGCGTCGTGGCCGATGCCCGCATCCTGGCGCACGGCACGGGGCTCGCCCCCTGCGAGCTGGCGCGCACGGATGCGCAGGGACGCTACGTCGTGCGCGACGTCGGCGCCGGCATCGAGATCCAAGCGCGGGCGCGCGCGCTGGCGCCGTCGCTCTCGCACCGTGTCGAAGGCACACCCGGGATGAAGGTCGCGCTCGAACTGACCCTGCCCGAGGCGGGGCGTCGCGTGGTGGGCCGCGTCGTCGACGCCGACGGGCAGCCCGTGCCGCGCGCGCTGGTCGCGGCGTTGCGCAGCGCGGCCGGCGCAGCGGGTCTTGGTGCGCCGGCGGAGCGGGCCGCATTCGTGCGCGCCGACGACGATGGCCGCTTCGTGTTCGAGGATGCGTCGACGCAGGCCAGCATCTTCGTCGCACAACCGGGTGGTGCGGGCTCCGCTGCGGCGGGTCGGGCGGTCCTCGATGCCGGTGTGGGGGATGCGTCGGTGGACGTCCGGCTGCGCCGTGGGGCGCGCCTGGGCGGACGCGTGACGGATGCAGGCAAGCCCATGCGCGGTGTGCGCGTGCTCGCGTGGCCGGCGCGACCCATCGACGACCTCGGCTACCTGCTGAACATGATCGGCCTGCGGCAGGTCACGACCGACCGCGACGGGCGGTACGAGTTCGAGGGTCTCGTGCCCGGCGACCACGAGGTCAGCGTCACCAGCACGCGCAAGCTGAAGGAGGCGGCGGTCACGCTCGCGGAAGGGCAGGACGCGACGCTCGACCTGCGATGCGGCGAAGGCCTCGAGCTCGCGGTGAGCGTGCAGCCGGCGATTCCGCCGGCCGGCGTCGGGATGCCCTTCTGGATGGTGCACGTGTTGCGCGTGCATGCCGACGGCAACTTCGAGTTCGTGAACACGGCGCCGGCGACCACTCCGACCGTGCGCTTCGACGGGCTCGAGGCCGGCGACTACGCGGTGCAGATCGGCTGTCAGCTCACCGTCGGCACGTCGAGCTTCTTCGTCGTGGCACGGCAGGACGTCCGCCTGCCACGTGCCGAGCCGATCCGCATCGCTCTCGACGAGGCGGCGCTGCCGAAGGCGACGGTGACGGGGCGCCTCGTCGACGCGCAGGGACAGCCCGTGCCCAACGCGGCGGTGAGTTTCCAGCGGCTCGACCCGCGCCTCAGCGGCCGGCTCGAGGTGCGCTCCGGCGAGGACGGGCGCTTCCGCGTCGGGCCGCTGCCGTGTGGCGAGTATGCGGGTCGGATCGTGGCGTCGCAGGGCGAGCAGGCGCTCGGCGAAGTGCGCGTCGGCGGCAGTGACGTCGCGCTCGGCGACATCACCGTGGCGGTGCGAAAGTGAGCGCCGCTGCGCCTGCCTGGCCGATCGCAGCGTACGCCGGCAGCCTGGTCGGCGTGTGTGGTTGGACGCTGGGCCTGCTCGGCCTGTGCCTCGCGCACGCGCGCTTCGATCTCGTCTGGTCGCTCGGGGTCCCGGCACTGTGCGTGTCGCTCGCGCTCGGCATCCTCCTGCTCCTCGCGCACCGCCTCGCGGTGTGCGCCTGTGCCGCGTCGCGCGAGGTGCCGCACCTGGTGCTGATCGGTGGCGCGCACGTGCTCGTCGCGACGCTGCTCCTGCTGGCGGGGGAGTGGGTGATGCCGGCGCTCCTGGCCGACCCCGGGCTGCGCGCGACGCTCGACGGGCTGGGCGCTGCGCAGACGGTGCCGATCGCCGTGCCGATCCTCGCTCTGGTCGGCGTCGTGCTGCTCGGCGTGGCGGCGACTCGCGTGCGGCATTCGGAGCGCGCGCCGGCATGATGCTGCGGCTCGCGTGCACCAGGACACCTTCGAGATCGCCGTCGTCGGCGCCGGCATCCATGGGCTGTGCGTCGCCCATGCCCTCGCGCGGCGAGGCGTGCGACGGATCGTCGTGCTCGATCGTTTCCCCGCCGGGCACGCACGCGGGAGCTCGCACGGCAGCTCGCGCATCACGCGCTCGTCGTACCACGATCCGCTCTACGTGCGGCTCGCCGGGCGGGCACGGCGGGACGACTGGCCGGCGCTCGCGCAGGACCTTGGCTTCGCGCCGATCGTGGACACGCCGGGCTTGTTCTTCGGGCCGGACTCGCCCCGCCTGCGGGCGTTTGCCGACGCGACGCTCGGCGCGTGCCGCGACGTCGCGAGGATCGCCGTCGCCGAGGCGCGCAAGCGCTTCCCGATGTTCACGTTCGCCGGCACTGACCTCGTGCTCCTCGATTCGACCGCTGGCGTGATCCGTGCCGATGCCGTGCTGGCCGGGCTGCGCCGCTGGCTGGTGACGGCCGGTGTCGAGGTGCGGCACGGCGTCGGCGTGCAGGGCTGGCGTCGGGTCGGCGGGAGGCTCGAAGTGAAGACCGACGCCGGCGTGCTCTCGGCCGCGCGCGTGGTCCTCACGGCGGGCGCGTGGATCGGCAACCTCGTGCCGTCGTTGGCATCCCGGTTCACGGTGGTCCGCCAGCACATCGCCTACCTCCGCCTCGATGCCGAAGCCGCTGCCATGTGCGCGCCCGCGTTCCCGGTGTGGGCGTCGATCGGGGCCACGCCCGACGAGTTCTTCTACGGCCTGCCCGACGGTGGCGAAGGTGGCGTGAAGGTCGCCCGTCACGTGGTGACCGGCCGCGGCGACGATCCGGCCGTCGCGTCGACCCCCGACGCCACCGCGCTCGCCACCGCGGAGGCGTTCGCGCGCCGGACCTTCCTGCCCGCCGTGCTCGCGCGCGTGCACGCCGAGACCTGCCTCTACACGAGCACCACCGACGAGCACTTCGTGGTCGCCGCGCTGCCCGACGAGCCTGCCGTCGTCGTCGTCTCGGCGTGTTCCGGGCACGGCTTCAAGTTCGGACCGACCATCGGCGCCGTCGTCGCCGCGGCGATCGTCGATGGTGCGGCGCTGCCCGAGGCGTTTGCGGTCTGAGTGCCGAACGACGCCTGAGGCCGGGGTAGAACCCGGACCATGACCGAGCCCGAGTTCGACTTCGACGAGGTCTTCGACGACGACTACATCTGGTTCTACGCGGCGCGGACCGACGCGGCGGCTTCGGAGCACGAGGCGGCCGCGCAGGCGGAGGGCGAGCGAGGCCCCTCCTCCATGCCCAGATCCGCGTGGCGCGCTACGATCTTGTAGCCGGTCTTTCCGGCTGATCCCGAAGTCACGGCACGTGTGAGGCTCATGAGAACGAATCGACCATACGCGATAACAGCGTTCGGATCTCTCATCCAAGCAGGTGGCAACTGTGCCTATCTCATCTGGGGCCCTCTGGTTGCGGCTGAACAGCGGGTGATTTTCGCCATAGATGGGCAGTCCGACGCAGATGCGTTCAGTGCTCTGTCGGATCTGGCCAAGCTGACGCGGACCAAGCGGCCGAGTCGTCATTAGCATGGTTGTCCGCCAGCGCCCGCTGTTGTCCGTACTGGTACTCGCCATCCTGGCAAGTTCGCTAGTCGTCTACTGCTTCCGGGACGAGCGACGGAGCGGTGATGGCGTCATCGGTTCCCCTGGCCCGGTTCCGGCTCCCACAGACGGCCTCGACAGCGACGAAGGGAAGCAGCCCTTCCGAACACGGGCAATGCAGACGCTGAGGACCTTCACGATAGCGATACTCGCCGAGGACGTCCTGGGAGTGCCGTGTGTCGGCGTCGCGTTCAAGCTGCGCTGCTCAGATCTTGCCGCAGGGCCTTCGGGAAGCTGGCGGACGTCTGCTATCACCGGGGAAGATGGTCGCGTTGTCACCAATGCGTTGGAGCGTGGGACGTGGCGGGTCATGCTGGACGACCCCTCGTGGACGTTCGCGGATGGAGTCGTGCCGCTCGCATCTCCACGAACCGAGGATGCCTGCGTGAGTCTACGAATCGTACTGGCTCGTCGAGTTGCCCGTTTCAGCGGGACTCTGAGAACTTGGACAGGCCTTCCAGTGGCTGGAGCGCGGCTGACGGCGTCTGGCGCCTCGGTGCTCATGGCGGGACACACGGACGATGCTGGGAGGTTTGTGCTGGAGCCGTCACCCGAATCCCTGGGGCGCGTCGTGGAAGTCGTGGAAGTCGTGGAAGTAGACGCCGAAGGTCACCGGCTTCACGGTCGGTGGCCCATTCAAGCCGACGTCGATCATGAAATCCTATTGCCGCAGCCGGCGAGCGTGACGGTGCGCATGACCGACCACCTCGGCAACCCTCGCCGGGAGTTCTCCGTCGGGATAACTTCTCTCTTCCCACATGATTCGCCGTCAGTCCGCATCATCGAGGGGAAGATGGAGACCAATACGACGAATGCCGATGTGCGACGTACCGTTACCGGCATAATCACGGTGGAGAGCCTGGCACCAGGGCCATACTGGATCTGGTCGGTCGCGCAAGGTGCTGGCGACGTGGGAGAGCAAGTTGCCCTTTCGGCGGGCGAGATCAGGACCTTGACATTGCGTGAGCCTCCCCGCGCGCGGTGGCGCGTGGTGGATCATGAAACCAATGTGCCGGTCGCGGGGGCGACAGTCAGGAGTGGAGTATTGCTCTCCGGTCGGGCGGAACGCGCGACCTGGCTGAACCCCGGAGAACTCAATGCTCAGACATATCGCCTGCCAGGTGGAGTGGTCCTGACCATTGAGGATCGGCTCGTGGATGAGCATGGCGCCGTAGAACTGGCGGTTCCGGAGGACAATGAGACGTATGTCTTGTCAGCACGAGCCACTCGGTACACGAGCGTTGTCGTTGCCGCTCGAGAAGTGGTAGACAGAACCGTACGTGTCCCGCGGACAGCGGCGATCACCGGCCAGATACTGGGTTGGCCGGACTTTCGCCAAAGAATGGGATTGACCGACGCTCGACTGATTGCTTGGCTTCTGCCTGAGCGAAGGGAACGAATCCCGCATCGCGATGGTGGCTACTTCTCCCCGGCACAGCCGCTGGGGGCTGATGGCAAGTTCGAATTGAGCGGTATCCACGCTGGCATCTGGGAATACGTCATCATGGCGAGCAACGCGGCCGTGCCACTAGGAACATTCGCGTTCCCAGCTTCCGAGCCGCTGTTGATAGATGCGGGTGCGCTGCGTTGCACCAACGTGTCATTTGAGATCCAGGCCGACTACCCGTTGTCAGGGGCGAGCGTCGGCGTTCTTGAACTGGAGGGTTTTCCGTACGCCACGCGATGGCTACCCGTACGTCAAGGCCGTACGGAGTCGATTACGCTCCTTCAGGGTAGGGTTGGATTGGTTGTGCGAGCGCCGGATTCCGCAGTTGAGCAGATCTGGTCGTCAACTGTTGCCATCCTGGGCACCGAAATGGTTGAGAAGGTGCGACTGACGTATCGAGAGGCCGTCATCGAGTTCGCTCCACAGTACGAAGGAATGTCGGTGGGGATAAGTGCGACTAGAGACGGTGACGTTCAATCGCAGGACTGCAAACTCAGCGTGCGGCACGGCGCCGTCCGCGTCATTTGGGCGCCATCGAGCCCGTTCTACGTGAAGTCCTGCGGGATGGGAGCAGCAGGTTCCGTCTTTGGCCCGTTTGCGTTGGGCCAGAATCTCGCCGGGCGCTTTCAAGCGCATTGATGTGCCAGGCCCGGGAGCTACGGCGGCATCGAGAGAAACGGGGACAGCAAAGAGCATCTGAGCTGAGCCTGCCGGAGGCGGTGGTGGCCGTGCTCGAGTCATACGATAGAACGTTAGAACCCCGACCATGACCGAGCCCCAGTTCGACTTCGACGAGGTCTTCGACGACGACTACCTCTGGTTCTACGCGGCGCGGACCGACGCGGCGACTTCGGAGCACGAGGCGGGTCTGGTGGCGCGGCTGCTCGGCCTGCGCCGCGGCATGCGCGTGCTCGACGTCGGCTGCGGGCATGGCCGGCTGAGTGTGCCCCTCGCGGCGCGCGGCTGTCGAGTCACGGGGGTCGACCGGTCCGCGCGCTTCCTGACCAAGGCGCGGCGTGACGCGAGGCAGGCGAAGGTCGACGTCGAGTTCGTGCGCGGCGACATGCGCGCGCTCGCCTGGACGGCGTGCTTCGATGCGGCGGTGAGCTGGTTCACCGCGTTCGGCTACCACGACGACGACACCGACCGCGCCGTGCTGGCGGGCGTCCGGGCGACGCTGAAGGCGGGCGGCGCGTTCCTCCTGGATCACCTCAACCGCGACTGGGTGCTGCGCAACTTCCAGAAGGTCATCGTCATGGAGCGCGGCCAGGACCTGCTGATCGACCGCAACCAGTTCGACCCGGTGACCGGCCGCCTCACGTGTCGGCGCACGACCATCCGCCGCGGGCGGCGTCGCGACATGACCTACGGCGTGCGCCTGTTCACCGTGCCGGAGCTGAGCGACTGGTTGTGCCGCGCCGGGTTCCGCAGCGTCGAGGCCTACGACGGCGAGCGCGCGAGCTACTCGCTGGGCAGCGATCGGATGATCCTCGTGGCTCGCGTCTGAGTGGGCCGCGACGGAATCCGCAACTCGATGTCACGTGCCGCGGCCGCGGTGCGCCTGCAGCGATACCGGCCGGGGTTCGGCGTTCGGCCGGCGTTCCTACCCGAGGCTCGACTCATGCGCTGCGTTCCCTCCGTCGTCGTCCCCCTTGCCGCAACCCTGTTCGCACCCACTTCCGTTGCCCAGCTCGGCCGCCCCAACGGTGTCCGCATCGAAGTGCAGGCGCTGGCCAGCGCGGCCCTCGCCGCGACCTACGACGGCATGGTGGGTTGCGCGCGCGATCGCGACGGCAACTACTGGGTGACCGGGCGCCGGGCCGGCACCGACCCCAACCACAAGCTCTTCCTGTTCAGCGCGGCGGGCGCGTTCGTGGCCGCCTACGACCAGCCGACCGAGACCCAGGCCTCGGCCTGGGGGCTTCGCGATCTCGCCTACGACGGGCGCGACCACATCCTGTACGCCGGGTGCGAGACCAACGTGGCCAACCGCCTGTTCGCGTTCGACGTCGCCAACCGGCGCTTCGATCCGTCGCGATCGGTGCCGCTGCCGGCGACGTTCACGGGCACGGCGCGCGGCCTCGCGTTCGATGCGCGCGGCGCCGGCGGCGCGGGCACGTTCCTCGTGTGCGACTGGGCGACCCCTGTCTTCGAGATCGATCGCACCGGCACGGTCCGCGACCACGTCGCCGAGCACGAACCGGTCCAAGTACGGGTTGGGCGCGTACGACTTCTTCGGCCCGGGGTCGGAGCCGTTCGACGGACGCCTCGAACTCTGCCAGGGCGACAGCTCGAACACGGGATGCAAACTCGTGGGTCGGCCGGTGGACTTCGACGGGACCGAGCCTTCGTTCTTCGGTGACGCGTCGATCCCCGGCACCGTGCCCGGCGGACTCGCAGGTGGGACGGAGGTCTACCTGAAGAACGGAGTCCCGACGGCGCTGGTCCTCAGCCAGGCGACGAGCGACGTGATCTACGAGGTCGCGGCCGACTACAACCGCAGCGGTACGTGCATGAACGCCGGGGTCGCGGGATCCACGGGCGGCGCCGCCTTCGCTGGCAACAACCTCTTCCGCATGACGGTGAAGGAGAGCTCCGGGCAGCTCGGTCTGTTCCTCATCGGCGTGCCGGGCGTGATCCCGCCGATCCCGAACCTGCTGCCGTGCGGCCTCGGCCTCAGCCCGCTCGTGCCCCCGATCGTCATGGGCGCGACGCCGATCGTGGCCGGTGCGGGCTCGGTGCCGCTGCCGATCCCTGCGTCGAGCTCGCTGCGCGGCGCCTCGGTCACCGGCCAGTGGCTGGTCCAGGCGGTGACGGACGGCACGATCTACATCGCCATCGGCTCGCTCGAGATCTACATCTGCTGGTGAGCCACGCGAAGCGCGCGGGCTACGCTGCGCGCCGCCCATGCTGTACGCGCCGCCCGGAATGGCCTCATGCGCTCGCCTCGGCGCCGCGCTTCTCACCGTCGGTGCGGTGACGGCCCAGGCGCCGGAACTGAGTGTGGGCGAGCTGGCGGTCGGGCTGAAGCTGGACGGTCGGCTCGACGAAGCGGCCTGGCAGAAGGCGCCGGTCATCGACGGCCTCACCCAGGTCGAGCCGGTCGAAGGCGCGCGCGCAGCGTTCGCCACGCGAGTGCGCGTGCTCGCCGACCGCACACAGCTCGTGTTCGGGATCGAGTGCGACGACCCGGAGCCGGATCGGATCGTGAGCCACTCGGTGGCACGCGACGTCAGCCTCGACGGCGAGGATCACGTGCGCCTCGTGCTCGGCACCTTCCAGGACGGCCGCACCGGCTACGTCTTCGCGGTGAATCCGAGCGAGGCCCGTTACGACGCGGTGGTCGCGGATCGGGGCGAGGACGAGGACGCGCGGTGGGACGGGATCTGGGAGGCGCGCTGCGCGCGCGGGCCCGGCGGCTGGAGCTGCGAGATCCGCCTGCCGGTGCAGACGCTGGCCTTCCGCCGCGGACTCGATGCCTGGCACTTCAACGTGCAGCGGCGCGTGCAGCGCACCTTGGAGGTGAGCCGGTGGGCGAGCCCGAACCTCAACACCAAGCTGCCGCAGACGAGTCGCGCGGGCCTGCTCGCGGGTTTGCCAGCGTTCACGCAGGGGTTGGGGCTGTCGATCACGCCGTATGCGCTGGGGTCGCTGTCCCGCGCCGAGTACGGCCTCGATCGCGAGTTCGATGCCGACGCCGGCCTCGACGTGGCGTGGCGGATCACACCGGACCTGCTGGCGACGGTCACGCTGAACACCGACTTCGCCGACACGGAGGTCGATGCGCGGCGCACCAACCTCACGCGCTTCCCGCAGTTCTTCCCGGAGAAGCGGCGCTTCTTCCTCGAAGGCGGCGACGCGTTCGACTTCGGGCTCGGCCTCAGCGAGGAGGTGCGACCGTTCCACAGTCGCCGCATCGGCCTCGTGAGCGGCCGCGAGGTGCCGCTGCTGTGGGGCGGCAAGCTGGTGGGGCGCGTGGCGGAGACCAGCGTCGGCGCGCTCGTCGCGCACACCGACGACGCCATCGGCGTCGCGCCGGACTCGACCATGGGGGTCGTGCGCGTGCGCCAGGACGTGCTCTCCGAGTCGTCGGTGGGGCTGATCGCGACCAGCGGCGATCCGTTGGGGCGCGACGACAGTTGGTCGGCGGGCACCGACTTCACGTACCAGACCTCCGAGCTGTTCGGCGATCAGAACTTCCTCGCCGGCGTGTGGGGACTCGGCATGGATCGCGACGGTGCGGGCGACGACCGCTTCGCGTGGGGGTGGAAGATCGACTACCCCAACGACCTGTGGGACATCGCGCTGATCTTCCGCGAGATCGGCGCCGGCTTCGATCCGTCGCTGGGCTTCGTGCGGCGCACCGACGTGCGCGACTACACGGCGAAGGCCGAGTTCGCGCCGCGCCCCGACTCGGAGATCGTGCGCCGGCACTTCCACGAGGCGTCGGTGCGGTACGTCACCGACCGTGCCGATCGCTGGGAGAGCTACCGGGCGGTCCTGACACCGCTGGGCCTGCGCTTCGAGTCGGGCGATTCCGCGGAGGTGGGCGTGCGCGCGGAGGGAGAGCGACTGGACGCGGACTTCGAGATCGCCGACGGGGTGGTGATCCCGCGCGGCGAGTACGAGTGGGTGCGGGGCGAGGTGCAGTTCGACACGGCGGCGAAGCGCTGGATCCGCGGCGATGCGACCTACGCGTTCGGCCCGTTCTACGAGGGTCACCTGCACACCGTCGAACTCGGCATGACGCTGCGCCCGCACCCGCTGTGGACCCTGGGCCTGGCGGCGGAGCTGAACCGGGCCGACCTGCCGCAGGGCGACTTCAAGGAGGACGTGTACCTCCTGCAGGTCGACTTCAACGCGTCGTCGGACCTCGTCGTGCGCTCGCTCCTGCAGTACGACACGGACAGCCGCCTGCTCGGCACCAACACGCGCTTGCAGTGGACGGTGACGCCGGAACAGGAGATTGCGTGCGTGATCAACTACAACGCGGTGCGCGAGGACGGGCTGCACAAGCGGTCGGAGTCGGACGCGGTCGTAGTCAAGGCGCAGCACACCTTCCGGTTTTGAGAGCCATGCGCCTGCGGGTGGCTCCGGGCGTCCGCGTTCGCAACCCACCGCGTATCGTTCCGGCGTGATCCGTGTCGCCACCGTCCTGTTCGTCTGCGCGGTGAGCGCGCAGACACCCGCTCCGAGGCTCGACGCCGACCTGCGCGCCGAGAAGGGCCATGCGTCCGTGTTCGTGCGCATGGCAGATCAGCTCTTCGCGACGGGCGCGGCCTACGAGGCGTTCTGCGCCGCGCAGGGCGATGCGCCGCGCGGGAAGGTGCGCGCGACGTCGCTGGTGGCGTTGCACGACAAGAACGCTGTCGCGCGGCGCGCGATGGCCGAGGTCGCCGCCGAGCTGACCAAGGCCGGCCATCTGCGCAACGTGCGCTGGTTCTGGATCGTCAATGGCTTCGCTGCCGATGCCGACGCGACAGCGTGCGAGCGACTCGCGGCGGCGGAGACGGTGGCGTTCGTGCACCGCCAACGCCAGCCGGGCCGACCGCAGCAGATCACTGCACCGCGACCCGCGGCGTTCGTGGACCGCGGCGATGCGGTGCTGACGAAGGCCTGGAACGAGTGGCGTGACGACGGCGACGCGCCGTTCTCCCTCGAAGGCGTGACGGTGCCGTGGAATCTCAACGCGATCGGCGCCGACGCCGCGTGGCAGACCGGCGCGTTGGGCAAGGGCGTGGTCGTCGCGCTCTGCGACTCCGGGCTCGAGCCCGCGCCGCCGCTCGCCGCCGCGCTGTGGCGCAACCCGCGCGAGGAGAAGAACGGCGAGGACGACGATGGCGACGGCCGCGTCGACGACCTGTTCGGCTGGGACTTCGAGGGTGACTCGCCGTTCGTGCTCGGCGATCCGCAGCAGTCGCACGGCTCGATGTGCGCGGGCATCGTCGCGGCGCGGCCGGCGGGCGAGCCGTTGCACCTCACCGGCGTGGCGCCCCGCGCGCGGCTCATGATCCTGCGCGGCATGGGGCGGCTTGCCGCGTACGAGTACGCGGCCGAGCACGGCGCCGACGTGCTGTCGATGAGTTACATGTGGGTGAACGTCGAACTCGGCAGTTACCGCGGCGTCTTCCGCACCGCGCACGAGCACCTCGCCGCCTGCGGGATCGTCGCGGTCGGCGGCGCCGGCAACTTCAAGCAGACCGCGCCGGCCGGCCGGCAGATCACGTTGCCGAAGGACATCCCGTGCGTGATCGCCATGGCCGGCGTGGCGCGCGATCTGACGCAGGCACCGTTCAGCAGCGAAGGCCCGTGCACGTGGGACGGTGTACCGTTCTTCGACGACTACCCGGCGTCCGCGCCGCTGCCCAAGCCCGACCTCTGCGCGCCGGCCATGGGCTTTCCGGTGTGGCACTGGACCACGAGTGGTCGCGGCAACGCGCGCGCCGTGTGGGAGGGCGAAGGTGGCTTCGGCCTCGTCGTCGGTCCGCGCGGCAACTCGTTCGCCGGTCCGCACGCTGCCGGCGTCGCGGCCCTCGTGCTCGGCGTGAACCCGGGGCTCACGCCCTGGCGCGTGCAGGCGCTGCTCGCCGCGACCGCGCGCGACCTCGGCCCCCAGCGCTGGGATATCGCGTTCGGCGCCGGCCTGCTGCGGGCCGACGCCGCAGTGGCTGCGGCGCGCGCTGCGAAGGTCTCGGACTGACGGGCGCGACCGCTATTCGACTCCGTAGCGCTCCGCCAGGATCCGCAGGTGGTACAGCTCGTGCCCGGCCACGATCCAGACGAGGCTGCGCACCGTGAAGGGATTGCCGCTGGCGATGCCGGTACGCATGAGCACGTCTTGCGTGAAGCTCGCGAACATCGCCACAGTCGCGGCGCGCACCGCACGGAACTCGGTGGCGATGCTGGCGAACGGTCGCGCGTCGAAGGCCGCCGCGTCGACCCAGGCGTCCTGGTCCATCGACGGGAGCGGGCTCGGATCGCGGCGGGCGAAGGCCAGCGCGCGGAAGCCGAACACACGCTCCGTGTCGAGCATGTGGCCGACGACCTGCTTGATGCTCCACTTGCCCTCCGCGTAGCGGTGCGCGGCACGCGTCTCGCTGACGCCCTGCAGGATCGTGCGCGTGGCCTCGGCCTGTTGGCGGAGGTGCGCGAGCACGTCGCCCTCCGGCACGCAAGCGACGTATCGCGCGTAGTACTCGGCGTGCTCGGTCGGGGCGGGACGGGCGATGGTGCTCATCGCCGGATCATCGCACCGCCGTCCGGCCGCGCCGCCAGGGAGAAACGTCGCGCGCCGGGTTCAACGCCTTCCGCCCAGGGTCGTCTCGAGCGCGTTGCTCATGACGAGCTTGGTCGGCGTCGTGGTGCCGGGGTCGGCGACGCTCGCCTGCGTGCCGAGCTGGGCGCCGATGAGGCCGGGCACGGCGGGGATGTTCACGGTGAGGCGAAGCTGCCCGAGCGCGTCGAGCGCGAGCGGGATGGCGATGGAGACCGGGAACACATCGAGTGTGCATGTGCCCATGCCCAGCGCGGTGAGCGGGATCGGGGCGGAGGGCGTGCCGGCGAGGAGGACGACCGGGGCCCCGGGCACGACGTGGCGGACGCCGTAGTCGAAGCTCGTGCCGATTTCGGGAGTGCCGAAGCCACGATGCTCCGGCACCGCGTTGCCGGTTCCGGGGCAACCCGTCCCGTAGCTCACGAAGGTGCCGGGCGTGTGGACCTGGTACTCGGCGACCAGGGTCTCGTCGCGGGCCAGCGTCGCGTTGATGGTGAGGTTGGTGTTCACCAGCGTTCCGTTCGACCACTGGCGGAACGGGTTGCCTCCGGCGGTGGCGGGAGCCGTCAGCGTCACCGTCTCGCCGTCGCGGTAGTAGCGGGTGAACGTGGTGCTCCCGTTCTGCAGTCCGTTGATGTCCGCGGTGCCGACCGTGATCGCGACGCCGGTCGCCGGGTCGGTCGACTGTACGGTGAGGGCTCGGCGCACGACGTAGCGCGCTTCGGCGACGTCGTTGGCGGTGCCGCAGTCGTCGACCGTGAGCGTCAGCTCGCCGATCGGTTGGAGCACGAACACGCCCTGCGGTGTGCTCTGGTGTGCCCAGCGCTCGAACACCCAGGTGACGCCCCCGACGCTGTGGGTCAGCGGCGCAGTGAGCGTGAAGCCCTGGCGCGGCGCGAACGTCCGCGTGAAGTTGGTGTTGCCGTCCTTGCGGTTGTTGCGATCGGTGACATCGACGGTGATCGGCACGCCCGTCACGCCGGTCGAGGTCACATCCACGTCGACCCAGGTCGGCTCGAAGTCGTCGCGGCCGAACCAGACGTAGCGCGAGGTCGACGCACTGGGGGAGGTCATCGCGTGCCCCGTGCCCACGAAGGTGCGCTGGTCGACCCAGTTCCGTTGCACGTCGTAGTAGTCGCCCCACCGGTTGTTGTCGGGACCCGCGGTGCCAGCGCCCATGCTCACGAACGAGAGGCTGCTTCCCCACGGCTGGTAGCTGTCGATGATCGTGGCACTCGTGTGCACGAAGGTCGTGGCCGAGCCGATCGCCGCCACGAGTCCGATGTCGCCATTGCTGTTCGTGTCGGCGGCCCCGTACGCGAAGCAGAGCGTGTTGCTCCACACGTCGTCCTCCGCGATGAGCGAGCGGTCGCTGCTGCGGAACCGTGCCATGCGCAGGTAGGCGTTGGGCCGCCCGCTCTGGGCGTTGCAGGTCCACACGAAGCCGATCTCGCTGCTCTTGCCCCAGGCGCCACGGATCCGACCGGTGGCCTTGCCGAGCCAGTCACGGCCATCGGGGCCCGGGCAGGAGGAGGTCGTCGACGTGAAGCTGGCGATGCTCCGGTCGAGCCAGGTCACCCCGGCGGCGTCCCACTCCCAGATGCGGATCGTCGAACTGGTGACGGTGTCGGCCCAGAACATCGAACTGCCGTCGCCGCCGTTGGCCAGGCGGTACGAGAAGCCGCCGCCGTTGTTGCCCACGTCACCGCGGAACGTGGAGAACGAGACCGGTCGGCCGGCCTGCATGTCGGCGAGGTCCATGCGCACGCAGACCGCAGCGATGCTCGTGTTCGTGCCGTCCGAGTTGCGGCGGAAGACGTTGCTCGTCCAGTAGAACCAGGTGTCGTCGCTCGATACGTCGGGGAAGTCGAACCAGTGGTTGATGGGGTAGCCGAACCGCGTCGGATCGAACACGTAGCGCGTCCAGTCGTTTGGGTCGAGCGAGCGCAGCGCTTCGCGCCCGGGCGCGACGGCGACGCGGACCGAGCCCACGCCGGTCGTCGAGCTGTACGAGTTCTGCATGTACCAGACGGTCAGGTCGTGCGAGCGCACGTACTCGACGCGCTGGTCGCAGCAGAAGCCGCCGTCGACCGCGGGGAAGAACGTGTAGGGGCTGACGTACGTGAAGGTCTGCCCCGAGTCCTTCGACAGCGCCGCGAACCAGTTGCCGGTCTGCCACACCGTGTCACGGTTGTTGGCCGCGGACGGTTCGACCGAGGACGACGTGGACAGGTTTGCCCCGGTGGGGATGCACTGGCGATTCGTGAAGTACCGGAAGTTGCCCGCCAGCGGACCGGCGGCGTCGCCTTCGTCCGCCGCGGGCGGCGTCGCGGGCTGACGCGCGGCGTTCTCGCGGCCCGCCGGGATCACGCGGGCGGGATGGCTGTGGTCCTCGCCCAGCGCGCGCGGTGGCGGCGGTACCGCGGGCAGACCCACGGGGAGCACGCCCGGCTCTGGCGCCAGTCGGCTCCAGGGCTCGACGGTGCCGCGGACGGCGTCGCCCTGCGCGGCGAGCGAGGCCAGCAGGAGGAGAGGGGAGAACGCGCAGACCAGGGGGTTCGACGGTCGGTTCGACATGGTGGGCTCCAGGGTGGTGTCCCTGGATCGCCGGGCCTGCCGGAACCGCACAGGTCTGCGGGCCACTTTCACGCCGGGTCGCCGGCGCGCAGGCTCACTTCGCCGGCTGCGACGGCACCGCCGACGGGTTGCGGCAGCCGAACTTCTCGAGGTACGGCAGCGCGCCGCAGGCCAGCGCACCGTCGGTGTCGATGCGGTGCAACCACACCGGCGTATCCAGCTTCAGGGTGCCGCCCTGCAGGGGCAGACCGAGCATCGAGCGCATGTCGTTCTGCCAGCTCTCCTTCGCCTGGATGTCGGACTCGGCGACCTGGCGGTCGACGACGACGTGCGTGGCGTAGGCGGCGGCCCACTCGGCCGGCGCCGGCACGGTGATCTTGCTCTCGACGTTGCCGGAGCTGGTCTCGACGTTCTGCGCCTCCTCGTCGAAGCCCTTCACCGCGATGTCGGTGCTGAACTCACGGTAGTGGGCCTGCGTGTTGCCGCAGAACAGGTTCTGGTCCAGCGCCGCGATCTTCGAGCGCGCCGCGTTGTCGATCCCGAACGCGTCGCTGAACGCGAACACGTTGTCGCGCACCGTGGCGATCACGCTGCTCTCGAGCTTGAGGCTGCTGCCGCTGTCGGTGGACAGCGCGTCGAACTTCCAGGTGAAGAGCACCGTGTTGTTGGTGACGGTGAACTGCGGCATGTTCTGGCCGTCGCGGGGGTGGAACGAGCTGAGGCAGCAGATCCCCGCGCCGGTGTTGTTGACCACGAGGTTGTTGTGGATCGTGACGACGGTGTTCTTGTAGCCGTACACCTTGAGCGCACCGGTCTTGTGGGTCGGACCGCAGTTGAACACCGCGCAGTTCGTGACCGTCACCTTGCAGCCCTCCGGCGCATCGACGGAGATGCCGGGCGAGTCAGGGGTCGCGTTGGATCCGGTCTTGGGCTGGTACTTGCGGCAGATCTGCAGCGAGCCTTCGCCGATGAAGCCGTTGCGGGCACCGTTGTCGACGACGATGCCGTCGATCACGATCTCGCCGGCCTCCTTGGCCTTGCGGTTGCCGACGGTGAGGCGCGCCTTGCCGCTGAAGTTCTTCGCCGTGTTGTTGCCGCTGAGGATGGTCTTGGTGGCGCCCCAGGGATCGCGGGTCGTGAAGGTCTCGTCGTAGCCGCCGAGGATCTTCACCGACACGCCGATCTCGTCGACGCCGGACTCGGAGAGGCCGAGGTAGGTGCCGCCGGCGATGTGGACGGTGTCGCCGGCCTTGAGCTTGGCGGCGATCACGCCGAGGTCGCGGACCGGCTCCTCCTTGGTGCCCTTCTTGCCCTTGCCGTTGGCGGCGGAGACGTAGTAGTCGTCGGCGGCCAGCGAGGGCGCGAGGGCGATGAGGGCGGCGGAGAAGAGGACGAGAGCGCTGCGATTCGTGTTCATTGCGGCGTCGGGTGGGAAAGGGAAAAGGGACCGTTCCCTGTCTCGACCTGGGCCGACTCCCGACTTGAAGACGCCGCGTGCCCTATCGCTTGCGCAGCTCGACGAGGGTCTTCTCGTAGCGGCCGAGGAGGCCGGGGATCCACGTGGCGCCGGGATCGGTGATCGCGAGCGCTTCGCGCATGCCCTCGAGCCCGGCGGCGAAGGCCTTCGGGTCGCGTTCGCGCTCCGCCCACTCGAGGATGGCGAACCAGAAGCCTCGCGTCACGTGCGGGCTCGGGCGGGGGCCGTCACGGAGCATGGCGAAGAAGCGCGGGCCGAGCGTGTGCCGCTCCGCCTGTCCGACTGCGCGCACGGCGGCGGAGATCTCGAGGTCGAAGAGGCGGACGTCGAGCGCCGCGAGCAGCGCACGGTCGAGCGAGGGGTCGAGTGCGGCGCGTTGTTTGGTGGCCGCCGCGAACTCGAGGCGGTGCTCCTCCAGTTGCATGAGGAGGAAGCGGCCGGCGGCTTCGGCGTCACCCTCTGCTGCGGCGCGGCGCAGGCGGACCCAGGTCTCGCTGCGGGCCAGGGTGCGACGGATGCTCTCGACGGTCCGGTCTTGCGCGGGCACCTGCACGAGCACCTCGCCGTCGGCGTCGAGGAACGCGAGGCTCGGCAGACCCATGAGGCCCTTCTCCTGGCGGAGGTTGCCGTGCTTCCAGCCGGGTGCCTGGGAGTCGATGCTGCAGAACAGCACGCACTCGTCGCCGAGACGCGCGAACTCGTCGGTCGAGAGCGGACCGCCCTCGGCTGCCTTGCACGGCGTTCAATACCCGGCGGTGGTGAAGTAGCCGAACACGAGCTGCGTGCGTTCCTTCGCCCGCCGGCGCGCGAGGTCGTAGTCGGTGGTCCAGTCCGCGTGGTGCAAGAACGGCGAGGCGAGCTTGTCGCGGAGGAGTTGCGCCGGATCCGGCGGATCCTGTCCGGTGAGGAGACCAATCGACAGTGCCGTCGCGACGAGTCCAGTGGCCTCGGTCCGCATGTCCGAGAGCCTGTTCGGCAGCGGGGCAGCTGTCAACTCGGCTCTCCTTGGCCTTGGCCTCGAAGAAGGGGCCCGAGCAGTTCGAGGGCACGCGCGAAGTCGCCGCGATCGCGCACCAGCAGCGCCAGGTTCTCGCGCGCCTGCAGGGGTGAACGCGTGCTCCGCGCCGTGCAGATTGGTGAGGCCCTCGATCACCCGCCGCGTGAGGTCCTCGGCCTCGTCGAGGCGACTGTCTCGGCGCGCCGAGGAATCCCTTGCTGTCGGCGTCGGCGTCGGCGTCGGCGGCGAGCATCTCGTGCACGGCGGCGCGCAGGGTCTCGTCGCCGCCGCACTCGGCATGCACGAACGCCTCGCGCGCGTCGTCCTCGATCTCGCCCGCCTGCTCGAAGATCTCGCGACAGCGGCGGAAGCGGGTGGCGTCCATGGCGGAGCGAAGTGGCGTCAGCGCAGGAGCGCTTCGAGCATGCGGTCGGCCACGAAGCGGTTGCCGTCGGCGTTGAGGTGCACGCCGTCGGTCGTGAGAACGCCGCGGTCGGCGTCGTCCTTGTTGTGCGCAGCGAGGAAGTCGACGAACTGGCGGCGCAGGTCGAGGAGCGGGGTCCCGGTCGTCGTCGCGACGGTTCGCGTGACGGCGGCGTACTCGTCGAGCATCGCGTCGAGCGGGTTCGTGCCGGAGGCCTTCTCGCCGATGACCGTCGGCGTGCAGAGCAGGACCTTGATCTTCGCCAACGCGAACTGGCGGACGAGGTCGCGGAGACCAGCCTCGTAGTCGGTCTTGTTGGTGCCCTTGCCGTTGAGGGAGTGCCACACGTCGTTGATGCCGATGTAGACGACGACGTGCGTGGGCCGGGCAGCCAGCACGTCCTTCTCGACGCGCGCCAGCAGGTTCGGTACGCGGTTGCCGCTGATGCCGGCGCCGATCAGCTCGATCTTCTGGTCGGGCATCTTGCTGTGCAGGTCTGCCTCGATCAGCCGGATGTAGCCCTTGCCCACGGCGCCGGCCTGCGTGATCGAGTCGCCGAAGAACGCCACGCGATCACCGTCGTGCAGCGTGATCGGCGCGACGGCGGGCGGGCGTCGCTGCGCGAACAGCCAGGCGTGCACGTCTTTCGACGCGTACGTCTGCGTCCACGAGTCGTGGCCGACACCCGGGTACTCGGTGTACTCCGGCGTGCCCCCGGCCGCGCGGATCGCCTCGATCATGCGCCGCGATTGCTCCTTGGGGACGGTGCGGTCGGCGTCGCCGTGGAACGCCCAGATCGGCGTCGCAGTCATCTTCGCGGCGGTGTCCGGTTCACCTCCGCCACAGACCGGGATCGCGGCCGCGAACAGCTCCGGCCGCCTGCCGAGGATCTGCCAGGTCGCGAATCCGCCCATCGACAGGCCGGTGAGGTACACGCGTTCGGCATCCACGCCTGGGTGGACGACCTCCGCGGCGATGAGGTCGAGCAGCGCATCCACGTTCCACCACACGCCGCGTGGGCACTGCGGTGCGATGACGTGGCACGGGTTCTTCTTCTGCGCGGCCGCGGCGACGAACGTGCGCACGCCGTGGCGGAGTTGCGCTTCGTTGTCGTCGCCACGCTCGCCGGCGCCGTGCAGGAAGATCACGAGCGGCAGCCTGGCTCCCGGCGCCGCGTCCTTGGGCGTGAACCGGCGGTAGGCGAGGTCGCCGTGTTCCTTCGACTCGAACCGGTGTTTCGTCATGAGGTCGGTGGCATCCTGTGCGGCGATGGTCGACAGGAGCGCGAGGTGTGCGACGGCGAGGAGGGCGTTGCAGGTGGAGCGCATGGGGCCCAGCAGTGTAAGGCCGGGAGCCGCGAGCTCCGCACCTCGCGTTGGCCGCGACTATCGCGACAGCCGCAGCTCGATCGCCTGCCTGCCGTCCTCTTCGAGGACGAACGGGGCGCTCACCGCGACCCCGGCGGTCGCGTGCGCGGCCACCGCGCGCAGCGCGATGCCGGATGGGAGGTGTTCGATGCTGAATCTCCCTTCCGTGTCCGGCTTGCGGTGATAACGGTACCCCGCGTATCGATCGCCGCCCTCGAGGCTCGCCGCCGCGCTTCGCGCCTCCGCCAGCGGGTCGCTGGCGGCCGTCACCCAGAAGAGCGCGTCGCGGAGCAGACCGCCGCCTGTTTCGCGCACGCTGCCGATGACCGTGCCGCCGCGCTGCAAGCGGACGTCGATCCCGGCGTGCAGGCGTCCGGGTCCCACTTCGAACGGTCCGGCGATGGCAGGCGCGTAGCCTCGTTGCCGGACGATCAGCGCGTAGCGACCCTCGCGGAGCGAGGTGACGTGGAAGTCCGGGGCCGGGTCGCGAGGCTTGCCGGAGACGGCGCGTTGCACGGGGCGCGGGTTCAGGACCTCGTCGAGGACATCGGCGCGCCAATCGGCGACGGCGGGGCGCAGCCAGTCCGCGTCGACGTCCCAGATGCTCAGCGAGACGGGTTCGCGCGTCGCCGCGTCCGTGGCGGTGCCGTGCAGCTCGCCTTCGAAGAGTCCGCGGGGAGTTGGATCGATCGCTGCCTTGGCGGCGAGTTCGATCGCCTCGCTCCCGGGCATGAGGCCGCGCGCGCAGAACGGCGACCAGCCCTCCGCCTGCAGAAAGACCTCCGTCGGTCGTGTGTTCAGGCCGCCGAAGCTGAAACGCCCTTCGGCGTCGGTCTGCGCCCATCCCGCTTCTTCGTCGTCCTGCGTGGCGCGCAGGTAGACCTTGGGCAACGGCGCTCCATCGGCCGCGGCGCGCAGCGTGCCGGCCAATGCGACGCCGCGTTCGAGGCGCACCTCGAGCGTGTGCGGGCCCGACGTCGTGAGCGACAGCTCGCGCCACGCGTTGGCGAGGTCGCTCTTGGGGAGCGAGACGCGCACGATCTTCTCGCCGTGGTGCGTGCCGCGCAGCGTGGCGCGCCCGCTCGCGTCGGTGGTCGCGTTGGCTTCCTTGGCGTGTCCCTCGCCCGGATCGTTGCGCCGGCGCTGCACGAGCACGAGCGCACCCTGCACGGGCTGGCCGAGCGGATCGGTGACCGCGACTTCCATCGTCCACTCCCCCGGCGTGTCGATGGCCCAACGTCGCAGCGGGATGCGCAGCGCGAGAGTCTGGTCGGCGACCACCATCAACGTGCCGGCGGAGTAGTGCACGTAGTCGGGGAGGCTGACCCAGACGCCGTAGGCCTCCTTGCGCCGCTCGCTCACGGGCAGGTCCAGGGCGTAGCGGCCGGTGGCGTCGGTCTTGGCCTTGATGACGAAGGGGCGACCCTTCTGACCGCGCGCCCACGAGGAGGCGTTGACGGTGCAGTCGACCAGCGGCTGACCGGTCGATGCGTCGAACACGTTGCCGATGATGTGGCCCTGCGGCTCGTCGCCAAGGGATGGAGCCGCGGAGGCCGGCTCCGTCGCGGTCGCCGGAAGCGCGACGCGCACGCTCGCCTCCGGCGCGGCACGTTCGCCGGTCGCGGTCGTGGGCACCGCGCTCACCGCGATCGACGGTGCTGGCGACGGAGTCGGTGTGCGGCCGAAGAACGCGGTGGCTCCGACGAGGAGTGCGCCGATCATTCCGCTGGCGAAGACCCACGCCCCCGCCGAGGTCTTGGCGGTCGCGGCTCCGGCCACGGCCGTGTCCGGCAGCGCCAGGAGCTGGGCCTGCAGCGCCGAGGTGGGCGTTGGCGAGACGGCGGCGACGCGCGGCAGCACCGCGTCCAATCGCAGCCCCACTGCGGCGAAGCCGGCGCGGGTGAGGAGCTGGCGCAGTCGATCGAGTCCGCGCTGCACGCGCTCGTGGGCAGTGGACTCGGCGCAGGCGAGCACGTGCGCGATGCCCTGGAAGGTCATGTCCTCGTGGAAGCGCAGCACGACGGCGGCGTGCAGGTCGGGCGGCAGAGAACCGAGCGCGGTGTCGAGCGCAAGGTGTTCGTCGGGTGACAGTGCGGCCTGCGTGTTGCGATCGGCGGTCGTGGCCATGGCGTGAGCTTCCTCGTGGCGTCGGCGGTTGCGGGATCCGCGCAGGTGGTTGAGGGCGAGCCGCCCCGCCAGCCAACACAGGCCTGGGGCCGGCTCGGGGCCGACGGCGACCTTGCCTTCCCAGACCCGGGCGAAGACCATCTGGGTCACGTCCTCCGCGTCGGCCGCCGGGAGCAGGCGCGCCGCGGTGCGGAACACGGCACTCGCGTGCCGGCGGACGAGGTCCTCGAACGAGGCGCGGGGGATGGTCATGTCGGCTCCGTGGGGAAGAACCCGGCCGCCGTGGGATCTTCGGCGGAAACCCCCAAGAAAACGACACGGCCGCGACCGACGCCCGAGGGCGCGCGGTCGCGGCCGTTGACCGACCTGCCGTCCCTTGGCGGACGGCAGGATCGGCGTTGAGCCTCAGCTCACTGGAACGTCGAGCCGTTGACGTTGGTCAGGCCGATCGCCGTCAGGGTCGAGTTCACCACGATCGCCTGCGTGTGCAGCGTGACACCCAGCACGGGGACAGGGTCGATCACGCTCAGGTTGGCCCTGCCCGTTGCGTCGAGCGGGAGCGTGGCCACCGAGACGAGCGGCGAGCCCAGGTAGAGCGACCCGCGGATGCCCGGGATGGGGAAGCCGGGGTTGATGACGACCGGCGACAGGAAGATGCCAGTCACGCCGCCCGCGAACGGGGTTCCGCCGTCGACGTGGATCGACCAGCCGTGCGTGCCGATGGGCGGGAACATGCCGCCCATGCCACGGCTGTAGGTCGTGGTCGTGGTGGCGAACACGCCGTTCTGGATGATCGGCGTGGGGGTCAGCAGCGTGACGCGCACCGAACGGTTGGACGCGAAGTGAACCGCCGTCGCAGCCGCACCGATGATCTGCCAGCCGTGATCCTGGATGTGCGGGCCGCTCTGGTGGTTCGGGGCCGCCGACATGTGCAGCGACTGGCCGTCAGCAGTCCACCCGGATGTGGGGACGCGGATGCCCGCCGAGAAGTGACCCTTCGTCGGGATGCGGCACGGTGTGGTGAAGTTGTTGGTGATGGCCCACGCGACCGGCGTGAGGATCGTCGTGGGAGGAGTCAGGAGGCCGGCGAGGACGCACAGCTCGCCCGCCACTCCGGTGGTGGGGCCGGCCGCGTCGGTGCCGCTGCGGATGACGACATCGTACGTCTCCTGCGTGGAGCCGTTCTGGTCCTGGGTGAGCAGGCCGATCCCGCTCAGGGTCGCCCCGGCGCCGGAATCGCCGATGCCCTTCCAATGCGACTCATGGAAGCCTTGGAGGATTTCGCCCGTGCCCGTGCCGATGTTGCCGCGGGACGTGAAGTTGGTGACGCCCGGCCAGATCTCGATGCTCTGCGCGCTGAGCGCGGAGACGGCGAGGACGGGGAGGAGAAGATGGAGCAAGCGCATGCGATGTGTCCTTGGGGGAGAGAGAAGAAACGGGAGGGAGAAGGTCACTCCGCGCGACGCATGAGACGAGGCGCAGGGGCAACTTCGATCCCCAAGTCTAGCACGCGGGTGCAAGATCCTGCCGTTCGCGATTTACGGAGAGCAGCATTCTGCGCCTCGCGACCCCGACTGCAACGGTCCGGGAACCGACCGCGCTAGGGCTCTCGCGCGCCGAGCCGGGCGCGCCGGAGACGAGGACGAGAACCATGATGACGCGAACGACGGAGAGACTGTTGCAGACCGTGGCCGCCGCGGCGGGCTCCCTGGCGGGCCTGTTCGTGATCCAAGGGGCCGGATGCCTGGCGCTGGCGCTGACCCGCAACGATGCGATCGGTGCCACCGCGTTCCAGGCGGCGTGCGCGTCGGCGGCGCTCCTGGTGGTCGCCGTGGTTGCCCGCAGTCAGTCGCGCCAGGGACCGGCGATGGCGGCGGCGATGGTGGCGGCGCTGCTGACCGTGGAGCTGCTGATGTGGGGTGTCCTGGTCGGCGTGCCGGCCCTTCCGTTCATGCTGCAGGTGTCGCTGTCGACGTTGGTCTACGGGGGGCTGTCGAGCATGGCGATCGCGGCCGGCTTTGCGTGCTGGGTGCTCGCGCACGCCGACCTCGCACCCTCCGAGGTTGCGCAGGCCGCGCGTCGTCGTGCCAGCCGCCGCGCCGGGCGGCGCGCCCGTCGGTATCGCGGGGCGGCGTGAGTCGGGTCGGTTGCGCTCACGGCGCGCGACTGGTGCCGGCGAGGATCGAGGCGACGGCGGCGACGTTGACGATGTCCTCCGCGTCGCAGCCACGGGAGAGATCGAGGCACGGCTTGGCGAGGCCTTGCACCAGCGGCCCGAACGCGAGGAAGCCGCCGAGCCGCTGCGCGATCTTGTAGGCGATGTTGCCGGAGTCGAGGTCGGGGAAGACCAACACGTTGGCGCGGCCGGCGACGGCGCTGCCCGGCGCCTTGCGCGCGGCGACCTCCGGCACACACGCCGCATCGAACTGCAGCTCGCCGTCGGCCACGATCTGCGGCCAGTTCTCCTGGAACACCTGGAGTGCGGCCCGCACCTTGTCGACCCGCTTGTGGTCGGCGCTGCCCTTGGTGGAGAAGGACAGGAACGCCACGCGCGGGAACGCCTCCGCCAGCACCTCGTGCGAACGCGCGGTCGCCGCCGCGATCGCGGCGAGCTGGCGCGCGTCGGGATCCGGGACCACCCCGCAGTCCGCAAAGCTGTAGACCTCGTCGCCGCGCACCATGAGGAAGGTCGACGACACGGTCGAGATGCCTTCGGCGGTGCCGACGCAGAACAAGCCGGCCCGGATCACGCGCGCCGTGCTGTTCGCCGCACCGGCGACGCTGGCGTCGGCCTCGCCGATCCCGACCAGCCCGGCAGCGAAGAACAGCGGGTCGAGCGCCAGGCGATCGGCCTCCTCCGGGGTCATGCCCTTGGCGCGGCGCCGCTCGAGGATGTGCGTCGCCACGCGGAGCAGCCGCGGATCGTGTTCGGGCTTCTCGACCCACACGACCTCGGCGAGCCCCAGGGCTTCGATGCGCGCGCGCGCCTGCTGCGTCCGTTCGTCATGGACCTCCGGGAGCACGATCCGGCGGCGCGCCGAGCGGGCGCGTTCGTGGAGGCGGGTGAGGAACGCACTCATGCCGGTCACTCCTCGATGGTCATCTCCAGGATGGCGAGCCCGTGCACCTTGCCCTGGGCGTCGGTCTTGAGGCTCTCGCTGCCGCCGCCGCCGAGGCTGTCGCGCAGGAGGAAGTTGAGGGCCAGCAGGTTCGGCGCCTCGTAGCGGACGACCTCGCCCTTGCAGATGTCCTTGAAGTGCGCCTTCACCCGCGCCGGGGTGAGGTAGCGCTTCAGGAACGCGTAGTCGGCCGGCGACTTCGCGTACACGCCGACGTTGCTGCCGTCGCCCTTGTCACCCGAACGCGCGTGCGCGATCGCACCCAGCTTGCGCTTGCCCATCGTCACACCTCCTCCACGTGCACCGTGGTCTGCACCAGCTCGCGCCGGAGCAGCGCGGGCCAGTAGCTGATGATCTCGCTCGCCTTGGGTCGGCCGCCGGCGTAGCCGGTGACGCCGGGCGGGCCGCTGGTGACCAGCGGCACGATCTCCATGCCGAAGCGATCGACCTTGGCCTCGTCGTGGTGCTTGACCCCCAGGCGCAGCACGACCTCCGGCGGGTCGGCGGCGGGCACGATCCCCGCGAGCGTCACGCCGCTGCCTACGAGTTCGATGCACTTCTCGTGCGGCTCGAAGGTCACGCCGTCGAGAGCGAGCCGTCCGAACACGACGTCGGCGCAGAGCTGCGCCTTGGCCACCGCGTCGGGCCCGGCGACGGTGAGCTGGCCGGAGGCCTTCCACCCGTTGCTGTAGCTGATCGAGACCTTGTAGGTGGGCGGGGGCGCTGAGCCTTCGATCCCGAACACGCGCACGCGGTCCTTGCCGGTCTCTTCCATCTGCACGGTGTCGAAGCGCGCGGTGCAGTCCGGCCCCAGGTAGGCCGATGGGTCGCCCATCTCGTACAGGAGCTGCGCGGTGATCGTGCGCTTGTCGATCAGGCCGCCGGTGCCTTCGTGCTTGGTGACGAAGAACGTACCGTCGGCGCGCCCCTCGATGATCGGGTAGCCGATCTTCACGAAGTCCGACACCTCCCGCCAGCCGGTGAAGTTGCCGCCGGTGCACTGCGGGCCGCACTCGACGATGTGGCCGGCGACCGTCGCGGCGGCGAGCTTGCGGTAGTCGGTGGGCGACCAGCCGAACTCGTACATCAGCGGCCCCGCGACCAGCGCGGGATCGGTGATCCGCCCGCCGATCACGATGTCAGCGCCCGCCGCGAGGCAGTCGGCCACGGCCTTGGCGCCGATGTACACGTTGGCGCTGCTCACCTGCTCGAGCACGCTCGCCAACGGCGCGCCGGTGTCCATGTTCGCGAGCGGCTCGCCCTGCGCGATCAGCGCCGGCAGGCGGGCGAGGATGTCGTCGCCCTCGATGATGCCGACCTTCAGCCCACGGATGCCCTTCTTGTGCGCGAGTGCGAGCACCGCCTTGCAGCAGGCCTGCGGGTTCACGCCGCCGGCGTTGGCGACGACCTTGATCTTCTTGGCTACCAGCTCCGGCAGGATGCGGTCGAGCATGCGCAGGAAGTCGGTCGCGTAGCCGGTGTCCGGCTTCCGCGCCTTCTGCTTCTGCATGATGCTCATCGTCACCTCGGCCAGGTAGTCGAGGGTCAGGTAGTGGAGCGGACCCTCCCGCACCAAACGGATGGGGCCGAGCATCGAGTCGCCCCAGAAGCCTTGGCCGTTCGCTACGAGGACCTTGTCGCGCATGCTGCACTCTCGGCGCCGTGTCCACCCGCAGGGTGCGAGGTGAGGGAGGGCGAGCGGCCAAGAATGGGCGCCGGGCAGCGCAATTCAAAGCGCGGCCTGCGCGGCGCGGCGATCAGGGTTGGGCGCGATGCCGGCCGGAGCCGGGCGATGCTGCCGCGCCAGAGAGCACGCGCGCCTTGCCCTGCACGATGTGGTAGCCGGGCATCGTGGTGAAGTCCGGCGGCAGCGTCTCGGCGACCGGTGGGACGCTCTGCGCGGGTGGCGGCGCCGCGGCGCGCGCGCCGACGGCCGGCGCGGGTTTGCGGGCAGGCGTGGCGACGGTCGCCGCGGGCGGCGCTGCGGCAGGCCGCGCGCCCGGGGCCGCCGCCGGCGCCGCCGCCTTCGGTGTCGGGGTCCTGGCCGCAGCGGGCTTCTGGCTCGGTGACCTGATGGGCGCCGGGCGAGGTGTGGGCGCGTCGGTCCGCGGTGTCGGCCTTGCTTGCCGTGCGGGCGGAGCGACCGCAGGACGACTCGCGGCCGGCGCGGGCGCCGGCGCCGGTCGCGCCGGTGCCGGGTGCTGGGCCACTGCCGCAGCCGCGAGGGTCACGGTCGAGCCTGCCCTTCGGGCCGGCAGGCTCAGGAGGTCGGCGAGCACCTCGCGGCGCGCTTCGACCATCCCGCCCAGCAGACGCGCAGCCACGAACAGCGGTGCCACGAGGAGCGGGCCGACGACGGAGATCTGCAGGTAGAGATGCGAGCCGGTCGTGGCGATCGCGGCCACCGCGGCCGGAAGGAACAGGGCGACCGACACGCCGGCGCGGGTGAAGTAGTCGCGCCCGAGGCGGCCGATGGCGCGGAAGACGCAGTTCGGGGACAGCGCCCGCCAGTCGTTCGTGAGCTGTCGGGTGAGCAGGACCATCGGCAACAGGATCGCCGCGACGGCGGCTGCGAGCAGGCAGGTCGACAGCGCAACTCCCATGCGGTGCATCACGATCGCCGGGCCGGCGAGCAGGCCGACCAGCACGCTGCTGTCGAGCAGGAAGCGTCCGGCCTGCCGGACCAGCGCCGGCAGGTCGGGGATGCGAGGCACGTCGTGGATGCCGTGCGCAGAGTCCACCATGATCCCGCGGCTGAGCGCGCCGACGATGCCCACGACGCAGAGCGCCGGCAGGGCGGCGATCAACGGGAAGAGGAAGAAGCTGTGCCCCGCCGTCAGGAACCCGCCGAGTCCGACGACCAGGGGGAAGGTCAGCGTCGCGACCACCGTGGTGAGCGGCATGTGGTCTTCGAGGAGCACCCGCGCGGCGTCACCCACGTCCTCGCGCAGGCCAGACGAACGGGGGGCGCCGTCGGGTGCGGCAGGAGCGAGCGGCGTCGGCTGGAGGAGGCCACGGTGCACGAGCAGCGCCTCGACGTCGCGTCGCACCTGCACCCCGTCCAACCTCCGGTACGCACGAAGGGCTTCGTCGTGGTGGCCGAGCGCGAGGCAGACGTCCACCAGTTCGCGCCAGGTCGCGTCGCTGGCCATGCCGCTGTCGACGGCACGGTGCAGGGCCGCATAGCGGCGATGAGGCGAGTCGGCTTCGACGGCTGTCGCGAGATGTTCGAGGTGCACGGGCGTCTCCAGAGAACAGGCGGTCCGGCCGGTTGTCGGAAAACGCAGCGAACCCCTTGAGCCGCGCGCGCGGCGTGGACCGGGTACGACCCGATCCGGGACGCTCCGGGTCGCGCCGCGCGCGCCGCTCGCTGCGAACGCGCCACTGGCAACGAGGCGAGCGGGCTGACGCTGGCTGAATTCGGCCGCGAGGCGATGATTCGCGGCGGCCGGACTCCAAGATAGGCGGCCCGCATGAAAGTCCTCCTCTGTCGCCCCCGCGGTTTCTGCGCCGGCGTCGAACGCGCGATCGAAGTGGTCGAGCGCGCGTTGGCCAAGTTCGGCAAGCCGGTCTACGTCCGGCACGAGATCGTCCACAACCGCGTCGTCGTCGAGGACCTCACCGCCAAGGGCGCGATCTTCGTCGACGATCTGCGCGACGCGCCGGCCGGCGGCTACGTGATCTTCTCCGCGCACGGCGTGGCACCCGCGGTGGTCGCGGAGGCGAGCGAGCTGAACCTGGTGGCGATCGACGCCACCTGCCCGCTGGTGACCAAGGTGCACGTCGAGGCGCGTCGCTTCGCGCGCGACGGCTACACGATCCTCCTCATCGGCCATGCCGATCACGTCGAGGTCGAAGGCGTCGTCGGCGAGGCTCCGGATCGCACGATCGTCGTGCCGACTCCGGCGGCGGCGGAGACCGTGGAGGTGCCTTCGCCGGAGCGCGTCGCCGTGCTCACCCAGACCACGCTCAGCGTCGACGAAGCGTCACGGGTCATGGATGTCCTGCGGCGCCGGTTCCCGGCGCTGCGCACGCCGCGCAAGGAAGACATCTGCTACGCGACCACCAACCGCCAGATGGCGGTGAAGAAGCTGCACGGGGTGGTCGACGTGTGGCTCGTGATCGGCGACCGCACGAGTTCGAACAGCAACCGCCTGCGCGAGATCGGTGCGTCGTCGGCCGTGCCGTCGTACCTCGTGCTGAACGAGCGCGAGATCGATCCCTCATGGCTGCGTGGCAAGAAGGCGATCGGCGTCACGTCGGGCGCCTCGACGCCCGAGGTCTCCGTCCGCGCGGTGGTCGCGCGGCTGCGTGAGCTGGGTGCGACTTCCGTGGAGGAGGTCGACGGCGTCGACGAGACGATCGAGTTCTCCCTTCCCCCGCTGGTCCGGTGAGGATCGCGCTCGCCCAGATCAACCCGACGGTCGGCGACTTCGCCGGCAACGCTGCGCTCATCGAGCGGGCCGCGCACGCGGCGCGGGCCGCGGGCGCGCAGCTCGCGGTCTTTCCGGAGTTGTCGATCTGCGGCTATCCGGCGGAGGATCTGCTCCTGCGCGAGGCGTTCGTCGCGGCGCACGACCGGACGCTCGAGGCGCTGGCGAGCGCGTTGCCGCCGGACCTGTGCGTGCTCGTGGGCTGCCTCGAGCGCAACGCCGACCGCGCGGGCGGTGGCCGCGCGCTGCACAACTCGGTGGCGGCGATCGAAGACGGGCTCGTGCGCATCGTCGCGCGCAAGAGCCTGCTGCCGACGTACGACGTCTTCGACGAGGCCCGCTACTTCGAACCGTGGCGGCGGCCGGAGGAGAACGTCTGCGAGGTCGCCGGCACGCGCGTCGGCGTGGTGGTGTGCGAGGACAGTTGGAACGACGCCGAGTTCTTCCGCGACCGTCTCTACCAGCTCGACCCGGTCGAAGCGGTGGTGCGCGGCGGCGCGCAGGTCGTCGTCAACCTGTCGGCGAGCCCGTGGCGCGCGCGCCTCGAGGAGTTCCGCGCCCGGATGTTCGCGGCGCAGAGCCGGCGGCACGGCGTGCCGGTGGTGTGCGTGAACATGGTCGGCGGCAACGTGGCGATGCAGTTCGACGGCAGCGCGCTCGCGGTCAAGCCGGAGGGGTTCGCGTTCGAGCCGGTGGCGTTCGCCAGCGCGCTGCACGTCGTCGACACCGACGAGCCCTGGACGGCGACACTCACGCCGCAGCCCCTGGAAGCGATGTGGCACCTCGCGCTCACGCAGGGGATCCGCGACTACGCGAAGAAGTTCGGGCTCGCGCAGGCGGTGATCGGCCTGTCCGGCGGCATCGACAGCGCGCTGGTGGCGACGCTGGCCACCGACGCGCTCGGGTCGAAGAACGTGGTCGGGATCGCGATGCCGTCCCGCTACAGCAGCGATCACAGCGTCAGCGACGCCGAGCGGCTGGCACGCAACCTCGGCATCCGCTGCGAGCGGATCGGCATCGCCGGCCTGCAGGGTGCCTACGACGAAGCCCTGGGTCCCGCCTTCGCCGGCACCAAGACAGGCCTCGCGGAGGAGAACCTGCAGGCGCGCATGCGCGGCGCGCTGCTGATGGCCTTCTCCAACAAGTTCGGGCACATGGTGCTGACCACCGGCAACAAGAGCGAGTGCGCCGTGGGCTACACGACGCTCTATGGCGACACCTGCGGCGCGCTCGCGCCCATCGCCGACCTGTGGAAGACCGAGGTCTACGCCCTGGCGCGGTGGCTCAACCGCGACGGCGAGCGCATCCCACGCGGGTCGTTGGAGAAGCCGCCGTCCGCCGAGCTGCGCCCCGGCCAGCTCGACACCGACAGCCTGCCGCCGTACGCCGAACTCGATCCCGTCCTGCGCTGTCTCGTCGAGCGCGAGCTGTCGGTGGCGGAGACGGCGCAGGAGACCGGCATGGCCGAGGCGTCGGTGGCGCGCTGCTTCGCGCTCGTGCAGCGCAGCGAGTACAAGCGCTACCAGTACCCGCCGACGATCCGCATCACGGAGAGGAGCTGGGGTGGTCGCCGCATGCCCGTCAGCCATCGCTTCCACGCGGAGGAAGCGTGACCGGGCGCGCGCAGTTCGCGTGGTTGGTGCTCGGCGCGAGCCTGCTCGCCGCGTGCCTGGGACCGGCGCCCGCGAACCGGATCGACGTCAAGCTGGCGCGGCCGGTCGTCCAGGTGCCCATGCACCTCGACAACGGCGTGCCGATGATCGAGGTGCGGGTCGCGGGTCAGGGGCCGTTCTGGTTCAAGATCGACACCGGCAGCGGCCCCTGCATGCTGTCCGAGCGACTGGTCGCGCGCACGAAGACGCCGGTGTGGCAGGCTGCCGGCAAGCTGCTCGGCGCCGATGGCGGGACGCGGGCGGTGTCGCGCCTCGCCGAGACGACGACGTTGACCATCGGCGAGTCGGTGCGCTTCGGGAAGGTGAAGGCCTGGGTCCTCCCGGAGGCCGACCTCGACGCGCGCGGCACCGTGAACGCGGTCGACGGCATCCTGGGCTTCTCCGCGTTCGCCGACCTCGTCGTGACGCTGGACTACCCGAGGCGTCGCCTCGTGCTCAGCAACGAGTCGCTGCCGGAGCCCGACGGCGTCGACGTCCTGCCGATGGCGCTCGAGCGCGGTACGCCGGTCGTCGTGGCGAACCTCGGCGACGCGTCGTTCGCCTGGCTGATCGACTCCGGCAACGACCAGGGGCCGGCGCTGCCGGCGGCGGCCGCCAAGAAGCTGCAGTTCGCGGCCGCGCCCGTGTCGGGTCCGTTGCTCGCCACCGTGGCGGGCACGACGCGGGCCCAGCTCGCGCGCTGCACGGGGGCGTTGGCCCTCGGCCGGCACGCCGTGCCGCAGCCGATCGTGACGTTGCTCGATGGGGCGAGGCCGATGCTCGGCGCCGAGGCCCTGCACCACTTCGCGGTCACCCTGGATGCGCGGGGCAAGCGCGCGCGCTTCGTCCGCACCGCGAAGGAGCCCATCGAGATCAAGCCTCGCCTCACCGATGGCCTCGGCCTGCGGCGGGCGCGCACCGGCTGGGTCGTGGTCGACGTGGTACCCGACTCGTCCGCGGCGCAGGCGGGGATCGTCGTGGGCGAGGAAGTGACCGCGATCGAAACCACGGCGGAAGGTGCGTATCGGATCGAGGTCGGCACCTACGGTGTGACGCGCACGCGGGTGCTGGAGACGCGCGTGCTCGTGCAGTAGCTCTGGCTCCTGAGTGAGCGAGAGTCGGCGTAGCATGTCCCTCATGCAACCGATGTGGATCGATGGCCAGTGGCTCGCGCCGGCCGCCGCCGACTCCTTCTGCGCCAGCGACCCGAGCACTGGCCAGGCGCTCGAGCCTCGCTATCCGATCGCGACGCGCGCCGACCTGCGCGCGATCCTCGCTGCGGCGCGGCGGGCGTCGGTCGCGCTGCGCGCCGTCCCCGCGGCGAGCCGCGCGCAGTTCCTCGAGACGTTCGCAAAGGAGATCGAGTCCGACGCCGACGCCATCGCCGACCTCGCCGCGCGCGAGACCGGCTTGCCGTTGCGGCCGCGCCTGCGCGAGATCGAGATGACCCGCACCCTCACGCAGCTCCGTCAGGCGGCGGCAGCCGTGCGCGACGGCGGGTGGGCGCAGCCGACGACGGACGCGGCGAACAAGCTGCACTCGCGCTTCACGGCGCTGGGCGGCGCAGCGGTGATCTTCGGCCCCAACAACTTCCCGTTGGCCTTCAACGCGATCAGCGGCGGCGACTTCGCGGCGGCGATCGCGGCCGGCTGTCCGGTCATCGCCAAGGGGCACCCGGGGCACCCCGGCACGACCGCGCGCCTCGCTGCCGCCGCGCACCGTGCGCTCGTCGCCTGCCCCGATCTCCCGCGCGCGCTGGTGCAGTTGTTCTTCCACTGCGGCGCCGATGACGGCCTGTGGCTCGTCGCGCAACACGAGGTCGCGGCGGTCGCGTTCACCGGCTCCCGTCCGGGCGGCCTGAAGCTGAAGGCCGCGGCCGACGCAGTGGGCAAGCCCGTCTACCTCGAGATGTCGAGCGTGAACCCGGTGTTCGTGCTGCCCGGGGCGCTGGCATCGCCGAGCCCCAAGGTCGTCGAGGACCTCGCGACCTCGATCCTGCAGGGCGCGGGTCAGTTCTGCACGAGCCCCGGCCTCATCGTCGTGCCGGGGGGCGCGCCGGCCGAGGCCGCGATCGCCGCGCTGGCCGGGCGCCTGCGCGCCGCGCCCGCCGGCGTGCTCTTGTCCGCGACGGGCCCGAGCAACTTGAGTGCAGCGATCGCGATCCTGCGTGCGCACGGCGCCGACCTCGTCATCGGCGGCGAACCGATCCCGGGGCCCGCCTGCCGCTTCGCCAACACCCTGCTGCGCGTGTCCGGGGCTCGTTTCCTCGCCGCGCCCGCGGCGCTGCAGACGGAGGCGTTCGGCAGCGCGGCCCTGGTCGTCGTCGCCGTCGACGACGACGAGATGCTCGCGATCGCGGAGCACCTCGAGGGCAGCCTCACGGCGTGCGTGTACAGCGGCGCGGGCGACGCCGACGAACCGCTGTATGCGCGCCTCGCGCCCGTGCTCGTCGAGAAGGCCGGACGCCTGCTCAACGACAAGATGCCGACCGGCGTGGCGTTGAGTCCGGCCATGGTGCACGGCGGGCCCTATCCCGCCAGCGGTCACCCGGGCTTCACTGCGGTCGGCGTGCCGGCCTCGATCCGGCGTTTCGCGAAACTCACCTGCTTCGACAACGTGCGAGCGTCGCGGCTACCGGGGTGACGGACGCCGGAAGGCGCGGAAGGCGATGCAGATCGCGCCGGGGACGATCACTGGTTCGATGCAGCGTCACCCTCCGATCGTGCAGTGGAAACAAACCACGCCGGCGGGCCTTGACTGATCGCGCCGAGCCTGGAAGACTTCGCGCGCAATGGAGACCCAGATGGAACCAGGAGTCGTGACTGCCGGCACTCGGTTTGCTCCTTCCTTCCTTCCTTCCTTCTTATCAGGTCTCATAGTCCTGCTCCTGTCGTCCGGCGGGCGTGCGCAGACCCAAGGGCTGACGCCGATCGCGAGCACGGTGACCCAGGAAGGCACGCTGCCGCACGCCCTTTCTGCGGGCTCACCGGGGTCGCCGGGCAGGAGCACGCCTGAGCCCAAGGGCGGGGGGCGGAGCTGGGGTCCCGCGCTGGAGGACGTTGCGAACGTCACGCCGGGTCGTGGCGATCTCGGCAGCGAGGACAACCAGGACGGCGCGTTCTGCGACAAGCTGCAGGTGCCGGTCTTTGCGACCTTCCCTGCGGGAATGCCCCCCGCCGCCAACTACGCGCGGATCGGCCCGCGGCCGCACGACCTCGGCGCGCTGATCCGCGGCGGCGCGTCGGTCCCGACGCCCGGCGACGATGGCGGCGCCGCGCTCCAGGGGTTCGCATTGGCCGGGACGCCGCTCTCGCATCCGCACGGCCATGGCGTGTCGTTCGCGCTGGGTGCCGAGGGGACGGTGGCGCCGGCTACGGGGGCCTTCCTCCACCCGTTCACGCTGCTGTCTCTGCCTTCGTACGCACCGCGCATGGGGCTCCTCTTGCAGATGGAGTACCTGAGCAACGCGCAGCACCCGACGGCGGACTCACTGCCGTTCGGCCACGGCTTCGTGCTGACCGGGCACGACTTCCTGGTGGAGACCAG
>CAYQMF010000070.1:0-34250 GCA_964418595.1 uncultured candidatus Brocadiaceae bacterium
GGTGGCGGGCGAGGCGAGCACGTACTGCGAGTTGAACACGTTCAACCCCTTGTTCTCCATCGCCCCCATGTTGAAGTCGTCGGTGACGACCACCGCGTAGTCGTCGAGATCGCACTCGAGCCCGAAGGTCTCCTCGTCCCAGCGCATGGCGCGCTGCAGCGAGCGCATCGCGTGCCCGCACTTGTCGAGGTTGCGCGCCGACGTGTAGATGCGCAGCAGCACGCTGCGCAACGAGCAGGTCTCGAAGCGGTCTTCGAGGCAGGCGAAGTCGCCGGCGACGAGCGCGAACAAGTAGCACGGCTTGGGGAACGGATCGACGAAGCGCACGCGCCGCCGCCCGCCCGCGAGATCCACCGCCTCGACGAAGTTGCCGTTGGCGAGGCACACCGGGAAGCGCTTCGGGTCGGCCTCGATCTCCGTGGTGAACCGCGCCAGCACGTCGGGGCGATCGAGATACCACGTGATCTTGCGGAAGCCCTGCGCCTCGCACTGGGTGAGGTAGTTGCCACCCGACGCGTACAGGCCTTCGAGCGCGGTGTTGCGCTCCGGGTCGATCGCGACCTCCGTCTCCAGCTCGAACGCCGCGGGCGGGTCTTCGATCTCGAGCTGCCCGCCGTCGATCCGGTAGCGCGCCGCCGGCAACTCCACGCCATCGACGGCCACGCTCCGCGTGGCGAGGCCACCACCGTCGAGGCGCAGCGGAGCATCCGCGGCGGCCGCCGGGTTGCGCCGCAGGCGCAGCCGGGCCTTCACGACCGTGCGCGGCTCGACCGCCAGCGCGACGTGCAGGAAGACCTCGTCGACGAGGAACGCCGGCGGGGTGTAGTCGCTTCGCCGCAGCACCTTGGGCTCGTTCATCCCCGGGCCACCCTACAGCTCGCGGCGCGTCGGCACCAGGAAGTTGGCGAGCAGCAGGCCGGTGACCAGCGCGCACGCAACCATGAACACCGCGAATGCGGTGTTGACCCCGACCAGGGTCTGGCCCTCGAGGAGCGAGGCGAGGCTGCGCAGCCCGAGGCTGCCGGGCACGAGCACGATGATCCCGGGCAGCGCGGTCACCGCCGACGGGGTGCCGCGCCCGCGCGCGAGCGCGTTGCTCACCGCGCCGACGAGGAACGCGCCGAGGAACACGCCCATGTCGGGGCCGAGCGCGTGGCTGCCGAAGCGGGCGCCGTAGAACGAGAGCGCGCAGGTCGCGACGATCCAGCCGATGTCGCGCGCGCGGGCGTGGAACAGCACGACGTAGCACAGCGACGCCACGAGGAGCGCGGCCGCGGTCGCCCACCACGGCAACACGAGCGGCGGCGGCTGGGGCAACGGCGCACCAGCGAGTTCGATGCCGACGCGCACGCCGAGCGCGACGCCGACCGTGAGCGACAGGAAGACCATGATCGCGCCCATGAGGCGCGCGGTGCCCGCCGCGAGGTGCCCGTGCGCGAGTTCGCTGATGGCGATGGTGAGCGTGAAGCCGGGCACCAGGAGGATGAGGCTCGCGATGATGGTGAGGTCGCGGCCGAAGCCGTGGCGGACGCCGAGCACGGTGACCGCCGCCGCAGCCAGGAACGCGGCCGCCGGGCCTGCGACCCGGCGCAGGCGTACGAAGCGGGCCTGGCCGAGCGTGAGCACGCCCACCCCGAGGCCGAGCAGGACGGCGAGCAGGAGGTCGAAGGCACCGCCGCCGAAGAAGCACGCCGCCGAGCCGGACGCGGCGGCGCTGCACGCGAGCACGAGGAGCGGCGGCGTGGTGCGGCGCGAGGCGACGATCCCGCGCACGCGCGCGGCGGCGTCGGCCGGAGTCAAGCGGCCGGCGGCGATGCGACCCCAGAGTTCGTACAGCTCCGTGAGCTTGCCGAGGTCGACTTCGCCGGCGTTGACCCGCAGCAGGCGCACGCGCTGGTCGTCGAGCGAACCGAACGCGCAGAACACCGACGTCGGGGTCGCGAAGAACTGGCCTTCGACGCCGAGGTGCAAGCAGCACGACTCGAGGGCCTCTTCCAGTCGGTGCGCCGCCGCGCCGTAGAGCTGGAGCGCCCGACCGAACTCGAGCAGGAAGCGGATGCGGGGATCGCGCTGCAGGTCGGTCGGGGCGGGGTCGGACATCGGCGCGGCGCGGAGCATAGGCGCGCGTGCGCATCGCCGGCAGACTTCGCCGCGCGCGCGGCGTAGGCTGCCGGCGATGCTCCCCACGTTCCGGGTCCGACTGCAGGGTCGCAACTTCCTCCTCGCCGACGGCGAGACCGTGGAACGGCGCATGTTCGCCGTGACCGTGTTCGTGCGCGCGCGCGACCTGGACAGCGCGCGCGAGGCGGCGATGGCCGCGCTCGGCGCCGACGAAGACCTGCTCGGCGCCCTGCGCAACCCGCCGCACGACCCGCCATCGGTGTTCACACTCGAGGCGACGCTGGTGCCCGCGGAGCTGGCGCCACCGCCCAAGCGGAGTGCGTTCCAGTTCGCGCCCGACGACGGTTCGTTGCCGGAGCCGGGGTGAGGGAACCGCTCTGGCGAAGGTCGCAGCCGCGACAATCGCGGGTTGCCGGACGCTTGCTACTCCGTGCCGAGCACCAGTTGCAGCCCGTTCGTGAACACCAGGCTTCCGAAGGCGCCGAAGCCGGCGTCGAGGATCGCGGCCTGGGCGAACAGCACCCGGCCGTTCAGGGAGGGCGTGACGGGCACCGGGAGGCTCAGCGAACCCCGGCCTGCGGCGTCGACCGGGAGGCCCACGACGACGGGCAGAGTCGCCAAGAGGAGGCTGCAACCTGCGCCGAGGTCGACGGACATGCGGGCGGTGTCCAGGGCGAGAACGGCAGTGGTCTGTGAGCGCGCGCTCTCGAAGGCGATGTCGCACCGTCCGCCCAGCACGGGGCCGGTTGCGCGCAAGGAGGGCCACCCCGCCCTGCCGCGGCAGGTCATCCCGAATGGCACAGCGGCGGCCATGCTCCGCAGCGCGAACAGCTCTTCGCCGGCCACGGGGTCGAACGCAGGAAGGTAGAGCATCCCGCCGGCGAAGTGTGGCCACCACTGCCACCCCGCACCGAGGGTGAGGGTGCTGTGCCGCGCCACGGTCGTGCCGTCGGTCCACCAGAGCTGCATCCCAGGCACGGAGCCATCGCCTGCGGTGAAGATCGCGCGCCGTGCGCCGGGCGGTGCATACACGTAGCCACCGTCCAGGGGCACGCTCGTCGCGCCGCCGGGGCGAAGGTCAGTGAGGCGCCGCACCCCTTGAGCGTTGGCAATCCACAACTCGCGGCCAGTGCTGCCATCGTCCGCCGTGAAGAGCAGGTCCTGGCCGAGCGCGGCGAACTGCGCCGGGAAGGAGCTTCCAACCCCGGCGCGGATGTCTGCGACCCGGAGCGTGCCGGCCGCCGTGCCGTCAGTTCGCCAGAGTTCCCGGCCGGCAATCCCGTCGTCGGCAACGAACCAGGCAATGTCGCCGATGCGGAGAGCGGGGTAGAACAAGGCGATCGCGCCGTTGGGGCCGGGGACGATGTCCTTCACGAGCGTCGTTCCGGCGGCAGTTCCGTCGGTTCGCCAGAGTTCCCACCCGCTGATGCCATCGTTGGCTGCCAGGAGCGCGTAGGAGCCCATGGTCAACGCGGGCACGTCGTCGCCCGACCCGGTGGGGCCCAGGTTGATGTCGCGGATCATCCGGGTGCCGGCCGTCGTGCCATCGCTGCACCAAGGCTCGTCGCCATGCACGCCATCGTCGGCGGAGAACAGCACGAGGCGGTTGCCGCCGCGCGGTTCGAGAACGGTCAGATCCCAGGGCCCGGTCCAAGTGAGGTTCGTGACCCGCTGCGTACCCGCGTCCGTCCCGTCGGTACGCCAGAGTTGCCGGCCGCTGCTGTCGGTCGCCCTGAACACGACGACGTCCGGACCGAGGTTGACGGCCTCCGCCCATGGATCGACTCCGCCGAGGGAGAGGCTGCGCAGCATGGTCGTGCCCGCCGTCGTGCCGTCGCTGCGCCAGAGTTGTCCGCCGTTCACGCCGTCGTCCCCGACGAACAGCGCCGCATTGCGCAGGTTCGCGCCGAGGCTGGCGCGAAGGAAGTTGCGCCCGCCATGGACGCGACTCGTCCCCGCAGTGCTGCCGTCGCTGCGCCACAGCTCGCCGCCGGCTCCGAACAGCACGCTGCTGTCGACGGTCATCGGCGCATGAACCGAAGTGCCCGGAAGGTCGGGTTCCAGATCCGCGAGCAGGCTCGTGCCGGCCGAAGTGCCGTCGGTCGCCCACAGTTCGTTGCCTCGGATCCCGTCGTCGGCCGAGAACAGGAGCCGGCCGTTCGCCACGGCCATCGGTGTTGGCATCGAGTCGCCCCAGCCTGGTCGGATGTCCTTGAGCAGGTTGGTCCCTCCTGGCGTACCGTCGCTCGCCCATGGCTCACAGCCGTTGATGTGATCGTACGCCGGAAACACGATGCGTCCGTTGACGACGCCGGTTGCCGCGGGTCGCCTCCCGGAGGACCCCGGGCTGATGTCTCGCAGCAAGGACGTCCCCGCGGTCGTCCCGTCGGTGATCCAGGGCTCGATCCCTACGAGGCCGTCATCGGCCCAGAAGACCGCGCGGGTGCCGAGGATCGTGAAGTGTGACGGAGCCGAGTCGAGCGTTCCGATGTTGACGTCGGCAAGCCGGGTCACGGTCGTTCCGTCGGTTGTCCACGGCTCGAACCCGGTCACGCCGTCGTTGGCCGTGAACAGCACGCGGTTGCCGAGCACGGCCGTTGGGAACGAAAGGTCGAGGCTCGAGGCGAAGCCCGGGTTGATGTCCGCTACGCGGCGCACACTCGTGCCATCGGTGACGAAGAGTTCTTGTCCCGACGTCCCGTCATGGGCTGGAAAGAACACGCCGACGCCGGGGAGGACGGGCAGGGGCGACGGATCGTTGAGCCAGAACGACCTCGCGGGGCCCGGATAGATGTCGCGAAGCAGGCGCGCGGTGCTGCCGGTCACGACCCACGGTTCCGTGCCGAAGATCCCATCGTCGGCAAAGAACACCAGGCTTCCACCGTACGCCTTGAGGTGGTGGGCGCCGCGAAAGCTCGCTACGAGCGAGGAGCCCGCCAGCGTGAGGTCGGTCCGCCAGAGCTCTACGTTCGGGTATCGGTGGACGGTTCCGTACAGGAGTGCGCCCACCTCCACCGCCTCCGCGAACGGTCCAAACGGCAACCCGGCGACCGGGCGTGTGCCGGCAGGAGTCCCGTCACTCCGCCAGGTCCTGTCACCATCGGAGTAGACGAGCGTGTTGCCATACCGAGACTGCCCGAAGGGGAAACCGCTCGGACCGGGCAAGGTCTCGGCCGGCAGCAGGGTTCCCGACGCCGTGCCGTCGCTCACCCATACCTCGGATCCGGTCGTCATCTGGGATGCGGTGAAGAAGGCCCGCGCGCCGATCGCGATGGCATCGCGCGGGCTGCTGCCCCCTCCGTAGGGCGCCTGGGTGGTGACGTCGCGTGTGAGGCGAGGCGCTCCCTGCGGAGCGACGGCGGCCGACAGGAAAGCGAGGGACAGGAGCAGGTGCATGATGGAGGCGAAGCTAGCGGGTGCGAGTTTACGCGCCTTGCGTCGTGACTGGCCGCAACGGATCGCCATGCGGTACTCTCTTGCTTGCGGCTCTGACCGACCTCCGACGCGTCCTGGGAGGAGGCTCATCTACGCGAGCTCCCGATGCAACCAAGGCCGGATGAGACCCCAGTCGTGCTCCACGGTGCTGGCCGACACTCCGAGGGCTGCTGCGATCTTCGCGTGGTCGAGCCCACCGAAGATCCGCATCTCTGCGACCGCTCTCCAGCGCGGCAGTTGCGCGCCGAGCCGCTCGAGAGCACGGTCGAGGTCGAGGAGGAAACCGGGGTCCGGGAGCAGCGCGGCGAGACACTCCTCCAGCGGCACGGACGCACAGTCTCCGCCGCGCTTGGCGCGCCGACGGCGCCTGGCGAAGTCGCTGATCACGCGATGCAGCATCGTCGCGGCCATGGCAAAGAACTGGACCCGGTTCTGCCACGGGCGCCGCTGTCCGATCAGGCGCAAGAAGGCGTCGTCGACCACCGCCGTCGTCTGCACGAGCGCGTCGGAAGCCTGCGAACGAAGCAGGCGTCGCGCGCTGGCCCGGAGCCCGCGATGCACCAGGTGGTACAGCGTGTCCGGCGCACCCGGCACCCCGGCCTGCACCGCTGCCAGCGCGCACGTGATGTTCCCGGGTTCGTGGTCGCCCTGGTTGGAACTCGTCGTCATGGAGATGCCTGTCGACTGCGCGGATGATATCGGCCGATGAGCGCGTCCGCGGATCATCCGTCCGTCGATCCTGTCCGGCTCCAGACCTTGTTCCTGGCGGCCCGAGAACTCACGGGGGATCCTCGAAAACGGTACCTCGACGCGGCCTGTGGCGACGATGCACGGATGCGCACCGAGGTGGAGTCGCTGCTGGCGCACGACGCGGTGAGCGAGTCCTTCCTGGAGGTGCCGATCCTGCAGGGCCTGATGCGGGCGCTGGGCCCGGACGTCCGACCCGGCGATCGGGTGGGCCGTTACCGGATCGACGCCTACCTGGCGCGCGGGGGCTCCGGACACGTGTTCCGCGCGACGGATCTGGCCCATGGCGGAGAGGTTGCCTTGAAGGTCACCGCCGCCCTCGGCGCCGGCCCGGCAGCGCGGGAGCGCGTCCTGGATGAGGCCCGGCATGCCCAGGCGGTGTCCCACCCCAGCCTCGTGCGCGTGTTCGACGTCGGCGAGGACGAAGAGCTTGGTGTCTGCTTCTGTGCCATGCAGCGGATCCGAGGGCCGAGCCTGGCGGAAGTGCTGGAGGAGTTCGGGGCCGCGGGCCGGCGCCCGGATGCCGGCGAGCGCCGCCGCATCGTGGAGCGCCTTGCCGAAGTCGGAGAGGGTCTCGCCGTCGTGCACGCCACGGGGATGGCGCATCGCGATGTCAAGCCCGCCAACATCGTGCTCGACGCAGACGCCGGCTCGGCTCCGCTCCTCGCGCGAGCGGTCCTCGTGGACTTCGGGCTCGCGGGCAGCGCGCGCGCGGTGGGCGCGGCGTCGACTGTCTGGGCCTCATTCGACTACGCCGCGCCGGAGCAGGTGCTCGGCCAGCAGGTGGGACCTACGGCGGACGTGTTCGGGCTTGGCCTGACGGCCTACGACCTGCTGACCGGGAAGCGACCCTCGGAACGGAGCCGAGCGACGGCCGGGCCACTGGTGCCCCTCACCACCGCAGCGAGCGGCGTCGATCGCCGGCTGGCGGCCGTCATCGCAATGGCCACCGATCCCGAGCCCGCGTGGCGGTATCGCGACGGCGGCGCGTTTGCAGGCGACCTCCGCGCGTGGCTTGCTGGCGGGCCGCTCGCGGCCCTGTCCGTTCCGCGTCTGGCCCGCTGGTCACGGCGGCTACTGCGCATTCGACCAAACACAGTGAAGCGGCTCACGCGGGGGCTGGCTCTCGTCGGGATCGGCGTAGTGTCGCTGCTCGTCGTCCAGCTCGCATCCGGTTTGGATCGGTTCCGTCGGCAGACTGGCGAGGCGTGGCAGACCCGCGACCTCGAGGCGCTGGCGGCTGCGCTCCACTCGCCTCCCCGACTCGGTCATCTCGTCTTGGAGAGTTCCGTTCGGGAACTCGAAGCACCGACGCCGGGAGCCGCCTCGGACCTTCACGACGTGTATGCCCTGGGTCTGCGCGACGGATGGGATGCCGCGCTGAGACAGGCTGCCGTCCATCTCGAGCGCGATGGCCCGGCACGCCAACCCGATCTGACCCGATTCATGACCGTGAACCTGCGCGGGGCGCGGGCACGGCACACGCTGTCACTCCTGGCCCGGGTGTTCTTCGAGCGTCCGATCGCGGATAGCTCGGACCTCGCGGTCTGTGCCGCGATGCGGGCCGCCGCCTGTAGCGTCATCGGTGCGGATCCGGTGGGCGCGCCGACCATGGACGCCGCGGTGATGCTCGGTGGCTGTGGAGACGCGTCGACGCTGGAGCCACTGATCGCACTGGTGGACCGGTCGGTGTCGACGGTCGACGACCAACGCACGGAATGCCAGCGAGTCGGACTTCGCGCCATCATCACCCTGGTACGCCGACTCTCCTTCCCCCTGGATGGCGTCAGGCCGCTGACTGCGGCGCAATCGGACCGCCTCGGCGCGATCGCGGCTCGAGCACTCGCGAGTGTAGCTGGCAACGGCATCGGTGCGCAGCGGATGATGCGGACCGTTGCGGACCTGGAGGTCGAGCTCGCATTGGCACGCCATCCGATCCGCCGCCAGATCCCCGCGCTGGCGTCCGAGCTCGATGTCTTTGTTGTTCGGGCGGCTCGAGGCGATCCTGCCCTGCGCCGCGATGTGGCCGCGGGAGTCGATCCCCCTCCGACGGTGAGAGACGGGTGGCCCATCTTCAAGGAGCGCGCGCCAAGACTCGGGTGCGCCGCAGCGCTGCTCGGTGACCCGGATTGCACACGTCAGCTGCGAGCATGGGCCGTGGACGGGCCTGATCCCGAGCACCTGCAGACTCTCTTTGCGGACGGTTGGCAGTCCGGGGTCGCCCTGCTCCGAGGGATGGTCGCATGCGACGCGCCGGACCCGGACACCCATCTCGCGGCCGGACTCTCCGCCCCGGCGGACGCCGCGCCAGCCGCAACTGTGGTCAACCGTTTCCGGGCGGGTGAAGGGACCTTCGCGGGACTGGATCTCTGGCATGGAACCCCCACCGTGTGGTCGACCGAGGATCGCGTCTGGCTGCACGCCGCCAGCAGCGTGCTCGAAGAAGCGCGGCCGGACACCACGTTCCTGCGCCTCGCCCGTCCCGGCATCTCATCCGTTGTGTTCGAGACGACGATTCCACCGGGCATCTACGGCTGTGTTCTGCGCGTGTGGGCCCAGCAGGGTGCGCGTGTGGCGCTGCCGTACGAAGGCACCGCGACTCTCGACGTCCTGGTGGACGGTGAAGTGGCGCTCGCCGATGTGACCTTGCGTGGTCCCGCCGCGGGACAGTTCCGCGTGCCCCTGTGCGAAGTCACGCATGCCCGCCGACGACGGATCGAGGTGCGCCTCGGCAGCAGATCGACGACGACGGTGAGGGTGTACGAATTGACGCTGGGCAAGGAGTGACGGCACCGCCCGTTTCAGTTCAGTGCAGTCTCAACTCAACGGCTGCCAGTGCGCTCGATCTGGACGAGCTGCAGTTCGCCGAATCCGAACAGGCCGGTCTTCGCCCAGACTTCACGGCAGATCCCCTGCGCGAAGACGACGAAGGTGCTGCTGCCCCAGCACCAGAGGTCCTTGGTTCCGGGATCCCAGCGATCGCCACCCGACCAGTCCGGCAGCGGCAGGTCCGGTCCGCCGGTCGCCACTGTCCGCGTCCGCCGCGTCATGCCACCTGGCTCGACGGCAATCTTGTCCTCGAGCGTGGATGTCCGGTCGGCCTTGCCCAGCACCTTCTCCACTTCCTTGTCGGTCCGCCCGAGCAATCGTTCGTGGCGAACGACCCACCCGGAGGCGCACGCGGTGTTCGCGGCCATCGCCGCGATGAGCAGGACCCTCGAGGTCGCCTTCACGGAGCGTCCCTGGACACGAGCCACTGCCTGCCGTGCGCCTCCATCAGACTCGAGCGCATGCAGTCGTAATAGGCGCTGTCCTCGGTCGCGAACGGCGCCGCGAAGATCAGCAGCAGGTGAACCCAGATCTCACACCCCTCGGACCTGGTCGTCACACCGCGCAACTTGCCACGCTCCGCGAACGAAGTCTTGACCGTGAACGATCCCCGACCGGCGGGCACGGGGATGAGGAAGAGGGTGAATCCGGACAGAGCCATGAGTCCCCGGTTCTCCGTCTTCGCGTAGGTGACATCGAGCGTGGCCGTCAACGGCGCATCCGTGCGTGTGGTCGAGGTCACCGAAGAGAACTGTCCCGAGTCCTTGAGTGCCCGGACCGCCTGCGCCCGCCAGGCTCCTTTGAGGCTCCCGGCGACGTTTCCCGTCACCAGGACGTTGATGGCTGGCTTCTGTGTCGGCGATGGCGGCGGCCATCCGGTGATTGGTTCCAGCTTGTGGTCGCGGAATGCGGCACAGCTTGCCAGGACGCACAAGAGGGCCGCCGTGACCCGTCGCCTGATGCGATCGGCGCTCAAGAGTCACTCTCCGGAGACTGCGATCCCACCAGGAAGCCGGTGATGGCACGGATCGTCACGTGGATTGCGCCCTCGGTGGTTCCCTTGGGAGGTGCATCAGAAGCGGAAGATCCTCCCAGGCGGGCCGCGCCGATCCTGGCACGCGATCGAGTATCGACAACCTCGACGTCCGTGTGCACCCAGGTCTGGCCAGAGCCTGGTCGCCTGAAACGATCCGACGACGAGACGCGACGGACGGACACGACGCGGATCCTGAGCTCGAGTTCGGCGGGGCCGGCCTCGTCCCACTTCAGGGTCGTGACCGAATCGAAGACCTTGGCTTTCCGGATCGCGTCAGCAGTTTTCTCGACAACGGTCTGTGCGACGTCGAGGAACGCCGCGTCCGACGGCTGCAGCATGCGGACCGCCAAGCGCGGGTAGGGCGACAAGTCGGCGGGCAGGGAGATCTGCACTTGCTCGATCGGATAGACCCCGAACTCCGGCGCCAGGGCGTTGCACGCGAACGTCGTCATGAGGAGCACCGGCGCGACGGCTCGTACGACCGACGTTCGCCTGGAGACAGTGGGGTCGGGAGGGCGGTGCATTGCGGGTCGACGGCGTGTGGGTGGGTGATCTGGGCTGCAAGGACCGCGAATCGTCGCGGCGCGCGCAAACGGCGCCGGGAGCTACGCGTCGGCACGCCCTCGAGCCCGCAACGACTTCTTCTCCAGGAACTCGCGGACCGTCGCCTCGCGGCACGTCCCTACCGCAGCCGCACGCGGCAGAAGGCCTCGATCTCCGGCAGCGCGTGCAGCAGCGCCCAGGGCCAGGCGTGCCGCGCCACGAGGAGCTGCACCTGCTCGCCGACGCCCGCGTCGGCGAGCTGGCTCGCGGCGCGCGCCAGGTTCTCGGCCGACGCGTGGCCACGGCCGGGCACGAGGAGGAGCGGCGTCTTGGCCACGCGCTCGGCGTCGGGCCGCCCGATCCCGGCGTGCACCGCGAGGCAGAGGCCACGCGGCGCCGCCGCGAGCTTGCCGCCCTGCCAGGCGGCGAGGATCGCGCTCGCGCCCTCGCGCTCGCCGACGAGGACGACGCGCGCGGGATCGACGGCGAGGAGCTTGGTGAGGACCGTGAGCACCGGCGGGATCGACGCCAGCGGATCGCGGAGGTCGCCGGGCGACTCCATCACCGCGACGTGGAACGTGCGCGCCGCGTCGAAGCCGCTGGCTTCGAGCGCGCTGGCCAGGAACCCCGGCGGCGTCGCGCGCGCGAGGCTGGGCCGCAGCCAGACGCCGTCGAAGCTCGGATCGCCGGGGACGAAGAGCACGAGGCCCGGCGCCGCCTCGCCCTCGCGCACCGGCGCCGCACTCGCCGGCCGCACGCGCGCGCGCAGGAGCGGCGGCGCGTCGCTCTCGTCGACTTCGATCACCACGGAGCAGAAGCCCTCGACGCCGTCGAGGGGAGCACGCCGACCGACCTCGCCGCCCGCGACGTTGTCGAGCACGCGCGTCGCGTTGCGCTGGTCGGCCAGGAACGCCGCGTAGCCCTCGTCCGCGTCGCCGCCGTACACGCGCTGCATCGGCCAGAACGCACCGCGCACCGCGGCGCGGGTTCTGCGATCGGCCTCGGCCAGCACGCTGCGCACGCGGGCCTCGAGCCCGCGCGTCGCATCGGCGAAGCCCCGCTGCACGAACACCGTGGCGCGCGCGACGGGATCGCCGTCCTTCCAGACCCGCTCGCCGATGTCACAGCGCGCGACCACGGTGTACGCGCCGTCGGGCAGGTCGTGCACCGGGATCGCCAGCTTCACCGCGAGCTGCGCGAGGTCACCGGCGGTCTTGCCCGTGATGCGATCGCTCCACACCGCCTTGCCGTCGGCCGCGTGCAGCTCGAGCGCGCACGCCAGCGGCTCGTCCGTGGCGAGCACGAACGGCGACACGAGCGTCACGTGCAGGCGGTAGGGCACCGTGCCGGCCTCGTCCTCGAACACCGTGGGGTCGACGACCTCCGGCAACGCGATCACGTCCACCATCCGGCGCACGATGTAGTCGGCGTCGGCACTGACGTCGTCGACGCACGCGCGCGCGGCGATCAGCGATCCGAGCGGATTCCCGACGGGACGCTCGGCCAGCGCCGCATCGACCGCGTCACGACGCGCCGCCGGGAGTGAAGAGGCCGTCTGCCACAGCTCCTGCAGCATGGCGCCGAGTTGCGCCACGGTGCGCCGCTCCTGCCGACCGGGCTGGGCCACGAGACCACTGACCAGCAGCGCCACAACCAGCGCACGCCCCCTCCTCATCGACCGGTCTCCTCCAGCGGGTAGGTCGCCTTGATCCACGCGCGCAGCGCGTCATCGAAGGCGAGCATGTCGATGTCGAACGCCGCCTTCATGGCGTCGCGCGCCGGCACCTTGGTCTTGAGCGACGTGATCATCCTAGCGACCTTGGCGCCCCCGTACTGGGCGAGCAGGTAGTCGATGGCCGCGAACGCGTGTGCGTGGTCCTCGAACGACAGCTCGTCGTTGTTCAGGTTGCTGAGGCGCGAGAACGGGCCGAGCTTGCCGGCCTCGACCAGCCGCCGCGTCGGCACGCGCCAGCGGCCGCCCTTGAACCCGGCCCCCGGCGTGAGCGCGACCTCCTCGTAGCAGAAGTTCGTGCATTTGCCGGTGACCTTGTCCTCGAACCAGTGCGCCACGCCCTCGTCGACCCAGCCGCACTTGCGGTTGCCGATCCAGGCGACCGGCGCGGTGTTGGCGAGGAGGAGATGCGTGACGTTGTGCACGACGTTGCGGTGCAGCTCCTCGTCCCCCGGCATCGACTGCAGGTTGTGGTAGGAGCAGAACACGCTCTCGACGCCCATGAGCTTCACGCCCGTCGAGTTCGCACCCTGGCCGGTCACGCGCGGCGCCAGACGGGCATGGTCGATCCGCTCCTTGAACAGGTAGACGCGGACCGGCCCGCTGAACGACTTCTCGGTGACCTCGAACGTGGTCATGAACAGCGTGCGCAGGTCTTCGATGCGCTGCGCGTACAGGTGCATGAGCGCGTGCGTGTCGAGCTTGACGCGGCCGACGGTCAGCGGGCGCACGGAGAACGTCAGGTGCACGTGCTCCGTCTCGAGGTGCATGATGTCCTTGCCCTCCGTGACCTCGTCCACCGCCTTGCGGCGCGCGGCGAGCCAGTCGGCGGCCAGCTTTCTGCGCCGCTCGAGGTCGGCCTCCGCCGGCGCGTTCACGCAGCTCTGGCAGTCGCGGACCAGCAGGCCACCGCACCCCTTGCAGCGCACGGCCTCGCTGCAGAACTTCACGGCCTTCTCCTGCTCCAGCATCGCGCGGTGGCTCGCGCACTCGCGCTCGCCGGTGCCGGCGCAGGCGCGACAACCGTCGTCCTGGGACCTCAGGGGCGCGCCGACGATGGCGGCAACGAGCAGGAGCGCAAGGCGGTGCATCGCCGTGTGGTGTAGCCGATGGGGTCGGCCGCGGGCAACCCGCAGCCGCCTCGCAACGGTCAGCGGGGCGGCACGATCCCCGTCATCGCGAAGATGTCGCCGAAGTTGTGCGTGAAGCCGACCATCGCCTGGAAGTCGGGAGCCTCGCGCGTCAGCCCCACGGCGATGCCGACGTCGAGGACCAGCGACGGGGCGAATGCATAGGTCGCGCCGAGGGTGAGGCGGACGTCCTCGGTGTCGGTCTCCGGCGTCAGCAGTGCGGCGGCCTCGCCGAAGATGCCCCATCGGTCGTCGAGGCTCGTGCCCGCCGCGAGCGCGATGTCGTGCTCGAGGATCGTGCCGTCGGGCCCCGGGTTGCCGAGCACGCCCAACCGGTAGAACCCGGTCAGCGCAACGCCCGAGAAGGACTGCGACGCGATCAGCGCCGCGTGGAAGTCGATCTCGCCGCTGTCGAGGCCTTCCCGCTGGCTCGCGGTGGGAAGCTTGGTGGTGAGCTGGGTCGCCACCGAAGGACGGTCGACGAGTTCCTCGAGGAAACGATGGCGCACGCCCAACGACACGGAGCCGGGTCCGTCGGCGTCGTCGCCGGGCCGCTCGATGTGCACGAACGCCGGCCAGCCGACGAACAACTCGGTGTGCTCGCCCGCGCCCCACTTCAGCGTCGTCGGCACGCTGAGCGAGTCGCCCGGGTCGACCGTCGCGCCAGCCTCCAGTTCGAGCGTGCCGACCTTGGTCGTGGACGTGTCGGACGAGACCGTGGGGCGCTGCGGCGTCACCGGCGCCGGATCCTGCGCGAAAGGCGCACAGGCCGCGGCCGATAGGCCCACAGCCACCAGGACGGACGCGCGCGCGAGCAGACGGACGTGGACTTGCATGTGGGCCGCAGTTTGGGCTGATGCGCGCGAGGCGCAAGCCTTCGCCGCGCTCACGGCACGGCGAGCACCTTGTGCACCTGCGGCAGGACGCGCACGTCGAAGCCCGCATCGAGCGCGATCCTCGCGAACTCGGCGAGGCGCGTCGGCGGCAACGGCGCGCGCTCCGCGCCGAACGGCGTCACGGGCTGCAGCACGAGGAGGATGCCGGCGCGGAACGGAGTGAGGGCCGCGAGCGCGGCGACGAGGCTCGCCGTCGCGACGCCCGGCGTCAACACGACCTTCACGTCGATGCTCACGCCACCGCGCGCGAGCGCCGCCTCGACGCACGCGACGTGGTCGGCGCGGCGATCGACGCCGCCGATCGTCTCGGGCAACTTGTAGTCGGCGCTGAGGTGACGGAGCACGGGCAGGACCGTGCGCAGCGCGCGCGCGTCCAGGGCCGCGGTCTCGAGGTGCAGTGGGTGCGCGGGTCCGAGCGCATCCCCGAGGTCGCGCAGGAACTCCGGATAGACGAGCGGCTCCCCGCCCGTCGCCGAGACCGGATGCGGGCGGCGCGAAGAGGTCAGCGTGGCGAGCACCCCTTCGGCGGCGACCGCCGCCGACACCGGGTTTTGCACGGAGCGGACGCCGTCTCGCGCGGCGACGGTGAACTGCGGGCCGGCGACGTAGCTGTGCGGCGTGTCGCAGTACGAGCAGCGCAGCGGACAGGTCGCCACGCGCACGAAGGCCATGGGCACACCGACGTGGCGGCCTTCGCCCTGGATCGAGTCGAAGATCTCGATGAGGGCCGCGCGCGCGCCGGGCTTGCTACGCGACGCCACGGGCGTCGGTGCCGCGCGCGCGCGGAGTGAGGTTCACGGGCAGGACCCGTTCACTTCTTGCCCTTGGCGGCGGGCGCGGCGGCCGCCGCCTTGCCCGCAGGCGCTGAGGCCTTGCCGGCCGGCGCTGCTGCTGCTGCCGCCGGTGCGCCGGCGGCTGCGGGCGCAGCCGCGGCATCGGCCTTGGCCTCCTTCTTCTTCGCCTTCGTCTTGAAGCGGGTGCGCACCTTCGGCAGGCCGAGGACGACGTCCCCGTCCTTCCAACGGCCGATCTTCTTGAGCGCCGCGAGACGCTCGACGCGCGTCCAGACGTTGCGTTCGCCGGCGAGGCCGGCGCGGTTCTTGAGGCTGGTGTGGATGGTCATGGCGAAGGCGCCGGGCCGATCAGCGGCCGGCGGGGTCGGTGGTGTACTGGAGGCTCTCCGGTCGCAGCTGCGGAATCAACGCAGTGAGACGCGGCCACACCCTCGACGGGGGGACCACCTTGAGCTTGCCCAGCGTGCCGGCCACGTCGTTGGCGACGACGTAGGCGATCACGGCCCAGATCTCGGTCTTGTCGACGGCCGTCTGGAACTTGCGAGCTCGCGCGGTCTCCACGCCTTGGGCCCGCAGGTAGGCCGCCGCGCGGACGGCCTCCTCGGCCTGAGGGGCGCCGAACTGTAGCAACATGAAGAAGGCGTTCGAGAGGATCTCCGCCTCTTTCTCCGGGCTCAACTGGCCCGGGGTCGCCGCCAGCGGGCCGGGGCGCCGGGGCTCCTGGACCTGCGGCTGGGGCTGGCCCCCCCCTCGCGCCGCGAGGTCCTGACCGCCGGCGTCGGCGCGGGGCAACCATCGCCCGAGCCCGTAGCCGACGCCGAGGAATGCCAGCGCCACGGCGACCAGCACGATGCCGGGCAGGCCGGCGGCCGCGGCGCGACCGCGACCCGCCGGTCGCGCGTCGGGGGCGCCGAACATCTGCCGGAGCGATGCCCAGAAGCCCTCGGCGGCGGGCGCGGCCCGGCGCGGCCGGGTCTCGCCGCCCTGCGAAGTCCTGCCCTCGGTTGTCCTGTTCTGCTCGCGATCCTCGAGCAGGGAGAAGAGATCTCTGCTGCGCTTGCCCACTGCGGCCTCCCTGGCCTGAACTGCTCAGACCTTCAATCTTGTTCACCAACGCCGTTCGCCAACGCCGATCCGGCGATCGCGCGGCTGACCACGCGCGCGATGCGGCACAGGCTAGCGACGCTGCGGCGAAAGGGAAGTGCGCGTTCCCCTACCGCAGCAGCGCCTCGATGCGTTCGTACGCGACCGCGCCCGTGTGGTTCGGGTCGGCGAGATAGCTGCGCGCCACGGCGTGCGCTTCGTCCTTCCGATCGAGGCGGACCAGGGCGACGATCCGATAGAAGACGGCGAGGCTCGCGTCCCCGCCGCGCGCCGTGACCCCGCGCTCGGCGGCTTCGAACTCGGCGAGGGCAGCGTAGCAGGAGGCTATCGCGTGCGTCGCGGCCAGATCCGTGCCGCGCTGCAGGAGCACGAGACCGAGGTGGAAGTGCGCGCCCTCGCGATCGGGCGCGAGGTCGAGACAGCGGCGCAACTGCGCCTCGGCGTCGCCGAACTGACTCGCCTGCAGGGCCGCGACCCCGGCGGCTTCGAGGCGCTTCGCCTCCTCGTCGAGCAGCGTGCGCGCCGCGTCGGTCGACACCGATGCGGGCGCGACGCGGACGAAGGTGCGCAGGTGGTCGACGCCGCGCGCGCGGTCGTTCCCCTCCATGAGCAACTGGTAGCCGAGGTCGCGGTGCGTCTCGGCCAGCAGGCGCGGCGCGTCGGGGTCGTCCGGCAAGCGCGGGAGCACACCCTGCAGGAGGAACAGCGCATCGGCGTGCCTGCGTTGCTGGCGCCGCAGCACCGCGAGCAGGAAGTCGGCGAGCGGATGCTCCGGCGCGAGATCGCGGATCCGCTCGACCCGGGGTTCGAGCTGCGCGGGCGTGAGCTGGTGCAGTTCGCGCCGCGTCAGCGTCGCGAGCACGCCCCCGAGGAGAAAGCGCACCTGCGCGTCGCGCGGGCGCGCTTGCAGGTAGGCCTCGTAGTAGTGCTTCGCATCGTCGAGCCGCCCCTGCCCGGCGAGGGCAAGGCCGAGCTTGAAGTACAGGTTGATGTCGGCGACGCCGGCGCGCACGGCGTCGCGGATCGCGGCCTCGGCGCCGGGGTAGAGGCCTTCACTCAGCAGCAGGTCGGCCTTGCCGAGGTGCGCCTCGAGCCGGTGCGGGTCGATGCGGATGGCGGCGTCGTACGCGCCGAGTGCAGGCAGCGCCCGCCCCATCGCCACCAGCCACTGCGCGCGCACCAGCGGCGGGTCGTAAGCGTCGGGTGTCGCGGCGGCCGCCTGCGTCAGCGCCGCGACGGCCTCCGCCCCGCGCGGATCGGCGGGGTCGGCCAGGCGGCCTTCGGAACCCAGCGCCTCGCGCAGGCGCAGCGACCAGCGGTACGCGACGACCGCGGGATGCTCCGGCGCGAGTTGCAGCGCGGGCGCGGCGAGCCGATCGGCGGCGGCAGTGTCGCTCGCAGCCAGCGCGATCATCGCGCCGCGCAGGCTGGCCTGCACGCGCACCGCTCGGGCGCGCGCGTCGTCGGGCAGGTCGGCCGTCGCCGCCAACGCACCTTGCGCGTGCCGCAGGGCGGCCTCGAGGCGGCCTTCGGCGTACGCGAGATCGCGCAGGCCTCCCTCCGCGCGCAGCCGATGCTGCGGATACCGCGCGCACGCCGCGGCCGCCTCGTACAGGCGCACGACCTCGGCGCCGTCGCTCGCCACCGCCGGCGAGAGCGCGAGGTTGATGCACGCGACTGCGTTGCGCGGGTCGGCGGCGAGGCTCGCGCGCCAGAGCGAGTCGCTCGTGTCGAACGCGGGCAGCCGCGCGAGCGTGCCCACCGCGCCGAGCGCCGCGAGGCCGACGGCGAGCGGGGCGCGCAGCCGGGCCCCCACCAACGTGACGACCGCGAGCGCGGCGAACGGCACCACGAGATAGAGGTAGCGGTCGGCCGCGGCGATCGCGGAGGCAGGCAGGGCGGTGTTGAACGGAAGCAGCGCGACGACGAGGGCGGCGAGCGCGACGCTGGCGAGGCGGGTCGCTGGCCGGCGCGCGAGCAGGAGGCTGAGTGCGCCGAGCCCGACCAGCGCGGCGAGCCCCACGCCGAAGTGGGCCCGGAACGATTCCAGCGTGAGGACCTCCGGGTAGAGCACGTTCAACCCGCGCGGCCAGACGACGGTCGCGAGGTAGTGGAGGAACGCACCCGGGACCTGCAGCGCGCGCGCCCGCAACCCGGCATCCGCGGCGCCGACGAGCGTGCCCTCGCTCGCCGCCAGCGCCGTGTGGTGCACGGCGCCGAGCCCCACCACCAGCACGAGCACCAGGGTCGACGCGCGCCACGCGCGCGGCTGCCGGCCGGGCGTGACCGCGACGAGGAGCGGTGCGAGCAGCGGCAGCACGACGACGGTGGCCTTCGCATAGACGGCGAGCAACCCGAACACGCCGACGCGAACCAGCGCACCGCGACCGGGGCTCTGCGCATGGCGCACCACCGCCGACAGACACAGGAACGAGAACAACCCCGAGAGCACGTCCTTGCGCCCCGAGACCCAGGCGACCGACTCGACGAGCGCAGGGTGGGCGAGGAACACCGCTGCGGCGGCGACGCTCGCGATGCGGGTCAGGCCGAGGCGACCCAGCAACCGCGCCAGCACCCAGGCCGCGAGCACGTGGATGCCGAGCGAGTGCAGGCGCGGCAACCAGGCGTGCTCCGCGCCACCGCACGCGTAGTCGAGGTAGAGGGAGAGGTGCGCGACCGGGAGGTACGCGTTGGCGATGGTGGCACGCGGGTCGAGGATGTGGGCAAGGCCGCCGTCGCGGAACGCGGCGTTGTCGGGCCCGAAGTAGAACGGGTCGTCGAAGTTCAGCAGCTCCGCGCGCAGTGCGGCCGGACCGTAGAGCAGCGCGGCGAATGCGAGGAGCACGCCGAAGGCCGCGAAGCCGGCCAGGTGCGTAGCCACGCCGGAGCGGGAGGGGTTCTGGATCTGCATCGACGCGTCGCGATCGCGAGCCGGAAGGGCGCCAGAGTATAGGTCGATCGCGCGCCGCGGCGCGCGAGACCAATCTGGCATTCCGGACCTGCCTGTGGCAACGTTGGCTCCTCGCTCCAGAAACTCGAATGAACAAACTCTTCCTCCAGCTCTCTCTCTCCGCCGCGGTGCTCACCTCCGCTGCTTTCTCCCAGGACACCATCAAGCTGAAGAACGGCAACGAACTGACCGGCACGATCAAGACGATGGCCGACAGCAAGATCACGTTCGGCAGCGCGATGCTCGGCGATGTCACAGTGCCGCTCAGCAACGTCAGCACGATGTCGTCGGCGAGCCCGATCAAGGTTCGCACCAGCGCGGGCGAGATGATCGAGCGGCGCATCGTCGGCGTCGACGAGGGCGGCATGCTGATGTTCGCCGACGCGGGTACCGGCCCCGGCGGCCCGATCCGGCTCACGGAGCTGGCGTCGTTCAATCTCGAGGAGAAGCCGATCGAGTGGACCGGCACGATCGCCGTCAACGGTCTCTACGTCACGGGCAACACCGAGCGCCGGCAGACCGGCACCGCGTTCGATGCCGAGCGCCGTTCGAAGATCGACCGCATCGGCGCCCGCGGCCGTTGGGATTACGCGGAGGACAAGAATGCGCCAGGGTCGTGGACGCTCAACCAACGCCGCACCTACGGCGGCCTGAAGTACGACTACTTCCTGTCGGAGAAGTGGTACGCGACCGCGAACGTCGGAGCGGAAGGCGACTTCAAGGCGAACCTGGATCTGCGCCTCACCGCCGGTGTCGGCGCCGGTCGCCAGATCGTCGAACACGACGACTTCAAGCTGAGCGTCGAGGCGGGCGTGTCGTACTTCCTGGAGGACTACCGCACTGGTGGCCCGGTCGACGAGACCATGGCCGGTCGCGCGGCGTACAACCTCAACGTCGACCTCGGCCACGGCCTGCGCTTCCTGCAAGTCGTCGAGGCGTTCCTCGGCTTCGAGACGACCGACGACACGTTGATCAAGAAGGAGTCGCGCCTGCAGGCCAAGCTCACCGACGCGATGTTCGGCGAACTCGGCTGGCTGCTGACCTACGACAACACGCCGGCGCCGGGCAACGAGCGCGTCGACCACACGTTCACGCTGTCGGTCGGCTGGACTTTCTGAGCGACCTGGCCCGATGCGCGACACGTCGAGCGTCGGCGCCTGGCTGAGGGCGGCGGTCGACGCGTACGGCGCCGACCTGGCCGTGCCGCTGGGCACCAGCGGCCTGACGATCTCGACCGCGCCCCCGAGACAGCAATCGGTGCCAGGCCCGGATACGGCCTCATCGGAGACCGCTCCGCTCCCCCCCCCTCTGCGCGACGAGTCGAGCCAGGATCCCGAGGTCGCCCTCGCCGCGCTGCGCACCGAGGTGCTCCCTTGCACGAAGTGCAAGCTCGCCCGGACCCGGACCCACGTCGTGTTCGGCGAGGGGAACGCGCGCGCGTCGGTGATGTTCATCGGCGAGGCGCCGGGGTTCCACGAGGACCAGCAGGGGCGCCCTTTCGTGGGCGCCGCCGGGCAACTCCTCGATCGCATCATCGAGAACGCCATGGGCATGGCGCGAAGCGAGGTCTTCATCGCCAACGTCAACAAGTGCCGCCCGCCGGAGAACCGCGAACCCGAGCCCGACGAGGTTGCGGCCTGCCTTCCCTATCTCCGCGCGCAGGTGCGGATCATCAAGCCGGCCGTGATCGTCTGCCTCGGCCGGGTTGCGAGCGCCAACCTCCTCGGCACCTCGGCGCCGATGCGCGCCCTGCGCGGCCGCGACCTGGAGTACGAAGGGATCCCCGTCGTGGCCACCTGGCACCCCGCATATCTCCTCCGCACGCCGAGCGCGAAGGGCGAGACCTGGGCCGACATCCGCCGGGTCAATCGCATCCTCGGGCGTCCCGAAGTACCCACTCCGAAACCGGACTCGTGATTCCTGCACGAGCGTCAGCTGCGCGCTTGACCCTCCTCGGCAGCGTCGCTACCGTCCGCCGCTCCCCAACCCCCCGCTGGGACTGCGCTTGCCGCGCGCCCAGCCTCGCTCTCCCATACGGCGACCGTCCCCAGCCCTCGGGGCGCTCCCTCTTGTCCTGATCCTTCCCTCAGGAACGCACACAATGCACTTCGTTCAACCCCTCGTCCGCATGGGACGACTGGTTCCGCTCGCTGCCGTGCTCGCCGCTTGCTCGACGCAGAGCGGATCGCCCGAGACCGGAGAGCAGGCGCCCTCGACGCAGCCGACCGGTGCCGCGGACACGTCGATGACGTCCGGCGCTCAGGGCGGTGCCGGTGCCGCGGGTCAGGATCAACGCCGCGCGGTGATCATCCAGGAGTCGCTCCGCGAAGCCGAGAAGGCGCTGGAGCTGAAGCTGTGGTCGGACGCAGCGCGCGTGGCGGGGCAGGTGCTCGACCTCGATCCGAGCAACGAGCGCGCGCGCAACATCCTGTTCACCGCGCAGGATCTGCTCGGCGGTGAGAAGCCGAGCGTCGCGCGCCAGACCGAGGATCGCATCCGCGCGGCACGTGTGGCGCAGGAGCGCGATCGCGATCGCGCCCGGCGTGAGATGCTCACCGGCGACGCGGCGGTCGAGGCCGGCAAGTTCGGCGACGCGATCGAAGCGTTCCAGCGCGGTCTGCTCGTCCTGCAGTACTCGGTGCACTCGCAGCCCGGAAGCGAGCTCGAGAAGACGCTCGAAGCCAAGCTCGCCGACGCGCAGCGCGCGCGGGTCCGCGCCGACGCCGACGCCGACGATCGCCGGCGCGCCGCTTCGCGCGCCCAGTTGGACGAGGAAGAGAACCGGCTGCGGATCCAGCGGCAGGCGCGCGTGAAGCGCCTCCTGGACGCCGCCAACATGGACTTCCAGCTCAACAATTTCTCGTCGTCGCTGCGCAACCTGAACATGGCGCTGGCGGAGGATCCCTCCAACGCGAATGCGCGCGCGCTGCAGGAGCTGGCGAGCCGCGCCCGGCACGACCAGTCGGTCGACCTGCTGCGGCAGGACTGGAAGGCCGAGTGGGCCAAGACCTTCGACGACCTGCGCACTCTCGACGTGCCGCAGACCGACACGGTCAAGTACGACATGGCGCGCTGGGCGGAGGTCGCCTCGCGCGGCCCGATCTCGTTCACGCCCCCGGAGGAGATGGAGTCCCCGGAGGAGCGCGCCATCCTGAACAAGCTCAAGACGACGTCGCTGGACCACCGGTTCGCCGACGCACCAGTGGCGGACTGGGCCAAGTACTACGGCACGGTCACGGAGGTCACCTTCACGGTGTCCCCCGACGTCATCGCGATGGACCCGGAGGCGACGACGCTGCGCGACTTCTCGCTGCCCAACCGCACGGTCGAGCAGGCGCTGAATGTCATCCGCGAACTCACCGGCGTGCACTGGAAGGTCGACGCCGGCATGGTGCGCCTGGTCACGGCCGAGAAGGCCGGCGGCCGGATGTATCTCGGCCACTACCAGGTGTCCGACCTCGTCCGCGGCGTCGCCGACAAGCCTGGTCGCGAGCTGAAGCTGTCCGTGCCTGGCGAGGACTTCCTCGGCAGCTTCGACGACGGCGAGGAACCGCGTCCGACGGTCGTCGACACTGCCAAACTCGACCAGATGATCCGCGACAACGTCGCGGCGGGAAGCTGGGACGGCGGCGAGGCCTCGCTCACCATCCAAAAGGACGTGCTGATCGTGCGTCACACTCGTGAGACGCACGAGAAGATCCGCAAGCTGCTCTCCGACCTGCGCCAGGCCGTCGGCATCCTGGTCGACATCGAGTCGCGCTTCCTCAAGGTCGAGGACAGCTTCCTGCAGGACGTCGGCGTCGACTTCCGCGGGCTGGGTGATCAGGCGGCCGGCGGTGTCCCGGGCCGCGGTCTCGACAACCGCAACGGCTTCCGCTTCGACGATTTCGGCCAGCCCCAACAGACGAGCCCAGCAGCGCCCGGCACCGTCGGCACCGGCACGGAGCCGGGCATCTTCTTCGACGACGGCAACGACGGCGACATCGCCGGCCGCACGGAGAACCTGTTCGACTCCACCCTGGGCGGCGGCGAGGGACAGCTCGAGAACGGCGGCGGTCTGGCCGTGCAGTACACCTTCCTCGACGACACGGAGCTCGAGGTGATCCTGCGCGCGGTGGAGAAGCACCAGCGCTCGGAGATCATCACCGCGCCCCGCCTGCTGGTGCACAACAACACGCGCGCCAACATGTCGGTGCTGCGCCACACGTCGTACATCCGCGACTTCGAGGTCGAGATCGCGCAATCGGCCGCTGTCGCCAACCCGGTCGTCGACGTCGTGCGCGACGGTGTCGTTCTCGACGTGCGCCCGGTGGTTTCGGCCGACCGTCGCTACATCACGATCGAGCTGCGCCCGACCGTGATGGAACTCCAACAGCCCATCCCCACCTTCGTCACCACCCTCGGTGTCGGCCAGCCGATCTCGATCCAGCTGCCGCGCGTCACCCTGCAGCGGGTGCGCACGACGGTGACCATGCCGGATGGTGCGACCGTGATGCTCGGCGGAATGAAGCTGGCCGAGAAGACCAACATCGTCTCGGGTGTCCCGATCTTGAAGGACCTGCCTGGCCTGTCCTTCCTGTTCTCGCGGCGCGGCACGCACATCCAGAACAAGAAGATCCTCATCCTGGTGAAGGCCGCGGTCGTGATGCCGCGCGAGGGCGAGCCCGCCAAGTCGGACCTCGTCGAAGTCTCGCGCCGCTGACGGTCCCCGTCGAATGTCGTCCGTCTCGGATGGCGTTCCCGTTCGGCCGGCCGGCGGCGCGTGCGTCGCGACGCCTGCAGGCTCGAAACGTCGCCGCGTTCCCGGCAGAGAACGCCGCGGAAACGCGTGAACCCCTAGCTATACTGCCCCGTTCTCTGCCGAGGTCGCCGGCGCCCCCCGGCCCTCCCGATGCTCCCCGCGACCGGAAGTGGCAAGCCGCCCGCCGGTCCCCTGCTGGACCCGAATGCGCATTCTCAAGACGCTGACCCCGATCGTTCCCCTCGCCTTGCTCACCGCGCTCCCGGCGCAGGACGCGGTGCTGGCGCGCGAGGTCGAGTTCATCCGCGCGATCGCCCGCGACCTCGGTCTCATCAGCCTCGCGCAGGAAGAGACCGATCGCCTGCTCAAGACGCAGACGGCGTCGTCGGATTTCAAGCTGGTCGCGCAGCTCGGCATCGAGATCTCCCTGTTCGGCGCGAAAGCGATCCGCAACGATCGCGAGCGCCAGCGCACCCTCTTCAAAGACGCGCTCGATCGCTCGAAGGAGTTCATCGACCGCTACAAGGGTGACCGCGTGGCGCTGCAGGCGCAGATCACGATGGCCGACGCGTGCTACGAGTTCGGTCGCTTCCTGACCGACGAAGTCGAGATCGCGCGCGTCGAGAGCCCGGAGCGGGTGAAGGATCTCGAGGAGCAGGCCGCCGCCGTGTTCCAGTCGGGCAAGGACACCTGCGACGAGGTGATGTCCGGCCTGTCGTCGGCGGCGCGCACCGACCCCGACGCCAAGCTCAAGCGCTACATCGCGTGGCTCCGCAAGGGCATCCTCCTTCGCGAGCACGCGCGCGCGGTGAAGAAAGACCGCGCGTACCTCGCGAGTGCCGCGCGCTCGACCCTCGAGGATCTGGTCATGGACATCGGCGAGGAGACCATCCTCGGGATGCGCGCGATGTTCGAGAACTCGCAGGTCGACGAGGTCATCGGCAAGTTCGACATGGCTGCCGACAACTATCGCGGCACGGTCGACGCGATCTTCGAGGTGCTCACCGAGCTCGAGCTGCCGCCCAGCTCGCGCGAGTTGCTGGGGTCGATGATGCAGGAGTGCTACGACCGGCTCACGACCACGCTGCTGACGATCGGCAAGTCGGAGGAGATGCTGGTCGCGGTCGGCCAGTTCGGCGAGCGCATGAAGAAGCTCGGGGCAGACGAGGACCCCCGCTTCGGCCACTCGGTGCGCCTCAACGAAGCGCGCGCCCTGGCGGAGTCCGGCGACAAGGCAAAGGTCCAGCAGGCGCTGACGCTTGCCGCAACCATCAACGAGCAGCACCCGTCCGACGTCATCGGCCTCAAGGCCAAGTCGATCCTGCGCGAGATCCTCGCCGTCCAGTCGAGTCTCGTCAGCGGCGAGCTCCTCTATCAGGTCGCACTCGGCGACTTCCAGTCCCGCCTGTACGAGCCTGCCATCATCGGGTTCAAGCGGGCGCTCGCGGCGATGACCGCGGACGAGAAGCGCCGCGTGGCGCTGCCGGCCTACACCAGCCTGGGCCGCGCGTTCGGCGCCCAGCTCCGCCCCCTCGAGGCGGTGATGACGCTCAAGATCGGGCTCGAGGCCCACGGCGACGCGGACGCGGCCGCCGCCTCGGACGCCGCCCGCTATCTGGAGACCGCCCTCAAGCAGCTCCGCCTCTACACGCGCAACGACGCGAACCTCGCCGCCCTGACCGACGCGGGGACGCAACTGGCGGCGCGCTACGGCAGCTCGAACAGCGCCGACAAGCTCGCCTGGAGCCAAGCCTCGGACTTCATGAACCAGCGGCGGTATCCGGAGGCCGCGACAGAGTTCACCAAGGTGACGCCCGACTCGCCCTACTACGAGCTCGCGCTGGTACGGAAGGTGCAAGCGTTCAAGGCCGCCAAGGACCTCGCCCAAGCCAACGCGGCCGCCGACGCCTACAAGGCGTGGCGACAGACCGAGGCCGGACAGAAGCCCAGCACCAACCGCGACCTCGCGCAGGCCGAGCTCGAGTTCAACCTCGCCGACATGCTCTACATGCAGGCGAACGGTGAGTTCAGCAGCGGCAAGAAGGACCCGACGAGGTTCCCGCAGGTGACCGCAGCGCTCGCGGACTACGCGCAGAAGCACGGCACCGTCGCCCCAAACCTCACGCAGTACGCCCTCGACATGCTGGCGCGCTCCTACGCGGAGGTCGGCAAGCTCGACATGGCGGAGGAGACCTACCGCAACCTCCGGCGCTTCAACAACGCCTCGCCTCTCATCGCCAAGCTCGCGACCGCAATCTTCAGCGGCCACTACGAGATGGTGAAGAGCCTCTCCAATGAGCTGGAGGAAGCGATCAAGCTCAAGTCCGATCGCCGCCAGGAGGTCACCCAGAAGCTGGCCACGGCGCGGCGCGCGACGGTGGCGTTCGGCCTCGACTACGCGCGATCGGCGGACGATCCGCAGTACAGCATCCTGTTCATCTCGCTCGAGAACGCCGACACCCTGCGCGACTGGACCTCGGCGTCCGACCTCGCCAACCGGATCGTCGACAAGTTCGGCACCGGAGCCGAGAAGGACAAGGTCGACACCTACGTACGCCCCATCCAGGGCAAGATCCTGCTCCGCCAACACAAGTACCAGGAGGCGTACGACTCGCTGATCGCGGCCGAGAAGCAGCTCGACGCCGGCGGCGTCATGCGCGCCGCGGCGTTCCCCGTGAAGGAACTTATCTGCCAGGCACTCGGTGGTTGGATGGAGCTCGACGAGCGTGGCTCGATCCAGCCCTTCCCCGGGCTCGGCAAGCCGGTGGAGGCGTACGAGAAGTACTGGAACGAAGTGCGCAAGTTCGCCCTCAGCAGCCAGCGCGGCGTCACGGACTACTCGCTCGACTGGTACGACTTCCACTGGAACGCCTTCTACTACGCCCAGGCGGCGGAGCGCGTGGACAGCAAGTACAAGCGCTTCGCAGACACGATCTACAGCATTGCGCGGGCCGCCGACAACTTCGACACAGTGAACGGCCTCGGCCCCAAGGGCCGTGAGCTCTACGCGCTGTTCATGGCGATCCGGCGCTGACCCCACTCCATGACGATGACGATGAAGTCCCCCACCGTGCTGCTGGCCGCAGTCCCTCTGGCGGCAGTCCTGCTCGTAGCGACCGCGACGGCGCAGGCGCCGATCCGGGATGCCCTGATCAAGAAGTCGGGCGAGCGCATCCGCGGGGTCGAGATCCTGCAGATCGGCCTCGACGTCGTGAAGTTCCGCCGCGGCACGACCGAGTCCGAGATGCCTGCGCTGCAGTTGTTGCAGGTCGAGTGGACGGAACCGCCGGAGGCGATGGAGCTCGGCCGCGCGGCGATGGCGCGCAGTGACACCGCCGCGGCGGCGAACTTCTTCCAGGAGGCGGCCACGCGCTCGGCGGAGGCCGGCCGCAAGGCCCTCGAACAGGAGTGCCGGTTCCTCGCCGCGCGCGCTCTCGCGCTCGGCATGGGTAGCGACGCCACCAAGGCGGGAGCCGCCCGCGACGCGCTCAAGGCCTTCGTCGACGTGGCGGGCAAGGCATTCCGGTCGCCCGAGGCGCGCCTGCTGCAGGCACGCGCTACGCGTGTGGCGGGCGACGCAGCCGGATCCGAGTCGCAGCTCAAAGCGATCGAGGAGGCGGCGCTGGTGGAGGGCTGGGGTCTCATCTGGGACGCCCGCGCCAAGCTGGAGAAGGCCATCGCACTCGTCGAGCAGGCCAAGGGCACCGAAGCCCGCGTCGCCTACCAGGCGGTGAGCTCGGTGGTCGACGCCGCCATCGGCAGCGCCTCGGGGCCCGATGCCCAGGAGTTGCAGAGCATGAAGATGCTCGCGCTCGTCGGGCAGGGCGAGACCTACCTCAAGGAGAACAAGGTCGCTGAGGCCAAGGACTTCTTCGCCAAGCTCGCCAACGGCGGCGGCGGGCCGACGGCCCGCGCCGCTGCCTTGGCCGGCGAGGCCCACGCCATCCTCCTGCAGGCGAGCGCCAGCGGCGACATCAAGAGCATGCGCGACGCCCAGCAGAAAGCAGCCGAAGCAGTGCTGCTCGACTCCGCGAGCGGCGACACTACCGCCAAGGCCATGTTCGTCCAGGGACGCCTGCTGCTGGCGCTCGGGGCGAACGGCGAGTCCGACAACTACAAGCAGCGCGCCCGCGACTACTTCGACTCGATCGTGCGCCACTACGGCAGTTCCCCGTGGGCCAATGAGGCACGGCTCGAACTCAGCAAGTGAGAAGCACCCAACGACCAACCTCCACACCCCCCCCTTTCCGCTTCGTCAACCAAACCCCGGCTCGCACAACCAGCCAACTCCCGTCAACCAGCTGACCTCTCCTTCCGCCGGGCGCCCGACCTCCGGACGCCCTCTCGGCACGAAGAGGTCGAACCAGCCCATAGGGTCCCGCAAATGCTCACCCAGACCGTCAGTGTACTCCTGCCCGTCGCCCTCTCCTCGCACGTCCTGCTCACCCAGTCCACGCCCACCGAGGCGCCTTCGTGGATGGGCGACATGTTCGCCAACGCCGGCCTGATCGGCTGGGTCATCGTCGGCGTGTCGATCGTCAGCCTCGCGATGATCATCGAAGGCTTCGTCAGCATGAAGCGTGAGAAGCTCGCACCCCCGGAGATGATCGACGAGCTCGAAGCCCTGTTCGAGGAGGGCAACTTCGACGAGGCGGCCGAGCTGTGCGAGGCCGACCGCAAGTACCTCTCGAACGTCGTCGCTGCGGGCCTCGGCAAGCTGGGCCACCACTTCGAGACCATCCAGACCGCCCTGCGCGAGATGGAGGACGAAGAGGCAGTGAAGCTCTACACCAAGGTGGGCTGGCTGTCGCTGATCAGCGCCGTCGCGCCCATGCTCGGTCTGTTCGGGACGGTGACGGGCATGTTCGTGACGTTCGGCGAGATCGCGAGCGCCGGCGGCTCGGTGAGCCCTGCCCAGCTCGCGCACGGCATCAAGATGGCGCTCGTGACCACCATCTTCGGTCTGACAGTCGCCATCCCGGTCGGCACCTTCTACTTCGTGTTCCGCAACCGCGTGACCCGCTTGATGACGGAGGTCAACGCCATCGCCGAGGACCTCTTCGAGCGCTTCCGCGAGAAGAAGGCGTGATCCCGACCGACTACCCAACGCCCCGCGCGGGCGCACGCGCCCGCGCCAAGGAGTGACCGATGTCCAAGATGACCAAGCGAGTGCAGGAGGAGTTGGCCATGGACATGACGCCCATGATCGACTGCGTCTTCCTGCTCATGATCTTCTTCGTCCTGGTGATCGACCTCAGCCAGCAGGCGCTCGAGGATCTCATCCTTCCCAAGGCGAACTACGCGGTACCCGACGAGAAGCCGCCGGAGCAACGCCCGGTCGTCAACGTGCTGCAGGACGGCAAGGTCATCGTGCGCAAGAACGTGCGGTACGACCCGGCCGTGCACGGTGACAACTTCGCCCCGATCCAGGAGCTGTTGCTCGAGTTCAAGAACACGATCGACAACCTCGACGTCGAGACGCAGACGGTCGGCGGCACGAAGATGACCCTGATCAACGACCCCCTCCTCATCCGCGCCGACAAGTGGACCGAGTGGCACTACGTCGGCAAGTTGATGGAGGCATGTGTCTTCCCGCAGGCTGCGTTCTGGAAGCTGGAACTGGCCATGAGCGAGGAGGACAAGGAACTCAAGATGCTGAAGAAGCAGGGCCATTAGGAGGCACACCCATGAGCAAAGCTACCGACGAAGCCCAACAGGAAGCCAAGGTGGACATGACGCCGATGATCGACGTCGTGTTCTTGTTGATCATTTTCTTCCTCTGCATCGACTTCAAGATCCTGGAGGCCAAGCTGCCGGCCTACCTGCCCAAGGACTCCGGCGCGCAGAAGACCGATGCCGAGCCGATCGAGAAGCTCTCGTTGAAGATCGAACGGGTCGCGGAGGGGACCAAGATCCCGCGCGGTGAGAACTCGAAGTCGTATCGGATCGAGGGGCACAAGGTCCGCTACCACGTGCTGACCGCGAAGGCATCCGACGCGGAGGATCTCGTCAAGGAACTCGAGAAGATCTATCGCGATCGCGCCAAGTGGCACAAGGATCCCAAGACCGGTGAGATGAAGCCCATGCCGGTCGTGATCGAGCCAGGCGTCGGCGCAGTCTATGGCGATGTCGCGGTGTGCGTCGACGCAGCCCGCAAGGTGGGCTTCGACGACATCCAGTTCGGTGGCGGCATGGGTCAGGCCGGCAAGAAGAAGAAGTAGACGCCAAGAAGAAGAAGTAGACGCATAGCCCCGCCGCGTTTGGACACGCGCCGCCGCTCCCCGCTGGGCCGGGGACGGCGGCGCGTGTGCGTACCGATCCCGGCCCCGCGGGGATCTCGCGAGGACCACTCGCCGCCGCGCCCCGCCACCCGGGATCCGTCGCCGCGACGCGCAAAGACGCAGAAAACTAGCTGGCGGGCGGGCCGGGGCGTGGCTAGCTTCTCGCCTCCCTTCTCGGCGGCTTCGCCCTGGCCGCTAGCGATCTTTGCCTCCGATCCGGGGAGCACTCACGACGCTCCCTGCCCCCCGCGGGTACTTCCCGCCTCGCAGCATTCATCGGTGACCGCAAGCATGCTCAAGGCTCGCTCCTACCTTCTGGTTTCATCCCTCGCGCTCGTCCTGGGCGCCTGTCAAGCGGACCCGTCTGCCGCCGCCACTTCCAACGCCGACCCGCGGACGCCCGACCTCCAGACGGGTGCGTCCGAGGGCGACGCCGTGCGGCAGGACGCGCAGGGCCAGGACTCGGTCGAAGCCCAGCGCGTGCGCCTGCTCGTCCAACACTATCTCGACGAGGCGCAGAAGCTCCGCGTCGCCGGCAAGCGCGAAGAAGCCCGCTACCTCGCCCTGCAGGCGAAGAACCTCGCGCCCCAGAACGAGCAGGTCCAGTCCCTGCTCGCGCAGCTCGGTTCGGAACTCGGGGAAGGCACGGGCCACGTCCAGTCCTTCGCCGACCAGCAGCAGCGGCTGCTGATGATCCGCGAGGAGCGTGCGCGCGCCGAGGTGCAGGGTCGCCTCGCAAGCGCCAACGAGCTGGCCAGCAAGGGCAACTTCAGCGCCGCGCTCCAGGAGCTCCGCGCGGCGCAGCTGAGCATCGACATCGGCACCTCGTTCGAGTGGGCCGGTCTCCCCGCGCAGGTCCGTGACGCACTGGCGCGCACGGAGGCGCAACGCGACGAGATCATGCGCCGCGAGCGCGAGGTCGCCGAGGCCGAAACGCTGCGTCAACTGCGCGCCGCCGAAGAAGCTGACCGGGCTCGTCGCGACCGTCGCGTGGGTGAACTCGTCGACGGCGCGATGAGCGCCTTCGAGCGCCGCCGCTTCCAGATGGCGCAGGACCTCGCCTACCAGGCCCTGCGGATCGACGCCACCAACGAGGTCGCCCGCAACTTGCACAGCGCTGCGATCAAGGCGAACCGTGAGTCGCGCGACGAGACCTACTACTACGACAAGGTGCGCGAGATCGCGCGCATGAAGGAGGCCATCGAGGGCCTCAAGATCCCACAGACCGACACCATCCGCGTCGACGGTGAGGCGTGGGACCGTGCGATGGCCCGCAGCGTCCCTGCCGCCGTCGCCGCCGAGGGCGACGCGGTCGACGCCGCGCTCCGCGCCAAGGTGCGCGAGATCACGGTCGACAAGATGTCGTTCACGGAGGAGACCGGCGCGTACCGCGACGTGGTCAAGGTGCTGCAGGCGCAGACCGACGTGCCGATCATCATCACGCCGGAGGCCAAAGCGGCGATCGACTCGGAGAGCCTCGTTGCCACGATCGAGCTCACCTCGCCGCTCTCCCTCGCCAACTTCCTGTCATTCCTCACCGGCAAGAGCGAGCAACTCGCCTGGACCGTACGCAATGGCGTCGTGGAGCTGACCACCAAGGCCAAGGCCGGCGGCAGCAACATCCTCCACACGTACGACATCCGCGACCTGATCTTCCCGCTGACCGACTTCATCCCGCCGCTCATCCGCGACATCCCCGTCGGCGAGGCCACCGGCCCGCGCACGGGTGGCGAAGCGGAGGAGAAGCCCTCCTACATCGAGCCCGCAACGCTGAAGGACAACATCCAGCTCGCGACCGGGTCCGGCTATTGGGACACGGAAGGCGGCGGCAAGATCGACATCATGGACAGCGGCTACCTGCTGGTGGACGCCAACCCGGAGATGCAGCGCCGCGTGGCGCGCTTCCTCGAGGACATGCGCCGCTTCGCCACCGCGATCGTGAGCATCGAGTCCAAGTTCCTCACCATCAGCCAGAGCTTCCTGCAGGAGCTGGGCGTCGACTTCCGGGGTCTCGGCGGCTCCGGCAAGGGCTCGGTCGCACAGCTCGACGACGTCACCAACCGGCTCGACGACAACGCATCGCGCGGTCTCGACAACTCGGGTACCGGCGACGAGGCCGGTGCGCCGACGTCGGGCGCTTTCTTCAACGACGGTGGCGACGGCGACGTCCGCGGCCGCACGGAGAACTTCTTCAACAGCCGGCTCTCGCGCAGCCTCACCCCCACCGGCGGTCTCACCGCGGCGTGGTCGCTGATCGACGACCTGCAGATCCAAGCGATCTTCCGCGCCGTCGAGAAGCGGCAGGACGCACAGCTGGTCAACGGGCAGCAGTTGTCCGTGATCAACACGCAGCGGGCCAACGTATCCGTGATCAACCAGACCACCTACGTGAAGGACTACGAGGTGGAAGTCGCGCAGGCGTCGTTCATCGCCGACCCGAAGGTCGATGTCATCCAGGACGGGCTGGTGCTCGACGTGCGCCCGGTGATCTCCTACGACCGCAAGCACATCACGCTGAACCTCCAGCCCACGGTCGCCGAGCTGCAGCTCCCGATCCCGACCTTCTCCACGTCGCTGGCCGGTTCGACCCTGCCCGTGACGTTGCAGCTCCCGACGATGACGGTCCGCCAGTTCGCGACCACCGTCACCGTCCCGGATGGCGGGTCGGTCCTCATCGGCGGACTGCGTGAGGTGCTCACCACGGAGCGCCGCGCCGAGGTGCCGTTCTTCGGCAAGCTCCCGCTGATCTCCTTCCTGTTCAAGCAGGAGGGTGTCGCCGACGAGAACTCGTCGCTGATGGTGCTGATCCGTGCCACGGTGACCGACGTCCGCGACTACATGGAAGGTCGCTGAGACCGCGCGGTTGCGACAAGCGAGGCGGCCCGCCGGCATCCCGCCGGCGGGCCGTTTTCGCGTACCGGCGGTGCTATGCTCCCCGCCTTGCCGCATCCGCGGCGCCGCGCCCCTCCCACCATGGGCACCCCCCAGCTCGACGCCATCTTCTTCGACATCGACGACACCCTCTTCTCGACGACGGTGTTCGCCGACAAGGCACGACGCGCGGCAATCGACGCGATGGTCAAGGCCGGCCTGCGCGTCGACCGCAAGAGCTGCCTGCGTGAGCTGGAGGAGGTCCTCGCCGAGTTCTCGTCCAACTACGGCTGGCACTTCGACAAGGTGATCTCGCGCTTGCCCAAGAGCGCCAGCGAAGGAGTCAACAGCGCGATCCTCGTCGCTGCAGGCGTGGCCGCGTACCACGAGACCAAGTGGAACGAGCTGAAGGTCTACGACGACGTGTACGAAGTCCTGCGCTGGCTGTCGACCATGCCGATCGTGCGCGGGATCATCTCGGCGGGCCTCACCATCAAGCAGGCCGAGAAGGTCATCCGCCTCCGCATCCAGGAGTTCCTCTCGCCGAACGCGATCTTCTTCACCGACCAGATCGGCATCAACAAGCCCAACCCCAAGCTCTACCAGCGCGTGTTGGAGACGCTGCAGCTCACCCCCGAGCGCACGATGTACGTGGGCGACAATCCCCCCAGCGACGTCGACCCCTGCAACGCGCTGGGCATCGTCACGGTCCACAACCGCCGCTCCGGCCGCCACTCGGATGTGCCGAGTCGAACGGCGCCACGCTACGTCATCGCCAACTTCTACGAGCTCCGGCAGATCCTCGTCCGCGACTTCGGCTTTTGAGCTGGGTCGCCCGCGCCGCGGGCGACCCAGCTCAAGCATCCCTGGAGCCGTCGCAACGAGGGGCGCCGTCCTCGACGAGGCGACACTTCGGCCCCGCTGCGACGTCTCGTTGCCGCGTCACCGAACGCAGCTCAGCGCAGCTTCTCCCAGTACTCCTCGGGCATGTCGTGGGCGATCTTCAGCGCGCCGTTGGCGCCACCGTAGATCGGCTCCTC
>CAYQMF010000071.1:0-33777 GCA_964418595.1 uncultured candidatus Brocadiaceae bacterium
GACGCCGAGGCCGTCGCCCTGTGCGCCGACGCGGCGCTTGCCGGCCTCGCCGCGGCGGCGGCCACGGCCGGCGGCGCCCGGGCCGTGGTCTGGCTGGATGCGGCGCCCGCGATCGACCTCGACCTGCCGCAGCGCGCGTGGCCCGACGTCCTGCGGGCGCCCCCCGCACCACCCGGCACGGGGCGCGGCGGCGACCAGCTCGCACACCTCTACTACACGAGCGGCACCACGGGCCGGCCCAAGGGCGTGATGCTCACGCACCGCAACGTGTGCAGCCACGCGCTCATGGCGGTGGCGGAGCTCGAGCTTACGGAGCGCGACGTGTGGGGGCACATCGCGCCGATGTTCCACCTCGCCGACGCGTGGGCGTGCTTCGCGGTCACCCAGGTCGGCGGCGCGCACGCGTTCCTGCCGCGCTTCGAGGCGAGGCGGGCGCTCGCCGCGCTGCGCGAGGAACGGATCACCTGCACCAACCTCGTGCCGACGATGCTCAACCTGATGGTGAAGGACGAAGCCGCCGCCGCCCGCCCGTTCAAAGACCTGCGCTGCATCCTCAGCGGCGGCGCGCCGATCGCGCCCCAGGTTGTGCAGCAGGTCGTCGACACGTTCGGGTGCGAGTACGTGCAGACCTACGGCATGACGGAGACCAGTCCATTCCTCACCATGAGCATCCTGAAGGCTGCGATGCGCGCGTGGCCGCGCGAGGCGCAGATGCGGGTGCGCAGCAAGACCGGCCGGCCCGTGCTCGGGGTCTCGCTGCGCGTGGTTGGCGACGACGGCCAGGAAGTGGCGCGCGACGAGCGCGCGGTGGGCGAGATCCAGGTGCGCGGCGAGACGGTGACGCCTGGCTACTGGCGACAGCCGGAAGCCACGGCGGCGGCGTTCACCGCGGACGGGTTCCTGCGCACCGGCGACCTCGCCGTGGTCGACACCGAGGGCTACGTGACCATCGTCGATCGCATCAAGGACGTGATCATCAGCGGCGGCGAGAAGGTCTACAGCACGGAGGTGGAGAGCGTGCTCTACGCGCACCCGGCGGTGCTGGAGGCGGCGGTGTTCGGCGTGCCCGACGCAACGTGGGGCGAGACCGTCGCGGCCGCGGTGGTGCTGCGACCGGGTGCGAATGCGAGCGGCGAGGACCTCGCCACGGCCTGCCGCGCGCGCCTCGGCGGGTTCAAGGTGCCGCGCACGTTCCGCTTCCTCGACGCGCTGCCGCGCACCGGCAGCGGCAAGATCGCCAAGCGCTTCCTGCGCGACGGCGTCGGGGAGGGGGCGTGACCCTCCGCGTCGCCGCCGGCGTGCTCCTCGCGCTGCTCACGGCGTGCCATGCCGTGCCGGCTCCCGAACCAGGCCTCTCGCTGTACGTGCTCGGGCGCGCGCAGGATGGCGGACTGCCGCACGTCGGCTGCGACCGGCCGTGCTGCGCGGAGGCGCGCCGCAGCGGGCGGCGCGAGACCCCCGCGTGCCTCGGCATCCACGACGCGGCCAGCGGGCGCCTCGTGCTGGTGGAGGCGACACCGTCGATCGAGGCGCAGCTCGCGCACCTGCACGCGCTCGCCGGCGGCGTTGCGCGCGGCCGGGCGCCGGTCGACGCAGTCCTCGTCACCCACGCCCACATCGGTCACTACCTCGGGCTCGCGCACTTCGGGCGGGAGGTGTGCGGCACCAGCGCCCTGCCGCTGTTCTGCACGCCGCGCTTCGCGGCTTTCCTGCGCGCGCACGGTCCGTGGAAGCAACTCGTCGAACTCGGGCAACTGGCCGTGCGCGAGATCGAACCGGACGGCGCGGCCTTCGCGCCCATCCCGGGCCTGCAGGTGACGGCGCTGTCCGTGCCGCACCGCGACGAGTTCTCCGACACGGTGGCGTTCAAGCTGCGCGGTCCGCGGCGCACGGTGCTGTTCGTGCCCGACGTCGACCAGTGGGCGCGCCACGACGGACTTCTCGAACGGCTGCTCGACGGCGTCGACGTCGCCTACCTGGACGGCACCTTCTTCGATGGCAGCGAGCTTCCGGAGCGGGCTCGCGCCGAGATCCCGCATCCGCCGATGAAGGACACGATGCAGCGCCTGGCCGCCATCGCGGCCGCCCGACCCGGGCGGATCCGCTTCATCCACCTGAACCACAGCAACCCCGCGCTGCACGGCGCGGTGGCGCTGGCGCCGGGGTTCTCGGTGGCCGAGCCGGGCGAGCGGGTCGACCTGTGAGCGAGGTCGGCGGACGAGGCGGACCGGCGCGGCCCGCGACGCGCCTCGCCGTCGTCCTGCTCGTCCTTGGTGCGTGCCTGATCGCGGTGCACGCGTGGTTCCATCTCACCTGGTTCGGCATGCACGGGACCGCGGACGCGCTGTTGCTGTGGACCGACCTGCGCTGGGACTTCGGCCCCTTCTCGTGGATCTCGTGGCTGGCGCTGGCGAGCGTGGGCGTGGTGGCGTGGCGCGCGGGCGCGGGCCAACGCGGCCGCGAGCTGTGGGGGTGGCGCGTGACCGGCGGGCTGTTCGTGTACCTCGCTCTCGATGACGCGTTCACCGTGCACGAACACCTGGGCGCGCTCGTCGAGGCGGCGTGGCCCGCGCTGCGGGTCTACGGGTGGGTGGTCATCGTCCTGCCGGCGTTCGCGGTCGCTGGGCTGTGCTCGTTCGCCTTCCTGCTCGGCAAGTGCTGGTCCGACCGAGCCCGCCGCTGGCAACTGCTGGCCGGCTACTGCTGCATGGGGATCGCCGTGGTGCTCGAGGTGATCGAGCGCGAGCTGTTCCGCTCCGGCCTCCGCTGGCGCGGGTTCCTGCTCACCGACTACCAGCAGGTGGTCGAGGAGGCGCTCGAACTCGTCGGTCCGCTCCTGCTCCTGTGCTGCATCGACCGCCTGCGCGCCGCGCGCAACGCTACCCTCGCGCCTTGACGAACTCGAACTCCACGGAGTTCGACAGGTCGTGCAACTCGCGCGTGCGGCCGGTCTGCGCGTACCCGAGCTTGCGGTAGAAGCCGTGGCCGCGCTCGAAGCGCGTGTCCGACCACAGCCGGATGCGCGCGGCGCCGACGGCCTCGGCGTGCGCCTCCACCAGCGCCACCAGCCGCTGCGCGAGGCCGCTGCCGCGGTGTGCGGCGGCGACGTAGACCTTCTTCATCTCGACCTCGACCTCGCCGTCGCGATGCGTCACGAGCGCGCAGCACCCCACGATCGCGCCGGCGTGCTCCGCCACCCAGAAGCGCTCGAACGACGACGCCGGCGCCAGCAGCCCGCGCTCTTCGGTCTCGACGTCGAGGACGTTGCCGGGGTACTCGGCGTACACCGCGCCGATGAGCGCGATCACGCCCGCGGAGTCGGCGTCGCGGGCGGCGCGGATGGTGGGGTGGCCCTGGCCCGGCATCACGCGTCGGGCTGCGTGCGGCTGCCGTGCCGCGCGCCGAGCACCAGCGCCGCGACGAGGAACGCGCTGCCGGCCGCGATCACGAGGAGCGCGTGGTTCACGGCGAAGAGGCGGCCGAGCGTCACGACGCCGGCGAGGCCGACGGCGTAGAGCACGGTGGAGCAGAGCCAGCAGATGCGGCGGGGGGTCATGCGGTCCCTTGAAGCGTCGATGGGGCGGGCGCAAAGGCAAGCGCAAAGGCAAAGCGGCACGGGCGATCGGGCGTGCTGGTCCATATCTTGCGCCGCGATGGCGAGCCTTCGTGTGCGTGTAGCGGCGGTCGTGGCCGTCGGTGGTGGGCTGGCGGCGCAGCAAGACGCGCGTCTGCCCGACGGCGTGACCTCGCCGCTCTCGCCCGCCGAGTCGCGGGCGACCATGCGCCTCGCCCCGGGCTTCCGGATCGAACTCGTCGCGGCCGAGCCGCTGTTGCGCGAGCCGGTGAAGTGCGCGTGGGACGCCGACGGCCGGTTGTTCGTGGTCGAGATGCAGACGTACATGCAGGACATCGACGGGACGGGGACGGATGCGGCGAAGGGCACCGTCGCGGTGCTCACCGACACCGACGGCGATGGCGTGATGGACAAGCGTACCGAGTTCGCCGGCGGCCTCGTGCTGCCGCGCATGCTCCTGCCGCTCGACGACCGCGTGCTCGTGGGCGAGACCTACACCACCGACCTGTGGATGTACCGCGATGCCGATCGCGACGGCGTGGCCGACGGTCGCGTGCGCGTGCGCGAGGGCAAGGCCGACCACCGCAACCTCGAGCACCAGGACAGCGCGCTGACCTGGGGCATCGACAACTGGATCTACACGGCGATGAGCGGCGAGCGGCTGCGGCTCCTCGGCGACGAACTGCGCAGCGAGCCGGTGTCGTCCGAGTTCGCACAGTGGGGCCTCGCGGTCGACGACACCGGCCGGCAGTTCTTCTCGTCGGCGGGGGGCGAGCGCCCGGCGTACGGCTTCCAGCGGCACCCGCGCTACGGGCGCGCGTCGCTGCCCGGGGAACTGGCCGAGGGCTTCACCGCGGTGTGGCCGATCGTCGCGACGCCCGACGTGCAGGGCGGCGAGGGCCGGCAGCGGCCCGACGGCTCGCTCAACCACTTCACCGGCTGCTGCGGCCAGACGATCTTCCGCGGCGACGCGCTGGGCGACGATTGCGTCGGTGACTACTTCCTGCCGGAGCCCGTCGGTCGCCTCGTGCGGCGCGCCAAGGTGCGCGACGTCGACGGCAGGATCGAGATCGCGAGTGCGTACGACGGCGTCGAGTTCCTGGCGGCGGCGGACATGAACTTCCGGCCGATCTGGAGCGCGACCGGGCCCGACGGCTGCCTGTACCTCGTCGACATGTACCGCGGCATCATCCAGGAGGGCAACTGGGTGAAGGAGGACTCGTACCTGCGCCCGGTGGTCGCGCGCCTCGGACTCGACAAGAACATCGGGCGCGGGCGGATCTGGCGCATCGTCGCGGAGGGTCGCACGCCCGGCCCCGCGCCGCGCCTGCTGCGGGCGAAGACCCAAGACCTCGTGGCGACGCTGGGCCATCGCAACGGTTGGTGGCGCGACACGGCGCAGAAGCTGCTCGTGCTGCGCGGCGACGCCGCGGCCGTGCCCTCGCTGCGCGCGCTCCTGCGCGCGGGAGCGCCGCTCGCGCGCGTGCACGCGCTGTGGACGCTGGAGGGTCTCTCGGCGCTCGACCGCGCGCTGGTCGCGACCGCGCTCGAAGACCAGGACCCGCGCGTGCGGGCGGCGGCGATCCGCGCCGGCGAGCCCTTCCTCGACGACGACGCGCACCTCGCGGCGCTCGCACCGTTGGCGCGCGACGCCGACGTGCAGGTCGCGATCCAGCTCGTGCTGAGCCTGCGCTTCTCGACGAAGCCCCGCGCCCGCGAGCTGATCCTCGCCGCGATGCTGCACCGCGCCGAGTGCGAAGCCCTGCGCGCCGCGGGCAACGACAGCCTCGCGTACGGGCGCGCCGAGGTCGTCGGTGGCGCCTCACCGCTGAGCGCCGAGGATCTCCGCCGCGTGCAGGCGGGCAAGACCCACTACGCCCAGCTCTGCATCGCGTGCCACGGCGTCGACGGCCGCGGCGTGCAGGCCGGGCCCATGGCGCTCGCGCCCTCGCTCGTCGACTCGCCGCGCGTCGCGGGGAGCGACGAGGCGGTCATCCGCATCCTGCTGCACGGCATGACCGGGCCGGTAGACGGCAAGACCTACCTCGGCGGCGTGATGCTGCCGCAGGCCGCGCAGGACGACGCGTACCTCGCCGCGGTGCTGACCTACGTGCGGACCCTGTTCGGCAAGGGCGCGAGCCCGATCCGCGAGGCCGACGTCGCCGCCGTGCGCAAGGCCACCGCCGGGCGCAGCACGTTCTGGACGCAGCCGGAGCTGGCCGCGTTCGCGCCGATCCCGGTCGAGGCGATGCAGTCGTGGAAGGCCACCGCAAGCCACGGCGACGGCAGCGCGAGCCGGGCGCTCGACGGCGACGCCGGCACGCGCTTCTCGACCGACACGCCGATGCGCGACGGCATGTGGTGGCAGGTCGAGTTCGACGCACCCTACGAGCTGCATCGCGTCGTGCTCGACACGCGCGGATCGGCGAAGGACTACCCGCGTGGCTACGTGGCCGAGGTCTCGAACGACGGTCAGGAGTGGAGGGAGGTCGCGCGCGGCGAAGGCGACGCGCCGATCACGTCGGTGCGGTTTGCGCCGACGTTGTGCCGGTGGTTGCGCGTGCGGCAGACCGGCGAGGCGAAGGACTGGTACTGGTCGATCCACGAACTGTCGCTCTTCGGTACGAGGCGCGAATAGGGGGCCCGCGCGTTCCCGCGCCGATCGTGAACGTGTCCGAGCCCAGCTCGACGGCGCGCAACGCCGTCGAGCGGAGCCCTGTGCCCGTGGGCTGACTGCATCGCGTTCCCCAGGGGCGACCCCGATTGCCTACTCCGTCGCAGCAATTGCGCGAGTGGGTCACTGCTCCTCGAAGTGTCCGGATTCCGGAGACTGCACGATTGTGCGGTGACGTCGGAAAGTGTCACCGATGCGGGCACGGTGAGGGGGCTTGACAGATCGGAATGCGAGCTGCACAGTCCCCAGCCATGGGCTTGCCCCCGCGGAGAACGTCGAAGGAGAACCACCGATGAAGAGCCGTCTCTCTCTCTCTCTCTCTCTCTCTCTCTCTCTCTAAGCAGCGGATGGGCGATGGCCATCCTCGCCACCAGCAGTCCTGCCCAGGAGCGGACCAACTACATCTTCCACGCGTACGTGGACCCGATCTACGGTGACAACGCGCTGGCGAGCGCGCAGAACCCGGGCGCGGTAAGACAGCTCCTTCCGCTCGATCAGCACGCCGACCCGGGCAACCCGCCACTCGTCCCCAAGCCGATCCAGGGCCGGCTCAACCACGCGCCGTACTCGTTCCTGACGCTGACCGGCCCCAACGGCGCGCTCGCGTACGTCAACACCGCGTTCCCCGGCGGCCTCCCGTGGCAGCGCACGATCGGTGGCATCCCCTATTCCGTGGAGAAGGTCGTGTTCCACTGCATGCCAGGGCTCTACGGCCCTCAGCTCGCGGGGCAGCCGATCGTCGATCCGCGCTGCGGCCTGCCCTGGAACGGTGAGGCCTTCCCCGCGGTGATTCCGCACGGGGTCAGCATCCGCGGCACATCGGCTCTCGACGTGATCTTCGACGCGCGGCGACAAGTCGTGAACGTGTTCGAGGCCGTGGCTCAGCGGAACCAGCTTCGGCACGAGTTCGACATCATCGACCGCGTGACGATCCGCGGGGCAGTTGGCTACCAGGACGACGTGCCGGTGCAGGTCCCCAACCTCGGCGCGGGGGTCTACGTGCGTGGTCCCGGGCGCTCGTTCCTCACGGTGAGCAACTGCTTCATCACCGGAAACACCGTCGGGATCGCCACGGACGCCGAGAGCCCCTCCAACGAGCCGCCCGCGTTCGGGCACCACATCCGGGTGATCAACAACACGATCGCCTGGAACACCCTCGGCGTGTGGAATGGCAACACGCTGTGGTTGCCGTCGGTGGGGATCGGCGACTCGCAGTTCCTCAACAACATCTTCGACACGAAGAGCCCATCGCTGCCGGGGTACGAGCCGGGGTGGTCGGCATTCGAAGGGATGCGCGAGGCGCAGATGTTCGTGATCCGCAGACTCGTTCCGCCCTCCGGCCCGCACATCCTCGTCGGCCTCAACATGAACGCGTGGCCCATCGGCCGTGGCAACCTCGGCCTGGGCGTAGTGAACTGGCTGCCGACCGTTCCGTCGGGTCCCCCGGCCGGCACCGCGGTCTACGATCTGGCCCCTTTCCTCGCGGCGAACTCGCTGACGGCGCCGCGCACGGCGATCCTCTACGTCAACGACGCGCTGCGGGCGGGGCTCGCAACCGACTACTCCCCGCATGACTTCCGCCTCTCGCCACGGGCGTGGGATGCGAACGCGCAGCCGCTCCTGAACCCGATGGTCAACCTCGGGATCGAGAACGTCGGGCTTCCGTTCGGCAGCAACATCGAGATGGGCGTCGGTCAGCCGATCCCCGGGGCGCTCGGCCCCAGCACCGGGGGTGATTGGATCGACGTTCCGGCGACCATCCATTGCTGGGACTGGGATGCGGACGGCTTCGGCAACCCGCGCATCGCGGCGCGGGCTGGGTTCCTCCCGGGCCAGTTCTCCAACATCGATCTCGGTGCCGACGAGATGGGCGAGCTCATCATGGCGGGCTACATCGACCGGACGAGGATCTACAGCCACCAGGTGATCAACGCACCCTCGATCCCGGACCACACGCGCGTGTTCTTCTTCGATCTGCCGACGGCGACGTACCCGCGGCCGATCTTCAACCTGTTCGTGGGCGGTCTCGAGCTGGTCGGTGGGACGCCGACCATCTACTACCCCTGGTGGAGTCATGCCCAGACGCCGATGAACGCGGTGGCCGGGACGAACTACACGGCGGGGAACGCGGTGCCGCAGTCGTCGAGGAATGCTCTGATCGTTGGGCAGGGTCGCCTGCCGTTCATGCGCAACCTGATGTGCGATGTGTCGCCGCACCTGGCGCAGGACTGGCATCCGATCTGGGCGGATGCTTGGGATCTGTGGCCGTCACTGACGCCGCCGTACCACGATGTTTATGCGTGCCATCCCTGGTTCGACGGCCTCAGGGTCGGCGGCGCCTCCCAGGGGCAAGTCGACAATCCGTTCCTGTTCCACAACCCATCATCCCTTGGAGCCACGTCCGCGAACGACTGGGGTATCGGCTACCACCAAGTGGACGTCGGCATCGCCACGCCGGCCGGCTCGTATCCGTCGGGAGGCGGGTCCTACCTCTTGTTCGGACCAGGGACGGCGGTGTTCGGCCCCTGGGGACCCTGCCAGAGCGGTGGGCCTACCACGACGTATCGCATCGACCCGGCCCTGAACCCGCTGGGGATCCTGGGGATCGGCGACAACCTGGCGGGATGTCCGGACATCCTGCCCTGGTTCCCCGCCCTGGCGACGCTCGGGCTGCGCATGAACTGCCAGCGTCAGACCGGGACGCTCAGCAACCTCCAGTCATTCCTCGTGATCACGACGAACACCGTCGACTCCGAGATGGAGGCGAGGAGCGGCCCACGCACGCGTGGCGAGGAGTCTTTCGCGCGGCAAGCAGGAATCCGCAGCACCGCAGCCCTCGAGGAGCTTCGTCAGCGCTCGCAGAGGAGGTGAGCTGTGCGAACCATCACGCTTGTTGCCGCCCTGTGCCAGGGGTCGGGGATGGCGCAGGTGGCCCCCGTGCTGCCGCAACGCCCCCAATTCGTGACGCAGGCGGGGTTGGAGCCGATCATCGTTGGCTCGCACGCCGGTGACTTCAACGGTGACGGATTCGTCGACCTCGCGGTGGGCGGTCAGGACGGTATCGTTCACATCGAACCAGGTCTTGGGGCCGGCGACTTCGGACCAGTGATTCGAGGCCCGACGCAGACATTCTGGCCAGTGCAGGACGTGGCTTGTGGCGACATCGACGGAGATGGAGACCTGGATGTGATCGCCGTCCGCTACGAGCCGTCGGACTCCCACTGCTACCTCAACGACGGTCGCGCGTATCTCACAGATGCCACCGTCGCAACGTTCGGCCCCCAGCCATTCCTAGGCAAGTTCATGTCCGTGCAACTGGCAGATCTCGATCGCGATGGGGACCTCGACGCAGTGATGGGGTGCGAGGGACCCATGCGACTCTACTGGAACGACGGTCGAGGTCGTTTCACGGAAGACTCGACGCGGATCCAGTCTCTTCCACAGGCGACCGTCGACCTCGCGGTCGTGGACCTCAACGGCGACGGCCACGTGGACATCGTCGCGGCGAACGGGGGATGGATCGCTGCGGAGCCCAATCGCGTGTTCTGGAACGACGGGCATGCGCGCTTCCACCTGGTGACCGACCTGCCAGGCGGCGCTTTCGCGACGTTCGCGGTGACCACTGGCGACATCGACAACGACGGTGACCCCGACATCTTGATCGCGAACGCGGTGGTGGCCGACGTGCTCCTGCGCAACGACGGAGGCCTGTTCACCGACCTGTCCGCGGCGCTAGGGTTCAACCCACGCCAGACGACGTGGAGCTGTGTGATCGCCGACTTGGACCACGACGGGCGCAACGACTTGGCGCTGGGAGGATCGGGCCGACTGTTCCTGCATCACAACGAGGGCGGTGGACGCTTTCGACTCATCAGTGGCGATGAGCTTCCGGTGCTGGGGCTCGGCAACGTGCGCTTCCTTGTGGTCGCCGACTTCGACAATGATGGCGACGACGACCTCTACGTGGGGCACTACGCCGCGCTCATCCGCAACGACCTGCTCCTCTCGACGCGCACACAGCTTGCATCGAAGGGTACCGCCACCGTGGGCTCGCGCATCGATCTGCGCGTGTTTGGTTTCCCGCAGGGTTGGACCGTGATCGCGGCCGCGGGGAGCCGCACGGCGACCCCGACGCCGATGGGTCTGCTCTGGCTCGACCCAGCGACGTTGGTTGTCGATCCGACGGTGCTCGTGCTCGATGCGTTCGGGATGGGAACCCGGTCACTCGCGATCCCCAACAACGCGTCGCTGCGCGGCCGATCGTTGCACCTGCAGGGGTTCCACGTGGCGCCGTCGGTAGCGTGGAGTCGGCTGACCAACTACCACCGGATTGCGATCCAGTAGGCATGCGGCCGGGAGCGGGTGCGTGCCTTCGGGCACGGGCGCCGCTCCACGTCGCGGAGCTGGGCTCGGGCACGTTCAGGTCGGACACTCCTCGCGGAGCCGTGGGTCGTCGGGTGCCGGCCGCCCCGAGAACCCCCGCAACGATCCGGAAGCCCCTCCGTATCATCGCCGCCGAATGAACTCGCTCCGGTCCCTCGTCGCCGCGATCTGCTTCGTCCTCGGCGCGCTCCTCCCGGCCCAGGATCCCCTCGGTCTCGGTGGCACCGAAGCTCGCATCCAGGTGACCGCGACGGTCGAGCCGGCATCCGCCCCGGCCAACGGTCTCGTGACCCTGGTGGCCACCATCGTCGTCGAGCCGGGCTGGCACCTGTACGGGACGAAGGAAGAGATCGGCACTCCGACGTCGCTCACCCTGTCACCCAGCGACGCGGTCGAGGCGGCCGGGCCCGCGGTCGTGCCGGAGGGCAATCGGCACGAGACCTCCGGCCTCGTCAGCTACTGGCTCGAGGACAGCTTCGAGATCCGGCAGCCGCTGCGGATCAAGAAGGGCGCGGCGGTGGGGGCGCATCCCTTCGAGTTCACGATCACGTACCTGCCGTGCACGCCCGAGTTCTGCGACCCGCAGGGCAAGGAGAAGGCCACCGCCACCGTGACCGTGCGCGAGGGGATGGCCGCCGACGTCGCGCCGCCGCCAAAACCGCTCACAGCCGGCTCGGTCGCCGGGCCCGACGACGACACCGGCCTGCTCGCCTTCCTCCTCGCCGCGATCGGTGCCGGGCTCTTCGCGCTCGCGATGCCCTGCACCTACCCGATGATCCCGATCACGATCTCGTTCTTCACCAAGCAGGCGGCGGCGCGCGGTGGCCGGGTCCTGCCGCTGGCGCTGACCTACGGGCTCGGGATCGTGCTCATGTTCATCCTGATCGGGGTCGCGGTCGGCGGCTGGATCCAGGGCTTCGCGACCCACCCGGTGACCAACCTCGTCATCGGCATCCTGTTCGTGGTGTTCGGCCTGTCGCTGTTCGGGCTCATCAACCTGCAGCCGCCGCAGGCGCTCATGAACCTCGCCGGCAAGGCTTCGCAGCGCGGGGGCTTCGGCGGCGTGTTCCTCATGGGCGCGACGCTGGTGATCACGTCGTTCACGTGCACCGCGCCGTTCGTGGGCGGCCTGCTCGGCGCGGGCGCGGCCAAGGGCGTGGGCGTGATCGCGCTCGGCATGGCCGTGTTCGGGCTGACGATGGCGGTGCCCTTCGTGTTCTTGTCGCTGGTGCCGGGCCGCCTGCACGCGATGCCGCGCAGCGGCGAGTGGATGAACGTGCTGAAGGTGACCTTCGGCTTCATCGAGCTGGCCGCCGCGCTCAAGTTCCTCTCCAACGCCGACCTCGTGTGGCAGTGGCAGGCGCTGCCGCGCGACCTCTTCCTGTGGCTGTGGGCGGCGATCTTCGGCGTCGCCGGCATCTACCTGTTCGGGATGATCAAGCTGAAGGGCGAGGACGGCAGCATCGGTCCGGGGCGGCTCACCTCCGGGCTCGGCGCGCTCCTGCTGTCCGTCTACTGCGTGTTCGGTGCGCTCGGCAACCCGATGGACTGGGTGATGACGGCCATCGTGCCGAACTACACGCTGACGAGCAAAGCCGACGGCAGCGGCAAGCAGCAGGCGGCGAAGCACGTGATCGTCAAGGACGACCACGCCCGCGCGCTCGAAGTCGCGAGCAGCGGGGGCAAGCTGGTGCTCGTCAACTTCACCGGTTTCACCTGAGTGAACTGCCGCACCATGGAGGAAGGCCTCTTCATCCATGACCCGGCAGTTGCCGAGACCCTCAGCAAGCACTTCGTCGAGTCACGCCTGCACGCCGACGCGCACAACACGTACGCCGACACGGTGGTCGTGCAGCTCCAGGACGAGTACGCCGACTCCAACCGCGCCCAGCCGATCTACGTGGCGATCGACCCCATGACCAAGAAGCCGCTGGCGCGCCTGTTCGGGGCGAAGGCCACCGAGTTCCTGCCGTTCCTGAAGGAAGCGCTCGGCAAGCGGCCCTGATCCCTCCGCCGTCGCAGCGGGGCGACCCGCTCAGCGCAAGATGAGCGCGAGCGTGTCCGCGATCGGCCACGCGCGCGCGCGCGTGAGCGTGCTCGGATCCACCTCGACGACCTCGCCGGCGGTCGCCAGGTAGATGCGCTCGCCGGCGTCGGCGATCGCGATGCTCGTGACCTGGGCGTTGAACGCGAGCCCGCCGGTCGCACTGACGAGGCGCGCGAAGCTCGGCACGGTCGGGTCGACCTGCACGCGGCCGATGCTGCCGATCGAGCCGAAGTACACGACTCCGCCGCGCGGGTCCGCGGCGAGCCGGGCCATGCCCCGCGGCAATGGCGTGCGCGCGCGGCTCACTTCGCCGCCGAGGTTCTGGACGCCCGCGGTGGGGATGTCCGCATCGAAGACGACCAGCGACGCCGTGTCGACGATCGCCAGTTCGCCGAGGCCGCCGGGCTGCTGCAGCCCCACGTACACCGTGGCCCCGTCGGGCGAGAGCGCGCCGGCCGTGCCGAGGCAGCCAGGGAAGGTCACGCGGCCGAGTTCCTGATGGTAGGTGGTGCTGCCGAGGCGTACGTCGACCAGCACCAGCGCCGCACCGCTGCCATCGCCGCCGCGCTCCGAGATGACGAACGCGCGCGCGCCGTCGGGCGTGAACAACAGGGTGCGCGCGTCGCCGATGCCTTCGACGCGCAGGTTGCCGCGCGGATCGGGCTGGCCCAGCGTGGCGCCGTCGCGCGCGTCCAGCACTTCGATCGCCGGGCTCGTCCCGGCCCGATCGCCGTGCACGACGTACAGCCGCTGGCCGTCGGGCGTGACCGCAACGAAGCGGGTCGCGCTCGTGCTGCCGATCGCCACGTTCTGCCGCCACCGCGGCGGGAAGGTGCGCGCGTCGTACACGTGCAGCTTGCCGGTGGTGGGCGCCGCCGCGAACAGGAGCGCGCCGTCGTTGCCGTAGGCGAAGCCGGTGCCTTCCTCGAAGAACCCCTGGTCGAAGTCGGCCGTCTGACCGCTGGCGAGTTCGATCGCGGTCTGCGGGTCGGGCTGGCCGGGCCGGCTGCGCGAGGCGATGAGTTGCGCGGCGAGCGTCGGCGTGATCGTCAGGCCTTCCGTCGCGCCGAAGCCGAGCGGGTTGGGTGCGAAGTCGTCGAGCGTGAAGATCTGCGCGCGGTAGTGCTGGCCGACCAGCGCGTTGCTGCGCGGGATGGGCAGCGCGAAGCTCCCGCTGCCGGTGCCGGGGCCGTTGCCGCCGATGAAGAAGGACCCGGCGAGAGTCACGTTGCTCGGGTCGATGAGCAGGCGGACCCCGTCGAAGGTGAAGTCGCCCGGGTTCGTCCCGAGGAAGACGATGCCGAACGAGCCGCCGAGCGCCTTCTCGATCTGCAGACGGAAGCCGGCATCACCGGTGCGCGGCGTGGTGTTGGCCCAGATCTGCGGCACGAAGTTGCCGGAACCCGCGGTGCCGGCGCCGTAGCGCTGCAGGCGATCGCCGGCAGTGAGGCTGGCGGTGAGCGTGAGGAGAGCGGCCACGGTCGCGAGGGGAGCACGCGGCGACGAGGTGCAGGGCAAGGTGGGCATGGTGGACGAGGTGCGAGGTCGGGGGAGACTACACGAATGCGGGCGGCTCGCCACCCATGGGAGCGAACCGGGCGCGCGGGCACGGGGCCGTTGCCGTCGCACCGTAAGCCCGCCGGAGAGCGCGAAGGGTCGCGTCGTTGCCGACGCGACCCTCGCCAGTGGTACCTCCGGTAGGAGTCGAACCTACGACCCGCGGATTAAGAATCCGCTGCTCTACCAACTGAGCTACGGAGGCGCAGCGCGGCGGGTGCCGCGAGAGGGGCGGGACCTTAGCGGCGCCCATGCGCCCCTGCAACGGGGTTTTTGGTTGGGTCGAGCGCGCACGCGTCCGCAGAATCCGGCGGCCGATGCCGAGCGATCCAAGCGACCGGGAGCCTTCAGCGCCGCTCGGTCTGCCCGGTCTGCGCGGCGCCCTTCCGGCCCTGCTCGCGGTCACCCTGGTGGTGCTCGCCGCGTTCCATCCGCTGTGGTTGCGCGGCGAGAGCGTGATGGCGGCGCAGGCCGGGCCGGGGGTCACGATGCTCGGGCCGGCCGCCGCGACCAGGCTGACCCACGCGCAGGTCGCCGACAACGTCGCCGCCTACATCGACGAACCGCAGGCCGTGCTGGCGCGGCGCCAGCTCGATGCCGGGCACTGGCCGTGGTGGAACCCGCACAACGCGCTCGGGGTGCCGTTGTTCGGCAACTGGCAGTCGAGCCTGCTCAGCCCGCTGCGCTGGCTGGTGCTCCTGCGCCCGCAGAGCACGTGGAGCTTCGACCTCACCTACATCCTCCGCCTGCTGGTCGGGGGCCTTGGGGCGTGCCTGCTCGCCCGCCGCCTGGGCGTCGCCGACGCCGGCGCGGCGACCGCCGGGATCGCGTTCGCCCTCACCGGCTACTTCCTGCGCTACCTGCCGATGCACCACCTCAACGCCGAGGTGTGGCTGCCGTGGCTGTGGCTCACCGCCGACACGCTCGCGCGGCAGCGCCGCACGCGCGACCTGCTCGGTTTCACGTTCGTGGTGTTCGCGATCGTGTGTGGCGGCAACCCGCAACCGGCCCTGCTCGCGGCGCTGTCGGCGGTCGCGTTCGTCGGCTGGCGCTGGCGGGTCTTCGGCACGAAGGGCGTGGTCGTCGTCGCGCTCGCGTCGGTGCCGGCCGTGCTCCTGGCGTCGAGCTACTGGCTGGCGGGGTTCGAGTACGTGCGCGAGTCGCTGCACGCGCACGACGCGACCTTCGGCGGCGACGGGTTCACGGCGGCGGGCGCGCTCGGGTTCTTCCTGAGCCAGCCCTATGGCAACCCCGGCCCCGTGCATCTCACCGCGCCGCACTTCGGTCTGCTCGCGGCGGTGCTCGCCGCGCTCGGAGCCGGCATCGGGCTGGGGCGCAGCGTCTTCCTGTGGGTCGTGCTCGCGCTCACCGCCGGCAAGCTCGCGAACCTCCCGGGCACCGGCTGGCTCGGCCACCTGCCCGGGCTGGAGCTGACCAAGCTCTTCAAGTACGGCTTCCCGTTGCCGGCCCTGGTGCTGGCGCTGCTCGCCGGCAACGGCGCCGCCGCGGCGGCGCGCGTCTGGACGTGGCGTGCGCTGCTGGGCCGCGTCGCGCTGCCGCTCCTCCTGCTCGCGTACCTGCTGTGGGCCGGCGGCCGCGCGGCGGCGAGCTTCGAGCTGCTCCGTTTCGATGCATGGGGCGGCGTCGCCTGGCGGCTCGCGCTGGTCGCGGCCCTGGTCGCGGCGCTGCGCTGGCTGCCAGCGCCTCGGCGGGTGCTCGCCGCCGGCGCGGTGCTCGCGCTCGAACTCGTGGTCGCGTACCCCGGCGCGTGGTCGCCCCGCCTCGAGCCGTTCGCGAAGCCGGAGTACGTGCGCGCCATCCACGACCGGCCCGGCACGTTCCGCACCTTCGGCGCGGGCGGGATGCTCATCCCCAACCAGAACGCCGCGCTCGGCGTCGACGACGTGCGCCTGCACGACGGGATCTTCCCGCGCCGCTACGGCAAGCTGGTGCGCGCGTTCCTCAACCCGAATGTGCGGCGGTGGCCGTGGTTCACCGGCGAGGACCTCGGCGAGATGGACCCCAAGGTCTTCGAGCTGGGCTACCAACTGCAGCGCCTGCTCCTGCCGCAGCAGATCGCCGAAGGCCTCGCGCCGTCGGTCGTGGTCGACATCACGCAGCCCACGCCGGCGCGCTACTTCGACCTCGTCAACGTCGAGTACTTCGTCCTGCCGGCGCTCACGAAGCCGTGGGTCGAGACCTGGCCGAAGGCCGACTACGAAGTCGTCCACGACGGCCGAGACGCCCTCGTCGTCAAGCGCAAGACCGTGCTGCCCCGCGCGTTCTTCCCGGCGCGCGTGGAGCAGGTCGCCGACGAGGACGCGGCGCTCGCGCGCATGGCGGAGGATGCGTTCGCGCCGCGCGAGGTGGCGTTCCTGGAGGGCGATCTCGGCGGCGTCAGCGCCGGCCCCGCACGCGGCGCGGGGATCGCGCGCATGCGCGAGCGCGACGCGCCGGGCGAGCTCGTGTTCGACGTGCAGGTGGCGAGCGAGGCGTGGCTGGTCGTCTCGGTCGCGCCCTATCCGGGCATGCACGCCCTGGTCGATGGCAAACCCGCCGAGCTGCTGCCCGCCGACGTCTCGCTGAGCGCGGTGCGCGTGCCCGCCGGCCGGCGGGAGGTGCGGATCGCCTACGAGCCACTGACCGCCACGCGCGCGGCGTGGCTCACCGCGCTCGGCGCGCTCGGCCTGCTGGCGCTGGCGTTCGCGCCGCTGTGGGCCGGGCGGGGGCGCTAGCGCAGCGGCAGAAAACAGCGGCCCGTGCATTGATCCCCTCGCGCGGCGTCGCCAAGATACCGCGCCCCCCAAGCGCGGTGGCTGTAGCTCAGTTGGTTAGAGCGCCTGACTGTGACTCAGGAGGTCGCCGGTTCAACTCCGGTCAGCCACCCCATTCTCGGCGCGAGGCCGGGGGCAGGAACGCTCAGTTCAGGCGCAGCACCGGCACGAACAGCGCGGTGAGCGTGCCGTTCGTCGCCGCGGCCGATGTGTTCGAGTAGACGAGCGCGCGCGGCACCATGGTGGGCGAGGTGATGTCCCACTGCACCGCGTCCGACAGCGCGAGCGGCAGCTCCGGCCCGGGCCGGGTGGCGTCGAGGATGGCGAGCTGCGTGTAGAAGCGCAGGGTCTGCGCGCTCGCGAGGTCCGGCAGGACGAGGTCGATGGGGGTCGCGACCGAGCCGATGGCTCCGGTCGTGTCGCTCGCGGTGACGAGGGCGAGGACGTCCGGCGCGGCGCGCAGCGGCGCGCACAGCAGGCCGCCGAGGGTCGTGTTCGGGTCGGTCACCCCGACGGCCAGCACACCCGCGGCGCTCGCCGGCGCACGCTGCCCGTACACGCTGCACACGGTGGAGCCCGCCGCGGTGGTCGGCCCGCGCTTGAAGATGTCGAACGGGGCGGTGTTCGGCGCGACGATGCACCCCTGCAGGCCCAGGTAGGTCGACGTGCCCGCCTCCGGCTCGAGCGTGCCGTCGACGCAGTCGACGGTGTAGGCGCCGGCGGCGGAGACGTTCGTGGTCCGGAACTCGACGAGGAGCGCGTTGCGTCCCGGCGTCGGGTGATGGTCGCCCAGGTAGGTGAACGGCGTCGCGAGCGGGAACGCGATCAGAAAGCCGCTGCCGCCGGTCGTGGCGGGCAGGCTCACGCTCGTCGCTGAAAGCACCACCGTCTCGCCGCCGGAGTAGTTCGACGCGAAGGTCGCCGCGAGCGCGCTCGCGTCGGCGTGGTCCATGACCAGCGTGAGGTCGAGCGTGCGCGTCGCGCTCGCGCCCGCGGTGGGATCGGGACGCATCGCGAGGGTGGAGAGGAGTTCGCCGGTCGCGGAAGGGATCGCCGCGACGTCGCCGACCACGTACTGGTACCGACGCCCGCTGCCCGACGTGACGAAGGGCTGCAGGAAGGACACGCTGCTGCCGCCGTCGGCGCCCACGTTCGGCGGCGACGTGAACTGCGTCTGCGCGGGAAGGCCCAGGGCGAGGGTGGCGAGGAGCGGAAGGCGCGGCATGGGAGATGCGGAATCATGCCGTACGCCGTGGGCGTTGGCAGGCTCCGGCTTCGTGCGGCGGAGCGTGTGCGATGCGATGGGAGGTTGGCGTTTCCAGTCTCAGTCGCGACGTCGCGCCGCTACCTGGAGATGGCTTCCCACCCCGAGCCACGCCGGGTCGCCGTGCACGCTCTCCTCGGCCGCGAGCAGCCGGCGCCGGGTCTCCGGCTCTTCGAGCCATGCCTCCTGGCGACGCTGCACGAGGCAGGTCTTGGCGATCGCGCTGAGCAGGTCGAAGCCGGCGCGGTCCAGCAGCGTGCGCAGCTCGTCGGGCGTGAACATCTTCATGGGGAAGACCTCGGTCTCCTTCTGCGCGCGCCACGCCGTGCGCCCGGTGCGCAGCAGCTCGAGTGCGCCGTCGAGGTTGCCTTCCTCCAGCACCGTGCGCACGCCGGCGACGCGGTTGTCGACCGACAATACGACGACTCCGCCCGCCGCCATGACGCGGTGCAGCTCGCGCAGGGCGAGCTTGGGGTCGGCGCAGAACGAGAGCGGGTCGCCCTGGGCAGTGGCGAAGGCGAGGCTCCCCGTCGCAAGCTCCGCCATGTGTTCGAGGTCGGTCTGCACGTAGCGGGTCTCGAGCCCGCGCGTGCCCTCCGTCTCCGTCGCCGTCCGGCTGGCTTCGAGCATCGCGCCGCTGGGGTCGAGGAACAGCACGTGGAAGCCGGCGCGCAGCAGTCGCCGTCCGAACCATCCGGTGCCGCAGCCGAGGTCGGCTGCCCAGCCCGGCCGCGCCGCCGGCAGGTAGCGCTGCAGGTGCCGCCACGACAGGTCGCGATAGAAGCGCCAGTAGGGCGTGTCGTACACGTCGTCGTAGCGCCGGGCGACGCGATCGTGGTAGCGGCGGTTGGATCGGTCCATGGGCTGGAAGGGTCGCGCATTGTCGCGGCGCGCGCAAACCTGGCGAGGCTCGCAGTCTCGCCACGCCCGCCTGAATCCGCCACGCCCGCGCGGCCCTGGAAGCCCCAGACAACATCATCGCCGGCAGCCCTCTCTGGCGTCGCGTAGTGACGCATCAACCCTGTGGGTTGCGGCCGCCGGTCGCGATGGGCCTCTAGGGTCGCGCATTGTCACGGCGCGTGCAAACCTGGCGAGGCTCGCGTGCCGCCGCGTCCCGGGGCGCTACCCTGCCGCGCATGAACGGTCGCTTCCCCGGCCTGCTCTTGCTCGCTGGCACCGGCGCGCTGCTCGCGGCGGCGGCGATCCTGCTGCGTGCCGGTGATCGCGCGGCGGCGGTGCGGCCCGCGCCGGAAGAGATCGCGCCGACCACAGAGATCGCCACCGAGCCCGTCGCGCCCGCCCCGGTCGAGGCGCGGGCGAGCACACCGCAACGCGTGGCGGTGGCGACGGGCGACGGCGGGAACCCGTCCGCGCCCAGCGCGCCGCCTCCGGCACGGGGCACGCTGCGGGTGAGCGTGCGCTTCGCGGACGCACGTGCGGCGGCCGGCGTCCGCGTCCACGCGGTGCCCGAGTCCGCGAGCGGCCCCTGGACGCTCGGCGATCCGGTGGCGGCCGACGCGGAGGGCGTGGCCCGCTTCCAGCTCACTCCGGGTCGCTATCGCGTCGGCACATCGCTCGCCGGCGAGGGCGCCAGCATCCGCGCCAACGTGGATGCGGGCGCAACCACGACCGTGCAGATCCTGCTGCGCCGCGGCTACACCGTGGCCGGCACGGTGGTGGACGTGCGGCAGCGACCGGTGGAGGGCGCCAGCGTCTGGTTGACCGAACGCTGGCGCGACAGCCGCGGCGACGTCGTGGCGCGCACCGACGCGGACGGACGCTTCCGCGTCGAGGGCATCCTCGACCAGCGGCTGGTGTCGGTCACCGCACGCCGCTACGCGCCGAGCCACCAATTCCGGGTCGAAGGCCTCGACGGCGATACGCGCGAACTCGAGTTCGAGCTGCGCGACGACGGCGCCGAACTCCGTGCGCGCGTGGTCGACCCGCGCGGTCGTCCGGTCGTCAGCGCGCTGGTGCTGGTGGGGAGCGAGCGCGTCGCCTACGAGGCACGCGACGAGACCGGGCGCGGCGTCGCGGGTCCGCTGCCGCGCCTGCTGCGGGCCGACGACGAGGGCCGCTTCGCGGTAGACGGTCTGCGCGCGGGGGCGGCGCACGTGCAGGTGCGCGCCGACGGCTTCGCGCCCTTCGCGGGGGAACTGGCGGCGGTCCCCCGCGGCGGTGCCGAGCAGATCCTGTCGCTGCAGCCCGAGGCGGTCCTGTTCGGGGTCGTGCGCGACACGGACAGCCGCGCGGTGGCGGGGGGCGAGGTGTCGGCTGGCGGCGCCGACGCGTTCGCCGCGGCGAGCGCGCGCACCGACGACACCGGCGCGTACGAGCTGCGCGGTCTGCCTGGCGCGACCGTCGAGGTCGTGGCGCGCCGGCAGGGGCAGGGCGAAGCGCGCGTCCGAGTGGCCGTCGTCGCCGGCGCCCGCACCGAGTGGAACCCGCTCCTCGAGCTGCCGCGCCGCGACGCCGGCCGCACGCTCAGCGGCGTGGTGGTCGACGTCGGCGGCGCGCCGCAGACGCGGCTGCTGCTGAGCATCCGCGACGGCGCCGACACCACCGAGGCGGGGCCACAGGCCCGCACCGACGACGCCGGCGCGTTCACCGTGCAGGTGAAGTGGGACGTCGTGCGCGTCGTGGTGCAGCGCGACGGCCCATGGCGTCGGTTCCCGTTGCTCGTGGTCGACGACGTGCGCCCGGCGGACGGGCCGGTCCGCCTCGTCGTTCCGGATCCGGCCACGGCGCTGGGCAGCATCGAGGGTCGCGTGCTGGGGCCCGATGGCAGCCCGCAACCGGCACGCCTCACCCTCTGGCACGAGCAGGCGCGCCTGTGGCGCGAGTTCGAGAGCACCGCGGAAGGCCTGCTGCGTGTCGAGGGCGTGCTGCCGGGAGACGTGCAGATGGAGGTGCGGGCCCAGGGTCATCCGTGGGTGGTGCTGGGCACGCGCGCGGTCGCCGCCGGACAGGCGCTGCAGCTCGGCGCCATCCGTCTGCCGCAAGCGGGACGCATCAGCGGGACCTACACGCTGCCCGCCGGCATCGAGGCCAGCGCGCTCGAGTTCACGATCTACCGCGACCGCGGTCCGGAGGGCGCGGTGATCCAGGCCGGCGAGGGACGGTTCGAGAGCGGCCCTCTGGCGCCGGCTGAGTACGAGGTGCGGATCCAGGGGCGCGGCGTGCGCACGTTCAACCGGCGCGTCACCGTCGACGTCGCGGCGATCAGCCGACTCCACGCCGATCTCGAGCGGGCGGTCGTGCGCAACATCACCGTGGTCCTCGCCGAGGGTCTGCCGCGCCCGCGCTGGGTCACGGTGCACGTGCGCGACCGTCAGGGCGGTCTCGCCTGGCACGGTGGTCTCGGGCCTCAGGGCGCGACGGGCGTCGAGGTGTCGCTGGTGCCCGGCGCGTACACGGTCCAGCTCGCCGGCGAGGGCGGTTGCGAGGGGAACGCCCCGCTGCGGGTCGACGCGCGGGACGACGCCGAGCCGGTCCACGTCGAGTTGCGCGCGCCCCGCTGAGGCGCGATGGCTCTCGCGCGGCGGGCGGCTACGTTAGCACGCCGATGCCGCCCGCCGAGAGGACTACGAGTACACGCCGCCTCGCGGCCGCCGGCGCGATCGTCGCGATGCCGGTGTTGGTGATCCTCGCGCTGATGCTCGCGCACGATCCTGTCCGGCACGAGGCGACCCGCCCGCTCATCCATCGCGACGCGGGCTACGTCGGGCCGGCGCGGTGCGAGGAATGCCATCCGCAGCAGCACGCTTCGTGGCAGGCGACCTTCCACCGCAGCATGACCCAGCGACCGACGCAGGCGACCGTGCGCGGCCGCTTCGACGGGACGTGGGTGCGCCTGTTCGGCAAACAGGCGCGGCCGTTCCGCGACGGCGATCGCTTCCTCATGGACGTGCCGGGCGAGGGCGGCGCGCGGCGGGTGGCCGAGGTCGGGCTCGCGGTCGGCTCGCGGCGCTACCAGCAGTACTTCGAGCGCGAAGGCGACGCAGCCGGCGGCCGCTTCAAACGCCTGCCGCTGCTGTGGCACATCGAGGCGGAGCGCTGGATGCACCTCAACGGCGTGTTCCTCGAACCCGACGGCGACGACTGGGATCGCCACGCCAGCGTGTGGAACGAGAACTGCATCTTCTGCCACAACACCGCGCCGCAGCCGGGCAAGCTGGTGCAGCCGCCGCCGGGCGTCGCCGATCCCAAGCTGTTCGATTCGCGGGTCGCGGAGCTGGGCATCGCCTGCGAGGCGTGCCACGGCCCGGGCGACGGGCACGCGGCGCGGCACCGCAACCCGATCCGGCGCTACGCGGCGCACTTCGCCGGCGGTGACGCCGACGACATCGTCGACCCTGCCCGCCTCGATCACGAGCGCAGCACTGCGCTGTGCGGGCAGTGCCACGGCCAGCGGCTGCCCAAGCCCCTGGCGCGGGTCAACGCCTGGCTGGTGAGCGGGCCGACCTTCAAGCCCGGCAACCTGCTGGCGGAGCACGTCACCCCGGTGGCCCGCGACACGCCTTCGGTCGACCCGCGCAACGCCGATCTGTTCCGCGACCGCTTCTGGGGCGACGGCACCGCGCGCCTCACCGCGTACGAGTTCCAGGGCACCACGCTGTCGCCGTGCTTCGAGCGCGGCAAGCTGAGCTGCAACTCGTGCCACGTGATGCACGGCGGCGACCCGCGCGGGATGGTGGAGCCGCACATGCGCGGCGACGCGGCGTGTACGCAGTGCCACGAAGACATCGGCAGGGACGTCGCGGCGCACACCGGGCACGGTCGCGACAGCCCGGGCTCGCGCTGCCTCGACTGCCACATGCCCAAGATCGTGTACGGGATCCTCGGCGTGCACCGCAGCCACCGCATCGAGATCCCGGATCCGGCGCGCGACGGCGAGACCGGGCGCCCGCACGCCTGCACCCTGTGCCACGCCGACCAGACGCTGGCGTGGTCGGCGCAGCAGATGAACGTCATGTGGCCGCCGACGCCGCAGCGGCCGGAGCCACGCTACCGCGCGCCCGCGCACCGCGTCGATGGCGCGCCGCTGGACCTGCCCGACGCCAGCGCCTCGCTCCTGTGCGGCGATCCCGTGCAGCGTGCGGTGTACGCGCATGCGCTGGGTCAACCGGGCGTGACCGTGACGCCCGGGCAGGGCGCGCACCTGCGCGTGCACCTGATCGCGACCCTGTTCGACGCCTACCCCAGCGTGCGCTGGTTCGCGGCGCGCTCGCTCGTGAACCTCGAGCGTGCGAGCGGCGGTGAACTCCTGGCGGCGGCGCGCGCCTTCGACCACACCGCCGAGCGCGAGCAGCGCGAGGTGCAGGGCCACGCCATGTTCGCGACGTTCGCGGCGACGGCGGGGGCGCGCTTCGATCCGCAGCGGCGCGGACCGTATGTCCTGCCCGACTTCCGCCCCGACCTGCCGCGCCTCGTCCATCTGTTCCACCTGCAGAGCCAGCGCGCGATCTCGATCGGCGAGTGACCGACCATGCGTGACGACACGACCTCCCGCACCTTCGCCCTCGGGCTGTGGATGCTGTGCATCTCCGTGCCGCTCGGCCTGACCCTCGAGGCGCTGCACGCGTTCAAGGTGCCGGTGTACCTGGGCAGTCCGCTGCGGCGTGAGCTGTGGACGCTGGCCCACGCGCACGCCAACCTGCTGGGGCTGCTGTGCCTGGTGCTCGCGCACACGGCGGAGCGTTGGGCGGTCGACGCAGACCACCGCCGGCGCGTGTTGCGCGACGTCGCGATCGGCGCACTGACCATGCCGGTCGGGTTCTTCGCCGGCGGGATCCTCGCGTACGAAGGCGACCCGTCGCTGGGCATCCTGCTGGTGCCGGTCGGCGGGCTGTTCCTGCTGTGGGGTCTGTTGCGTGCCCTGCTCCGTCTGCCGCGGGTGAGGGTCGAGCGTGACTGAGCCTTCGTTCCCGCCGCCTGCCGATCCGGGCGCGACCGATGCGACCGCGGCCCCACCGGCCACGCTCACGCTGCGTCTCGACCGCCGCGTCGTGCCCTACTGGTGGTTCTCGGGCGTCACCAGCACGGTGATCCTCGCTGCGCTCCTGACCGGCGCCGGGTTCGTGTTCCGCCGCGAACTCGTCGCGCGCGACGCCTGGGACACGGCGCTGTGGACCGCCACCGCGCTGCTGTCCCTTCGCCTCGCCTGGGCGTTGGTCGCCCCGCCGTGGTCCTGGCACCGCTGGCGCTGGGGGCTCGACCCGGAGCTGCTCCTCCTGCAGTGGGGGATCATCTCGCACCACGAGCGCGCGATCCCGATCTCGCGCCTGCAACACGTCGACCTCACCCGCGGCCCGATCGAGCGGCTGTTCGGCCTCACCACGCTGGTGGTGCACACCGCCGGCACGGAGGCGTCGTCGTTCCGGCTGCCGGGGCTGGCCGACGCCGACGCGCGCGGCGTGCGCGACAGGATCCTGGCGGCGCGCGGCGATGACATCGTCTGACGCCACGCCCGTCGCCGGCGCCGCGGCGCGCGACCTCGTCGCCGGGCACCTGCACCCGGGGATGCTCTTCCTCCGCTTCCTCGACGCGGTGCGCGGCAGCATCGTGCTCGCGCTGATCGCCCTGGTCAGCCAGTCGCTGTGGCTCGGCGGGCTCGTGGTGATGATGTTCGTGCTGACGCTGACCTACGCGTTGGCGCGCTTCCTCACCTTCCGCTATCGCCTCACGGCCGACGAGCTGATCACCAGCGAGGGGATCCTGCACCGGCAGGAGCGGCGCATCCCGATCAACCGGATCCAGGACCTGAGCTTCGAGCAGTCGATCCTGCGCCGGATGCTGGGCCTCGTGGTGGTCTCGGTGGAGACGGCGTCGGGGCAGGGCACGGAGGCGCGCCTCGACTCGCTGGGTCGCCGCGAGGCAGGCCTGCTGCGCGAAGCCTTGCTGCAGCAGCGCGCGCTGCTCACCGGCGTGACAGTCGCCGCGACCGCGCCGAGCGAGTACGTGCTCTACCGCGCCGGCGTGGGCGAGCTGGTGCTGCGCGGGCTCACCAACAACCGGCTGGGGGTGATCCTCGCGACGCTGATCGGCGTGTGGGAGCTGCTCCGCGAAGTCGGGCTCGACCAGTCGCTGATCGGCGCGACCGTCGAACGCCTCGCGGGCCTCGGCCCGATCCCCATGGTGCTCGCGCTCCTCGCGCTGCTCGTGGGTGCGCTGCTCGCCGGGTGGCTCGTGTCCGTGCTCACCAGCATCCTGCTGTACTTCCGGTTCACGCTCACCCAGCGCGACGACGTGTTCCAGCGGCGCTACGGCCTGATCACCACGCACATCCGCTCGCTGCCGCGGCGGAAGGTCCAGCGCGTGCTCGTCGAGCAGAGCCTGCTGCGGCGGTTGCTGAACCTCGCCACCGTGCGTGCCGACTCGGCGGGCTCCGCCGGCGACCAGACCCAGGAACGCAGCGCCGGCGGCCCCAACGTCGTCGTACCACTCACGCGGCCGGCGGTGATCGCCCCGCTCCTGCCGCTGCTCCTGCCGGGCCTCGAACGGGAGCAGCCCGTCTTCCAGCGCGCGCCGCGCGCCGTGCTCGTGCGCACGACGATCGCGGGCGTGCTGCAGGCGGCGTTGTTCGGGGGTCTCGGCTGGATCTGGTTCGGCCCTTGGGCGCTGGTGGCCTTGATGGCGATCCCGCTGGGCTGGGTCCAGGGCGTGTTGCTCCTGCGCAACCTCGCCTTCGCGCTGGGCGAGGAACACGTGGTCCTCCGCTGGGGCATGGTCGGTCGCTACCAGGCCTTCGTGCCCCTGCGCAAGGTGCAGGGCGTCACGGTCGACGCGGGGCCGATCGAGCGCCTGCTGGGGCTCGGCCGGCTCACGCTCTGGGTCGCCGGCGGCTCGCCGTCGACCATGCACGACATGCCGCTCGCGTACGTGCGTGGCGTGAAGGAACAGATCGCGCGGCGCGCGGCGCGCTGGAAGTTCGTGTGGTAGCGGCGCGAGTCCCGCCGCTTCACCTGGTGCGGAAGGTGACGTGCACCGGCCGCAGCGCCACGCCCTGCGCGCTCTGGAACGCCACGAAGCGGCCGCGGTTGAGCCAAAGGTCGTAGTCCCACGCGGGCTTCAGCCGCACCGGGATGGTGAGGACGGTGCGCGTTTCGTCGTACGACGGCGCGCCGGTGCTCTCGGGGAAGGCCGGCCCGCCGCCGACCACCGACCAGGCGCGATCGCGCATCGGGCGGTCGAAGGTCACCACGATCGCGGTCGTGGTCGGATCGACGTCGCGGCTGCCGATCGCCGGCACGATGCTCACCACCTTCGGCGTGCTGGCGAGTTGCGCCGTCACGCGCGCCGGCTGTTCGGCGAAGAGCGCGACGACCCTCGGCATGAAGTCCGCCAGCGCCGGGTGCTCGGTGCGGGTCGCCTCGTACGTGGCCAGCAGGTCAGCGAGCCCTTCGATCCAGAGGAAGTCGTTGCGGCGCTGCACCTCGATCTCCATGCGCGCGGCGCGCTCGCCGCGGGTGGCGGCGAGGTAGCGCACGACGCAGGCGCGCACCAGCGACTCGCGCAGCATGGTCTCCCAGTTCCCGTACGCCTGCGCCCGCATGCTCGGCTCGACGTGCGGCCACAGCGCCTCGCCCGCCGGTCGCAACTCGTCGCGCCGGGCGTCGATCAGGTGGTTGCAGTACGAGTGGCAGAACTCGTGCACGATGGTGGAGACGACCGACTCGTCGAACGTGGGGGCGCCGTCGGCGTCGACCAGCCACACGCCGAGGACGGAGTACAGCGTCTCGTTCCCCGCGGCGTCGCGCGCCCGCGGCCCGTAGTTGGCGCCGCCGTTGAGCATGCCCAGGCTCAGGCGGAAGGTGGCCTGCGGCCGCGCGCCGAAGAACGCGTCGAACCAGGCGAGCTTCGTGTGCTCGGCGAGGAGGTCGCTCACGCGTGCGCAGGCGGCGGCGTGGAACGCAGCTTGCGCGGAGACGAACCCCGCGAAGTCCGTGACCTTGGCGAAGGCATCGAGGTCGGCGAGGAACGCCTCGGCGTCGGCCCTGGTCCAGCGTGCATCGAGGGCCTCCGGCCACGGATCGAGGGGGGTGGCGAAGCGGAACGCGCCGTCGACCTGCGTGAGGTGTACGGCGAACGACATCGGCGCGTCGTAGGACACGCCGCGCGTGCGCCGCAGGGCGCGCGCCCGTTGCACGACCGCGTGGTCGGCGTGCGCGCCGAAGTGGGCGTCGGCAGCGGCGGCGTAGGCCGTGAGCTTGGGCTGCCGGTACTCCGGGTGGCCCGCGAGGCGAAACACGATGCTCAGCAGCTCGGTGCGCGGATCGACGGCGACGTCGATCGTGCGCGCCGCGCGGTCCTGGGCGGGAACGGCGAGCGCGAGCAGGAGCCCGAACGCGGCTCCCGCACGCGCGCGCCGCGCGGTGGTGGTCCTCGCGACGAGTCGGTGCTGCATCGGCGCATGGTAGCCACGCCGACCGACGGCGACCCTACGAGCGGTAGTCGGCGTTGATCGACACGTACTCCGGCGCGAAGTCGCAGGTCCACACCTCCGCGTCGAACGGCCCGACGCCGAGGTCGACGCCGAGCACGATCTCCTCGCAGGTCTTCATGTGCGTGTGCGCGGCGGGCTCGTTCTCCGGGTGGGGGACGCCGTCGCGGTACACGTCGGCGCCGCCGATCCACACGCGCGCCTTGTCGACGTCGATGCGCACGCCGGCCCGCCCCGCCGCCGAGAGGATCCGGCCCCAGTTGGGGTCGCGGCCGTAGATCGCGGTCTTCACCAGCGGGCTCGTGGCGATCGTGCGGCCCGCCGTCGCCGCCTCCGCCTCGGAACTCGCCCCGCGGACCTGCACGGTGAGCAGGCGCGTGGCGCCCTCGCCGTCGCGCGCGATCAGCCGGCACAGCTTGCGGCTCACGTCGAACACCGCGTCGCCCATCGGGTCGGTCGGCACGCCGCCGATGAGCCCGCTGCGCGCCCACTTCGCCTGTGAGCTCCACAGCAGGACCGTGTCGTTGGGCGACGTGTCGCCGTCGATCGTGACGCGGTGGAAGCTGCGCTCGACGACCCCGCGCAGCAGCATGTGCGTGGCGAGGGTGGGCCGCGCGTCGCTCAGCAGGAAGGCGAGCATCGTCGCCATGTTCGGGTGGATCATCCCCGCGCCCTTGGCGCAGCCGATCACCCGGAACGGCCCGTCGTCGCCCTGGCCTTTGGCCACCGCAGTCTTGCTGTAGGTGTCGGTGGTCATGATCGCGCGCGCGAAGTCGGCGAAGCCGTCGGCGCGCGCACTCTGCACCAGCGCCGGGAGCGCGGCCTGGATCATGGTCACGGGCAGGCGGGCACCGATGACCCCGGTGCTGATCATGAGCACATGGTGCGGCTCGCAGCCGATCAGCTCCGCGAGGTTGCCGCACAGCGCGCGCGCATCCTCGACGCCCTGCGCGCCGGTCGCGCAGTTGGCGTTCTTGGCGTTGACCAGCACCGCGCGCACGAGGTTGCCGCTGCGCGCGAGGTGCTCGCGGCACAGCGTGATGTGCGCACCCTGCAGGGCGTTGCGCGTGAACACCGCGTCGGCCGGGTATGGCGCGTCGGCCACGAGGATGCCGAGGTCGGGGTGCGAAGGATCCTTGCGCAGGCCGGCGAAGGTCGCGCCGGCGCGGAAGCCTTGGGGGAGGGCGAGGTCGGTCATCGTGGGGAGAGGCCTTGCGGCGCGGGGGACTGTCTACCGCCGCGGGCGCGATTGCGGAAGGGCGCGTCGCGAGTGCACGCGATACTCGGACTCATCGGACACATTGGGGGGCTTGCTGCTCAGGGCGTGGCGACGGATGCTCTCTTGGTCGCGCGCGGGCGTGTCCGCCTGCTCGACCACCCCAAGGAGGTGCTCATGCGTCCAGGTACAGGGATCGTGCGAGTTGGAACGGGGATTGCTCACTCACTCACTCACTCACTCACTCTCGTTCTCCTTGCCTTGCAGCGCGCTCGGGAGCGTGACGCTGAGCGCGCAGGGCGGCGGGCACGAGCACATCGCACCGCGCGCGCCCGGCTTCGACCTGACGGTGCCCCCATCGAAGGTGTCCCCCAAGCTGAACCAGGCAGACCAGATCTGGAACATGGGTGAGTCGCCGAACGGCCGCGACATCGGCGGCGCGCTGGGCCAGGACAACCCGCAGGCCGCCCCGCAACCTTCGTTCGTTCCGTACCCCGGCACCGGGGGATGGCAGAACCTGGGGTACTCCGGACTCGTCAACTACGTGGGCAGCTTCCGCAACCGCGGCAGCCAGACCAACCCCGCCGACGACACCCGCGCCTCGTTCGAGGTCGTGGCGCCCGCGGTGATCGAGCCGGGCAAGAAGGTCGTCGTCGCGCTGTTCACACAGTCGACGTTCCCGGGGTACGACGCCAAGCGCGCGCCCCACGACTATCCCGGCAACCCGACCTACTACGATCTGCTGGTCACTGGGGGCGCCGGCCCGCACTTCGACGTCGTCACGCGCAACCTCAACGGGCCGGCGCTGCCTTACCGCGTCGTCGGCGTGCAGTTCGTGCCCCGCACATCGTCCCGGCCGGCTGTGTTCGCGATGCAGCGGCTGCGGCAGGTGCGCGAGGCGACGAAGTATCTGCTCAGCCAGCCGCCGTACAACATCGCCGCCGGCGACATCGCGTACCACGTCGACTGTGCGTCGTTCGGGGGGTTCACGACCCAGCTCGCGATCCTCTTCTATCCGCAGGAGTTCCACGCCGGGACCGCGGGTGCGTTCTCCGCCGCGATGCGGAGCGTGCCCTGCGACTTCGACTCGCTGGTGTACTTCACGTCCCTGATGGGGATGAATGGAGCGGGCCACAGCTACACGGTGCGCGACACGGTGGACATCCCGATGTGGTGCCGGATCGAGGGCACCGACCTCGCGAGCGTCTCGTCGACGAATCGGTGGCTGCTGCCCCTCTCGCACATCCAGCGGCCGATCTACTTCTTCCTGGGCGACGAGGACACGGTGACGCACGGGACGGATTGGGTGCCGATCCTGAACCGCGCAGCGGGGCAGAACGGGACGCAGCCGCAAGAGGGGCAGGTGACGTACCAGACGGTCGTTGGCAATGGCCACACCGTGACGGTTCGGTGGTCGATCGCCTCCAAGTCTGGCCACGGTGAGCAGCGACCGAACGGGTTCAAGTTGATGGACAACCCCCCGCGTGACACCGACAAGCTGGAGGACGTTCTCGACCTCATGCTGGGGGAGGCGTACGCGCAGCTCGCCGTGCCAGCGAGCAACATCCTTCCGATCGACCACTCTGCATTGGGCCGCAAGCTCAGCAACCAGACTGCCCTGCCCTCCCAGGACCCGAGCCGGGATGCGCTCGGCCATCGTGGCGTACGGCAGTTCACGCCAGGCACGCGGCAGGGCCTCCTCGTCGACCCGCCGACCACCTTTCGCCGCTATGGCCAGGGCACCTGGCTCGGCGGCAACGAGTCGCTCAAGGTCCAGAAGGTGGGCACCGACCCGCGCGCATCCGTCTTCGTGGGCAGTGCCGACGGCTTCGTCACGCGCCTGATGATGGAACCGAGGACCGGGGGCGGCCAGACGATCCACCCACTGGTCGAGAAGGCCCGGAGCAAGCTCGCCAACGGCCAACCCTATGCACTCGGGCACGGCGTGTGGGGGCTCGCGGTCGGCGAGGTGGACCCCGGCATCGACGGCCTCGAGGTCGTGGCGGCCTCCTACAACCGCATCGGTCTGTTCAAGGCCGTCGACCTCGAGCTGATCCGCGAACGCGACCTCCCCGACCCCGCCGACACGCGGATCCCCGCGGAGCGGCGCTGGGAGTACGTCGACCCGCGCAAGGTGCAGATCGCCGACCTCATCGACGGGCTGGGCGGGGACGGCGAGATCGTGTTCCGCACGCTGCATGGGCACCTCGTGATCATGGACCGGATGCTCGACATCAAGTACGAGCACGGCGAGGGCGGGATCGTCGACTTCGTGGTCGGCCCGGAAACGAGCCCGGCGCCCTGGCTCCGGCATCCGATCTACCTGCTCTCCGCGCGCGGCCACGTGGCGCGCCTGGAGATCAACACCTCGCTGACGGCTCCCTTCCTCTTCCCGAACCAGGGTGAACTGGCCGGGGCGTCGCACCTGGAGTACGGCGGCATGCGCGACCTCGAACTGCTGACCTGGCAGGGCCAGCAGCGCCTCGGTGCCCTGTTCATCCCGCACCTCGACGACAGCGACGCCGTCCGGCTGTTCTCGCTGGGCGACTGCACGCGGGTGGGCGCCTTCGGCAACATCCAGGCCGCCGCGGAGCCGGAGGCCGGGCTGCCGCCACTCAACGTGTTGCACCTGCATCCCTCGGGGGACCAGGAGCCGGGCTTCACCTACGTCGGGGGCCACGGCGGCGACCGCTACGTGATCTCCAGCGGCGGGGACCTCTCCGTGTGGGATGGCGCGGAGGTGCTGGGGCACAAGCGGCTCAGCACCTTCCCGCCGGCCTCCGGACACGGGAGCGTGCAGGCGGGCGATCTCGACGAGTCCCCGTCTTCGCCCGGGGACGAGGTCGTGGTGGCGACCTCGGCGGGTCGGATCGTGTGGTTCAAGCTGAGCGAACTGCTGAGCGATCTGACCGAAGCCGGCCGGGACCTGAACATGGCGCGCGCCTTCGTGACCGACCCGGTGGACGGGCGCGTGTACGAGCACCGCTGCAACATGTCGCTCGCGGCGACCTGGGCGATGGCGGCGACGCCCGCGACCAGCACGCTGCAGGTCATCGACGCGGGGGGCACGTGGTGGGAGGTCGATGCGCAGGGCAAGCCGACCTTCGTGAAGGAACTCGGTGCGGCCGCGACCGGCCTCGTGCCTGCGGGTGCAAGCAGCGTGGCCTTGGCCTCCGGGAGCGGGAGCCAGCCGCATCTCGCGTGGCAGACCTTCAAGGATCCACCCACGAGTCCGGAGACGATCTTGGCGTCGAGGCCGTACGTCCCGGCGGTCTTTCCCGGCGAAGCATGGTGGCTGCCGCCGACGACACCGCCGTTCGACCTGCGCCCGCGCATCCGGCACGACATCGGCCACTGGGTCCTGCCGTTCGGTGGCGCGAGGTACGAGATGCCCGGTGCCACCTGGCTCGCCTGGTGGCAGAGGGCCGGCATGTTCACCCGCTTCGTCCAGCGGGTCACCTACTCCGTCGCGGGCGGGCAGGCGAGCGTGCTGGACATCTGGGGCTCGACCCAGAAGGAACTTGCCAACAACGCTCCGCCACCACGCTTCCCGCCTTCGCACCCGGACTACGTGAAGGCGATCCGCTCCGAGCTGGGGGAAGCCGCGCCTTCGCAGCTCGACGCGATCCGGATCGGCAGGGTGCTGCCCGGGGATACGCCCCAGGTGGTCACGAGTGGTCTGGGCGGCCGGGTGACGCTGCTCGACGGCAGTACCGGCGTCGTCGTCGCGGAGAGCCCGGACTACGGCCTTGGTGGGCTCGCGTTGGCGGTGGGGAACCTCAACGGCGACGACCGCGATGAGATCGTGTTCGCGCCGTTCTACGACCCAATCGCCCCCGGCACCTCGACGACGGTGCGCGCGTCGCTGCGCGTGCTCAGCGGCGCGAGCGGCAGTCTCACGGCCCTGGGCAACCCTGCCGGCGTGCCCGTGGGCGAGGCCACCGCGGACTTCCCGGGGTATGGAACCTGCGGGATCGCGATCGTCGACCTGTCGCCCTGGCCGTCGCTGCAGCTCGGCAAGGTCGTGATCGTCACTACGTTCAACGGTGAACTGGTGATCTTCGACGTGCATCCTGACGGCTCGCTCAAGACGCCGCCTCTGCTGCGCAAGGTCGTGGAGGGCTCGATCGGGGCGTATGGATCGATCGTGGTCGAGAACTTCGATCCGAGCAGTGCGCTGCCGGAGCTGTACCTCGCGGGCTCGTCGGGGATCAGGAGGTTCGACTTCCAATGAGACGCTTCTTTGGAAGTGTGCTTCTCGCGAGCGTCGCGACGACCGCGACGCTGTGTGCGCAGATCGACGGGAGTTCGGTTCCGATCGTCTCGTGGGGTGCCCGCGTGATGGGCGGCCGCTTCTGGAGCAGCACGTACGTGGACGTGTCGGCTGGCGGATGCCACACGATCGCGCGCCGGGCCGACGGCACCGCGGTGGCGTGGGGATGCAATGGGAGAGACGGCACGACAGGCGTGCCGGCACTACCTGTCGGAGTGGTCTGGCTGACGGTCGACGCCGGGGGGTCGCACACGTTGGGGTTGCGAAGCGACGGCAGCGTAGTGGCATGGGGCTTCAACCAGAGCGGTCAGTGCAATGTGCCTCCGTTGCCGACGGGATTGCAGTACGTCCGTGTCACGGCCGGAGTCAGGCACTCCCTGGGGCTACGAAGCGACGGATCGGCTGTGGCTTGGGGTGACAACTTCTACGGGCAGGGGAACGTGCCTCCACTGCCGGCCGGCGTGGCCTACGTGCAACTCAGCGGCGGCGCGAGCATCTCTACCGCAGTGCGCAGCGACGGGTCCATTGTCGTGTGGGGCGACAACCAGCGCGGGCAGCACAACGTGCCTAGTC